>NZ_JBHMVA010000002.1:0-640465 GCF_042436675.1 Quyinboa ferrireducens | reverse complement strand
GATAATGATGGTATAGGTGATAATGCGGACACTGACGACGACGGCGATGGTTACAGCGATGCAGATGAGATTGCCAATGACACCGATCCGCTGGATTCAGAATCAGTACCGGCTGATAACGATGGCGATAAGGTGAGTGACCTGAACGATAATGATGATGATAACGATGGTGTTATTGACTCAGAGGATGAATTCCCTATGGATGCCACAGAATTTGCTGATAGTGATAACGATGGCATTGGAAATAATGCGGATACCGATGATGATAATGATGGTTATTCGGATCAGGATGAGATTGATAATGGAACAAATCCGTTCGATTTGAAATCAATACCACTGGATAATGATGGTGATAAAATCAGTGATCTGAATGACCCGGACGACGATAATGATGGTATATTGGATGATGAAGATCCGACTCCATTTGGATCAGCCGAAGCGATTCATTCAGTATCATTGGTTAGTGTAAACCTTTATCCGTCAATAGGTCATGGAACAGCAACAGTAAATGTGGATAATACTCAGTCTTTCAGCCTGGCTGTCTATAGTCTGAATGGCAAAATGGTTCAGCGTACAGAGGGATGTGTAGGAAAAGAAAGGATTGATATCAGCGATCAGCCAGCAGGAATATATCTGATCCGGATTATCCAGAATTCTGAAGCAATTGCAAATATGAAACTCATAAAACAATAAATATTGTTGCATAATTTTACAGGAGGTGTTCTGTGAATACCTCCTTTTTTTGTTCTATGCAAAACAAATAGTCCCTATCGGAACATCTGTATTTTTTAAAAAAATATGAGGGTTTTAGATTAGGTTAAATTAATTTATTGTTAATTTAAGTATAATTAAAGTTAAATAAAATTAGGTTTTTAGGGTGATATATTGTATATTTACAGCTCATAGCATTAATTAAAAAGTCAATTCATAAAATTAAGAAGTCATGAAGAATCTAATATCCCTATGGTTGCTGCTTATAAGTGCAGGTTTGAGCGTAACAGCCCAGACTAAAGATCTTGTGGTCATTGACGAGAGTATTCAGGATGTAGATTTATTAAAGCATTCAATATTAAGAGAAGCGGAGGTTCTAATGGTCAATAGCGAAACTGAATTGTGGTTTGAGATATACAGGATTACCAGCACAAATCAGAATATCAAACAGGTTCATCTGTTATTGCCCGTAAAAGAAGGGAAATTAGTACTTAACGGCACAGCCTATGATGAAAATTCCATATCTGATTTATTCGATTTAAAACTATTAAAAAACAAAGAAATATCACTGCTGTTTTACGGTTCAAATTTTGCCAGTTGCGAAAATGGAAAAGCTGTTTTAAATAAAATTTCAGAACTGACAAATTTAAGTGTGGCTGCTTCAGAGACCGCAACTGCAGGTGAAAATGAGGGTGGCGACTGGGGATTGGAATATCAGACGAATTCTGAGTTAGTATTTGAACCAATTTTTAATGAAGATGCATTAAAGGACTATCCTCAAAACTTTTAGATAGAGGAATAAGATATTGCCTGTTTGAATATAGAAAGGGGAGGGATTCTGTTGGATTCTTCCTTTTTTCATTTATGACACCCAAAGGTTAATTAATCTGACATTTTGTTAAATATGGCAGATGTGGATTTTATGAAGTGATCATCATATTCTAAGTTTTAAGTTTTGTAACGTTTTGATTTAGTGATGTATATATTTGTTATTTCGCATGGATTTAATTTCGGAGATTTAACCGTGATAATTTGTGGAATGGTATTTGTTAAAACAGATGCAAGTATTAAAGGATTTATGAACATTCGGGCAGCGCTCATTCAAATAAAACCGTTAAATTTGCGTCTGTTCAAAAAAATCACAAAAACCAATGGCAATAAATACAGTGCTCTCAAAGTTTTTTGGTAACAAATCTGACAGGGATATTCGTCAGTTAATGCCTTTTGTTACAAAAATAAAAGAGGTATATCCGGAAATCGAAAAACTTAATGATGATGCGTTACGAAATAAAACAACTGAAATAAAACAGAAGCTTAAAGATGTTTCTGAGGAAGAGAGAACACGAATTGAATCGTTACGGGAACAAATAGATGAAGATTCCGTTGCATACGAGGAGAGAGAAAAACTCTATGATGAAATAGACGATCTGGAGAAAAAGATTTGGGAAAAAGAAAAAGAACTGCTTGAAGACATGCTTCCTGAAGTCTTTTCAGTTGTCAAAGAGACCGCCAGGCGGTTTAAGGAAAATGAAACCATAAAAGTTAAAGCTACTCAATTTGATCGTGACTTAGCTGCTAAATTTGATTTTGTAGATATTGAAGGTGATTATGCTATCTGGCACAATACATGGGTTGCAGGTGGTAATACGATTACCTGGGATATGGTTCACTATGAAGTTCAGTTAATCGGTGGTGTTGTTTTACATCAGGGAAAAATTGCAGAGATGGCAACTGGTGAAGGTAAAACTTTGGTCGCTACCTTACCCGTATTTTTAAATGCACTTGTTGGCAGGGGAGTTCATGTGGTAACCGTAAACGATTATCTTGCAAAACGTGACTCGGAATGGATGGGACCGCTTTACCAGTTTCATGGTTTAAGTGTGGATTGTATTGACAAACATCAGCCAGGATCAGAAAGCCGAAGAAAAGCTTACCAGGCAGATATCACCTTCGGAACGAATAATGAGTTCGGATTTGATTATCTGCGTGACAATATGGCATTTAATCCTTCTGAACTTGTGCAGCGTAAACATCATTATGCCATCGTGGATGAGGTTGACTCAGTACTTATTGATGATGCAAGAACACCGTTGATTATTTCGGGGCCTGTTCCTAAAAGTAATGATCAGCAATTTGAGGAATTGAAGCCCAGAGTTGAAAAACTCGTAGCTCAGCAGCGGCAAATGGTAACGCAGCTTTTAACAGATGCAAAACAAAAACTTTCATCAGAAGATTCGAAAGTCCAGGATGAAGGATCGTTGCTTTTGTACAGGGCCTATAAAGGATATCCAAAATATAAACCTTTAATTAAGTTCCTGAGTGAACAGGGGATTAAGGCCCGAATGCTGAAGACAGAAAACCTGTATATGCAGGAAAACATGAAGAACATGCATGTTGTTACGGATCCTTTGTTCTTTGTGATAGATGAAAAATTAAATTCCGTTGAGCTTACAGATAAGGGGATAGATATTCTGACAGGTGATTCAGATGATCCTAACTTTTTTATCCTTCCTAATATTGGAGATACCATTGCTGAAATTGAGAAAAACAAGGATCTAAAGGAAGAAGCAAAGGTTGCTCAGAAAGATCAGCTTTTACAGGACTATGCGGTTAAGTCTGAACGTGTTCATACCGTTACCCAGCTCTTAAAGGCTTATTCAATGTTTGAAAGGGATGATCAGTACGTGGTCATCGACAACAAGGTAAAGATTGTTGATGAGCAGACCGGTCGTATTATGGAAGGACGCCGTTATTCTGACGGGCTGCATCAGGCCATAGAAGCAAAGGAACGCGTTAAAGTTGAAGCTGCGACGCAAACAATGGCCACAATCACCCTGCAGAATTATTTCAGGATGTATGAAAAACTGGCAGGTATGACAGGTACGGCTGAAACGGAAGCAGGTGAATTATGGGATATCTATAAACTGGATGTGGTGGTAATTCCAACCAACAAGCCCATTGTAAGGGATGACCGTGAAGATAAAGTTTATAAAACAAAACGTGAAAAATATAATGCAGTAGCAGAAGAAATCGTTGAGCTTACGAAAGCAGGACGTCCTGTTCTTGTAGGTACTACATCGGTAGAGATTTCTGAATTGCTCAGCAGAATGTTAAAGATTCGGGGCATAAATCACAACGTGCTTAATGCAAAACTGCATCAGAAAGAAGCAGATATTGTTGCACATGCCGGTAACGAAGGAATGGTGACGATTGCTACGAACATGGCCGGTCGTGGTACCGATATTAAGTTGAGCCCAAAAGTTAAAGAAGCCGGTGGTTTGGCTATCATTGGTACAGAGCGGCATGAGTCACGTCGTGTAGACAGACAGCTGCGGGGTCGTGCCGGTCGTCAGGGAGATCCGGGATCATCACAGTTTTATGTGTCTCTGGAAGATGATTTGATGCGATTATTTTCAAGTGACCGTATCGTAAAGATCATGGACCGTCTGGGACTGGAAGATGGTGAAGTAATTCAGCATTCAATGATCTCGAAATCCATAGAACGTGCTCAGAGAAAAGTAGAAGAAAATAACTTTGGTATTCGTAAACGTCTGCTGGAATATGATGATGTGATGAATTCGCAACGTGAGGTGATTTATACCAAACGTAAACATGCTCTTTTAGGTGAACGCATGGGCGTTGAAATAGCAAATATGCTCTATGATACAGCCGAGGGTTTGGTGAATGATTATCATGATGCCACCGACTACGAAGGACTGAGAATGGAACTATTCAGGATTTTTGCAGTTGATTTGCCTGTAAGTGAGGATGAGTTTGTGGGAATGTCAAAAGGTGATCTTTTCGATAAAACATATGCACAGATCATTGACACCTATAAGCGTAAACAGGATAAAATTGCAACTACTGCCACACCTGTTATCCGGAATGTTTATGAATCAAAGGGAGAGCAGTATACCAACATTATGGTTCCTATTTCTGATGGAAAAAGGATGTTTCAGATAAGTGCAAACCTCGAACGTGCTTATAAAAACGACTGCAAGGAAATTATCAGGAGTCTGGAAAAGAATATTCTTCTGTTGTATATCGATGAAGAGTGGAAAGAACACCTGAGGGAGCTTGATGATTTAAGACAATCGGTTCAAAATGCAACTTACGAGCAGAAAGATCCTTTGCTTATTTATAAGTTTGAATCATTTAACCTCTTTAAAACAATGATTGGTGAGGTTAACAAAAATGCAGTCACCACATTGATGAGAGCACAAATACCTACAAGGGAGCCTGATCAGGTAAGAGAAGCTGTAGAACGCAGAAGTGATATGAGTAAATATAATACCAGAAAGGATGAGGTAGCTTCAGGTGGCCGTTCGGGAGGGAATGATTCAGACCAGCCCAAACCTAAGGCTCAACCTGTACGGGTAGACAAGAAGGTTGGCCGAAATGATCCGTGTCCTTGTGGAAGTGGTAAAAAATACAAACAATGTCACGGTAAAGAAGCTTAAAATATGCTTGGTTTTATTTTATGGAATGTTGATCCCGAAATTTTTTCTATTGGTCCCTTACATGTCCGGTATTACGGATTAATGTTCGGGATCGGTTTTTATATTGGTTATAAAATTTTTTCAGACATTGTAAAACGTGAAAAATTACCTGAAGAATGGGTCGAAAAACTTTTTATTTATACGATAGTCGGCACAGTTGTAGGAGCGCGTTTAGGACATTGTCTTTTTTATCAGCCACATTATTATTTAACTCATCCCATTGAGATACTAAAAATATGGGAGGGAGGTCTTGCCAGTCATGGTGGTGCGCTTGGTGTATTACTTGCCCTGATCGTATTTTCAAAAAAAGTTTCAAAGCGAAGTGTTTTCTGGGTATTGGATCGAATAGTTTTGGGGGTGGCGCTGACTGCTGCGCTCATTCGTTTCGGTAACTTAATGAATAGTGAAATATACGGATATCCAACCGATTCAAAATTTGGGGTTGTATATCTTAAAGATACACGTTTCGCACATATGCTTGAAGATGGAAGTGAATTGGCAAAATTTGTTGATGATTACAACGTTGAAAAAGTTGATGGTGATTCACCTGATGGTGGAGAATCGTGGCCTGTAATGTTTAACGTAACTCTTAAACAGGGCATCTCTGACGAGAAGCAGGCTGATGCAATAGCCAGGTATATCATTAAAAATGCACTGAATAAATATATAAAGGAAGATGGAGCGGAGACAAATGTTTATGTTGAACCTGACGTAAATCCTGAACTTAAAATATTTAAGGGGCATTGGATGGCTTCTTTTCCGGCATTTGTGATTCCAAAACATCCTACGCAAATTTATGAATCACTTTGTTATTTATTTGGATTTGTCCTCTTAATGTTTCTTTATTATAAAACGAACCTGGCTGAAAAGAAAGGATTACTGTTTGGTATATTCTTGATTATAACATTTTTATCTCGTTTTGTGATTGAATTTGTTAAAGAAAATCAGGTCAATTTTGAAAAAGGTATGTCATTAAATATGGGACAGTGGCTCAGTATACCATTTATCATTGCCGGAATAATACTTGTTATTCGTCCCTTTATGTCAAAAACCAGAGAAAACTAAAAAACATGGAACAAAATGTAACTCAAAGAGCCATAGAATATACACGTAACAGATCGTGGTTATTTGCCATCGGATCATTTGTGTTTATTATTGCAGGAGGTTATCTCATATATAATGCGGAGAACCTTGTTCACAATGGTGGCTCAGTTGGAGCTAATGTGGCTATTGGTGCATTTATGGTTTTGTTCTTCGGATATGGTCTGTTCATGAATCTAAAACGGCTGATCAATAAAACGCCTGCGTATATTTTTACAGATAAAGGTCTGGTTTATAATGTTAAAAATCAGGATTCAGGAACTGTATTGTGGAAAGAAATTAAAACTTTTTCAAGGGTAAAGGTTAAAGGGAATTATTTTATCCTTCTTATGATTAAAAATCCTGAGGAAATCATAGAACGTGAAATGGGGCGGATGAGAAAAAGGCTTATGAAGATGAATATGCAGACCTATAAAACTCCACTCAGCATTGCAATGAATGAACTTCAAATATCTGTTGCAGACTTTGAAGAACTTTTGAAAAAGCACCTTAAAAAAAGCCCCAACGGATAAAATCCTGTATTTGATATTCGCATTTATATTGACATATACAGAATAAGTTTTAGGCTTGCATTAATTCTGTATTAAAATCTTGCATCAAAAAAGAAATAATTTATATATTTACACCTGTTATGTAAGTATGCCTTAAACTTGTTTTTTTGAAAAAAATCCTATGAATCTTACAAGGAAGGTAAAGTATAACTTAACTAAATTCTGATTTATTAGCTCTTTAATATTAAAAGTGCTGTTATGAATTAAACTCAATTTACCTTTAATTATTAATTTTAATGAAAATGTTACCGAATCCTCTACCTTCAAAATTTCTATGGACATTGACCCTTGGGGTTATTTTGATATCATCTGTGGGAATATTTGCCAAAATACTGTTTTGGCCTTATGCCGATGTGTTGATTTTTATTGGTGTCCTGTTGTTGATCGTCAATCTGATCCTGATAATTCGTGATATTGTTTTAAATGAAATTCCCAATAAATTATTCTGGATTATCACAATGCTGGTATTTCCTCCGGTGTCATCGATATTTTACCTTCTTCAAAGGGATGAACAATTGAAATAATTATTTTATTATCAGACTGCTGAGATGTTTTTTGTCAAAAATCTCATTTGCAGTTTCCTGCAATTGCAGCGAGGTAATGGATTGAATCTTTTCAACTAATTCTGTAAATGAATCGAATTTATTGTAATGCAGAATACTTTTACCGAACGTTAAAAAATGATTTTCCCTGTTTTCTGTTCCAATGGCCAACTGTCCGGTAAGTTGACGTTTTGCAATATTTAGCTGATTAACGGATAACGGGTTTTCCCGGAGCCTTTTTAATTCAGCCTGAATAATACGTTCAGATTTCTTCAGGTTTCGTTTGTCTGATCCGAAATATATTGTAATTAATCCATTTGACGTAAATGGGGTATAATTAGATTCAATATTATAAGCAATTCCGTTTTTTTCCCTGAGATTAAGATTTAGCCTTGAATTTAATCCGGGTCCGCCTAAAATATTATTCAGAAGATAAACAGAATGTCTGTTTTCATCATAAATACCTGGTGCGACATTACCTGTAATATAATGAACCTGATATGTTTCCTGGTTCATGGATGAATGAACCGGCCGGTAAGTATAATGCCCGTTTCTTAAAGGTTTTCCTTTGTTTGCAGGATATATATCAAAGTATTTTGCTGCCGTACCGTATACACGTTTGAAACTATAGTCGCCCATCACAAAATAAACCATTTGATTAGTATGGTAATTCGTTTTAATAAACCTGCTTAAATCCTGTGATGTAAATGCTTCCAGTGTTTCTTCTGTTCCAAGAATGTTGTGTCCCAACGGATGATCCTTGAATATCAGGTCTTCAAAATCATCGTGGATGGATTCATATGGAGAATCCTTATAGGAATTAATCTCATCCAGAACAACATCCTTTTCTTTATATATCTCAGTTTCAGGAAATGTGGAATTAAATGTGATATCTGCCATTAACTCTGTGGCGCGTGCAAGAAACTCCTTTGGGAATGCTGCATAAATAAACGTTTCTTCTTTTGTTGTATATGCATTTATTTCACCACCAATATTTTCCAGCCTGTTTAAAATCTGAAGGTTTTTACGTTTGGCCGTTCCTTTAAAAAGCATGTGCTCAATAAAATGTACAATGCCATATTCTTCGGGGCCTTCGCTTGATGAGCCACAGTTCATGACAATGCCGCAGTATGCAACGTTGGACTGGTAGGGCAGATGTGCAACCCTGATTCCGTTAGATAATGTTTCTAAATGATATTCTGACATAAGTGGCGCAAATATACATGATTTTTATGTTTGAATTACTCTGTTAACTAAAACAACCTGATACTCACAATTCATATCACCTCTCATTATGTAAAAGCAGAAACCCACCCACCTTTATTGCGGTGAATGGGCTTCAGAATTAATGCAACTAATTTTTAAAATCAATATATTTATTGTGGTAAAAGAGAGCCGTTATAGATCTCGCCATTTACTATCAGTCTATAGAAATATATGCGCGAAGGTTCTTTGAAGAACGGAATTTCTATGTTTCTGATATCATCTGTATCGATGTATGCGTCAAAAAGTACATCCAGCAGATTGCCCAGTGAATCATATACCTCAAGCCTTACGTGTGCACTTTCGGTCAGATTAATATTGAAATATACTTCTCCTTCCGATGGATTTGGATAAGTACAAAGATTTACACTCTGATCCAGGTTTGTCTCAATCGTAGTTGTGCTGTTACGGTCAGTGTCATCGCAGTGCCCCGGACCAATAATACCATTATTGTATTTGTCGAGTGTTGACGCCACGGATAAAAATATTTCCCTTGCTTCTTCTGCAGTTTCAATACTATAACCCGATAATAGTTCCATAGCCTGTGAAATTTCATCTGTAACAGCGGAAGGATCTGAACCTGCAAGTATATTTAAATATGCTGCGCCAAATGCACGACCCAGAATAATATAACAGCTGCTGACAGTAGGACTGGAGATGACTTCAAGGTAAGTCATGTCACTTGTGTAGAATATTTCTTTTTCATATTCATTGTTTCCATCCTGATCCAGATCAGGTAAATTGGTCCATTTTATATCATATTTACCCGATTCTGATGAATGCGTTTTCCAGTATCCGGGTGTTAAGGTACAGCCTGCTCCGGTTGGTTCCGGATCAGGATCCGGTTCGGGATCAGTTCCGTTATCTGGTTCAACCGTAATTAAAACTTCACAGGTAGAAGTTGTTATAATTGTATCATTATCACCAGATATGGTAACTATGTTCTGTATTGATTCAGTTTCACCTGAGAAGTCCGGTCCTTTTGAAATGACATAATTAAAATATACCGGGAGCTGATCGCTGTACGTCACGTCTCCGAGCGGCGATTCCAGCATACTATCAAAAATGGTAACTGTACCGTTTTTAACATCAGCTGGCGCATTGTATGTTACGTTTTGAAGGGATGTAAAAGAAATTCCGTTCAGCTGCGCTATAACACTGTTATATCCATTCTGTGCCTCGTTTAATAAAAGACTGAAACTGATGCTTTTCGTCGATACCGGGTCTATCTGAATGACAGATTGTTCCAGCGGGATCTGCTCATAATTAAATAAATCAGATAATTCCACTGACATCACTTCTGTCGGGTGAGGATTGTAGACATGAATGGTTCCGTCCATGCTGTAATTATCATCACTGACGGTTGCATCAACTTTAACCTCAAACGGGATATCAACAGTTTCACCCTGTGTTACCGTATAGTTTGTGGAGTCGCTTGTTTTATTTACACTCCAGTTACAGCTTCTTTCAAATGTTCCAATGGTATTCTGCGAAACAACCGGAGCATAACAGTTAATTTTTACACTTGCAGAAGCCGACTTGTTGACTTCAATAATTTTTGCGGTATTAGGCAATGTATAATTATAAATTCCATTCATGAAGTCGGATTGAATGAGATCATATGTGTAAACAGGTCTGCTATATGTAAAAACTGCAGATGTATCCACATCATTCCAAACCATATTGCCATATGAATCTGTAACAGTCACAGTATCATTCTCTATTGCCGTGATGTTATTAATACTATTAAAACTATACGTCACCGATTTTACCTGATCTGTATACGCATTTGCCATGAATGTAATAGCCATACCATCAGCCGGCTTTTCAGCGGAAGTTAATGTATAAGTGAATTCGCTTGTGCTGGCAGGAGGAATAGTAGCGTAACCATACATGTTAGCACCCTCAAGCATAACCTGGCTGCCATTAACCTGTTCCATAACGGTTACAAACAGATAATCATCAGGATTGGTATTGGTAATATAAACAGTTCCTTTTATGGCATAATAGGTCATTGATCCGGTCTTATCGACCGAAATCGTATAATCAATAGCTGATTCTTCACCTGCCATCAGGTTTAACTCATCTACCGAAGCCGATTTTGAAATCGTCCAGTCATACGAGAGTATTTTATCAGTCGCAACAGTTTTTGACATGGTAGGAATATAATAATTTACAGTGGTCGTTACTTCACTGGAAATATTATATTCATCCATGGTAAATATATCAGTAACTGAACTGCTCTGTTTTCCATCTATATAATCGGACTCACTCAGAACCGGAGTGTCAAAGCTGCGCGTAACTGTCATTATAGTACTCTCATTTATAGGTTCTTCAGTAACAGTTCCAAATGTATCACTGATAGCAACTGAACCATTTGTTTCAGATATTATTGCATCCTCTTCATTTAATGTTTGGTTTAAAACATCTGAAGTCTGTTGGTCATTTATCTCAATAATTACAGTGTTTTGCTGATCGATAGGCTTCTGGTCAGTCGTATACGTATAGGTTAGATCAATGGTTTCTCCCGGCTGTAGAACGACAGTATCCCCAGGTGCAATTTCATTAAATTCAACTTCGGAACCATTAAAAATATCTGATACGATCATAATCATTGGTTCTTTCTCAGATGGATTTGTAACAGACACCGTGCCTGTTACCTGAAATTTACTATCCGTATAATTCTTATCAGCTTTAATTGTATACGTAACGTCTGTCTGATCCGACGGGAACTGGTTCACCTCAGGATCAGAAGTTACCGTTAAATCCCACTCAGAATCCCTGTTGAATGAGGTTACTGTAGTTTGTTCAACAACAGGAAAATAGTAGGTTACATTCACCGTGGCATCGTCGCTCTGTCCGGTTTCTGCAATTGTTGCTGTGTTGTCAACATCAAATGTAAGTGTTCCTTCCGAAACTTGTGCATCACCCTGGAGCTTTTCGCTGATAGTACGGTTATACGTCCATTCACAATCTTCCGAAACATTGTACCAGGCCATATTGGCATAGCTGTCTGTAACATTTATAATATCATTGACCTCAGATACCATCATCATATTTTGCGGCAAGGTTATCGCACTTTCTTTACCATAGGTAATGCCGCCTGATATTAATCTTACCGATAATATCGGATTATCCGGCTCTTTATCAAGCCTTAAAGTAAATGGAAATACTTTTGTCTGATCCGGGTTAACTATAAATGAGTTATTATTGGATACGCCAACTATTTCAGCATCAGTGCGATCAATGGATGCCGTAAGTTGTCCTGTCAGGTTACTTTCTTTAAGAGGATTAACAACTGTAATTAAGCCTTCAACAAGATAGCCTAGTGTGGCTGAATCTTTCTTAACAGAAACAGTATAGCTTACTTCTTCAGAGGCACCGGTAATCATTTCAAGAGTATCTTCAGACACTGTTTTTTCAATTGACCAGTGATTTGTTCTTTCAAAGGATGTATTGGTTAATACCGTAATGTCAGGTATGCTTACCATTATTAATACAGAATCAGTATCCGTATCTCCTGTCTCAGAGATAATTGCTGTTGAAGATTTGAAAACTGATGATTCCTGCTCATGATAGGTATAGTTGTCCGAATTTGTCCACGAGAAACTATCCGAAATGCGTCCAAGAAATTGTCCATTTCTGTAGACCGAAACCGTATCGTTCAGAATTTCAGAATTTTCTGATGGAATAAGCGTAGTTTGTGTTTGTTCCGGATTTACAGGTGCCTGGCCAAAAACTTTAAATCCGATTTCTTCCGGTACGTTTTCAGATACTGATGCAGTATACTTACAATGAATACTTTCATCGGGTTTAAGAATACATGGTACAACCCTGTTGTATGTAATGCTCTTTATACTTATGCCTTCAGCAATGGGTAATAATGAATCAATTGTTAATGCCATCTGTAAGGTATTGTGTACCGATATCTCTCCTGTAATTTCACATGTTTTGCTTACAATACCTGTTTGGATGGCGGTTGTAATAAACTCAGGTGAATATGATCCTCCGGGAAATGTTAATATTGTGTCCTGTACAGCTTCTTCATCAATTGCCCAGGTCTTTTCGCTTACACAACTGTAAGTTGCAGTATGCGATACGTCAACAGATTGAGACAGTACAAAGTCTATGTGGCTGATGTCATAGTACTTACAATCAGCTTTCATGGGAGCGTGCAAGCCGGTATCAGAAGAAATGGATAATCCTGAATAGTCATAAATGTTAGCCGCACTGTTGGCATCAGTTATTTCTGTGGATTTTAAATTATTCAGAGAACCGCCTTTAACGATTACTTTTTCAATAGAAAGTCCGGGGGAGGTCTCAAACGAGAAACTCTGATGTTCGTTATAACCTGTCTTTTTTACTTTTATCCAGGTATTGTTGAATGAAAATTCATTTTCATCGCTACAGCTGTAAAAAGAAGCAACAGAATCATTCTGCATGTAGAATGTCCCTTCATAGTAGCCATCAATTTTAAAGCCGGGATTATTTCCTAATGTACAGGCCGTTGGATTACCTTCAACCACATAGGGTACAATACCCGACAAAGTTGTTACTGAATCGCAGTTCTGGGCATCTGCAGAAATTGATTTTATGAACAACAATATTGTTATTAAAAGAGGTAGTGATGTTTTCATATAATGCAAATTTAACGTTTAACCTAAATGGTCTCCTTAAGGTGGTTAAATATAATTTAAACAAAATTAATATAAAAATTACAATAAAAGAAGATAATTTATTTAAATGTGTACTATGCATTAATATAATGTATGATTATTTATTTGTTTTTGGGTTTGTGAGATTAATATCAACATAAAAAGATTGAGTCAAAATGTATATATCATGTTTAGATGTTTAATGAAAAAACATGGTCTGGGTTAAACCAAAGTTTGTCATTCCGGATATAAAGAGGTGATTCAAAATTATTTTCGTAGAGACTACCTGTTCCAAGTCCCTGGTGAATTCTGATACCAAGAGTTGAGGTCCATTGGGCAATTGCATTCAAACCAATATTTGACTCAAGTGAGGAGGTGACCCAGTACTTTATATTCAGATGATCAGCAATATTCATCCATGTTTCGCAAATTTCAAAACCTCCCTGCAAGCCTGGTTTTAATATAATATATTGTGGTGAAACATATGAAAGTAGTTCTTGCTGTTGTTCAAAGTCAAAAATTCCGATCAGTTCTTCGTCAAGTGCCACAGGAACAGGGGTGTTGGCGCAGATTTTTTGCATCAGTTCCGGTTGTCCTGATTTTACAGGTTGTTCAATGGAATGAATTTTTAAGCCGGCCAGTTTATCAAGAATGAGCATCACATTTTTCTCAGAGAATGCCCCGTTTGCATCTACCCTTAATTCAAGTTTATCGGCAGAGTATCGTTTTCTTATGTTTTTAAGGATATTCAGTTCGGTGTTGATGTCAATGGCACCAATTTTCATCTTTAAGCAATTGAAACCTTTTGAAAGTTTATTATCTATCTGCCTTGTCATCCAGGCTTTATCGCCCATCCATATCAATCCATTTATTGGGATGCCATCTTTCCCTTGAGTGAACCAATTGTCAACAAAAGTATGATGTTCTGATCTTAAATCTTTAAGTCCGGTTTCAACAGCAAAATGTATGGAAGGCCAATATATAAGATCATTTAGTATGCTATTTAGGTCTTTGCCTGAGTTAATATTTTCAATTACCCGATAAAGCCTGTTTTCAAATTCAGAATTCTCATCAAAACTTAAGCCCGGCAACCGTGAAATTTCACCAATCCCTTTTTTATTTCCATATGTAAACAATAAAAGCCAGGCAGGTTTAGTTTTTAGAACACCGCGGGACGTTCCTGCCGGAAAGCGGAAAACAAGTGTATGTTTATGAAGTCTTACTTTCATGGTTGAAATTTAGCTTACAAATAAACAAATAATACTACTTAATAGGAGATTATATACTTATAATTAAGTATCAGATTGGTTAATTGCCAGGATTGAAAACTATGGTATTGGAAGCTTAGGATTAAATGGATGAATGTATTTTCTAATCGGTGTAAAACTGAAATTGCATACTTATCAACATTATATGTTGAAAACTTGTTGGATAGATGTTAATCAATTGTTTATCTGTTGTTTAAAAGGGGTTTGCTGATTCATGGTAAAACTATTGACACAAACCTTTTGTTATTCCACAGTAAAACGTGAAATTTTGTTATTTTTGTTCCTTATATAGCAAGATGAAGCTATTAGAAAAATAAAGTATAAATGGGAAAGTTTATTTTCAAAAAAGGCCGCAGTTTGGTTCTGCTCCTGTTTGCAATGATATCCATTACCTCTTGCGTCACTAAAAAGCAGATTACTTATCTTCAGGCTCCCAACAAAAAAATTCCATCATATGAAGATTACAAGCCGGAAAACTATACTGTTAAGCCCGGTGATGAATTATATATAAATGTTGAGCCATTGATGGAAGAGGAGCAGGGATTTCTTTCCACTTCACGACAAATCTCAGGTGGTTCAATGGTTGGTAGAACGTTATCGTTATTAAGCTACCTGGTTTATGACGACGGCACCATTGATTTTCCTTATGTAGGAACAATAAAAGTTGAGGGCATGACAACCCGTGAGATTAGAAAGAAGATTATGGATGTGCTGAATGAATACCTAATGGAGCAGCCAAAAGTTACTGTTAAATTGGTGAACCGGTACATCAGCATCATTGGCGATGTTAAATCACCCGGCAGATATGAGATTTATGAAGAACAGATGAATATCTTTCAGGCCATAGCTATGTCTGGTGATTTAGGTACTTATGGTGATAGAGCTCAGATAAAAATTATTCGGAATATTGGCGATGAAACAGTTGTCAGGGAATTTGATCTCAGATCTGAGGATATTATCGGTTCCGAATTTTACTATGTGGTTCCGAATGATGTTATATATGTGGAGAAAATGAGAGGACAGTTCTTTCGGTTTGATAATTTTGGAAACCTCTTTTCAACTATCACTTCTTCTTTATCCTTTTTAATTTTAGTTTTAAGTTACTCAAACGTACCATTGAATTAGCATGAAGAACACATCTACTGAAGATAGTTATAATAAGCCATATTATCCGCAGATAGAACAGGATGATGAAGGCATTAATATTAAAAAGTGGATTATTAAAATCCTTGCTAACTGGTATCTGTTTGTTTTAGGTGTGGTCATTGCGGGTGGTATTGCCTATTTTGTCAATAAAAAGATTGTCCCGTCCTATAAGGTGGGATCCACAGTGCTGATTGAAGAGTTTAAAAAATCAAACCTGATTGGTGCACAATCTGTGATGCAGGGATATGGTCTTGGAGGTTATACCAATGTGAACAACCAGGTGGTTATTCTGCAAACGTTCTCACTGATTGAAAAAGCCGTGGATTCACTGGATCTTTCAGTGGATTATTATGCAAAGGATGCCTTCAGAGAAGTGCCGTTGTATAAAAATTCCCCTGTAGTGATTCATTTTGATTCGGTTCCGGCAACTGCAATAAATCTGATTTACTATTTCAGAAATATTGACAATAACCGCTTTAAAATTGTCTCGGATGGGAATGACTTTTTTGAGGGGTTTTCTGTAGAAGGGAGATATGGCATTCCTTTGGTTCATAAGGGAATAAAACTTATTGTGACAAGAGATCCGGTTTATTATTCAGATAAAAATCCTATTGATATAAAGTTTAATTACAGAACGAAGCAAAGTATTGTAAAAGAGTTTAACAGCAGGATGTCCATCGACTATGTGATGGATGAATCCACAATTGTTGAAGTTTCTCTTACCGGCCCAAATCCGAGGCGGGATCAGGATTTTCTGGACGGTTTAACTGCCGAGTTTCTGGATGATAACCTGTCCCGTAAAAATCAGGAAGCGATTCGGACCATTGCGTTTATAGATAAACAATTGCGTGATATTGCTGATTCATTGGCTAAGGCTGAAACCAAGCTTCAAAATTTTCGATCTGAAAATCTGGTAATGGATATTTCGGCACAGGCTAAACTATTGATCGATCAGGCAAACAATCTGGAGGAACAAAGGGCAAATCTTCTGTTACAGAATAGTTATTATGATTACCTGATTGAATACCTGAAAAGCGAACAGCCTGCCGGTAATATTGTTTCGCCTTCTACAATGGGAATATCAGAACCGTTGTTGACAGAGCAGGTAAAACAGTTTGCAGAATTGCAAAATAAACGTTTGTTATTAACGGATAAGAACCCGCTTTCCGAGACTACAACAAGGCAGATTGAAACTGTGCGTGAAGCACTAATAGAGACTACAGATAATGTCATTGAAAAAACAAATATTGCCATAAAAGATGTGGATGAACGTTTGGAAGAGGTTAAAGACAAGGCTAAGATTTTACCTGCTACAGAACGTGCCTTGCTAGGGATTGAACGTACATTTACAGTTAATGACAGTTATTACACTTTTCTGCTTCAGAAACGTTCTGAAGCACAGATTCAAAAGGCTTCCAATACACCGGATAACCTGGTGCTGGATAAATCGATGATACTGGCGCGGGTTGATGCCAATAAATCGCGGATCAATTTTTTGATATCTCTCGTATTAGGACTTGGATTACCGTTTTTATACATCATTCTGAAGGATTATTTCAATACACGTATTCAAAGCAAGGATGATATTGAAAAGGTCTCAAGTGTTCCTGTGTTAGGAATGATTCCGCATACAAAGAAACAGGCTAGAGTAATTACGGTTAAATATCCTAAGCTGGCTGTTTCTGAGGCATTCAGAACGATCCGGACCAGACTGGAATTTATGGCCCAGGGCAAAGGTAAGATGATGATGCTGGTGACTTCATCCATGCCGGGAGAAGGAAAAACATTTACGTCTCTGAATATGGCCGGCATTTATGGATTGTCGGGTAAGAAGACCGTTCTTCTGGGATATGACCTTAGAAAGCCCCGGATTGCAAAATATCTTGACATTAATGCTACTCCTGGTATCTCAAATTATCTTATAGGCAAGGTAACCCTTGATGAGATCATTCAGAAACCTGAAGGATTACCTTTTGATGTTATCGTATCGGGAACAGTCCCTCCAAATCCGGGAGAGTTAATCGGGTCAGAGAAAAACAGGGAATTACTTGATGAGCTTAAAAAGCATTATGATTATATTATTATTGACTCAAGTCCGGTAGGAATTGTATCAGATGGTTACCTTCTGGCTCATTTTACAGATATCAATTTATTCATTGTAAGACACAATTACACCATTAAGCAGTTGCTCAAAGATAATCTTGAAACTGCTACTGCAGACGGAATTCCAAATCTTGCCGTGATAGCAAATGACATTCTGGTGAAAAAGAGTACTTACCGCTATGGAAGATATGTATATGGCAGAAGATATGGCAGTGGTTATGGTTACGGCTATGGTTATGGCTACGGTTACGGCTATGGTTATGGCTATGGTTACGGTTACGGTTATGGCGAAGGGTATATTGAATCGGAAGAAGATAATAAATCAGGATCGGACGAAAAGGCTTAGCCTGTCGATATAAATTATCAAGGTAATTCATGTTGGGTTGAACCTGAATGAAATACCTTTTTTTATAAATAAAAAGCCTGCTCAGAAACGGTAAATTGTGACTGAGGAGGCGAAGCTGCGTAAAGATATGACCGGAAAAAGCAACAAATATGCATGGCATGCTATTTATACCCGTTCTAGAGCTGAAAAAAAAGCATTTGAATACCTGAAGGAGGACGGGATAGAAGCTTATCTGCCTTTAAAAAAAACATTAAGGCAATGGAGCGATCGTAAGAAGATGGTTGAAATGCCATTGATTCCTTCTTACATTTTTGTCTATGTGTCGGAAAAGGAATATTACAAAGCTTTGAATACACCGTATACCATTCGATATGTTACATTTAACGGCAAGGCTGCTCCAATTCCGGAACGGGAAATTAACCTGTTGAAATTGATGTTAAGAGAGCTCCCCAACGATGTAAACCTTATTGTGACAGATATTGAAAAGGGAGACATGGTAGAGATTACTGCAGGTCCTTTGAAAGGGGCAAAAGGAGAGGTAGTGTATAAAAAGGGGAAACAACATTTTCAGGTGAGGCTCGAACCTTTGGGATATGCGGTTCAGGCAGAAGTGGCCGGGGCGTTTTTACAGAAACTGAAAGATTAGTTTAACAGATCTATATGACAGTTGATGCTTATTTAGTAAGTGCAGTCATTATTCTGATGGTCATCGCTCTTTTTAAAGAGTTGTTCAGACCAGGACTTATACTCTTTTCGGGTATATTTCTGTTTATGGCTCTTGGTATAATTGATGTTCAGGAGGCACTGGCAGGATTTTCCAATAAAGGGATGATTACAATAGCCATTTTATTTTTGGTAAGCGAAGGAATTCGTCAGACCGGTGCACTTAATTATCTGGCCAAAGTGATGTTGCCCAAAAAAGCATTACCGGTACCCATATTATACCTAAAAACATTAATCCCTGTATCCGGGTTGTCCGCGTTTTTAAATAATACACCGGTTGTCATTATTTTTGCACCAATATTTAAAAAGTGGGCAGAAAAAGTAAATTTACCTGCATCAAAATTTTTAATCCCTTTATCATACGCCACAATTTTTGGAGGTGTTTGTACTTTATTCGGAACCTCGACTAACCTTGTTGTTCACGGTTTAATGCTGGATGCCGGGTTTAAAGGATTTGGCATTTTTGAATTGGGGAAAGTGGGAGGCTTAATTGCAATTGCAGGATTTATTTACTTGACAGTATTTGGTAACTGGTTATTGCCCGGTAAAAAGGTACCTAAAACATATTCATTTACAAATTTCAGGGAATATTATTTCGATGTTTTAGTTAAACCCGGAGGCCCTTTGATTGGTGAGATGATAGAGAAACGAAAGAATCTGAAACTGAAGGATTTTCTGGTTTCATCCATTCATAGAAACGGCCAGATTATTAAGACTACGCGGGGGCGGTATATAATTGAGGAAGGTGATCATTTAATTTTAGCAGGAAAATCGGAGACAATAGAAATATTGCTTGAAATAGAGGGATTGGAACTTGCCTGTCTGAGTAAGGTCAGTGATTCATTCCGCCGGCAGCATCTTAAACAAATTGAAGCAGTAATATCACCGCGGTTTCCAGGCATTGGAAGAAAGATTGGCGAATTTGACTTCCTGTCTCACTATGGTGGAATCGTTATGGCAGTGCACAGAAATGGGGAGAGAATATCATCTAACGTGGATGAACTGGTGTTAAAAGAAGGGGACAATTTAATACTTCTGACAACTGAGAAGTTTCTTAATGACTGGGGTGATTCCCGTGTGTTTTACACTACATCCTATCTTGGTGATATCAGTAAGCCGGAGAAAAAGGATAAAATGTGGATGTCTCTTATAATTTTAATGGGAATGGTTATTGGGACGACTGCATTTCAGAATTACAGGATATTCGGGAAAGCTCCTTTGGATATGTTTTTCTTTGCAGCGATGGCAACTGTACTCATGGTCTGGACTAAAATTATACCTGCTCAGAAATACACCAAGGCTATAAGCTGGGACGTGATTATTACGATTGCCTGCGCATTTGGTATCAGCAAGGCGCTCAATAATTCAGGGGCTGCAGATGTGGTGGCCTCGTTTACCATTAATATTTTTAAACGCTATGGTCCATATGGTGTGATCGCAGGGATCTATTTAATTACAATGATATTTACAGAAGTAATCACCAATAATGCAGCAGCAGCTTTAAGTTTTCCAATCGCATATTCAGCTGCTCAGCAGTTAGGAGTTGATCCAAAGCCATTTTTTGTAGCGATAGCTATGGCTGCTTCTGCATCGTTCAGCACTCCAATAGGATATCAGACAAACCTTATTGTGCAAAGTATAGGGAATTACAGGTTTGCGGATTATTTACGCATTGGTTTACCTCTTAATTTTATCAGTATGGCAGTGTCAATAATTTTTATCCCTTATTTTTGGGAATTTTAATGAAAAATGAAATAAACAGATACAAGACTAATTAATATGAAAGAGATCAGTATTGCTGTAATCGGACTTGGATATGTAGGATTACCCCTGGCTGTTGAATTTGGTAAAAAATATAAAACGGTTGGTTTTGATATTAATCCAAATCGAATCAGTGAATTAAACCAGGGGAAAGACCGTACTTTAGAAGTAGAAGATGAAAACCTGAAAGCAGTTATTGATGCTTCGGATGATAAAAAAGGTATATCCTTTACCACGGATTTAAACAAAATTCGTGCCTGCAATTATTTTATTGTTACGGTCCCTACACCGATAGACGAAAATAAGGTGCCGGATTTAACACCATTAAAAAAGGCGTCCGCCACAGTCGGGCAGGTGCTGAAAAAGGGAGATATAGTTATATATGAATCCACTGTTTATCCGGGCGCAACAGAAGAGGAATGTGTGCCTGTTCTGGAAGAAGTTTCAGGGTTAAAGTTTAATGTGGATTTCTTTGCCGGTTATTCTCCTGAGCGTATTAATCCGGGTGATAAATTGCATACAGTAACAAAAATTCTTAAAGTAACTTCCGGATCAACACAAGAAGTAGCTGAAAAGGTAGACAATTTATATAAGTCTGTTATTGTAGCAGGTACGCATAAAGCATCGTCCATTAAAGTTGCAGAGGCCTCTAAAGTGATTGAAAATGCACAGAGGGATCTGAATATCTCATTTGTGAATGAATTGGCTTTAATTTTTGACAGAATAGGAATAGATACCAATGAAGTTATAGAGGCTGCAGGTACAAAGTGGAATTTCCTAAAATTTAAACCAGGCTTGGTTGGTGGTCACTGCATCGGTGTTGATCCGTACTACCTGGCATTTAAAGCAGAGTCTCTTGGATATTATCCCGAAGTCATCAGGTCGGGAAGAAGGGTAAATGACAACATGGGCATTTTTGTTGCAAACAAGGTGCTTAAACTGATGATAAAAAAACAGAAGGCCATTGCTGATGCAAGGATTTTAGTACTAGGTGTAACTTTCAAGGAAAACTGTCCGGATGTAAGAAATACCAAAGTTGTGGATGTAGTGCACGAATTCAAGGAGTTCAGTAATGAAGTTGTGGTATTGGATCCATGGGCAGATAAGGAAGAGGTTAAAGAAGAATATGGCATTGATATCGTTAATGATCTGAATAGTGTAAACGGTAAAAGATTTGATGCCATAGTATTGGCGGTATCGCATAATGAATTTTTAGAGATGGATTTTGACGCACTTAAAAACGGAAATGCTGTAATATTTGATATTAAAGGCGTTTTGCCAAAGGAAATCGTTGACGGAAGATTATAAGTTAGAATCAAGAACCAGGACACAAGATTCAAGACTCACGATTCACGATCCACAAGTTAAGCATAAAACATCAATTATGTCTTAAGAACTTACTACTTATAACTTATAACTTATCACTTTCAACTAAATTATGAGTGAGATTCATCCGATATTTGACAGAATACTGCAAAGAAAAGATAAAGAGAAATTATTAAATCAACGTTCTGTATGTGTTTGGTTTACCGGTTTTTCAGGATCAGGAAAATCAACTCTGGCAATTAATCTCGAACAGGAATTACATAACCGCGGATTTTTGACACAAATTTTGGATGGTGACAATATCCGTTCAGGGATCAACAGAAACTTGTCATTCTCAAAAGAGGACAGGGCTGAAAACATCAGAAGAATTGCAGAGGTGACAAAGTTATTTGTAAACGCAGGTGTAATAACCCTGAATACATTCATTAGCCCACGCAATGAAATGAGGGAAACTGCCAAAAATATCATTGGTAAAGAAAACTTTGTTGAGGTTTTTGTGAATGCACCGATTGAGGTATGTGAAAAAAGAGATACCAAAGGGCTTTATAAAAAAGCCAGAGCAGGAGAAATAAAGAATTTCACAGGCATCGATGCTCCGTTTGAAGCCCCTGTAAATCCTGATGTTGAAGTAAAAACTGATATGCTGTCACTATCAGAATCGACCGAAAAAATTCTTAAATTTGTTTTAGAAAAAATAGCCGTTTAATTATATTATCCTCATATACCTAACCAAATTATTACACAATGAATTTATTAAACAATGCCATAACGGCGGCAATCCTGGCAGGAGAAGAAATACTTAAGGTCTACAATTCTAACGATTTTGAAGTAGAGACTAAATCTGATAATTCTCCTCTGACAAAAGCAGATAAAAAGGCGCACCTGAAAATTACCCAGGTATTACAAAAAACAGGCATTCCTGTTTTAAGCGAAGAAGGAAAAGATATTTCCTTTGAGGACAGAAATTACTGGGAATTCTTCTGGTTGGTTGATCCCTTGGATGGAACCAAGGAATTTATAAAACGAAATGGTGAGTTTACGGTAAATATTGCACTGATAAAAGAAGGTAATCCCGTAATGGGAGTAATTTATACGCCTGTAACATCAACCCTGTATTATGGAGATCTGAATATTGGAGCATTTAAAACAAAAGTTGAAGAAATACCTGTTGGTGAAGAAATAAAATTTAAAAGTGTTGACAGGTTGCCATGTAGCAAAACTGAAAAATACACGATCGTAGCAAGCCGTTCGCATTTAAGTATTGAAACGGAAGCCATAATAGAAGAAAAAAGAAAAGACTTCGGTGACATAAATATCATTTCCAAAGGCAGTTCCTTAAAATTATGTCTGGTAGCAGAGGGAAGTGCCGATTTTTATCCGCGCCTGGGACCAACAATGGAGTGGGACACTGCTGCAGGTCATGCTATCGCAGTAGCAGCAGGTTGTACCGTTATCCGGCATGATAATAAAGAACCACTAACATACAATAAAGAAAATCTGCTGAATCCATGGTTTGAAGTTTTTAGGTGATGTTTACAGGTTACGGGTTACAGGTTACGAGTGACGGGTTACAAGTTTAGGGATTAATTTAAAAATGTAATTACTCATAAAAAATATATACCTATGAACCACAAAGAACTTGAAGTTTATCAATTAGCTATGGATTTGGTTATTGATATTTATAAGGCAACCCATTATTTCCCTGAATCTGAGGTTTTTGGCCTAATATCTCAACTGAGAAGAGCAGTAGTTTCTGTTCCTTCAAATCTTGCAGAGGGTGCCGGAAGAGAATTTCCAAAAGAACTGAAACAATTTGTAAACATTGCCAGGGGCTCAGCGGTAGAAATTGAAACACAATTAATAATAGCAGGTAGACTGAGCTATATTAACTCAGAAGAGACAGAAAAATTGCTGGGACAGGTTAAGCGTGTAATCATTATGCTTACTGTTTTAAGAAGAAAAATATCGTGATCGACTGGTTTCAGGTTACTGGTGATAAACAATTTTAACCATTGAGTAACTGATTGTGCAAATAAAAACCGTCACGCGTCACGGGCAACATGGAAATAAAAACATAAAGATGCAATCAAATAAAAAACCTTCATTAGTCACGGGTCACGTGTAACTTATAAAACAATGCAAAAAACTTTTCTTGTAACCGGCGCTGCCGGATTTATAGCTTCGCGAACGGCTGAAATGCTTTTGGAGCAGGGGCATACTGTTGTTGGTCTGGATAATATGAACGACTACTACGATGTTCGTTTGAAAGAATACAGACTGGGAAAATTGAAGCAGGATCCGAACTTTATATGGAAATATCTGGATATTGAGGATTTTAATGCGCTTAAAACATTATTCCAGGAATATAGTTTTAGTGTGGTGTTTAATCTGGCGGCAAGGGCCGGCGTAAGGTATAGCCTCAAGAATCCGTTTGTATATAACTCTACAAACTCAACAGGAACGTTGAATTTACTGGAGCTGATGAAGCAGAATGGTGTAAAGAAAATGGTGCTGGCATCTACCTCTTCATTGTATGCTGGATTACCCATGCCGTTCACCGAAGATCTGGCTGTAAATACACCTCTGACTCCTTATGCTGCATCAAAAAAAGCCGCTGAAATGATGGCATATTCTTACCATAAGATGCATGACCTTGATATTTCAGTTGTTCGGTACTTTACCGTATTTGGGCCTGCAGGACGTCCTGATATGGCGCCTCTTCGTTTTGTGAAATGGATTGCCGAGGGAACGCCAATCACTTTATATGGAGATGGTGAACAGGCGCGCGATTTTACCTTTGTGGATGACATCGCCCGTGGAACCATTGCCGCCGGCAAAGAAGTAGGATACGAGGTGATCAATCTGGGCGGTGGTAATAATCCTGTTAGCATTAACAGTTTTATTGCCATGATTGAAGAGATGACAGGCAAAAAAGCCGTTATTGATCGCAAACCAATGCATAAGGCTGACATGAAGGAAACCTGGGCTGATATCTCCAAGGCAGAACGTTTGTTGGATTGGAAACCTCAGGTATCAGTGGAAGAGGGCGTTAAACAAACCGTGGGCTGGTATTATGCCAACGAAGAATTTGTGAGAGACCTTAAGGTAATATAAGAGAAATAATCTATGATTAGTCCTTTGGTTACAATAGTATGCATTACTTATAACCATGAAAAGTATATTGGACAAGCAATTGAAGGTTTTTTAAATCAGAAAACCACTTTTGAGATGGAAATCCTTATCCATGATGATGCTTCAACCGATAATACAGCAAACATCATCAGGGAATTTCAGAAAAAGGATAAACGGATTAAAGTCATTTTCCAAAAGGAGAATCAATATTCTATTGGAGCAAAACCTTTTCTTAGTGTTTTAAGAACCGGAGAATTAGCAAAATATATAGCCATCTGTGAAGGTGACGATTATTGGACGGATCCATTAAAATTACAAAAGCAGGTTGACTTTCTGGAAGCAAATCCTGAATATGGGATGGTCCATACCAGCCATGCCATTTATTCTGAACATGAGCAAAAGTTTCTCAAACGTAAATTTGATGCACCGGAACACAACGATAACCCAACATTTGAAGATATTCTGCTGAAAAACCCGGTTTCCACCTTAACGGTTTTAGCTAATACCAGTCTGATTCGTAGGGTTGTCAGTGAATTTCCCGATAACAATACATGGAAAATGGGTGACTTCCCCATGTGGCTTGGAATCGCTCACTATTCAAAAATCAAATATCTGCCTGATAATACAGCCGTATACCGAGTTCTTAATAACTCTCTGAGTAATCAGCTGGACTTTAGTAAAAAAATGGCCATGTTCAATTCAGTTTTTGAGGTAAAAAAATGGTTTATCGAAAATTATGGATGTTCAGATGCAGTGAGAAAAAAAGTAGAGGTGGATTACTATAAGGATAAGCTGAAGTTGGCCTTCGTATTCAGAGAACCCGAAACCGCGTTTGAGGCAAAACAGGAACTTTTAAAAACTAAAGCATTTAATTTTTTAGATGCTTTATTTGTTTTTGGATCGAGAAACAGAATAAAACAGTTAATTGTAAAAGTATATTTAAAACTCTTTGTTCAGAATATTTAATATGGATTCTGTAACCCATATCCTGGTTAAAATTAACTACAATATGTTCAAACTCATCCTCCTTATTAAAAGAAGGTCCCCAATTTATCGGGGGGAGGATTTTGAGATAATCCTAATATAGCCAGGATATTCATTGACTGAAATGAATAAAATTTGATGGAAAAAATACTCGTCACACAACCGTTTCTGCCACCGCTTGAAGAAGTGGAACCTTATCTGAAACAGATATGGGAAAATAAATGGCTGACCAATAACGGGCCGTTTCACAAGGAACTGGAGCAGAAACTGGCAGATTATATGGGAGTGAAACACGTAGCACTCTTCAGTAACGGTACGCTGGCATTGTTGCTTGCCTTAAAAGCACTTGATATTAAAGGTGAAGTAATTACCACACCCTATACTTTTGTGGCAACAGCGCATGCTTTGTTATGGAATAATCTGACACCCGTATTTGCCGATGTGGATCCTGTTTATGGTAACCTGGATCCGGTTGCGGTTGAAAGGGCCATAACGGATAGGACAGAAGCCATTCTGCCGGTGCACGTGTATGGCAATCCCTGTGATGTAAGTGGATTGCAAAAGTTGGCAGATAAACATAATTTAAAAATTATTTACGATGCAGCGCATGCATTTGGGGTTAAAGTAAATGAGAAGAGTATCATGCAGTATGGCGACCTCTCTGTTATGAGTTTTCATGCCACCAAACTCTTCAATACCTTCGAAGGTGGCGCTATTGCCTGTCATACAGATGAGATGAAGAATAAAATTGATCATCTAAAGAATTTTGGCTTTGATGGAGAAACCACTATTATTGGCACAGGTATTAATGCCAAAATGAATGAATTCTCCGCTGTGATGGGCCTGCTCCAGCTAAACCACTTTGACGATATTCTGTGCAAAAGACAGACTGTTGCAGAACGATACAGGAAAAACCTTGAAGGTATAAACGGACTCCGTTTTATGCACGAGATGTCAGGAGTAGGCCATAATAATGCTTATTTTCCTGTCTTTGTTGGTAACAACTATCCCCTTGACAGAGATACACTTTACCAAACACTGAAAGACCAAAACATTTACGGACGACGCTATTTTTATCCACTGATTTCATGGCTGGATTCCTACCGGGACCTTCCGTCCTCGAATGCATCAAACCTACCGGTAGCAGAAAAAATGGCCAAACAGGTGATTTGCTTTCCTATCTATCCTGATCTGAATCTGGATATTGTTGATTTAATATGTGATATTCTGAATGAGTCAAATAAATAAGGAATAGATTTTTAGATGTTATTTAATTCCATTGAATTTGCCATATTTCTGCCACTTGTTTTTCTGCTTTACTGGTTTATTTTTAATAAAAAACTGAAAGTTCAGAATGCTTTTCTGGTTGTTGTAAGCTATATTTTCTATGGTTGGTGGGATTGGCGATTTCTTTCTCTTATTGCTTTTAGCTCATTAGTCGATTATCTGGTAGGAATAGGACTAGGCAGAACGGAAGATGTTTCAAAACGTAAAGGTCTCTTACTCTTAAGTATCTTTGTAAACCTGGGATTTCTGGGTTTCTTTAAATACTTTAATTTCTTTTCCCAGGGTTTTGCTGACGCTTTTACTTTATTAGGCTATAAGTTTAATCCTTTCCAGCTGAATATTATCCTTCCTGTTGGAATAAGCTTTTACACATTCCAAACCTTAAGTTATTCTATTGATGTATATAAAAAGAAGCTTCAGCCAACCAAAGATATTGTGGCGTTTTTCGCCTATGTGAGTTTTTTCCCTCAGTTGGTTGCAGGACCTATTGAACGTGCAACTAATTTACTACCTCAATTTCAATCTTTTAGACGTTTTGATGTTGAAAGCGCAAAAGATGGACTTAGACAAATCTTATGGGGACTATTTAAAAAAATTGTGATTGCGGATAATTGTGCCCGATTTGTCAATGATATATTTGGAAATTATCAGGACCATTCCGGAAGTACCTTGTTGGTAGCGGCTATATTTTTTGCATTCCAAATCTATGGTGATTTTTCAGGATATTCTGACATTGCCATTGGTACAGCACGGTTATTTGGGTTCAGTTTAATGCGGAATTTCGCATATCCCTATTTTTCACGGGACATTGCAGAATTCTGGAGACGATGGCACATTTCACTCTCCACATGGTTCCGCGATTACGTATATATCCCACTTGGTGGAAGCAGAGGTTCAAAATGGCAACAGGTAAGAAATACATTTATAATATTTATTGTAAGCGGATTCTGGCATGGAGCTAACTGGACTTTTATAACATGGGGTGCCTTAAATGCCATATTCTTTTTACCGCTGTTATTGTTTAAACAAAACAGAAAACATCTTGATATGCCCGGGAAACATACGCTTTTACCTTTGCCGGGTGAATTTTTTAGTATGTTGTTGACCTTTACCTTGACAACATTGGCCTGGATATTTTTCAGGGCAGAAAGTATGAGCATGGCTTTTGATTATATAAATAAGATTTTTTCGATTTCGCTCTTTACTATGCCCGAACTTCAAAAGAAGACGTTATTCTTTTTGTTGTTCTTATTAGGTATAGAATGGTTACAACGGTCTAAACAACATGGATTGCAATTAGATACTATTTCAACAGTTTTCAAATACAGAACTATTCGGTGGTTAACTTACTATACATTGGTGTTTGCGATCATAATATTTGGTGCTGAAAGGCAGGAATTTATATATTTTCAGTTCTGATTATGAAATCAATAATAAAACCGGCTATTTTATTTTTTATTGGATTGATAATCATTTCAAATATTCCAAAGCTTTTTTCTGATTATTATTGGGCGAATACAACGTGGAAAACAAAAATCAATTATCTATCTACCAACAATATAAAACCAGAATGTGTATTTATAGGTTCTAGCAGGGTTTTAAGGCAAATTAATCCTGAAATTATCGATAGTGTTGTATTTGAAGATTCGTTACAGAGTTTTAATTTAGGATCGAATGCAACTTTTATTCCTGAATCGTTTTATTTATACAAGAATTTTATCAAAACAGATATTTCTAAAAATCTTAAATACGTTGTTATAGAGTTAGGGGTACCAGAATTGATAGGAAAAGGTAATTTCAAAACTTCAAAAGAAAGCTATTTTAGAAATATTCATAATACTTTATTTTCTTTAAAGTACATTGAGAAATCAGATCTTTCATTGAAGGCTAAATTGAAACAAGGTTTTTTTCATGTGTATGCAATTACTAACAATATTCTTGGATTAGGTCAGATTAAAAGTAGAATCACTTCCACTAATAACTTAGAAAATCAGTTTTTGGGTGAAAATTATGATGGCTTTTTTCCTCTTGAAGATCAGCTTAAAATTCACGATAGATACTATGATCACTTACTTAAAAGAGTTAAGAGATTTAATCAATCTCAAATTGATCTCATAACCAGAAAAAAATATAATTCTGAAAAATATCAAGTAGAATCAAAATCTTCTCAAATCCTGTTTAAAGAGTATAAACGAATAGTTAAATTATCAAATCAAAAAGGCGTGAAAGTAATTTTCCTTATTCCTCCAAGATTAAGTAAATATCAGATATCAGGCATTAAACAGGAATTAGCGAATCAACATAATGATTTATCAATCATTGATTTATCATCACCAGAAAGATTTCCTGATCTTTATAAAAATGATTTATCTTTTGACATAGGTCATTTAAATAATGATGGATCAAAATTAATGTCATTAAAATTAGCGGCACAACTTAAATTAATAGTCAATAGTTGGCAACACTAAAGCAAAAGGCATATAAAGGATTATTTTGGACTGCCCTGGATATTTTAAGTAATCAGGGGCTACAGTTTATTATTGGTATTGTTTTAGCGAGAATACTTACACCAGAGGAATTTGGTCTCATTGGTATGGTTACAGTATTTATTACAATATCTGCCGTTTTTGTAGATAGTGGTTTTGGTATAGCTCTCATTAATAAAAAAAATACCAGTATTGATGAAGAAAGTGCCGTTTTTTGGCTTAATTTAATAATGAGTTTTTTATTATTCGGGTTATTGTACCTTATTGCACCTGTTATAGCTCGATTTTACGAAGAACCTGTTTTAACAGATATTACCCGAGTATTAGGTTTAGTATTAATTGTACAGGCATTTGGTACAATACATTTAAACCTCCTCTCAAAAGAACTGGATTTTAAAACACAGTTTAAGCTCACATTGACATCAAAAATTGTATCTGGAGGTTTAGGAATTTGGGCAGCTTTGGCAGGTTACGGTGTATGGTCATTAGTTTTACAAAGAATTGTACAAATGACATGGCAGAGCATAGGATTATGGCTTTTTCATAGCTGGAGACCAAAATTTAAATTTAATTTGACTGAGCTTAAGCCTTTATGGAAATATGGTTCAAATGTATTACTCTCCCGATTAACAAAAACGTTTTTTGATAATATCTATACGCTGGCAATTGGTAAAACATTTAGTGCAAATGAACTAGGTTACTACAGAAGAGCCAGAGGGTTTCAAAATCTTCCGTTAAGCTTTTTATCTTCAACAATTGGAAAGATTAGTTTTCCATTATATTCAAAAGTTAAGGATGATAAAGAAAAGTATATTAAAACGATGCGAAAATCATTGGTTTTAATGAGTTTTATAAGTTTTCCGGTATTGGCATTATTAGGAATTATAGCGGAACCACTGATTGTATTTTTAATTAAGGAAAAATGGTTGCCGGCCGTTCCATATCTGCAGTGGTTATGTGTTTCGGGTATGTTATTCCCCTGGCATTTAATGAATGTACAGTCATTATTGGGCTATGGCAGATCTGATCTTAATCTTAAAATTACGTTTATTAAAAATTCACTTAGACTCATTAATTTGTTGATTATGATGAATTTTAGTGTACTCCATATTGTAATTGGGGAAGTAATTTTTAGCTTTATTGGTTTGATAATAAACACATATTATAATAATAAAATATTTAATTATGGCCTGTTGAAACAATTTTTAGATCTAAAATGGATAATTTTAGTCACACTTATTGCCGCTGGAATGTCCTTTTTACCCTTATTAGCTGATTTATCTCCTGCAATTTCATTACTGTTACAAATCACCATTTTTATTGTAATATATTATGTTTTATCAAATGTAACTGATAAAAAATTAGTAACTGAAATTAAGGATAATGTGAGAGGAATAATACAATAATTGAATGGCAGGAGAGTAATATCTAATAGGTTTATAAGAAGTTTATATGACAATTAAAAAAAGGAGAATAGCTTTAAAATTATATAATTATTCTTTTAAGAATATTAGTATAATTATTAATAGGTTAAGAGTAAAAGGTAAAACCAAAATTTTTTGTATTGGCTTAAATAAAACAGGAACAACATCATTTAAGTCTGTAATGATAGAACATGGTATTATTGTTGGAGATCAAAGAGCAGGGGAGTTATTATTAGAAAATTGGCAGAAACGCGATTTTAGAAAATTGTACCGATTATGCAAAACGGCTCAAGCATTTCAGGATGCTCCTTTTAGCTTTCCTGATACGTATAAGTTTTTAGATAGGAAGTTCCCAGGGAGTAAGTTTATACTAACTATAAGAGATAATCCTGAGCAATGGTATAATTCCATTACCCGGTTTCATTCTAAATTATGGGCAGATGGCAAACGTATACCAACTAAAGAAGATTTAATGAATGCGAACTATATTTTTAAAGGTAGACCGTGGATTGGTAATAGGGCATTGTTTAATACCCCGGAAAATGACCCTTATAAAAAAGAGGAATTAATTAATTATTATAATCAGCATAATGAAGATGTTTTGGATTATTTTAAAAATAGAGATGGAGATCTGTTAGTTATAAATGTTGCTGAGAGAAAAAGTTATATTAATTTGTGTAATTTTATTGGCATAAAACCTATTAGGGATAGTTTCCCTTGGGAAAATAAAACGTAAAATGAAGAATACATTTGGAAGATATTTTGAGTCCTTCAAAAAAGGTGAAATAATTTATCATGCAGCTTCAAAAACAATTTTTGAAAGTGATAACAACTTTTTTTCTTTACTGACAATGAACCATCATCCGGTTCATATAAATGAGCATTATGCTAAACAACAACAGCATGGGGAAATTCTGGTCGTGGGGACTCTGGTATTCTCACTTGCAGTAGGAATTACGGTCCCGGACATAAGTGGTAAAGCTATAGCCAATCTCGAATATGAAAGTGTTAAACATATTTTACCCGTTTTTATAGGAGATACTATTTATTGCAGATCAACGATTTTGGATGCAAGAGAGTCCTCAACAAAAAAAGACAGGGGCATCATTTATGTTGAAACTATTGCCTATAATCAAAAGAATGAAGATGTACTAATGTTTAGGCGTAAAGTATTACTTAAAAAAGAAAACCATGGATGATTTTTTAATGCGGAGTTTGATGTTTGTGCCTGGGCACAATACAAGACTACTGGATAGTGCTTCAAGATCTGTGGCAGATTTACTGTTATTGGATTTAGAAGATTCTGTTCAACCAGTAGAGAATAAGCAGATAGCAAGAGATACTATAAAAGAATATGTAGAAAATGGGAGGTTTGAACATTTTCATGTATTCCCTAGAATTAATGACCGGGAAAGCGGACAACTTTTAAAAGATATTGGCCAGTTAACCATTCCCGGGATTGATGGATTTATGTATCCGAAGTCACATACAGGACAGGATATCTATTTTATAGATAAACTTCTGGAAACAATCGAGTATGAGAAAGGAGTAAAAATGGGAACATTTAAACTTATTCCTTTGATTGAAACTACTGCTGCTGTTATGAATATACAGGAGATTTGTCAGGCATCTAAAAGGGTGGTGGCTGTAGCATTTGGTTGTGAAGACTTTGTAACGGACCTGCATGGTGTTCATGATCCGGATGGTTCAAGTATTTACACTGCACGCTCTATGATTGCCATGGGGGCTCGTGCCAATAATGTCATCCCAATAGATACAGTGCATATTAAAGTACACGATCTTGAGGATTTGGAGAAGAATCTAAAAGTTGCTAAAATTTTAGGTTTTGAGGGTATGTTAGTATTAAATCCCAAAGAGCTCCCTTTGGTTCATTCATATTTCTCGCCTAATACGAAAGAGATACAGGATGCCGAAGAAATGCTATTTTTAGCAAAAGAAGCAGCAGCCAGGGGCATGGGGGTTGCAGTTAAAGATAATAAATTTATTGGGCCTCCTATGGTATTGAAGGCTAAGAAAATATTAAAGAAGCAAGAATTAATTAAAAAAAGAAGTAAATGAAAGTTGCAATTATGCAACCCTATTTTTTCCCTTATATAGGGTATTATCAGTTGATTCATTCTGTTGATAAATTTGTTATTTATGATGATGTTAATTACATAAAACAAGGTTGGATCTCACGAAACAGAGTCTTAAGTAATGGCGAGTCTATTTACTTTACACTAAATTTAAAAGGTGCAAGTTCCAACAAATATATCAATGAAATAGAAGTTGGAGATAATAAGGTTAAACTTCTTAAAACGATAAAGCAAAACTATTCAAAAGCATCAAATTTTGATTCGATATTTCCTTTAGTTGAAACAATATTAAATAATAACGAATCAAATCTTGCTCAATTCTTGACTTACTCGATTAAATCGATTTGCAGTTTTTTAGAAATTAATACTGAAATATACAATTCTGTAGATTTAGGAAATGATAAATCTCTTAAAGGTGAAGAAAAGGTTATAGATATTTGCAAAGTACTAAATGCAGATATGTATATTAATTCCATTGGAGGAAAAACCTTATACTCTTACGATCATTTTCAAAGCCACAATATCGAACTGAAATTCTTAAAAAGTAGAGAATTTAAATATAATCAGTTTAAGAATTCATTTGTACCTTGGTTATCCATAATCGATGTTATGATGTTTAATAGTATTACCGAAATAAGAAAATACTTAGAAGACTATATTTTGATATAATGAAAGGTATTGGTGGATATTTTGAATTTGACTGTTATCATAATACAGATTTGCATAAAAATGCCTTATTCCTAAACTCGGGCAGAAGTTGTTTAAGGTATATCATTAAAGCATATCAAATAAAAAAACTTTTTATCCCGTTATTTTCATGTGATGTAATATTAGATATTATTATTGAAGAAAAAATAGAGTTTTCATTTTATAAAATTGATGAGAATTTTGAGCCAGTTCTTAATAATTTATTGGAATGTGATGATTGGTTGCTTTATATTAATTACTTCGGATTGAAATCGGACTATTTGGAAAAGCTTGCCTTAGTGCATAAGAATAGTATCGTAGATAATTCCCAGGCTCTTTTTACACCTCCCGTTGGGGAATTTCCAACATTTTATTCGCCAAGGAAATTTACAGGTTTACCAGATGGGGGACTGTTATATTGTAATCGCAAGATAGATTCATTTTTAGAAAAGGATACATCTATAAAAGGAACGGAGCATCTTTTCTTGCGTTTGGAAGAATCACCTGAAATGGGATTTAACTCTTTTTTAGAAAATGAAAGAAACATAAATGTGGCAGGATTTAAAAAAATATCAGATTTATCCAAAAGTATTTATTCAAATACTAATTTCTCATATATTAAGGAGATGCGTAATAAAAATTATTCGTATCTAAATGATAAGCTTTCTTCTTTAAATCGATTATCTAATATTTTTGATATTAGTGATATTAAAGTTCCGCTTGCTTATCCATTTTTAAATAGTGAAATAGACGGTGAAAAGCTCAGGTATCATTTAATAAAAAACAGGGTATTTGTTCCGCAATACTGGCCTAATGTATTAAACTGGGCTTCAAAAAGTGATACTGAGTATTATATAACAAAAAATATTGTTTACTTACCGATTGATCAACGATACACATTTAAAGATATGGACATAATATTAAACATGGTTTTAGAATGGAAAAAATAATTATAATTGGTGGTAAAGGTTCTGCAGTCGTTGTTGCTGAACAAATCTATGATGCTCAAAAAAAAACAGGTGAAGTTGAATTTTTAGGATTTGCTTTTGATGACGAAAAGTATGGGAGTGAGATAAATGGGTTTCCAGTATTATCAAAAACAACAGAGGTTTATGAAAAGTATAAAAAATATGAAGACATCAAATTTATCTATCAGCTTTACAGACCCGATTTAATAAGAGAGAGGATAGAATTACTGAACAGCTACAATATACCATTAAAACGTTTTGCTAAATTTGTACATCCCAGTGCAGTTATCAGTCAAAGCGTTAAAATAGGTTTTGGGTCAGCCATTATGGCCTATACAGTAATAAACTCAAATGCTTCAATAGGAAATCATTGTACTATCCATTCTAATTCACTTATTGGCCATGATACAAAAATAGGGGACTATAACTTCTTTGCAGCTCATTCAGTAATTGGTAGTAATAACAGTTTTGGTAACGGTAGTTTTATTGGACTTAATTCGACATTTAATAATTATTTGACAATTGGAGACTATTGCTTCATAGGCATGGCTTCAAATGTGATAAAAAGTATTCCAACAGGACTAAAAGTGTTGGGTAATCCGGCAAAACCTTATAATAAACAAATTAAACCACTCTGATGGAACCTGTTCTTAGTATTATTTGTTTAACTTATAATCATGAAAAATATGTAAGAGATGCATTAGATGGGTTTCTGATGCAACAAACTAGCTTTCCAATTGAAATTATAGTCCATGATGATGCTTCAACAGATAAGACACAAGAAATAATAAAAGAATATTATTCTAAATGTCCGGATGTAATAAAACCTATTCTTCAAAAAGAGAATCAAAAGTCTAAGGGTAATGGAATAGTATCAAAGATAACATATAATGCAGCAAAGGGAAAGTACATTGCCCTATGTGAAGGAGATGATTACTGGACGGATCCTCATAAGTTGCAAAAGCAAGTAGATTTTTTAGAGATTCATAATGATTATTCAGCAATTGCTCATCAAGTTAATGTAATTTATTCTTCAGCAAATAAAGAAACCCATTTGTTTCGAGATAATGTTCCAAGTGTAATCACAATAAATGACATTATCGAAGCCAGATATTTTCACACTGCATCAATAGTATTTAGAACACAGGTTCTAAGAAATAATGTAGATCTTCCACAAAATATAATATCCGGTGATAGAGCTTTATATATTTTACTTTGTTCTAATGGAAAAATAAAGTTTTTAAGTGATGTAATGGGGGTGTATCGCAAAAATGAAGGGGGCATATCATCTTGGGTAACTTCTGATTTGATACTGAAAGATTTAAATATGCTTGAATGGGTTAAGAAAATAAACGCTAATTTTCCATACTGTAGGTTTAAGTCATATATATACTATACTTCAATAACCTATCCAGGCAAGCTCAAATTTTCAACATTTATTACTAATTATTTTAAATATATATATTATTCATTTTGCATGTTTCCCCGAAATATAATTTCCGTCATAAAAATAACTTTATCCATACCTCGAATTTTTGTTACTAAAATATTTGCATGATGATTTTTTCAATTGTCGTTACATATAATGGTTCAAAATGGGTTGAAAAATGTTTTGGCAGCCTTACAAATGCTGAAATTCAGGATCACACAATAATAGCTATTGATAATGGTTCTTCTGACAGTACACTGGAAAAAATACGGAATAATTTCCCATCAGTCAAAGTTATTGAAACAGGCGAAAATCTTGGATTTGGCAAGGCAAATAATATAGGAATGAAAATGGCTTTGGATAACAATGCTGATTTTGTTTTATTGTTGAATCAGGATGCGTGGCTTGAAGAGAATGCAATTAACAGATTAATACAAGTAGCAAATAAAAATCCAGAATATGGGATTGTAAGTCCGCTGCATTTTTCAGGTTATGGTGAAATTGATCGGAATTATTTAAATAATATTTTGCCTGATAAATGCTCTGGACTTATTCATGATGCTTTTCGTAATGAGCTGAAGGATATTTACAGCGTTGATTTTATAAATGCGGCCGTATGGTTAATAAATACATCTTGTTTAAAAACTGTAGGTTTGTTTGAACCATTATTCAACCATTACGGGGAAGATGAAAATTATGTGGCTCGTTGTCACTATCATCAATATAAGATTGGAGTTGTACCTGCATCATCAGCGATACATGACAGAAACCAACAGAAAAAAACATACAAAACTTACAGGTCAGTAAAGGACTTATTAGTCGTTTCCAAAATTAAAATCTTACTTCAGATTAATTTATCAAAAAAACAGGTTATAAAAGCTTATCTGAGAAATACAATTTTCAAGACAGGTGCTTATTTCTCTGTTTATATTATACCGGCGCAAATAATAAGCGAAATTTATATACTTATGCACTTACACAAAATACTGAATGCCAGAAAATATTCAAAAAATAAATATTTTAAGGAATAAGAAAAAAGGGGCTTCATACTGGAACGCAGATTATAATCTGCAAATCTCCGTATTCTTTTTCCTGGTTATTTTTATTCATAAAATTGCTTTCCCTGCATTATTTATGCCGATGGAAGCCTTTTTATACCTATTTATCCTGTTTTTTGCATTCTTCTATGTTCTGAAAAAAACGCTCAATTTGTCTGAAAAGCTAAACTGGAAGGATTTCTTAATCAGGATATTTATTTTATCATTCATTACAAGAATAATTTTTCTGGTTCTTCAAAATGGCATAACCTATATTTACGTGCCTGACTACCTGCCGTTTGAGCTGGATGCTATTGATACGAAGCATTATCATAATGTAGGACTTTTAATTGCAGAACGGTTAAAGTCAGGACTAAATATTTCTGCGAGGAGTATCGGTGTTGCACCCAGTGATTATGGATTTCCTTTATACCTTGGCATGGTATATTATGTATTTGGAGATGCTGTGTTCATTGGAAAATTATTGAATTGTGTAGTCGGATCTTTCACGGTTATCCTTTTAACAGTATCGGTTAAAAGAATTTTGACCGATGAATATGCACGCATTGTTGCGTATATTGCTGCCTTTATACCCTCCAGTTCATGGATTAGCAGTATGTACTTAAAAGAAACGGTAATGGTGTTTATTATCATCCTTTTCTTTTATTCCGCAACAAATCTAACACATAAAAAAGTTAATGCTCTGAATATTGGCATAGCTGTATTGTCGGTTATGGCGCTCTTCTTTTTCAGAACATTTTTAGGGATGCTTAGTATAACAATTTTTGTAACTTATTTTACCATAACAAGTCAGCGTTCATTTGTTCGCAGAATAATAACCGTATTAATCGGAGGTGCGTTTTTTTATATTGTTATATTAAATTCATCGTTATTACTGGAAGTGGAACAAACACAATCCAGTGCAGAATCTCAGACTCAGGTAAATTTCTTCAGGCGAACGGTTGCAAAGAATAATTATAACTTTAGTTTTTCACAGTTGCCACTTATTGTATCAGGTGCAATAATAGCACCATATCCTAATTTCTACGATCTTGATTCGGATAAGCATAAAGCATCTATTAGAGTTGTGTATAGGGCTGCAAATGAAATGACCAGAAATATTCTTTATTTTTTTGGTTTTTTAGGCATGTGGTTATTCAGAAAACGATGGAAGAAACTTTTTTTTATATATGGATTTTACTGGGGATATTTGGTTGTAATCGCTATTACAGGAACGGCAGTACATTACAGATTTCAATATCCGGTTGTTCCCTTTATGATTATTTTTATGTCGATTGGGATAGTGGAGCTTAAAAATAAACCAAAGTATAGAAAATTATTTCCTATTTATCTTAGCTTGCTGTTCCTGGCATATCTTGGCTACAATATTTTGCGTATAAATGTAAGAGGTTAAATGAAAAAGACAACCTATTTTTTTAGAAATGATGATGTAAGAGGTTCGTTGGACGAGAGTTTGATTAATCTGACAAATGTGTTTATTAAACACGGGATTCCAATTTGCCACGCTGTTGAACCTGCTAATGTTTCAGATGAAGTTGTTACCTGGCTATTAGAGCAAAAGAAACAAAATCCAGGGATAATTGAAATCGTGCAGCATGGATATGATCATAAACTGAATTTTGAGGGAATTGTATATGGAAAACTCCGGAAAGGTGAGTTTGGCGGAGAAAGAACATTTGAAGATCAGCTTAAGGATATTGAAGCCGGGAGAAAAATCATGGATGATAAGTTTGGCGACAGGTGGTTCAAAGCATTTACCTTTCCATTTGGTGCAAGGAATAAGGCCAGTATTAAAGCTATTGATAATCTTAATTATCAAGTTGTAAACGGAGGAGTGTCTAATAAATTTAAAAATAAAGCGTTTTATATTATAGGTCATCTGTTGCGTAAAGAAATAATCGCAGGCCATAAGGTGTCATATCATCTGAAAAAAAAGCCTGGTACCCGGTTGTTTCAAATTGATATTGCCTTAAGTGTTATTAAGAAATACATTAATGATAAAACAGATTGTATATTCTATTCTTTTGAAGAATTAAAATCAAAAACGATAGCATTACAAGGCATTGATACCCGCGGTATTTTATTTCACCATAGATATCATAAATCTAAGGAAACCATTGATTTAATAGATGAATATCTTACCTGGTTAAAAACTGATTCAAACAATATTTTTATGTCTCAAGAGGAGATTTTTCAAAAGTATGCCGGATAGATACGTAATTATCACTTCGGTTTATAATGAGGCTGAACATATTACCAGAACTCTGGATTCAGTTCTTAAACAAACAATATTACCTGTAACATGGATTATTGTTGATGATGGATCAACCGATAATACGTTAAAAATATTATCAGGTTATTCCGAAAAACATGATTTTGTCAAAATAATTTCATCTCAAAAATCTCAAGTTGAATTTGGAGCACATGTTGCTTATAACTTCGACATTGGTCTAAATTCAGTTGAAGATGATTCTTATGATTTTTTGGTTAAACTGGACGGTGATCTGGATATTGATGATATAACGTTTTTTGAATACCAGCTGAAAAAATTTGAACACTTGCCCAAACTGGGAATTTCAAGTGGACTAACATATTCAGTTGTAGATGGTAAAAAAATATTGACCTCATCCCGACCTTACTGGCGAACAGGTGGGGCAATGAAAGTCTACAGGAAAGAGTGTTTCGAACAAATTGGTGGCATACAACCTATTTATGGCTGGGATGGTCTTGATGAATATCTTGCAATGTATTACGGGTGGAAAACACGTACATTTTTCAATTTACATGTCAACCATCTGGGGAAAAAAAGAGCTTTGGCTAGAGAAGGACAAAAGGATTTATTCTATAAAAAGGGTGAAAGTTACTATAAAAGAGGATATCCTGTTGAGTTTCTGATATTAAAAGTATTAAAGCTTTCGTTGAAAAACAGAATTTTTGGTATGGCTTTATATAAAGGATATCTTAATTCAAAAGTCTCAGGTAATATGCAGTTGGTAGATAAAAATCAAAAGAAGTTTATTCGAAAAATACAGTATATGAGAGTTTTAGATAAATTTACGTCAAAGGAATTATTATGACAATTTATAACTTCTTTTCAAAACTGTTTGTTCTTCCTGTGTCAGATAAAATTACAGGATGGAATGTTGCAAGTTCTTTGAACTTTTTAAAAAAATCACAGTATTGGAGTACAAAAGAAATTGTTGAATATCAGGAAAAAAAGTTAATAGACTTAATTAATTTTTCGTATGAAAATATACCGTATTATAAAAATCTATTTGATCAGCATAATATTAATCCGGATTCTATATTAAAATTATCAGATTTAAATAAGATACCGCTATTAACAAAGCAGCAGTTGGTCGAAAACTTTAACTCCGGTTCTTTTGGAGAAAGAAAGTCTAAATACCTATTTAATCAGTCAAGTGGTTCAACTGGATTGAAGACCCGGTATTATATTACGCCATATGCTTATGGTTTCAATCTTGCCACTAATTTGAGAGGGTGGGATTGGATGGGATATAGTATTGGCGATAAAATGATTAAAGTAACTCAGAATAAAAGAAAATCTAAACTTAAAAAATATCAGGACTTAATAAACAGGACAAAACTTTTCGCCACAGAATACTCCGATCTGTCAACTATTGAGTTTGAAAACCTCTTGTATAAATATAAACCGGATTATTTAAGATGCTATCCTGATCCATTACAGTACTTCGCAAACAAATTGAAAAATCTGGATGTTGAAAAAATAAAGTTAAAAGGAATAAACACAACCGGAAATATTCTTTTCCCGGAAGTACGGGAATTGATAGAAAATAAATTTGAGTGCGAAATTTTTGATTCTTATAGTTGTGATAATGGGCCTAATGTTTTTGAATGTCCAACACATAATTGTTATCATGTTTCCGAGGAACAGGGAATATGTGAAGTAATAGATGACAATGGTAGTATTCTTTCAAGAGAAGGAGATGTTGGAAGATTAATCATTACCAACCTTGTCAATACCGCTACACCATTCATAAGGTATGATACCATGGACTATGTTGAAATAGGTCCGGAGAAATGTGAATGTGGAAGAAACCTCAAAACCTTTAAACGCATCATCGGCAGGAACAATGATATAATTATTACGCCATCCGGAGAAATGCTTATTGCTCAAACATTTACAACATACTTTAAATATGTTGAAGGAATTGAACAATTCCAGGTGATACAGGACAAAAAAGATCACATTTTGTTTAGATTGGTTTCAGCTAAACTAATCAGTAAGAATATTCAGAATGATATTATTAGTCACTGGGAAAATAAAACCATGCATAGTATAAAATTCGATATTGAGCAGGTAAATCAAATAGAACCCTTACAGTCGGGTAAATTCAGGTTTGTAGTTAGGGATCCTTCAATTGAAATTACGTTTTAATGAATATCTTTATTGACATTGGGCATCCTGGGCATGTACACTATTTCAGAAAACTAATTTATCATTTCAAATCACAGAATCATTCTGTGACTGTTTCGGCAAGAAACCGAGATGTGGTTAAAGATTTACTGAATTTTTATAAAATTGAATATTTTGACAGGGGCGAAGGGAAAAATTCTGTTCTGGGTAAATTGTTTTACATGTTTAAAACGGATTGGTTATTCTTTAAACGTCTTCGAAAAACAAAACCGGATCTTTTTGTAAGTTTTAGTTCTCCTTATGCTGCTCAAACTGCATGGTTGTTCAGAAAACCTCATATCGCATTTAACGATACAGAACATTCGGATAAATTTCACAAGGTTTTTACATATCCTTTTTCTAAAACTATTGTAACACCAGACACTTATCAAAATAATCTTGGTAAAAAGCAGATTCGTTTCAAAGGGATTATGGAGGATATATATTTAAATAAAAACGTATTTTCAGTTGAAAAACTTACAGGAATAAATAAGCCATTTGTAATATTACGGTTTATCTCGTGGAATGCCCATCATGATATTGGACAAAAGGGATTAACTTTAGAAGCAAAGAGAAAACTGATTAGTTTACTGGAAAAAAAATATTCTGTGTTGATTTCGTCAGAGGAAAAATTAGACTCAGAATTTGAAAAATATCGTTTGGATATTGCACCTGAAAAAATTCATTATGTTTTGGCTATGGCAAAACTGTTTGTAGGCGAAAGTGGGACAATGGCAAGTGAGAGTTCTTATTTAGGAGTTCCAACTGTATACATAAACAGTTTGCCGTTGATGTGCTATCTAAAGCTTGAACAGGAATGCGGGATATTGAGACAGTTTAAGTCATCAAAAGGAGTACTGGAATATGTTGAAATGTTATTAACAGAACTGGACTCCAACAAATTTAAAGAACAATCGGAAAAAATGAAAAGTAGGTTTATCAAGTCCGATCAATTTGTAACCTGGTTCATCGAAAACTACCCTAAGAGTTTAAAAATAATGAAGGAAAATCCTGAGTATCAGTACAGATTTAAATAGATGCTTCCAATTTCACTATATCTGTTAAACCATAATTATGGATTATTTCTTGACGAAGCCATCCTATCTGTATTAAATCAGACCTTTACCGATTTTGAATTTATCATTATAGATGATGGTTCAGTCGATAAGAGTAGAGAAATGATTTATAGGTACTCACAAATTCATCCGCAAATAAAAGTTATTTACCAGGAAAATTGTGGCTTGATTGCATCGGCAAATAAAGCGGTCGAAATAAGTACCGGGGATTATCTGATCAGGCTTGATGCTGATGATATATTGCATCCTGATGCATTAAAAATATTATATTATTATGCTGAAAAATATCCCGATACTGACTGGATTTTTCCGGGATATTACATGACAAACGAATTTGGCGAAGTTACCTGTAAAAAGAACCGGAGAAACGAAGTTTTTTATATTTCAAATGAAGATAAAGAACCACATGGTGCATGTTCATTAATTAAGAGGAAAACACTTTTAGAGGTTGGTGGATATTCAAAACATGTGGCATGTAGGGATGGTCTGGACTTATTTTTGAAAATAAGAGAAAGGAAGACAATTTTATCTGTTCCTGAATATTTATTCTATTACAGACAGCATACTCAAAATCTGACAAGAAACAAAAAACTTGTAGAAGAGACCGAATCGGTTTTATTTGCAAGAAATATTTAAATACTGTAGAATAAATAGTTACAGATATTACGTTGTTTAGGCATTAATGCAATAGATCACCATTCAATTGTAACTTTTCACCCGTCACCCCCCAAAAATGGATTTCACCTTAAAAACATATCAACAACTACTGAATGCATTAGTGCAGGCAGGATATGATTTTCAGGTGTTTTCAGATTTTATTACTACTAAAAAAACTAAAACGGTCACCCTAAGATTTGATTCAGAGAAAAATTTAAGAAATACAATTTACATAGCTGAAATCCTTCATGAATTCAATATAAGAGGTACTTTTTATATTAGAATTTTAAAGGAGTTAAACCTGAAAGGTGTCATTGAAAAACTGAAGTCTCTAAACCACGAAATTGGTTATCATTATGATGATCTTACGGAATCCGGTGGTAATTTCAGTAAAGCTATCGATCGTTTTAAATCAAATCTAAGTCTTTTGAGAACCATTGCACCTGTAAAGACTATTGTTGCTGAGGGTGCACCTTTAAGTAAATATGACAACCGCACATTGTGGCAAATCTATGATTACCACGATTACGGCATTACAGGAGAACCCTACTTTGATGTGGATTTCAGTACGGTCTTATATTTAACCGATACCGGTCGCCGTTGGGACGGTTATAAGGTAAGTGTACGTGATAAGATCCTGGAGCATCAGGAACGATGGGAGAGAGAAGGTCTGGTATTTCATTCCACTAAAGATATCATTAAAGCTATTCAACAGGACAGACTGCCTGACCGGATTATGTTTACCTTCCACCCGCAGCGCTGGCATTCCTCACTTATTCCCTGGCTTAAAGAATTAATCCTTCAGCGGGCTAAAAACGTTGTAAAACGAGTTCTCGTTTTAGTGAAGAATGAATAAGGAAGAATGAAGAACTTCGACTTGTTCAGTATCCGGTTAAATCCTCCGTCCCGACATGTCGGGACACCTCCTTTCAGGAAAGGAGGACGGCACATACAACTGCGGGTTAATACGTCCCCCTTTGTAAATGGGGGTGTCCGTCAAAGACGGACAGGGGATTTGACATAATGTATATCAGTCATTACTAATCCGTATTTCATAATTACTGTCATCCGTTTAAAAATCAGTATTGCTTAAAGATTCTTCGCTTCATTTTATTACGCTCAGAATGACAGTCTCTTAGGTTCATATGGGGCTGGAGAATGGGTTGGTTTTCTACAGATTCGAAAACCAACCCATCCTCCAGCCCAACAGCCAGCAGCTGCCTGTCATTCCGAGTGAAGCGAGGAATCTCTGAAGAAGCTTTAACCGGACAACAGAAATTCATAATTTCAAAGGTTAAGCCATTGCTTAAACTTTGTAACCCGTTCTCTGCTTACCAGGATATCCTCATCTAAATTAGCTGATAGTTGCAGTTTTAGCCGGTTGTTAAACCATTGCGTAATTTTTATAATATGGTCAATATTAACGATGAATTTGCGGCTTATCCTAAAGAATTGTGCCGCATTCAGCTGATCTTCCAGCGTTGAGAGAGTCTCATCAACAATCAAACGTCTGTTTTCCGGTGTAAGGGCAAAGGTCAATCCATCTTCCGAATAAAAACATACCAGGTCACTGCACCGTACCGTTTTGAAGTTATCTCCTGTTTTAACCAAAATCCGTTGTCTCGGAATAGCTTTCCTTTCTTCCAGAATCTCCCTTAATATTTTATTTTCTACAGGCATGTGATAAGCTTTAACTGCTTTAAACTTGTCAATGGCTTTCTTTAAATCCTTAAAGTCATAAGGTTTCAGGAGATAATCAATATTATTGACCCTGAAGGACTGAATGGCGTAACTACTGTAAGCCGTCGTGAAGATTACAGGCGTTGGTACCTGAACGGCCTCATAAATGCTGAAACAGTCACCATCAGAAAGCCTGATATCCTGAAAGATCAGATCGGGGAAGGGATGAGATTTAAACCAATGTATACCATTCTCTACACTTCCGATAATATCCACAATCCTGATTTCCGGATCATATTGTTCCAGTAATTTTACCAGCATATTGGCTGAGTGAATTTCATCTTCAAATATCAGTACATTCATTGCCGTATTGGTTTTTTCAAACTTGCCGTATTATAGTCGCTGGTTAATAATGGGAGAATTACGGTATAATTCTCCCCGTCATCTTTTATTTGAATGTCCTTTCCTGCAACCAGTTTGAAGCGCTTTGAAAGGTTCAGCAGTCCCAGCCCGGTAGAATCTTTTTTTTCCGTCCGTTTCGAAATATTATTACTGACACTTAAATTGCCATCTTCAATTTTCAATGTAATATTCAGTGGATTATCTTCAGAAAATGAATTGTGGTTTACCGCATTTTCTACCAGCAGCTGAACGGAAACAGGAGGCACTGAATAGATACGGATCAGTTCTGGTGGGATCTCATAATTAAATATTATGCTCTCTCCGAATCTCACTTTCAACAAAAAAATATAGTCGCTCACAATTTGCAGTTCCTCCTGAAGCTTCACCAAAGTATGCTCATTCTTTTCTATCACATACCTAAGCGTGCGCGATAATTTTATAATGAACTTGTTGGCCATATCTGCGTCCTTATAGACAACAGAAGAAAGAACACTCAGACTGTTGAATAAAAAATGAGGTTCAATTTGTGATTTTAAAGCTCTGTATTGTGCCACAGCAGCTTCCTTTTCAAGCGATTCCAGACGTATCTGTTTTTCCCTTGCAGCGATATTCGATCTGAAATACTGATTAGTGACGTAAATGAGAAAATAGAAAAGGGTCAGACTCACCGTTAACTCCGGATTCAGTAAACGATTCCTTGCCCATTCGTCTCCATTCCCATAAAATGCTGTATCCCAAATACGGTAAGACATATTAAATACGATACTTACAAAATACCCGTAAGTCAGATGCAGTACAATCTGAGTCAGTCCGTTCATATTTCCCCGCTGAAATGTTTTTTCAATCCTATCGGCTATATGCCAGACCAGATACCAGTAACCCAGAAAAAATGTTGTAAATGTCAGGCCCCGAAATGTAATATCAAAGAAACCGCCAAACGTAAGATCAAAGGCTTTAATTAACAGGCATACGAAGTAAATGATAAATAGTCTCAGCCAAATCTTATTAATATGTGTAAAATCGATATTGAGCATCCTCAAATGTAATTATTTTCTGTGAACCAGTCTATTGCGTCCTGAACGGAACTGTTAATCTCTGTGTCTTTCAACCCAAGTTCTTTTTTTGCTTTTTGGTTCGAGAAGTAATTAGAAAGCATCAATAACCTTATGTTTATTGAATTATAAGACACATCATTTCCCATACTGGTCAGCAAGTCACCAATTAAGCCTGCAAGCTTTAGTATCAATCCGGGTACTTTTATTAAAATCTGCTTCTTAGAACTGTTTTTGCCAACAATCCTGAAAAACTCACCATATGTAAGGTTGATACCGGACAACAGATATGCTTCTCCAGATTTACCTTTTTTTAATGCGTTAACTGTAGCGTTTGCCACATTCGTTACACTCACAAAACTTTTTCCTCCGGGTGGATAGAAGGCAATGCCCTTAAGCCCCTGTAGCAGGAGTTTACCACTGGAAGGTTTTACATCGTATGACCCAATCATAAAAGTAGGAGCCACAATAACTGCATCAATCGTTTTATCTTTACAGGTTTTTTGTAACATGCTTTGAGCCATATATTTGCTCATGGCATAACCTGATTTTTGAAGCCACGGTATAAAACCCGAATCTTCCGTTCCCGGCTGTATTTTGGTACCGTTGGTAAAGCTGTTGGCACTTCCAACATAAACCAATCGTTTAACATTAAATTGCTGGCATGCTTCAATGATGAGCTGGGTGCTGGTTACATTAACCGGAATAAATTCATTTAATTTTCCTGTTTGCGATGTTTTTGCCGCACAATGAATAACATAATGGCATCCTTTTACAGCTTCTGTTACGTCTTGTTTTGAAGTAATATCACCGTAGATAATATGGCAATCCAGTTGAGATAAAAAGGATATGTCACTGTGTTTGCGAACAATAGCTTTTACGGCATAACCTTGACCTATAGCCTCATTCACAATGTGATATCCTAAAAAACCGGTTCCGCCTGTAACAAGAATCTGTTCCATTAGCTCTGCATTCGATCAGTTAATAATTATCGTCTTTTGTATTTAACATAAGGAAAATTTATCAGTTTTATACTATTTGTGGCCTAAGTTCTTTCAACAATGACCGTCTGAAAATATGGAGCCGTAGCCAGACAGGACTCATTTTAATAATCAGCCAGCTGACTTTATTCATAAAACCGGGTAAAATCAGTGAGTCTTCCTTTAACAGTTGCCTGATACAGATTTGTGCCGTTTTTTCGGGAGATAGTACCGTTGTCCTGATCAACCTGTTGTGTTTTCGGATACGTGCTGCGATTTCAGGTGTGGTAGCCATTGGTCCCGGATGTGCCACACTGACAAAGATATTAGTGCGACGTAATTCGGCATACAATCCGCGCGAAAAAGAGTATATAAAAGCTTTAGATGCCGGATAAACGGTTTTGTAAGGCATGGGACCAAACGAAGCCATACTGGCTATATTCAGAATGTAGGCCCGTTCCTGTTTCTGTAATAGGGGAATAAGTTTCCGGGTCAGCATAACCGTTGCCGTCATATTCAGTTGCATAATAGTGTTCAGGTATTCTGTTTCACTGAGTGTAAAATCGCAGCTACCTCCGGTTCCTGCATTATTAATCAGCATATCTATGTTAAAATTAGCCTTGATCCAGGAGCTGAGAACGTTGATGTTTTCAAGATTAGTCAGATCTGTTTCGTAATATCTAACATCTATTTTAAAGGATTTCATTAATTCTTCAGCTCTTTCCCTGATGGATTCGCCGGGAAGGGACACGAGGATCAGATTCCTGTTCTGAGCAGCTACAGACTTTGCCAGCTCTAATCCCAGACCTTTGCTGGCTCCCGTTATCACAGCATATGGTTTATTTATTGGTTGCATATTGTTTGACTTTAAAATAATACATGGTGATATAATACACAGAAAATAATGCGATAAGTCCGGTGATAATTCCACCGGTTAGCATACATAGAAACACATCCTTGCCAGATTCCAGAACTGTAAAAATGAATGAGAACCCAATCTTTTCCGGCATGACAAAATGTGGTGAAAGGTTTAGAATGGATTTTCCCAGCCAGTAATTAAAGGCAAATACAAAAGCTCCCGTGGCTACATTGGTATTGAAAACACCTATGCAGGCAGCTTTTTTATTAACCTTGATTAAGGCAGCAATTGCAAGGGAAACCAACATCTGAAATCCCGGAATAGGTAACATGCCAATGAACGATCCTAAAGCAAATCCTCTTGCGATGGTTTTGGGTTCACCATTTATTGATATTATTTTTCTGAATGTTTTACGTATCATAACTCTTCTTCTGCCTGTTTTCTTAATTTTATCATAGAATCAATCATTATTTCCTGTAATATGGGATCCTGAATAAAACGGGGAAACACAGGTTTTGTAAAGGATGTTGTACAAAATTCAACCCTTGTGCTGCCATCCGGTTCAGGAATCAGATCCCAGTGCCCCCGGTAATGTTCCATCCGCTCTGTATCAGCCTTTTCAGGAATATAATCCGGTGTACTTTCAATAAAAATGCGTGTGATTTTATTATGAATCGTTTTACGATATAAAGTAACCAGATCGTTCGATGTGAACGGCCAAGGCATATCATAAAGCGTATAGGTAATCCATTCGTCTTCTGAAGATTGCAATACCGAACAGTTTCTACTGCCGGCTGTCCATTTACTGAGCTTTTCATTCGATTTAAACTGCTTCAGAATCGCTTCCGGTGACGCATATATATGCAAAACAGTTTTCATTTCGCGGGTTTTAAGTGTATCACCAATAGTAACCCATCGGTAACTGATACTTATGCCATCCGATGTTTTATCTGTTTTCCATTCCGATAGAATGGCATAATCTTTTGGGAAAATATTTCCAGAAGAAATTGTGAAAATTGCCAGAATAAGAAAACGTATCATCCTTGTTTTTTATCAAAATTATATACAGCTTTTCATCTACTGAACCAGAAACTGATAAGCCGCATTTTTTTACTGTGAATTGTTAGTAAATGGAGGTGAACTGAGGTTGAAAAGAACGCAAAACATAAAATTTGGATTACTCCGTAATATTCTGCTTTATTTTAAAAGACAATTTTTTTTGTTTGGGGTTGTAAAAAACATGTAGCTATTTTGAAAAATTAGAAATGAAGTCCGGATTAAAATCTGCGAAACTTCGCGATCTATTCTGTTATTATCAGCGAGAAATATGAATAAAAGACAGAAGACGAAAACGGTAAAATAAAATACTAAGATCGTCTCTTGTAGATAAATTCCAATAATACTTTCACATAAAATGTTAAGACTTTCTGAAAATCTCATCAAAATTCTGTGATAAGGTAACGGCTTCTTTTATAACCGATTCCGGATAACCATTAATTTCGAGAATTCGGATAGCATTGCGTTGCGTTAGTTTTCCCCGTTTCAGAATATAGTCAAAATCCACATTGGAATGCTCCACACGTTCACTAAAGTGGTACAACTCGTAACTGTCCTGAAGCAAATCTGTCAATTCAATATCGTGTGTGGAGACAAATACCAGGTTACCATTCCGGCTCAGTTCTGATAAAACGGCTTTACCTGCAGAAATGCGTTCTACCGTATTGGTTCCCTTAAAAATTTCATCCAGCAAAAAAAAGTTGGATTTTCCGGATACAGATGCATCAATCATGGATTTTATGGTAAGAACCTCTTCAAAATAATAGCTTTTATCATTCAGCAGATCATCGCTGATCCGGATGGCAGAGGAAACCGCAAAACGGGATGTGATAAAGGATTTTGCAAAACAGGTATTTAAGGTAAGAGCCGTGATCACATTCAGGCCAATTGTGCGTATAAAAGTGGTTTTGCCTGACATGTTTGAACCGGTCAGCAGAACGGATTTGTTGCCTGTGTTAATAGAATTTACCACACAATCTTCTATCAGGGGATGATATACCGAGTCAGCAATTATTTGTGATTTGTCTGATATTTCAGGAATACAAACCTGATCCGGTTCGCTTCGGAGTGATGCAATGGAAATCAGTGCATCAATTTCACCGGTGAAAGTAAACAGTGTTTCTATTTCGTCGCGACGTGTGTCGAGTAATTTCAGAACATCAAAGAGCAACAGCGGTTCAATCAGAAACAATATTTTAAATAGTTCCAGTATGCCCCATGTTATTGCCTGTATTTCGCTTTGCAGTCCCGATTCCAGTCTGAAAAACGACATGCGGTTTCTGATTTTATTCAGGACAGAAAGCGCTTGAGGGACTTTGTCGTCAATAAATTTAAAATCATTATATTGATAAAGATCTCTGGCAACAGCATTCAGTTTAAGTAATTGTGGTATGGATCCCAGATACTGGTAAAGATTATTTTTATTCCAGTAATGGATTACCGTATTTACCGCAAAAAGCGCCAGCACAATAAACAGGAAGCTGATATTAAAAGGCAGCAGAATCAATGATGCTACACTGGTAAATGAAAGAAATTTTATGACACTAAACCAACGGGGTGGTTCAAGATGTTCGTCCTGAAACAGTGAGGGAATGTAATACCCGTTTTTATGATCTACCTTATTGAGTTTTAATTGAACCGACACCCTGAATTCCGGATCGTCCATAAATTTTTGGATCAGGGCTTCCTTTTTATCCTTATTATTTTCAGTGGAATATATGGTGCGCAGTTTATCATACAAAACCTGTTTGCCAACGGGTGAAGTGGTTCTATCCAGATACTGAAACAAGGTATCCAGGTCAAGGTCCAGACAGGTTTTATATGAAATGACATGATAAGTATCGCTTTTATCTTTTTTATTGAAAAACGCTGCTATTAAGTCAATATCAACTTCATCAGCAGATGGCTTTCCAAAAGATTGCAGAAGTTCTTCTTTACGTATTTTCTTTTGCTTGAACATTCAGGTCTGATTTGTCACCGAAGGTAATTATTTTTAGTAGTTAAGAAAACAGGCACTGCTATAAAACCTGTTCTCCTAAATGGAGAATTGTCACATTTGAGATGATCCCATGCAAAAATTGTCACGTTATAAATGTCTATTTGTCAGTTTTGAGCAATGGCACTTTCTTTGATAAAAGAAGCGCAAAATTGAATGTTTAATTTAAAAAATTACTCAATATGCAAAAAGGAAAAATAGGGGTTAGCTCGGACAACCTTTTCCCGATTATCAAAAAGTTTTTATACAGCGACCACGAGATTTTTTTGCGCGAAATCGTTTCTAATGCTGTGGATGCAACACAGAAGTTAAAAACACTTGCTTCTGTAGGTGAATTCAAAGGAGAACTTGGTGATTTGACGATTAGGGTCAGCATTGATAAAAAGAAAAAGACCCTTACTGTTTCTGATGCCGGTGTCGGAATGACTTCTGAAGAGATTGATAGGTATATTAATCAGATCGCATTCTCCGGTGCCAACGAATTTGTTGAAAAATATAAAAATGATGCACAGGCCATCATTGGTCATTTTGGATTGGGATTCTATTCCTCTTTTATGGTCTCTAAAAAAGTGGAAGTCCTTACAAAGTCATTTAAAGATGGTTCAGAGGGCGTAAGATGGGAATGTGACGGAAGTCCGGAATTTGAACTGACCGACGTTAAAAAGGAAAGACGTGGAACAGATATCGTCATGTATATTGATGATGATAATAAGGAATTTCTTGAAGAAAGCAGGGTAGAAGATCTGCTGAAAAAATACTGCAAATTCCTGCCGGTTGAAATTGCCTTTGGTAAGAAAAAAGAATGGAAAGAAGATAAACAGGTGGATACAGATGAGGATAATATCATCAACGATACGAAACCGGCCTGGACAAAAGCGCCGGCTGATCTCAAGGATGAGGATTACCTGAAATTCTACAAACAGCTGTATCCTATGGCTGATGATCCGCTGTTCAACATTCACCTGAATGTGGATTATCCGTTTAATCTGACCGGTATCTTATATTTCCCGAAACTGAAAAAGAACATTGAAGTTCAGAAAAATAAAATTCAGCTATACAGCAACCAGGTATTTGTTACTGATTCTGTTGAAGGAGTTGTGCCTGAATTTCTGACGCTTTTGCATGGTGTGATCGATTCACCGGATATCCCGTTAAATGTATCCCGTTCGTATTTGCAGAGTGACAGCAATGTGAAAAAAATAAGCAGCCATATCACCAAAAAGGTAGCTGACCGTTTGAATGAGATCTATAAGAATGACCGTAAACAATTTGAAGAAAAATGGGATGATCTGAAGATCTTTATTGAATACGGCATGATCACGGAAGAGAAATTCTACGAGCGGGCTGAAAAATTTGTACTCCTTAAAAATACAGAAGGAAAATATTTTACGCTTGAGGAATATCAGAATATTATAAAAGACAACCAGACCGATAAGGATAAACAAGTGGTTTATTTGTATGCAACCGATGTGGATGCACAGTTTACGTTTATTGAAGCTGCTAAAAATAAAGGGTACGATGTGTTGCAAATGGACGGCCAACTGGATTCTCACTTTATTAATCATCTTGAAACCAAATTAAAGGACAGCCGTTTTGTGCGTGTAGACGGTGATGTAGTGGAAAAACTGATTCCAAAAGATGAACACCAGGAGATGAAACTCTCTGAAGGGGACCGTCTTGATTTGACACCTATTTTCCATGGACAGTTGCCACAACGTGGTAAGTCCAACTTCCTGGTAACATTTGAGGCTATGGGAGAGAATGATTCACCGGTTTTGATCACTCAGAATGAATTTATGCGCCGCATGAAGGATATGGCAGAACTTCAGGGAGGAATGAGTTTTTACGGTGATATGCCGGATAATTACAACCTGGTAATAAATGCCAACCATCCGCTTGTAATGCGTATCAACGAAGATAAAGACAAAGATCTTGAAAAAGATCTGAAAGGAATGAAAAGTAAGATTTCAACGTTGGCGAAACGTCAGGAAGAGCTGGAAAAAGCAAAAGAAGGGAAGAAAGACGAAGAAATTCCAAGCGCAGAAAAAGAAGAGTTACACGATGTTGGCAACAAACTGGATGAGTTGAAAAAGAAAAAGGAAACGCTTCTGAATGAATATGGACAGAAGAACAAACTCGTAAAGCAACTCATTGACCTTGCATTGTTATCCAATAACATGCTAAAAGGTGAGGACCTGAACAAATTTGTAAAACGAAGTATCGAACTGATATAGAGGAACTCAGTACAGCAAAACCAAAGAGGTCGCCCGCAAAGGTGACCTCTTTTTGTTTTTTATTTTGCTACAACGGAAGATTAATAATTAATAATAAAGAATCATAGTTGTCCGGCTAAAAATCAATATTACTTAAAGATTCTTCGCTTCATTTTACTACGCTCAGGATGACAGTCTTTTAGATTCAAATGAGGCTTGAGGATGGGTTGGTTTGGAAATCTGTCGCACGCAAACCAACCCATCCTCAAGCCCAACAGCCAGCAAATGCCTGTCATTCCGAGTGTAGTGAGGAATCTCTGAAGCTTTTACAGGACAACAGTAATAAATAATGAATAATATGTAGTTGGTTAATCATAGATCGCAAAAAAATACTACTATTACGTCTTGCGATTCACAATGGATTATTATACAAGACCAATTAGGGGAGCCGGGTGATATTGGCTCCGATGGCATTCAGGCGCTTGTCAATGTCCTGATATCCACGGTCTATCTGTTCCACGTTATGAATGGTTGACGTTCCTTCGGCTGAGAGTGCAGCAATGAGCAATGCAACACCTGCACGTATATCAGGACTCGTCATTATTGATGATCTTAATCGTGCCCTTTTTTCCAGTCCTATAACTGTTGCCCTGTGAGGATCACATAATATAATCTGCGCCCCCATGTCAATCAGTTTATCTACGAAAAACAGGCGGCTTTCAAACATTTTCTGATGGATAAGCACACTCCCTTTAGCCTGGGTGGCAACAACCAGAAATATACTTAATAAGTCAGGAGTTAAGCCGGGCCATGGGGCATCGGCAATAGTCATGATGGAACCGTCGATAAAGGTTTCGATTTCATAGCCTGACTGAGATGGAATATAAATGTCGTCGTCTTTTTGTTCGAAAATTATTCCCAGTCTTTTAAACTGCTGAGGAATGATTCCGAGATTATCAAAAGACACATTTTTAAGTGTAATTTCGGATGCAGTCATCGCAGCAAGTCCAATAAAACTGCCAACTTCAATCATATCGGGTAACATAGTATGCGTACAGCCTCCCATGGAATCTACTCCTTCAATGGTGAGCAGATTGGATCCTACACCGGATATTTTTGCACCCATGTTGTTCAGCATTTTACACAATTGCTGAATGTAGGGTTCACAAGCCGCGTTGTAAATGGTTGTTAGGCCCTCAGCCAGAACGGCAGCCATTAATAAATTGGCCGTACCGGTAACCGATGCTTCATCCAGCAGCATGTAAGCTCCTTTCAGGCGATCAGCGCTGACCCTGTAGAAATTATCTTTATACTCAAAATTAAATTTTGCACCCAGTTTCTGAATGCCGATAAAGTGTGTGTCAAGCCTGCGTCGTCCTATTTTATCACCGCCGGGTTTCGGAATGTAGGCTTTGCCAAAACGGGCAAGGAGAGGACCTATAATCATAATAGAACCTCGCAGAGAAGCACTTTTAGATCTGAATGTTTCTGACTGAAGATATTGAAGGTCAATATTTTCTGCTTTAAATGAAAATGAACCTTCTCCGAGTTTTTTTACAGTTACTCCAAAATCCTTTAACAACTGAATAAGATTGTTGACATCGAGAATATCAGGAATATTGTGTATGATGACTTCTTCGGGAGTCAGTAATACGGCACAAATAATTTGCAGGGCTTCATTTTTAGCTCCCTGAGGAATAATTTCGCCTTTTAACTGATTCCCGCCTTCAATTACGAATGTTGACATTCAGAGCAATTTAAGCGTTATTTTTTATTGGGATTCTTCTTTTTACGCTGTTTGTTGACAACAATTTTGGGATCCACCAATTTAAAATCCTTTTCGGAATAAGCCAGTTTTCCTTCTGATAACAAATACAAATCATCGAAGATCTTGGCGTCAGTAACCACATCTTTGTTCCATTGCAAAAACATTTTTTTCATATGGTTAGTAATCAGCAATACCAACTGATCTTTTTCCTTCGGATCTTCCATTTGTAAGGCATATTCCACCAGCATTTCAATGTTTTTACCATAATGCCTTATGCGTATATCCTGTTCAAGATATGGAAGTTTTTCATGTTGTTTATGTAAAGTCTCTTCGGTTGGCAACGGGCAGGGACTGTCAATATCAAGATTGAAATCTGACATTATGGATAAATGATCCCATAATTTCTGGTCAAAATCAGATACATCCCTTAAATGCGGAAACATATTTCCCATTACTGATACTATAGCGTATGCACACCGGGTTCTTTCATCCCTGTCCTTTATTGTCATCATATGGTTCACCATATTCTGAACATTTCTTCCGTATTCCGGTAACTTCAATTTTTCTCGTGTTGAATTATAATCCATTTGTCCTGTAATCAATCAGTTGGCAAATTTAGCTGTTTTAAGTCACTATTGCAAAATATAAAAATAAAGAAATTAACATTCTTCCCAACAGTCTTGATACCTTTTTCTAATAAAAAGTGATTTGGATATAATAAAATGAACCTTTAAAAAACTTCACAGCATTGAAATACCAAATGTTAAATAAAAATACTAAATTGCAAAACATTGTAAACTAAAACATTATGAACGATCACAACTCAAAGAGTCATTCCAGGAATGCGTCACGTAATGCGTCTTCGGGAGCAGTTTACGGACTTGGATTTATTGGTGCCGCTGTATTCTTTATTTCTCATGCAACCAGTTTTGGTATGGGGGTAGTTGGTTTTTTAAAGGCCATGGTATGGCCTGCATTTCTTGTATATGAAGCATTTAAGGCTCTGACCACAGTTGGATAAAAACTGATAGGGCAGATAAGACGGTTATTAATTTATTTTGAATTTTAACCGATATAAGGCAAAATGGACTCCAGTTTGTTTTCAGTTTCGTCCCATTCGGGTTGCTCGATGGATTGTCTGGTTATTCCACCACCAATAAAAAATTCCATACCCTGTTTGCAGATTTTAAAACATCTGAGAGTGACGTAAACATCGGTAAGATGTTCTCCGTTATTGCTGACAGGGCCCAAAAAACCGGCATAATATTCCCGGTCAAAACCTTCGATCTCCGAGATAATTTGCAGACTTTGGCGTTTAGGCAATCCACATACTGCCGGTGTAGGGTGGAGTGCTTTTAACAAACTGACGGAATTCACAGGATCGATCTCAAAACTATAATTTGTACATAGATGTGCTAAGTTACCGGTAAAGACCGATTCCGGACCTGATTTTTTTATATTTGCGGTAAGCTCATTCAGCTTTTTCTCAATAAATATCTCCACCAGATGCTGTTCCTCATATTCTTTATCAGTCCAGCTAAGGGGAGACATGTCTTCAATTTTTTGTGTTCCGGCTAAAGCAACTGTTTTACCATTTTGATGCGAAATTGAAAGCAAATTCTCAGGGGTGGCTCCGCACCAGACGCCCAGATTTGGATGATTGACAAAAAACAAAAATGAATTTGGAAAAGCTTTGTTCAGATTATGCATAATAATGCCAGGATTCGCTATATTTGTGGTTCCCAGGAAGAATTTTCGAGCAAGCACAAGTTTGCGAATATCCGAATCTGAATTAAGAATATCCATGATTCGTTTAAACTTTTTACCATATTTCTCCCGGGATGTAGAGAGAAAGTCTGAATCAATGGTAAACAGATTCTCAGGGTCAACCGAAAACGACAGATGGGCTGGGAATGTCTTTTCATATTCCGGTTCAAAAAAGCAAACCGGATGCTGGGGTGAGGCTTTAAACGGAGCAAAAATAAAACCATTTCCGGTAAGACCGGAATACGTATGATCCAGAATCGTTGTTTTGGCAATTCGAAAGTATTGCATCGTTTTTGATTTTGGAAAACGATACAATACATAAGGATGTTTTTCGGATAATAGGCTGTTAAGTTCCTGATTAATATCCTGCATTTTTACAAAGTTCTTTTAGTTTTAATACAAATCCGTCGATATCTTCTTCTTTGGTGTCGAAAGCTGTCATCCAACGCACTTCATTGGTATTTTCATTCCAGTAATAAAAGAAGTAAGTATCCATGAGCGGTTGTGTAACTTCTTTTGGAATAATAGCAAAAACACCGTTTGATTCCACTTTTTGGGTTATTCTGACTCCCTTGATATCTTTCACCTTGTCAAACAGCCTTTGTGCCATTTTGTTGGCATGCTTAGCACTTTTTAGCCATAATTCATCTTCGAAATATGCCAGAAACTGTGCAGATACAAATCGCATTTTACTGTACAGTTGCGCGCCTTGCTTACGGTAGTATTTAGTGAAATGTGAAAGTTCTTTATTAAATATGATAATGGCTTCTCCAATCATCATTCCGTTTTTAGTTCCTCCAAAACTCAGAATATCAATGCCACAATCTACTGTAAACTCATGAAAATCCATATTAAGGGAAACTGCTGCATTAGCCAGTCGGGCACCGTCCATGTGAACGACCATGTTATTATCGTGAGCCAGTTTAGTAATAGCACGGATTTCTTCTGGTTTATATACTGTTCCCATTTCGGTGGATTGTGTGATGGAAATAACCCTGGGCTGAGAATGGTGTTCGAAACCAAAACCGTGTAAATGAGGTTTGATAAGTTCAGGTGTAAGTTTACCATCCGGTGTTTCAATAGCAACAACTTTGCTTCCTGTGAATTTTTCAGGTGCACCACATTCATCTACATGAATATGTGCTGTTGACGTGCAAAAAACAGCCTCAAACGAATGTGTCGCTGATTGTAATGAAACGATATTTGCTCCGGTTCCGTTAAATACAAAAAATACGTCGCAGTCCGTTTTAAAAATCTCTCTGATTTTTTCTGTTGCCGCTTTCGTAACAGGATCATCGCCATAGCCAACAACATGTCCCTGATTCACAATTTCTAATGCTTTCAATATCTGTGGATGTACACCTGCATTGTTATCGCTGGCAAATCCACGTTTGAGTTCAACTGGGTTTATCATCTTTATCTTGTGTTATTATGTAGTTTATTGTCGTATTTTGTTCTTCATTTTCATTATCTGATTCTTCCTGTTCTTCCTCCCAGTTCCATTCTTCACGCTGTGGCCCTTCTTTTCTGAATATAACAGCCAAAGCAGCTCCTGTAAGTGTACCCATCAGGTGACCTTCCCATGAAACCGGATCATTTATTTTTAAAGGGAAAATATGCCAGAACATACTACCGTAAGCAAAAATAATGATAAATGCTACTGCCACCAGACCGATGTGTTTCCTGATTATACCACTAATGATTAAAAAGGCCCCCAGACCGTAAATAATACCACTGGCTCCAATGTGCCACGACGGACGACCTGAGATCCATAACAATGCATTGGCAATAAAAAAAAGATAAATAAACGTTTTGAGTGCAATTTGCCTGTAAAAGTAAAACAAACCTGTTGCCAAAAGCAGAAATGAAATAGAATTGGTCACAATATGCCCTATACTTCCATGAATAAAAGGCATAAAAAGAATTCCCCAAAGACCTTTAATTTCTCGTGGATATACACCAAGATGAGCCAGTGAGGATCCGGTTACCAGTTCCCAGGTTTTTGCCAACCAGCAAAAAAGTAAAAAAACAACCGGGATTATCAGGCTGTGAATAAATTTTCTGCGTTCATAGGGAATATGTTCTCCGAGACCTTTCAACACTTTTTCTGTTAAACAAGCAAAGTAAGTCAACTCTAGTTTATAAAACAAGTACAGATATGCTGATTCTTGTCAGAAATTACGCCAATAAAATCTTAGGGAATAACAACCTTTTGTGTTCTTTGTTGTGATCCGGTTTTTACAGAAACAATACAGACGCCGTGAAAACCATCCGGAATATCTAAAGAGCAATTATCTGCGTTGCCATATACATCTTTGCTAACAATAGTTTTGCCGGTAATATCAAGCAGCTTTACAACCGAATTCAATTCGGCGCTATTTTCAATAGCAACCAACATTTTATTTCCTTCAACACTGATTGCAATCGGATTTGTATTTTTGTTTTGTGGTTGATCCAAACCTGTAGATAAACCTGAGGATATTTCCTCAGCAGTAAACGCACGGTTATAGACACGAACATTATCAAAATAGCCTTTGAAATAAGGATCCGCGTAAAATGATTTGCCAAGGTATCCAATCAAATTCGTTCCCAGATCACTGACTGACCTTACAAAGGCATTTGAATCCACCAGGGTATTATCCAGATAAAGAGACATTAAATGATCATCCATGACAATTTTAACGTTGACCCATTTCCCTTTAAACGAGCCGTTTGTGAGCACCTGGCCTTCCTTAGAGTAACTTTGGGTAGTTATTGCGTTACGTATTTCATTATCTCTTGTTCTTAGAAACATGTATTTTGATGTATTCAGCCCAACCGTAAATGTAAAATGATAATTTGCATCCGATTCAGGTTTAATATCCATACTCACCGTCATTTTACTACGACCATCAAAAAATCCCTGAGGAAAAGCAAGGTAGGTTTCAGATGATCCATCCAGGTAAAGAACCTGACCTTTTCCCGCATCATTAACGTAAGTCGCATTGCCATAAACCAATGCATTATGCTGATTTCCTGATTTATCCACAACCAGTGCATTATTTAAAGTCTCGTTAAAATCATAATTTAAAACCGGATCATCAACGATTGTCTCATCCGGCGCTTTAACGGCCCATTTGGCAATTAAGGCATCATATTCTTCCTGTGTTATAGGTATTACTGTTCCATGCTTGGCTCCTGTAGGCATCAGATATTCTCCATCGCTCATTAAAGAAAGGCTGTTAGGTGCAGATATATCATCCGAAATAAAAGGAATATAGCCTCTGCGACTGTTTACATATTCATCAACCAGCACGCACCATTTATCCTCACCGTTAAACTGAAACATTGTTGGTCCTTCATAACCACCGGTGTAACTTTCCAGTTCGGTGTTTTGAATTTTCACAAATGCATTACCCGAAGCGTAGGTGCTGTTTGGATCGACTAACTCATTACTCGATGATAAACTGACATTAAGTACAATATCATCTTTAATAAGTCGATAAAATGTATCTCCGATTTTATGAATAGACGCATCTATTGTTCCATTGGGAGTATCGACATATACGAAAGGATCAGAAAAAGTGGCAAAATCCGGGGTATAAGCAGCATAAATTCTGTGTTTTGCATAGTTGTCAGTTGCAACACGGCTTGACCAGAACACCATGTATTTGGCTTCAGTTTCATCATATATTGCTTCCGGGGCCCATGTATTTCCCGCCAGAACCGCACTTGAAACATCAACCATTCGCTGTTCAGACCAGTTTACAAGATCATCAGATTCCCAAACCATGATTGAATTGCTGCCTTCCGTTGCCATGAGTCCCCAATTTCCGTTGTATTTACTTGCTCTGATATCCAGATCTGTTGCAATAAGATAAAAATGATTCCCTTCCGGTGTTCTTAAAATGAAAGGATCCCGAACTGACTGGTCACCCAGAACCGATGTCAGAACCGGGTTGTTTTCATTCAGGTCATCCCAGGTGAGGCCGTCTTTACTGACCGCAAAATAAATCTGCTGGTCATCAAGTCTGGTCTCGTCGCCACTAAAATACATATACAAATAGGCGTTATATTCTGATTGTTGCAGCATAATATTTTTTGCTTCTGATAAGGAAACGCGGGTTATAAAACATGCTATTAAGAATAATCTGAATACCTCTTTGCCTAAAGTTTTTATTTGAATAGTCCTATGCATAATAACGGAAATTTAATTGCTTTTGTCCTTCACTTCAAAGAAAGTTTAATTATTGATAATAACCTAAAAAGCATCAAAGATTGTATTTTTAACACTTAATCTTTTCTTTAAACTATTAATTCATTATTTTTGAGGGCTTTTAATAAATGGTATAATGTTTGCTTCTGAAAAGGAATCACTGATTCTATAGATCAGTTTAATCATTCGATATTTTGGACAAATACTTTTGGAATCAAACATAGAAATCTAACTAATATTATTCCACAACATGTTAAATTTTACAAGAAAGGTTAAGGTTGTTCTCCTTGTTGTTTTATCAATCGTTTTAACACGTCCGGTCTTTTCTCAAAGACAAATGGAAAATCTTAAACACGGACTGGTAGCAGTGAAAACTAATTCTGGTGTATTTTTAAGCTGGAGAGTACTGGCAAATGAGATGAAAGATGTTGCTTATAATCTTTATAAAGATGGCTCATTATTGAATACTGAACCAATTTCAGACGTAAGCAATTATCTTGATGCATCGGGAACAACAAGTAGCGTTTATCAGGTAAGACCTGTGATTAAAGGCGTTGAAAAGAATACGAATGAGTCAGCTTCGGTATGGGCTACAAATTATAAGGATATTCCCGTAAGGAAGATCAACGGAGGATACGGCACATACGAACTGAATGACGCATCTGTCGGAGATCTTGACGGTGATGGGGAATATGAGATCATCGTTAAGCGATTAGCTTTAAACATGGATATATCTTCCACCGATTACCATTATCTTGAAGCGTATAAAATGGACGGTACATTTATCTGGGCTGTCAACATGGGACCAAATATTTACAATGCTGTGGAATTTAATTTTCTTGTTTGGGATCTGGATGGTGACGGAAAAGCAGAGGTAGCTCTACGTACGTCGGAAGGTTTTATTGACGGTGTCGGAAATCAGATGGGTGATGTGGATGGTGATGGTAAAACGAATTACCGCTATTCAATTTCATCGGTGGGATACCGTATGGAAGGACCTGATTACTTATCGGTATTGGATGGTATGACTGGTGAAGAACTGGCCAGAGCAGAATATATACACCGCGGCCCGATTACTGACTGGGGAAAAGATGACGGTGGTCACAGGTCAACAAAGTGTATGTTTACTGTAGCGTATCAGGACGGCAAAACTCCAAGTATTGTTATAAGCCGCGGTATTTATGAGCGTATTGCTATGGCTTCGTGGAAATACAGTAATGGTTCTCTGACACAAAACTGGTATTTTGATTCAAACAGTCATCCGGACTATGCAGGACAGGGCTATCACAACCTGACACAAGGTGATGTGGATGATGATGGACGTGATGAGGTTATGTACGGTTCGATGTGTATGAATGATAACGGACAGGGATTATATTCAACAAAACTGGGACATGGTGATGCTCAGCATTTAAGTGATATTAATCCGTACAGAAAAGGACTGGAGTTTTTTGGTTGTTTGGAGAATTATGCCGGGGGAGACTATCGTGATGCAGGTACAGGCGAGATTTTATTTTACAAAAACATTGGCAGGGACATGGGACGTGCCGGATGTGCTGATATTACACCAGATTATCCTGGTATGGAAATGTGGGGACCTTCAGGATTCCCATTCCTTAGTTCTACCGGAGATGCAATTACCAACCTTTCACCTCCCGGATCGATGAACTTCTTTATCTGGTGGGATGGTGATTTGTCCAGGGAAATGCTGGATCATGCATGGTACGACAATTATGGAATTGGAACAATTACAAAATATAATAACGGTGCCAATACGCAGCTGCTAAGAGCTGATGGTACAAGATCGGATAACTGGACCAAAGGAAATCCTGCATTAAGCGCTGATGTTTTAGGTGACTGGCGGGAAGAAGCCGTTTGGAGAACAGCTGATAATTCTGCCTTGAGAATTTATACAACAACCTATCCTACATCAGTTAAGATCTATACCCTGATGAATGACCCGCAGTACCGAGCTGCTATTGGTTGGCAGCCCAACTCATATAACCAGCCACCACATCCGGGATTTTTTATAGGAAACGATATGGATTCGGTTCCACCCGCACCGATCATGCTGCCGGGTCAAAAAGTATGGAAGAGTGGGAGCTGGGATGCCGGAACATCTGCATCATGGACATACAATTCTGCTGATGTGAATTTTGCAGATGGCGATAGTGTATTGTTTGACATTTCCGGTGATAATTCAACAGCCATTACCGTTGATGGTGATGTGGCTCCGTCTGATATAAGGGTGATATCTCCAGATGATTATATTTTTAGCGGAACCGGAAGTATTACTGGCAATACTGATTTTACCAAAGCCGGAAGATGTAAATTAACTATCAATACTAGTAATACCTACACAGGTATTACCAGAGTTTGGGATGGATCGTTAATCATAAATGGGTCGTTGGAAAATAGCCAGGTACTTGTAAAAAGATTTGCAACTGCAGGAGGTAATGGCACATATAATAATGGTTTGAAGCTTGAACCATATACCAATCTTGTTATAAGTGATGCCAAAGGAACAGCTGACACACTATTCATTAATAAGGAACTTTCTGTTGCAAAAGAAACTACCTTGTTTTGGGATCTCTCCGACGATGTTGATGGCACAACAAAAACCAATGATATTCTGGTAATAGATGGTGATCTCAATTTTAGCACTACTACCATCAATATTAATCGTCTGGATGGCAAATTGTCAGCTGGAGACTATGTACTGGCAACAGTTTCAGGTTCCCTGAATGGAAATCTGTCGGATATTACTGTTACTGGAATTCCGGGCATCCCTCATTCTTTGAGCTTTGATAATAACAAACTTGTACTTACGGTAGATGCTACCCGTGCTCCCGGAAAAGTTGAATGGACAGGTGCCGTAGATAGTGATTGGGACGTATTTAATAAACTGAACTGGTCTAATAATGGTGAGGCAGATTATTTTATCGGAGAAGATTCTGTGGTAATAAACGATAACGCAGTCAATAAAGCTCTTAAAATTCAGGGCGACTATGCTGTGCGTGATCTTACAATAGATATCAGTAGTACTTTTCTTTTATCCGGTAATGGTTCAGTTACTGGAGATGCCGGTTTGACCAAAAAAGGTTCAGGGATTATAACTATTCTGACTGATAATACTTATACAGGTAAAACTAAAATTGAAGGAGGTAAGATCAGGGTATTAAATATTGCCAATGCCGGATATGCAAGTCCGATAGGTGCGTCTACAGATGCTGCTACTAACCTTCAGTTGAACGGAGGATCTCTGGAAATAGTCGGGACAGGCGAGATGACGACGGACCGAAATGTATACATAGGTGCCAATAACGGTGAATTATCTATTTTAAACAGTACAGTAACATTTGGCGGCTATTTTACAGGAACCGGAAACCTGATTAAAAATGGGTCAGGCACTCTTGTGTTAAAAACAAAAAACTTTCACAACGCTACTGTTATAGAAAAGGGATCTATCCGGCTAACCGAAGATGCTGCAAATATTGATGGATTGGGAGATACCGTTGTTTTCAGAAATGGCAGTACACTGGCAATGAATGATAATTCATATTCTTATACCGATGGATGTCGCTGGAATATTCTGGTTGAAGAGGGGCAAACCGGCAATTTATTGCTTGATAGTCGCAGCTCCCTTACAGGTAAACTTTTGGGTTCTGGTACATTAAATCTTTTTTCTCCCTGGATCCGAAATGATTTAAACGGAGACTGGTCTGGCTTCACTGGGACAATTAATATTACTACCGATGGAGACGGAGGAGATTTTCGTATTAATAATACCTATGGTTTTGGTAATGCAGATGTTAATCTTAACGGACAATTATATACCTATAATCTGAAAGGAGGAACGACAAAATTAGGTACACTTAGTGGTGTTACTGCTTCCACTCTTGGTTCAAATGTATGGAGCGTTGGACATAATGATGGTGATGCCGTTTTTAACGGCTTAATCACCGGATCAGCGGTAATATATAAATTTGGAAAAGGTAAATGGACCCTGACGAATGCGAACGACTATACCGGAAGCACTTATGTTAATGGCGGTTCATTGATTGTTTCGAACACCAGCGGAAGCGCGACGGGAACAGGTGCCGTAACAGTTAACAATGGTGCCATACTCTTGGGAACAGGTTCCATTAGGGGAGCTGTCACCATTAATGCAGGCGGATATTTGCAAGCTGGCTCAGGCTTATCAGGTTCATACTTAACGGTAAACAACCTTGTTAGGTTTCAACCTGGTTCATATTTTGCGGTTGCAGTTAATAATACTACAAATAATTCTGATAAACTGGTTTCATCTTCAGTAGTATATTTAGGAGGTACTTTATATGTAACTAATAAAGGCGGTGCTTATAAAGTAGGTGATAGTTTTAAGGTTATTGAATCAACGGCCAATACAGGAGATTTTGATGCAGTTTCCCCTGCTTCTCCGGGAACAGGACTTGCATGGGATTTATCAAAAATGCGCTCTGACGGAATCTTAATGGTAACTGTCAGCAACGCAATTGATGAAAACCAGACAGGTTCATTTGAAGTATATCCTAATCCGGGAAATGGATTATTCACGGTTGAATTAGCAAATAACGAAAAGATAAAACAAATTCAGGTAACTGATTTGAATGGTAAAAAGGTGTACAATGAAAGTGCAGATGGAGGTATGAAGGAAACACTTAACCTTCAAAGTTTAGCTTCCGGAATTTACATTCTTAAAGTTGAAACCGATGATAAGGTATATAACAGGAGGATTTCTATTAAATAAACTTTAAAATACAAATATAAAATACCCATCCTAACCGGTGGGTATTTTTGTATTCCCCTGAAAGCCTTCAATTAACACATTTTAATTAGCAACTCGTAAAAATTCTTTTATTTTTGCTCTGTTTTATAAGATGAATAGAATTAAGAAAATATTACTTGTTCTGTTGTTGGGTATTGTGTTGCCTGCAGAGGCGCAGCTTAATACCGACCGCATACTAGCAATCGGGCAAAATGCCTTGGATTTTGAAGATTATGTTCTCTCCATTCAGTATTTTAATCAGGTTATTATGGTAAAACCATATCTTCCAGAGCCTTACTATTTCAGGGCGTTTGCGAAGTTTAATTTGGATGATTATCTTGGGGCAAAACAGGATTGTGATAAAGCACTGGAAAATAATCCTTTCTTGGTTGATGTCTACAATTTAAGGGGAGTATGTTACCTGAGGCTTGGTGAGTATTCAAAAGCAAATGAGGATTTTTCTACAGGTCTCAAATATGATCCTAACAATTCATCCTTGATTATGAATAAGGGAATAAGTAGAATGGCTGTTAAAGATTATAAAGATGCTATTGAGGATTATACAGAGGCTATAAAACTAAAATCCGATTTTGCAAAAGCTTATTTAAACAGAGGGAATGCTTATTTGGATATGAATGATACGCTAAAGGCTATTCCTGATTTTGAGAAAGTAATTGAACTAAATCCATATAATCCTGATGGATATGCAAATCTTGGTAGGATAGATTTTGAACAGAAGAAATATAAAGCGGCTGAAGAGAATTTTGATATGGCTGTGCGTTTAGAACCCGATGAGCCCATACATTACTTAAAACGTGCTTTAACAAGGTATTTCCAGAAAGACTATATGGACGCATTGAGCGATTTTGATAAGGCCATTTCACTTGATCCCAATAATTCAGATGCTTACTTTAACCGCGGTTTAATTCTTTCCGAGATAATGGATAATAACCGTGCTGTTGAAGATTTCTCTATGGTGTTGAATATTGCCCCTGATAATTATAAAGCTCTTTTTAACAGAGGCTTGATACATAATCAATTAGGTAATGCTTTTAATGCTATAGATGATTTCAATCGTGTCATTAATAAATATCCTGATTTTGCACCTGCATATTATGCAAGGGCCGAAGCCCGTCAGATGTTGGGAGACCAGAGTGGCATGCAGAAAGATATTAATATGGCCTATAACATTGAAGCTAAAGCCGATGAACGCAAGAAAAACGATAAGAAAGAGCTTGAAAATGTTAATCTGACTAAAAAAGATGAATCCCCTGATAAAAAAGATACTGACATCATTAACTTTAAGAAGATCGTAATCTTTAATGAAAGCAAAAAAAGCAAATTCGCCAGCAATATTCGTGGTCAGATTCAAAACAGAAACATTGTTATAGACCTTGAAAAAGAATTTGTTTTATCCCTTTATCCGGATGATCCTAAGCTTAAAACCAGGCAAAATTATTATGTTTCACTGATCGAAAGCTTCAACAGAAACTCCGGTCTTAATAAAACTATTTACCTGACAAACGATAATCAGACACTTAGCGAAAAACAGGTGGATGAGCATTTTCAGACCATAGAAACCATTTCACAACGCATTGATATGTATCCAAACAGTGCCATCAGTTATATGGAGCGTGCATTGAACTACGATATGGTTAAAGATTTTAGTTCAGCCATTAAGGATTTGAATAAAGTTGTAGAAATAAAGAGAGATTGGGCTATCGCTTATTTTTACCGGGCAGCACTTAGATATAAAACTGTGGAATTTGTCCTGTCCATAGAGAATGAGATAGCCCCGGACGCCAACGTCAACACCAATAACAATGGACGGCAATTGTTGACAGGTGGTCAGGGAACTGCTGATTTTCAGACGGAAAAGAAAATTCTGGATTATGATCTTATTTTAAGCGATTATAACAAAGTTCTTGAACTGGAACCGAATTTTGCATTCGCATGGTATAACAGGGGTATTGTGCATACTATTTTAAAGGATTATAAAGTTGCATTGAACGATTACACTGAAGCCATACGTCTGGAACCGGAACTGGCTGAAGCATATTTCAACAGAGGCCTTACAAATATCTATCTTGGAAATCTGGAACAGGGCAACAAGGACTTAAGTAAAGCCGGTGAACTTGGATTATATAAAGCTTACAACGTATTGAAACGTTACGGCCTTCAAAACCGTAATTAAATAACCTAATTAGAGATTAACATTATGAAAGCTTATATTTCTTTGTTTTTAAAAGGGCTTGGAATGGGAGCAGCCAATGTAATACCGGGAGTTTCCGGAGGTACAATTGCTCTTATAACAGGTATCTTTGAACGTTTAATTAATGCAATAAAATCGTTTAATATTAAAGCATTAAAACTGCTTTTAAAGGGTGATTTTAAAGAGCTTATTCGCCGCACGGATCTGTATTTTCTAATTGCAGTATTGGCGGGAGTCGCAATCAGCATTTTATCCCTGGCTCATTTACTGGACTTTCTGTTCAAGAATTATCCTGTTTACATATGGTCATTCTTTTTCGGATTAATCCTGGCTTCGGTCTATTTTGTAGGTAGAACCATCGATAAGTGGAATTTTCCGGTAATTACATCTTTTATGATAGGAACAGGTATTGCAATAGCCATATCCGTTCTTACACCTGCTTCCGAAAACACGGGTATGCTATACCTCTTTATTTGTGGTATTGTAGCAGCATGTAGTATGATCCTGCCTGGGTTGTCGGGGTCTTTTGTCTTAATTCTGATGGGAAACTACCAGCTGGTGATGATAGATGCCGTTAATACTCTTAATTTAAAAGTTCTTCTGCCTGTTGTTGCAGGTGCCGGCATAGGATTGCTGGGATTCTCATATATTTTATCCTGGGTGTTTGAACGGTTCAGAAATCAGACAATTGCCATACTTACAGGCTTTATTCTGGGATCGTTGGGAATATTGTGGCCGTGGAAAAATGAGATTTACAGAACCGGCGCAACAGGGGAATTAATATTAAAGAGCAGCGGTGAAAAGATTGTGGAAGGATATCACTGGTTCATTCCTGATGCATTTAATCATGAAGTGATTCTGGCCATTGCATTTGCACTGGTTGGTATTGTCATAATATGGCTGCTTGAAAAACTGGCAGCAAAAAGCAATGCGTAACTATTACAGAATTTAAAACTGTATCATGATTCTTGCGTCTTGATACATGATACTAAATAAATAAACAATGAAAACATTTGGCTTGCTTGGATATCCGTTAGGACATTCATTTTCAAAAAAATATTTTACTGAGAAATTTGAAAAAGAAGGGCTTGCGGATCATGAATATGTAAATTTTGAATTGGATTCTATTGACCGTTTCCCTGAAATACTGGATTACAAACATGAAGTTTATGGCCTGAACTGTACCATTCCATATAAACAACAGGTTATGCAGTATCTTGATGATATTGATGATGAAGCATACGAAGTTGGCGCAGTAAATACCATAAAATTTATTCGTGAGGAGAGTGGCAGAATTGAACTGGTTGGTTATAATACTGATATCATCGGTTTTGAGAATTCCCTGATGCCGATGCTTTCAGAAAAGCACAAAAAAGCTCTTATACTTGGAACCGGCGGCGCTTCTAAAGCAGTGAAACATGTACTGACGAAAAATAATATTACGTTTGTTTCCGCATCAATTGAAGAGCTGCAGGAAAATGAGATCGGATATGATGCGATAGATGAAACAATGATCAAAGACCATTTGATCATCATAAATGCAACCCCGCTTGGCACTTTCCCCAAGGTAGATGCATGTCCGGATATTCCTTATAATGCACTGACTTCGGATCATGTTCTTTTCGATCTGGTATATAATCCTGAAATCACAAAATTCATGAGTAACGGTATTGAAAAAGGTGCCAGTGTGAAAAACGGACTCGAAATGCTGCATGGTCAGGCAGAAGCTGCCTGGAAAATATGGAACGAGGATTAGAATATCTTGGGTTTGACATACGCCAAAATTTAATTACCTTAGGGGGTTTTAGAAAACAACACAATGTTAAAACTCAATAAGATTCAAAAAGGCTTTGGTACACCCGGTGCCCACGATTATCACCAGGTTTTAAACGAACTTTCACTAGATGTTGAGAAAGGTGAAGCTATAGCGATAACCGGTCCTTCAGGAAGTGGTAAATCAACCCTGCTGAACATTATTGGTTCTCTGGATAAACCGGATAAGGGATCAGTACTGTTCAATGAGCAGAATATTGAAAATTACTCCACCGAACAACTACAGAAATTCAGAAATTCAAACATAGGTTTTGTCTTTCAGTTGCATCATCTTTTTCCACAATGCACATTATTTGAAAATGTTCTGATTCCAACTTTACCGGTTAAAGATAAATCAGAAAGTGTTGAAAGGGCAGAAAACCTGATCAAAGATATGGGCTTGTGGGACAGGCGAAATGATAAACCAGGAACCTTATCGGGAGGAGAATGCCAGAGAACAGCAGTTATCCGTGCATTAATTAATGAACCATTATTGTTATTAGCCGATGAGCCAACCGGAGCACTGGATGAAGAAAATGCCTCAGCACTGATTGATCTTTTGCTTGAAATCAATAGAAAAACAGGAACAACCCTGATTGTTGTTACTCATTCCATGGAACTGGCCGGCAGAATGCAGAAAGTTTACAGGCTTACCAAAGGCAAACTGGTTCAGGAGAAATAATATGAATTACTTAAAGCTTGCCATAAAAAGTTTCAGATATTACTTTAGGTCACATCTCTCCTTAATGGCCGGAGTGATTGTTAGTACCATGGTTATTACCGGAGCGCTCATCGTAGGTGATTCTGTAAAATACAGTCTGGAGCATATTGCAATGCTCAGATTAGGTAATACTACACAGACTTTAACATCGGGAGACAGATATTTTACGCAGGAACTGGCTGCCAGATTAAAAGGTGTTCCTTTATTAAAACAGGAAGGAGCAGCAGTTAGAGAGGGTGGCAGATTCCGTTTAAACAAAGTTCAGATTCTGGGTATTGACAGCAGCTTTAACCAAATTGCAGGTTTTGATATTCACAAGGTGATCTCCGGACGGAATGTTTCTATTGGTTTCAATACCGCTGAACGTTTAAACCTTAAAAAAGGTGATCAGTTTTTACTACGGCTTGAAAAGGCTTCTCTGATACCGGCTAATGCTCCGTTTGTATCTGAAAAAGGTGAAATGACATCAATACGGGTACACGTTGCTGAAATTCTCTCAAAAGAAGAATTAGGAGCCTTTAATCTACGTAATTCTCAAACTGCACCTTACAATGTATTTATTGATTTGAGTGAACTGCAAAAGTACGTTGAAACAGAAAACAAAATTAACGTAACATTATTTTCTGAAGAGAGTCTTACTCCTGATGAGTTGCAGAAGAATCTGACATTGAAGGATGCGGGATTAAAAATCAAAAAATCGCAGGAACAAGGTATCTATGAATTGTCATCAGATCGGGTATTCATCGACAAACAACTTGTTGATGTCTTTCCAAATGCCAATCCAGGTCTTACATACTTTGTAAACTCTATTGGTTATCATCATAGATCTTCGCCGTATTCTTTTGTTGGATCAATGAGCAATTTAATGCTTGATGATGATGAAATAATTGTAAATCAATGGCTGGCTGATGATCTCAGTCTAAGACCGGGAGATTCACTAACTCTAACGTACTTTTTAGTAGGTCCCTTACGGGAGTTGTCAACCGACTCCGCCAGGTTCGCGGTCAGGCAGATTAAGCCTATGCAGGGAATATTTGCTGATCCGTCATTTATGCCTGATATTCCCGGGCTGTCTGACGTTGGCAATTGCCGGGACTGGGAGACGGGCGTTCCCATTAAACTTGATGCCATCAGAGACAAAGACGAAAAATACTGGGATGATTATAAAGGATCACCAAAGGCCTTTATCAGTTATTCTACGGCTTCAAAACTCTGGGGCAACCGGTTTGGTGTTGCTACTTCCTTGTTTTTAAAAGAATCCCCCGAAGAAATATCACAACAGTTTTCTGTCGGTATTGATCCGGCTCAACTAGGATTTATCCTGACACCGGTTAAAGCCAATGCAGTTTATGCTGCCCGCAACGGCGTTGATTTTGGGCAGTTGTTTATTGGGTTGAGCTTTTTTATTTTGGTGGCCGGATTTATTTTGGTCATTCTTTTGGTATCCTTCCATTTGAACAAGCGGGAAGAGCAGATAGGCACTTTGTCTGCAGTAGGAATACCGGTTAAACAGATTAAACGGTTGTTATTGCTTGAATCTGGTATCACACTTGTTCTGGGCGTTTTGCTTGGCCTTGTTTTTTCAGTGTTGTATAATCAGCTCATATTTATTGCCCTCAACCGGGTTTGGAACGATATTGTCAGAACCGAAATGCTGGAAGTTTACATAAAACCTCTCACATTGTTTTACGGTGCATTAATATCTGTTCTGACAATCCTGATTACCATTTATTTCACTTTGGCGCATACGTTTAAGAAGAACATTGCACAACAACAACGGAAGCTTCAAAAATCAAATAAGCCACTAAATACAATATTAAAGTTGCTGGGGTGGATTATTTCTGTTGGTTCTGCTATTTTACTGGTATCGTCGCTAGTTGTAGGGAATACAACTGATACTGTTTTGTATTTTAGCATAGGCGGTGCCATAATGGCCGGTCTTATTCTGCTATTCAGAACGTGGCTGATAGCCCTTGAAAATAAACCCGTTATTCTGCAAAAATATACGCAACTGGGATTTAAAAACATAACACGAAACAGGGGACGAAGCATGTCAGTCATCATTTTGTTTGCCCTGGGAACGTTTATTGTTGTTTCTACCGGTTTGAACCGGAAAGACATGTCAGCCAATTCCGATTCTAAATTGAGCGGGACAGGGGGAAGTTTGTTTTTCGCCGAAACAACCCTGCCGATCCTTCAAAATCTGAATTCTAATTCGGTTCAGCAGGAGGAGGGGTTTTCAACACCTGCATCGTTTATTCAGTTCAGAAAAGCCGAGGGAGATGATGCAAGTTGTTTGAACCTGAACAGAATATCCAATCCGGCTATATTGGGTGTTGAGCCGGATAAAATGGAAGGAAGATTCAGTTTTATGACGAAAGATCCATTGCTTCAGACAAATAATCCATGGAGTACTTTGAACCGAGATATTGGCGGAGTAATTCCGGCCATTGCTGATCAGACCGTTATTTTGTGGGGACTAGGGATGGAAATTGGCGATACGCTGACCTATCAGACTGAATCCGGTGAAGTATTAAAGCTAAAACTTGTGGGAGGACTGGTTAATTCAGTATTTCAGGGTTATGTCATCATCAGTAATCTGAATTTTCTGAAGTATTTTCCTACCTCGTCCGGTTCAAACATTATGCTGGTGGATGGCAAAAAAGGTAATGCACCTGCAATTAAAGATGAACTGGAATTAAATTTTCGGGATTATGGTATTGAATTAACATCATCAACAGATAAACTGAATGAGTTTTATTCGATTGAGAACACATATCTTGCTATATTTCTTATCCTTGGAATTCTGGGTTTGATCCTGGGAATTATCGGACTAGGTATTATCCTTGCGCGAAGTGTTTATGAACGGAAAAAGGAGATTTCATTGTTACAGAGCCTCGGATTAAAATCATTCAGAATTGCCGGGATGCTGGCTTATGAATATTTGATTTTACTTTTTGCAGGTCTTATAACAGGAATGCTTTCAGCTGTTGTTGCAACGTTGCCAAGCTTGATTTCTTCAGGAACACAGGTTTCATTTTCAACGGTTTATATTGTTTTAGCAATTCTGATCCTGAGTGGCCTGTCCATTATTTTGATAGCTGCCGGATTGCAGGTCAGGAAAAAAGATGTGTTATCGGGATTAAGGTATGAATAATTACTTTATTAGGTATTGGATCAATAAGGTAAAACCTGAAATTATTGTGAGACAAAGAATACATACCAATACCATCTTTAAAGCTTTATTTTTCATGATCCTTATTTTACTTTGAAAACAAAATAGTTACCTGGCAGGTTCAGATTTGTGGAAATTTGAATGGAAGTGATTGCACTAAATTTTATTACTTTTGCGTTAATTCAGAAAATATGAAGAAATTAATTATATCAATCATACTGGCATCTGTATATCTGGTATCGTCAGTTGCACAGGATAATTCTCTGAACGAACGGCTTACCAGCAATAAGATCATTGAAAACGGTAAGGAGTTCTATCTTTACAAGGTTAAGGAAAGGGAAGGTTTTTACACGCTTGAACGTAAATTTGGTGTATCCCGGGTTGAAATAGTCGAATATAACCCGGAAGCTGCCCAGGGGTTAAAGTTGGGGCAGATCATTAAAATTCCGGTTTTAAAAGGACGCAACAGTACGGATTCGGAGCTTAAGGAATCCTCTGATTTTATTTTTCATACGGTTGAAAAAGGGCAAACACTGTTTTTTATATCCCGCAAATATGGGGTGACTGAAGAGGAAATTTTTAAATATAATCCGGAAGCCAGAAATATTTTAATTACAGGCACGGAACTTAAAATTCCGGTTCATAAAGAAGACGTAAAACCTAAAAAGGATGAGGCGTATATTTATCATTCTGTAGAACCCGGTGAAACATTGTATTCTATTGCGCGGAAATACAATAAACCGGTAAAAAGTGTGCTGGATGCAAACCCGGGACTTGAATCAAGCGATATACCGGTGGGAACGGAAATTCGCGTACCCAAAATGGTTGTTGAAATAAAGTCTCCCATAGTATTAAATGATGGAAAGGAGAAAAAAGATTCAACCGTTTATGTTTTTGAGGATAGCACCTACTATTATCATAAAATTAAACCTAAGGAAACATTTTATTCCATTGTCAGTCAGTATAATGTAGATCGAGATGCAGTGCTGGCGACCAACAATATCAGGAATCCTGAAGACCTGAAAATTGGCTATATCATAAAAATTCCTAAAGCTGCTATTCGTAAAATAAGTAATGAACAGCAGCAAATGCAGGATCAGGATCATTTGGTTTACAAAGTCAAGGAACGAAGGGAATCACTCGATGATATTGCATCGAAGTTTTCTGTTACGGTAGATGAACTGAAAGCAGCAAATGATAATATACCAATCTGGGGTAAATATAGAAGAGGCGATTTGGTGAGAATTCCTGTTAAAAATGAATTTGCGAAACCTCTATCTCCGCTCACGAAACCTAAAAAGCCAGGACGAAATCTTCAGTACGTGAGAGACAGTATCCTTCTGGCTGAGGCATTCATAGCAGGTTGTGACACCCAATATTATGACTCACCTGTTAATGTAGCTGTCATCTGGCCGTTTTTCCTTGAAGCCAATGATACATTTAACATAGTAAAAGAGATCACGGAAGAAGGGGATACATTAGTAAAAATAAAGGATCCGCTTGAAGTTTATCCGGCAACAGACAAAAATGGTTTCAGAGAATTTTACGAAGGGATTCTGATCGCTGTGGACTCCCTTAAAAGAAAAGGACAGGATATTAACCTCTACACTTACGATACCGGTAACGATACTAATAAGGTAAAACAGATTCTGGCCAAACCGGAACTCAGATATATGGACATGATAATCGGACCGGTATATACAAACAATGTAAAACTGGTTGCTGAATTTTGCAAAACAAATGAAATTAAGCTGGTTGTTCCGTATAATCCTGCCGACGACCTGACCATCAATAATCCATATGTGTACCAGGTAAATCCGTTTTTGTCGGCCATGTTTGAACCCACGGTTAATTATATCGTCGATAATTATAAAGGCAGCAATATTATTGTTGCTTACACCGGAGATAAGACCGAGAGCAATACAATATTTACAAATATGCTGAAAAGGCAGTTGTTCAGGGTTGGGCTTGATCATTATCAACCGGTTTCTTTTAAAGAGGTTGATGTGAAGAAATACGGATTTCAGGGGCTTGAAAAACTTATTGACCCTGAAAAACATAATCTGATTGTTTTGCCTCCCGAAGCTACAAAAAGTGAAAGGATGGAACCCTTGAGCAGCGTAGTACCAACGCTGGAGAATCTGGTTTATAAGCGTAAGATGAGTAATATTACATTATTTGGGTATCCTGATTTTCAGAATTTAGGAGGGACAGATTTAAAAATGATATTCAAGGCAAATACAATATTATATGCTCCCTTTTATGTAGACTTTTCGGATCCGGGAACAGAAGCTGTTATCCAGTTATTCAGAGATAAATTTTATACTGATCCCACATCATATTTTCCGTATTATGGCTTACTAGGTTTTGATGTGGCCTATTATTTTCTGACTGCCGTACATGAATTCGGGCCGGAATTCGATCGTTGTCTGCCATATCTGAATCTTAAGCTTACAACATCCGGATTTAATTTTCAGCGGGTGAATAACTGGAGTGGTATGGTAAATACCAAAATTAATTTCATGAACTATCAGAGAAACTTTGATATCGTTAAACTTAATTATAAGCCTGTTGTTAAACCATTGGATTTAATAGAATTTTCAAATTTCGAAAAATAAGCTATGCCATATTTCAAAGTCAATACAAATACCAAGGAATTACCGGACAGAAATACATTTTTAAAGGATAGTTCCGCATTTATTTCAGGTTTACTTCATAAATCCGAAAAGTATGTCATGGTAGAATTAAATACAGATAGTTCAATGATTTTTGGTTCTGAGACAACCGGATTGGCTTATATAGAATTGAAAAGTATCGGATTACCGGCAGACCAGACAAAGGTTTTTTCGGAGAAAATATGTGACTTCATAACTAAACATTTTAACATTGAAAAATCGCGTATTTATATTGAGTTTTCCGATGTAGAGCGAAATAAATGGGGGTGGAACGGAACAACTTTTGCGTAATGTCTATTTCTTTCAGAAACTATTTCATTTTTATCTTTTTATCAACTGCATTTATATTTTTAGCTTGCAACCGCAAACCTAAAGGGAAATCCATAGATTATGTCAGTGTCTCAGTGTTGTCGAGAGATGAATTAAGGGCATTAAAAAAACATCCGAACGCAGACCACCTGGAAGCGATAAAGAAAAGCCCCGTAAAGGAAGTTATAAAAAGCCATAAATTTTTCGAAGAACACAAAGATGAAATATGCGATCAGAATGATTTGCAGGAAGTAACGGATAATGATTTTTATATAGTGTCCGTTTTAACTCATTCTTTGCCATATTTAACGGAACATACAGTGGATTTTCTGAATACCCTTGGTGAAAGAATGGAGGCAAGCTTTAAAGAAAATGGTATCATACCTTACCGTTTTGTATTAACTTCTGTTTTAAGAACAGCTGAAGACCAGAAAAAGCTGCGATCATTCAATTACAACGCCACAAAAAACGAATCGGCACATTTTTATGGTATTACGTTCGATATATCGCAAACACGATTTGCGTTGTGGGACTCAAGGGAATCCGTTTATACTTACAGACTTCGCAATCTTTTGGCACGAGAATTAATCCGTTTGCAGGAAGAAGGTAAATGTTATGTTCTGCTTGAAAACCGGGAAAAATGTTTTCATGTAACGGTTTTACCGGATTAGGATCAGGGTGCGAGTCTTGATATTTTCCATTTCTCACTCTTTAGTTTGTATAAAATTCGGTCGTGTAGTCTGTTAGGTCTTCCCTGCCAGAATTCTACAGATATCGGAGAAACGATATAACCGCCCCAGGAATCCGGACGTTCCGGCTCCGTTGTTTTTAAATTTTCCATGAGGTGCTCAACTTTATCATCCAGGTAATTTCTTGAAGGTACCTTTTGGCTTTGATCCGAAATAATTGCACTGACTCTACTTTCAAAAGGCCTGCTGTTAAAATAATCATCACTTTCTTTTTCTGTTGTTTTTGAGGCCAGACCTTCTATACGAACCTGCCGTTCCAGTTCAGGCCAGTAGAATGTAAGTGATACCTTATTATTCTTTTTAATGCCTTTCCCTTTTTGACTGTTATAATTGGTATAAAAGCTAAATCCTTTATCGGAGTATTCCTTTAAAAGGACAACTCGTGCCTGTGGAAATCCATTCTTCCCATGCGTTGAAAGTATCATTGCATTAGGCTGTGAGTTGTATGTGGCACTAATCTGCTCGAACCAATTATGAAAAAGCGTCAGAGGATTATCAGGCAAATTTTCTTCCAGTAACGGATCGCCGTTATAATCAATTTGTATGTCGGAAAGGTTATGTTGCATAATTTTTATTCAATTTCTTTAACAATTAAGAGATAAACAATCCTACACCGGCTAAGGTTTATATTAATAAGCTAATTAAATACTTAGGCTGTATTAACAATTAAAAAATTGAGTTATGAGAAAAAAAGGATTATTTATGTTAGCATTCATGGCTGTGGCTTTAGCGGCTTCAGCGCAGTACACTACGCTCGAAATAGGTGACAAGGCCCCATATACAACCTATAAAATGGAGAATACCAACGGTAAAATGTTATCATTTGATGACGTAAAAAAAGACAACGGCACACTGGTAATATTCTCCTGCAATACCTGTCCGTTCGTTCTGGCATGGGAAAACAGGTATCCTAAAGTAGCCCAGTTGGCTATAAAAAATAATGTTGGATTAATGCTTGTGAACTCTAATCAGATGAAACGTGATGGAGATGACAGTATGGACGCAATGAAAAAACACGCTTCCGACCACAATTATAACTGGCCTTATCTGGTTGATGTTGACAGTAAACTGGCTAATGCTTACGGAGCAATGACAACTCCCCATGTTTTTCTGTTTGACAAAAACAATAAGCTGGTTTACTTAGGTGCGATTGATGACAATTATAAAGATGCATCACAGGTAAAGGATTTTTATTTAAAAGATGCTTTGGAATCTTTAGTATCAGGTAAAGCAATAGCTGAAATCATTACCCGTGCTACAGGGTGTAGCATTAAAAGAATGAAATAAATCAAATTAGCTTTTTCGTATTCAACCGTTTGGTTGAAATAAATATTAGTGTTATAAAAAAAGGGCAGTTAACTGCCCTTTTTATTTTTGTAAAAATTTTGCTATTTAAAATTATAACGGACCGTTAGAGCTGTTCCTCCAAACCATCCATAAAACCTGCCAACAATATCAAATGATGGTTTCCAGTCAACAGATATATCAACAGGAAAGTCCCTGAATGTATATTCCAGTCCGATAATACCATCAAGACCCGCTACAAAACTTCGGGTATAGGGATTGCCAAATCCTGCATGTGCACCACCGCCATAATACCACATCAGGCCTTCAATGTCAAAAGCTTCATTATGCACCTCATACAATCCTGTTACAGCGATATTATTCCAGCGGGTCGAAAAAATACCTTCCAGCGCGGTATGATCATTAACAAAATGTTTCAGTGTAATACCGCTCTCAAATCCCATGCGTAAACCGATGGATGTTTGATAAGGTTGAGCCTTGAGTGCAATGGTAGAAAATACCAACATAAGAGTGATTACTAATGATTTTTTCATGTTTTACTTATTTATATTTGTTTAATATTCTTCTGCCAGATACCAGGTTTGTGTCCTGAAAAAAGGTCCGATATAACCTCGGACATTCAGCTTGTTACCTTCTCTCCAGATTTTAACATCGTAAAGTTTTCCGTTATCCGGATCAAGAATACCGTCATCACCTTTCCAGTATCCTTCATCATTTTTCAAACCGGTAATAATGGTTAACCCAATAATGGGTTTCATGTGCCTGTTTCCAGGACATTTATCACATAACGGATTTTCTTCATCATTATCAAGTAATTTAATGATATCTCCAAAAGCTTTGCCATCTTTGATGTATATTTTTACAATAGATTTTGCATTTCCTGTTTTGTCATCAATGGTTTTCCAGTGACCGGTGATATTTTGCGAGAATAACGATGTTGCTGTAAAAAGCAGGGATATAAGCATTAAGTGTTTCATACTAAAAAATTTAAGTTCATAATAAATTATTAACAGTTTTTGTAACTTTTAAACGTTTAGCACGTATTTGTAATAGTACAACAATAATACTTAAAAAATCATGAAAAATACAATCCTTTTAATTGTTGCGGTATTAACGCTAACGCTGGTAGCATTTGATGCACCAAAAGATGATATTGATATACGAGGTAATGGTGATGTAATAATAACTTCAAGAGCGGTATCATCATTCTCAGAATTAAAAATAGATGGAGTATTTAATATATATCTCCTTCAGGGGGACCAGGAAAAAGTAGAGGTGGAAACCGATGAAAACCTTCAGGATGTGGTGATTGTAAGAAATAAAGATAATGAATTAAGGATCAAGACAAAAGATGATATAAATATTAAGCATTCTACAAAAAGTAATATTTACATCACGCTTAAAAGCATAAATAAGATGGAAATAAATTCCGTTGGAAAAACCGAATGTAAGGATATACTTAACCTGGACAGATTATCTCTCGAGGTTAACAGCGTTGGAAAAACAATTATGAAAATCGACTGTAATCAGTTAAATGCAGAAGTAAATGCTGTTGGTGCCGTTATTTTGGAAGGTAAAGCTAAAAGTGCAAATATTGAACATACCGGTGTTGGTAGCATGAGTGCTTATCATTTTAATGTAGCCTATCTTTCACTTGAACACTCAGGAATCGGAAGTGTGGAAGCATATGCAACAAAAGAATTATCAATTTCATCAGACGGTATTGGCAGCGTAAGATACAAAGGACCGGCTGAAGTGACCAAACTGGAAACTTCGGGCATTGGATCTGTGAAAAAAGTAGATTGACCAGATATGTAATCATATCATCCCTAAAAGGAGGTACATCAGGACGGTGTGCCTCTTTTTTTGTATGTTTGCATCAAAAGATTGAAAATGGAAAAATTTATCCCCAAAGACCACATCAAAGTCACATTAATGATCTTTACTGCAATGCTGGGTGGTCTGTTCGTTTATGCCATGGTAGGCCTGTTTGTTACCTATGGCAAGAAACAGCCTAACAATGATATTGATACGTATCTGTATATTGCTGTTGCTGCAGCTTTTATTGCGATTATAGCAGGTCAGTTAATTGCCGGTTCTATCATTAAAAATGCCATGAGTAAAGATTTTGAAACAAAACTGAATGCATACAGATCTGCCGTACTTGCAAAGATCTCTCTCATGGAAGTTGCAGCCATTTATTCCATTACAATGTATATCATAACTGCCAATATTTTATTGCTTGTAGTTGCAGCTGTACTTGTTTTCCTTTACAGGTACACACGTCCAACTCCGTTAAGGGCAGCAAAACTTATGAAACTTTCACAAAAAGAGGCCCAACAACTAATGTAAACTTTAGTCGGTACTAAGGAGCCGGATTCGGTATTTCGCGTTGTATACCTTCAATTGCCTGAAGAATATCGTCTGACAAGGTAATATTGATACTTCCTATATCTTCTTTAAGCTGATCCATTGATGTCGCACCTATGATAGTACTGGTAACAAAATCACGGCTGTTTACAAATGCTAGAGCCATTTGTGCTGGTGTTAAACCGTTATCTTTAGCCAGCTTTACATATTTTTCCATCGCTTCCCATGCTTTAGGTTTACTGTAACGCGGTAGCCGGTCACTAAATAAGGTCAGTCTGGCTCCTGGAGGCATCATTCCACCGGATCTGTATTTGCCGGTTAGCAATCCAAAAGCGAGGGGGGAATATGCCAGTAATCCTGCTTTTTCACGTATTGCAACTTCAGCCAGTCCAACTTCAAATGTTCGGTTCAATAAGCTGTAAGGGTTTTGAATGCTCACAATTCGGGGTAGATTGTACTGTTCAGAAAACTTTAAAAAGGACATCAGTCCCCATGGTGTTTCATTGGATAATCCGACATACCTGATTTTCTTAGATTCTATGAGTTCCTGCAATGATTCCAGAACCACCTTAAAATCGGTTCCGGTATTATCAGTTTTATGATTGTATCCAAGGCGACCAAAAAAGTTTGTAGGACGCTCCGGCCAATGCAACTGATATAGATCAATGTAATCTGTTTGAAGACGTTCAATACTTTTTTCAAGAGCTTCATTTAAATGAGTTCTCGAAAAGGAAGGAGACTTTCTGATGTGTTCCATTCCTGGTCCTGCTATTTTGCTGGCAATAATCAGTTTATTTCTGTCATGTCTGTTTTTAAGCCATGAACCAATATACCTTTCAGTTGAACCCTGAGTTTCTGGTCTGGAAGGTACTGAGTACATTTCTGCCGTATCAATAAAATTGATGTCATTATCAATTGCATAATCCAGCTGCTCATGAGCTTCTTGTTCTGTATTCTGTTCCCCCCAGGTCATTGTTCCCAGGCATATTTTACTGACTTTTAAGCCGGTTTTACCTAATGTATCGTAGATCATAAATTTTTTTGTATTACATTATTTGAATTCAAATATGGCAAGTAAATTCAGCTGATCCAAAATTATTACCTCCATAATTTATAATAAACCCCATACTTATTAATTGGGTTCAGACAGATGAATAATTAACAATAAAAACAAGGCTTAAGTCGGGTGAGATATAACCATGTGAGATTCAATAAAAAAAGTGTGAAATCCTTTAGCATTACTGATAAATAGTGTATCTTTGCGCCGCGATAAGAAAATATAATGTCTAACTTATTAGTTTTTACAGAGTTAATTAATTTATGTCACAAAACGAAGAAAAAAAACTGGAAAACCAGGAACCTCAGGAAGAGGTAAAAGATCAGGTTGAACAGGTTGAAGAAACAAAACAGGAAGAAGCTCCTGTAGAAGAACCCAAAGAAGAAACTGAAGCAGCTCCCGCTGCCGAAGAAATCCCGGAAACAAAAGAGGAAGAAGTAGTTGAAGAGGCACCTGCAGCTGAGGTAAAAGAAGAAGTTGCTGAGCCTGTTGCTAAAAAGGAAGTTGTTAAAGAAGAGAAAACAGCAGCAAAAGCTACTGCTTCAGACGATTTTGACTGGGCCGCTTTTGAAAGAGGTGATGAAGTTCCTGACAAAGAAGCCAGCGAACTTGAAAAAATTTATGATGGAACACTTTCAACAATTGCTGAAAAAGAAGTTGTTGAGGGTACCGTTATTTCAATGAACAAGAGAGAAGTGGTGGTTAACATCGGCTTCAAATCTGATGGTATCGTAAGCTTAAATGAATTCAGGTACAATCCTGACCTTAAAGTTGGCGATACTGTTGAAGTTTACATTGAAAACCAGGAAGACAAAAAAGGTCAGCTGGTTCTTTCACATAAAAAGGCACGTGCAATGCGTTCCTGGGATCGTGTGAATGCTGCGCTTGACAACGATGAAGTTATTAAAGGTTACATCAAATGCCGCACAAAAGGTGGTATGATCGTAGATGTATTTGGAATTGAAGCTTTCCTTCCTGGATCTCAGATTGATGTTAAACCTATCCGTGATTACGATATCTATGTTGGTAAAACTATGGAATTCAAAGTGGTTAAAATCAACCAGGAATTCCGTAACGTAGTTGTATCTCACAAAGCGCTTATCGAAGCTGAACTTGAAGAACAGAAAAAACAGATCATTCAGAAACTTGAAAAAGGTCAGGTTCTTGAAGGTACGGTTAAAAACATTACATCATATGGTGTATTCATCGACCTTGGAGGTGTTGATGGTTTAATTCACATCACTGACCTATCATGGGGACGTGTTACACATCCGGAAGAAATCGTTCAGCTGGATCAGAAACTGAATGTTGTTATTCTTGATTTTGATGATGACAAAAAACGTATTGCTTTAGGTCTGAAACAATTGACTCCACATCCATGGGATTCATTGGATGAAGAGCTGAAAGTAGGTGATAAAGTTAAAGGTAAGGTTGTTGTATTGGCCGACTACGGTGCATTTGTTGAGATTGCTCCGGGTGTTGAAGGTCTGATCCACGTTTCTGAAATGTCATGGAGCCAGCATTTACGTAGTGCACAGGACTTCCTGAAAGTAGGAGATGATGTGGAAGCTGTAATTCTTACCTTAGACCGTGATGAGCGCAAAATGTCACTTGGTATTAAGCAGCTTAAAGAAGATCCATGGGCCAGCATTACTGAAAAATACAGCGTTGGAACCAAACATACTGCAACCGTTCGTAATTTCACCAACTTCGGTGTATTTGTAGAAATTGAAGAAGGTGTTGACGGATTAATTCACATTTCTGACCTGTCATGGACCAAGAAAATCAAACATCCTGCTGAATTTACTCAGATTGGTGCTGATATTGAAGTTGTGGTTCTTGAAATCGACATGGAAAACCGTCGTTTGAGTCTTGGACACAAACAACTGGAAGAAAATCCATGGGATGTATTTGAAACAATTTTCAGCGAAGGTTCAATTCACGAAGGTACCATAATCGAATTATTCGATAAAGGTGCTGTAGTATCTCTGCCTTATGGTGTGGAAGGTTTTGCAACTCCAAAACATCTTGTTAAGGAAGACGGCGTACAGGCAAAAATGGATGAGAAACTGGAATTCAAAGTCATTGAATTTAACAAAGATTCCAAACGAATTATTGTTTCCCACAGCCGTGTATTCGAAGATGAGAAACGTGCTGAAGATAAAGCAAAACGTAAATCTCAGGCTTCTTCAAACAAAAAAGGCATGAAGAAAGTTGTGGATAACCTGGAGAAAACAACTCTTGGTGACGTAACTGATCTGGCTGCTTTAAAAGATCAGCTTGAAGCTGCTGCCAAACCGAAGGCAAAGAAAGCCGCTGCTCCTAAAAAAGCTGAAACTGCAGAGCCAAAAGCTGAAGCGAAAACCGAAGTGAAGGAGGAAGCTAAAGAGGCTAAAGAAGAAAAAGCAACTCCTGCTGCTGAAGTGAAAGCTGAAAAGTCTGAAAAAGTGGAAGAGCCAAAGGCTGAAGAAGAAGCTCCAAAAGCTAAAACTAAGGCTAAAGCAAAAGAAGCTGATGAAGATGCAAAAGAAGATAAAGAATAATCATTCGATATCACATAAAGAGAAAGGCGGCCAAACGGTCGCCTTTCTTATTTGATATAATTCATATTTAACTATCTGTCAAGGTACTGTTTTTCATAATATTTCTCATACTCACCCGAAACAACGTTGTTCAGCCAGTCCTCATTCGTGAGATACCATTCAACTGTTTTTTCAAGACCTTCCTCAAACTGTAACGATGGTTTCCAATTTAACTCATTCTGAAGTTTTGTTGAATCAATTGCATACCTTAAATCATGCCCGGCACGATCTTTCACATACGTAATTAATTCAGCAGATTCTCCGGCCTTACGTCCAAGTTTCTTGTCCATGATACTGCACAGGAGCTTAATCAGCGCAATGTTAGTCCATTCGTTATGTCCCCCAATATTATAGGTTTCACCTGTCTTTCCTTCATGGAAGATGACATCAATAGCCCTGGCATGATCCTCTACCCATAGCCAGTCTCTTACATTTTCGCCTTTGCCATAAACAGGTAGTGGCTTTTTGTTTTTGATATTGTTTATAAACAATGGGATCAGCTTTTCAGGAAACTGATAGGACCCATAGTTATTTGAACAGTTTGATACTACAGTTGGCAAGCCAAACGTATCGTTATAAGCTCTGACAAAATGATCAGAGCTGGCTTTGGATGCAGAGTAGGGACTATGTGGATCATATGCCGTAGTTTCGGTAAAAAAACCACTTATGCCAAGAGAACCATAAACTTCATCCGTTGAAATATGATAAAAGCGCTTATCCTCCATGCTATCTTTCCAGATGGCTTTTGCTGCATTTAAAAGATTTACCGTTCCGATAACATTCGTAAAAACAAATTCCGTAGGATTCGAAATAGATCTGTCTACATGCGATTCAGCAGCTAAATGAATAACCCCATCAAACTGATGTTCCTGGAAGAGTGAGGTGATGAAATTGTCATCAACAATATCTCCTTTAATAAATTCATAATTTTCACGATCTTCTATGTCACTCAGGTTAGCCAGGTTTCCGGCATAAGTCAGTTTGTCTAAATTGTAAATTTTATAATCAGGATATTTGGTTACAAATAATCTTACAACATGAGAACCAATAAATCCGGCTCCTCCTGTAATTAAAATTTTCTTCATTTATTTTAATTTAATCTGTTTACTGGCAAAGTATAAAATTAATACCAAAACGCCAAATAGCTTATTTTATTCCCCTATAATTTTTTTCCCAGTTCCATGCAGAAGCCAGAGTTTCAGCCAGAGTTTTCTCAGCAGTCCATCCAAGCTCTTGATTTGCTTTCGTAGTATCAGCATATATTTTTTCAATATCACCGGCACGTCTGCCAACAATACTGTATTTCAGGTCAATTTTATTAACGTCACTAAATGTTTTAACCAGTTCAAGAACCGATGCTCCATTTCCGGTACCTACATTAAAATACTCATATGAACCATTGTTTTTACCCTCCAATAATCTGTTAATGGCATAAACGTGAGCTTTCGCGAGGTCAACCACATTGATAAAATCCCTGATGCAACTTCCGTCAGGTGTATCATAATCATCACCAAATACTTTTAGTTCGTCCCTTAATCCTGCTGCCGTCTGAGTAATATATGGCAACAGATTATTTGGAATCCCCTGTGGCAGTTCGCCAATTAGGCCGCTTTCATGTGCTCCAATCGGATTAAAATATCTTAATGCAATAGCATTGATGTTACCATAGGCTTTTGCAGAATCTCTTAAAATATCCTCACATATGGCTTTTGTATTGCCGTAAGGACTTTCTGCTTCTTTTCGGGGAGTTTCTTCTGTCACCGGAAGTTGATCCGGTTGTCCGTAAACCGTACACGATGAACTGAAAACAATGTTTTGAACACCACTTGCTTTCATGCCTTCAATGAGGTTTATCAACGATAATACATTGTTTTTATAATAAAGTAGTGGTTGCTGAACAGATTCACCAACAGCTTTTGATGCAGCAAAATGGATAATAGCTTTAATATCTTTGTTTTCGTCAAACAAAGCCTGTGTTTTTGCCATATCCTGCAGGTTGAACTGATAGAATGCAGGTTTTGTTCCTGTTATTGTTTCAATGCTGTCCAGAACCTCAACTGAAGAATTTGACAGGTCATCCACAATAACCACTTCAAAACCTGAGTTAATTAATTCAACTGCGGTGTGTGAACCAATATAGCCGGTTCCTCCTGTTACTAAAATTTTTTGTTTCATTATGATATATTATTCGATTTTCAGGATTAATTGCAATTTTGTTTTCAGGCCTAAAAATACGTAAAAATTAGCGCCGATGAATTGTAATAATCCTTTTTTACCGTCACTTTTATTTTAAAAGTGTACTTATTTACATGTAACATTGATATATGATGGTAATATTTTAAAAATCTGTTTTTATTTGGCACTTTTGTATTTCCAATTTTTTTGAAATTTACGTGAAGACATTCAACGGACACATATTGCACATTCCCCGATGGTATCCGGGACTAAACGGACCACAGGGAGGAATTTTTATTTCCAAACATATAGCATCTTCACAAAACTACAGGCATAGCGTAATAAATGTAAATACATCAAAGGGGAAGGAGATACCTTTAAAAAGGGTACTTTTTACGTCATCTGAAAACATCAATACCTATTCCTATTTTTATAGATCCGGAAACAGGTTGTTGAGTAGCTTCAATTATTGTATTGGAATTTATAGATGTATACGACAGATACTTAAAGAAAATAATAAACCTGATCTTATTCATGCACATGTATTGTTAAGGACCTATGTTGTTGCTTATGTTCTGCATATTTTATTTAAAAGACCCTATATAATTACAGAACATTGGTCAGGCTACCATTATGGCTTATACCACCAAAAAGCTAAAACCTACAGGTTTCTGTTAAAACGTACGCTGAAAGGAGCTGAAAAGGTATTGGTTGTTTCAGACAGGTTAAGGAATGATATACTGGCATGTATTCCTTTGGATAAAACAAAACTTAAAATACTGCCCAATGTTGCAGAGAATACATCGGAAACAAAACCCCAAAAGCAAGGCAGCACAATTAAAATAGTAACCGTAGCCGATCTGAAAGATAATATTAAACGCGTTTCAGGAGTGATAGAGGCTATGAAAAGGCTTACAAACAAAAATGATATTGAATACCACATTATTGGGGATGGACCCGACTTAAATAATTTAAAGCAGTTGGCCGATCAGCTATTGAATGAAAAAATATATTTCTATGGCGAACTATCAAATGAAGATGTTCTAAAAAAGCTGCCTGAATTTGATTTTCTGATACAGAATAGTCAATATGAAACATTTGGCTTGGTACCTGTTGAAGCTCTTTTATCCGGTCTGCCTGTTATTTCAACAACGACCGGATGCCCTGAAGAAGTTCAGCTGCGTGAAGCAGGTATATTTATCGAACCGGATCAGCCGGAGGAACTTATGAAAGCAATCGACAAAATGATTCATACATTTCGCGAGTATGATTTGATACCGGTTCAGAAAATAATTAACCAAAAGTTCTCTGTTGAAGCGGTAGGAGAAATGCAGGAACAGATTTATAATGAGATACTGAACAGATAATCAATGGATTTTACTTTTATCAACGATACTACAGAAAACGATCTGAAGCTGGTTTTAAATCAAATTAACCTGCATAAAAATGGTCCTGTTAGCCAGTCAATGAAGGATGCCGGTCTGAATTACAGGGTAAATTTTGGCGTTTCCGTTGTTGATCTTCGAAAAATAGCAAAACAATATGCTTATAATAATACACTGGCAAAACTGGTTTGGGAGAAAGGATGGCGGGAAACATATATCCTGGCGACTTTAATTGCAAATCCAGAAACTATTGAGATTGAAACCTTGACCAAATGGATGAATGAAATTCCTACCACTGAATTGTCAGAACAGTTGGGTAATAATCTTATTGCTTCAGTACCATATTCAAGTATCCTTAAAGACTTATTGAATTCCGGGAATAATTTTATGCGGATAGCTGCTTATAAAGCATTGTCGAAGCAGTTTCTGATGAAGAATTTTGATAATAAAGATGTTTTTATGAAATCGCTTGAATTTAACCTTTATGATTCGGCTTTGTTCAGACGGGAATTAGCAGTTTCATTAGGTCAGGCTTCTGCATTTTTTATACGATATCATAACAATTTGATAAACTACTTACTCGAAAAAATTAGTTATTTTCAGGTGAAATCAAATGATTTCGAATTAACGCACCAAATAGTTATAACTGAAATAGATTTTTTCTGTGAAAGGGACAATTCTGAATAAAGGATTATTGTTGTTTGTTATATTTTTTATAGCAAATACTATTTCTCTCTTCGCTTATATATCAGATCCTGCTTTCGAATCAATACCTGAAGAAAATGATTCTGCTTCGGTTTCAGTTTCTGAAACTGAAACGCTTGAAAATGAAAAGGAATCCTTTTATTTAAAGGCAGAAAAGGCAAATTCAAGTCAACAAAAATTTAAAGTTAAAAGTGATAATAGTGATTTTTGGGGTTTAATTGAAGAAGGTGAAATAACAGCTGCAAATAAAGAATATAAACCTGATAAACACCAAAAAGTTCCAATGTGGGGAGAGGCCGATCTTTCTTTTGAACTGGAGGAAATGATCCGAAATTACCGGGAACTGTTAAAAACCTATCAAAGCCATTCAAACTGGGCACAGAGGGTTAATAATCAACAGATTGTTGACTTAATGAATGTTAAAATAACGCAAACAAAAAAGCTGATAAAGGAATGTAAAAGAAATCTAAGGAAATATTAATATTACCCCTAAATGTCTGAAGAATACCTGCTAAACCAAATTGCCGCATCCATGATACCGGGAGCCGGGAGTGTTATTGTTAGAAAACTCATCGGTATAACCGGTTCACCCGAGGCTCTTTTCAGCGAATCAAAAAAGAATCTTTTAAAGATTCCTCAAATTCCACGTCATGTGGTAGATAACATATATAAAAAGGAATTTTGGAATAGTGCGGAAAGTGAACTGGAATTTATTAAAGCGGAAGATATCAACACTACATTTTTCCAGGAAAAAGATTTTCCGGTTCGGCTTAACGAATGTTATGATTCACCGGTATTATTATACCATAAAGGAAATGTTGATTTTAATAAACGAAAAATTGTGAGTATTGTAGGAACCCGTAAAAGTTCACATTACGGATCCGGCATGGTTGAAAAGATTGTGAAAGGTCTGGCAGAATCTGATCCTGACACCTGCATTGTCAGTGGATTAGCTTATGGTATTGATATTATGGCACACAAGGCCGCTGTACGCCATAATCTTGATAGTTTTGCTGTTCTGGCTCACGGGCTTGACGATCTTTATCCTCCTAAACATAAAGATACAGCAGTTAAAATGATGGAGCATGGCGGACTCGTGACTGAATATACCAAGTCCACTATTCCAGAATCTCATAACTTTGTAAAGCGGAACCGCATTGTGGCTGGCATTTCCGATGTAACTCTTGTGATTGAATCAGGTTTGAAAGGAGGAGCAATGATCACTGCCAATCTTGCATTTTCATATAATCGCGAAGTTATGGCGGTTCCCGGGAATGTCGGGAACTATTATTCGGCGGGATGCAATTATCTGATTAAAACACAAAAGGCATCGGTTATTGAGTCTGCAGACGACCTCTTAAAACTGATGAACTGGGATCTAAAAAATAAAATAGTTCAAAAAAGTCTCTTTGTTCAACTAAAACCTGATGAAGAGAAAATTTATAATCTGCTCAGAGAATACCAGACTATGTCTTTAAATGATATAAAGATACTGAGTGAATTAATGATCAGCCAGGTTTCAATGGCACTGCTAAACCTTGAAATGGAAGGATTAATCAAATCCTTGCCCGGAAATATGTTTACGATTGCCTGAGCTGATGATGAGGTTTATCATTCGGATCATATTCCAGTGTTATCTTAGTACCGTAAGTTTTATCTTCCAGTTTTGTCGCTTCTGTAATGACACTTTTTTGTCCACCATGTTCAATAAAACGTAAGGCTGCCCTTATTTTAGGAGCCATTGTTCCTTCGCCAAACACACCTTCTCCCAGCATTTCATTGGCATCCGCATAATTCAGAAACTCAACAAGTTCCTGTTTTTCTGTTCCAAAATGTTTATACACAAATGGTACATCCGTTAAGATGTAAAGCTCATCGGCATGAATATGTGCAGCCAAAAGGGCAGAAGACAAATCCTTATCTACCACAGCTTCTACAGGTTGTAACATGCCCTTAGAGTCTTTATATACAGGTATGCCACCACCACCAGCCGCAATCACAATACGACCGGCTCTTGCAGTAGCCTCTATTACTTTTTCATTGGTTATACATACCGGTTCGGGAGAAGCAACTACACGGCGTACATAACCGTTTTGCTTCGAAGCTTTAAACTGCCATCCTTTGGCTTTTTTCAAAAGTTCAGCTTCTTCCTTAATAAAAGACTTGCCTATGCGTTTTTGAGGATCCAAGAATGCGTTGTCCTTTGGATCAACAATTACCTGGGAAATAAAAGCAACAACTTCTTTGTTTATTCTGTATTTCTTTAAAATATTTAGAATACAGCGCTCAATCATATATCCGATACCGCCCTGTGAATCAGCCACACAAATATCCAGTGGCATAGGAGTAATGCCGTATATCTGTTCTCCTGCATCATTTCGCATCAGAATATTTCCAACTTGTGGCCCGTTTCCATGGGTGATCACAAGGTCATAGCCATCTCTGAGCAAATAGATAAGGTTTTCCAGTGTATCAAGTGTGTTTGCAATCTGCTCTTCAATACTTCCTTTCTGGTCTGCTCTTAACAGAGCGTTCCCGCCTAAAGCCACAACTGCCAGTTTATTCATAACATGGTGTCTAATCAATTCAAACTAAAGTAAGGTTTAATTTGAATCGTAGTAATGATCAAAGTCAATCTTTTACCATGTGATTAATCATGATTTTTCAGTTTGCACAGCGAACACTTTTTATTACCTTTATTGGATAAAAATTAACACAATGAGCAAATCAGTTACAGATATTTTAAAAGAGGCTATACTACTGGAGATGCGTGGACAGTCATTTTATAGTAATGTGTCAGAAAAGAGTGATAATGAAGCTGCAAAGGAGTTTTTTGACCTGATGGCAAAAGAGGAAGGTGAACACATTCGTTTTTTGAAAGAGCAGTTTGACAATTACACAAAAAATGCAAAATTTACCGCACCAAAGAAAATTGACACAGACGATGACACTGTAACTCAAATACTGACCGATAAAATTAAAAAAGAGATTAGTGCTGCCAGTTTTGAAGCCGCTGCTATTTCTGCCGCCATGGATTTTGAAACCCGTGCCGTAAAGATTTATGCTGACCGTGCGAAAGAAGCTACCGATCCCGAAGAGCAAAAAACATATGATATGTTAGCCAAATGGGAGGTAGGACATCAAAAATTCCTGCATGAAATAAATGAAGAACTGAAAGAACGGGTATGGTATGACAACCAGTTCTGGGCTTTTTAGATGATCATTCCGGCGGCTACTGTCTCATTGGTCGCCTCATCAATAAAAATTAAGCTACCGGTGATCCTGTTTTTATTGTAAGAATCATAAAACAGTGGTTTTGCTGTTTTGATGGTTATATTTGCTATATCATTTAATCCTACAGTCAAATCTGAATCATCCTGTTCAAGTGAATTAACATCCATTTTATAATTCACAGAATTTACGATCGCACGTACTTCATTGGTCGTATGCTTAATGGCGTATTTTCCTCTTGGAACCAATTTTCGTTCGTTAAACCAGCAAACCATCAAATTAATTTCCTGACCAACACGTGGCATATTTTCCTGATCCGTAATCATGTCACCACGACTTATATCTATATCATCTTCCAACTCAATTGTTACAGATTGGGGTGGGAATGCCTGACTTAGTTCTTCGTTGTATTCAAAAATATTTTTAATTTTTGAATCTATTCCTGATGGCAATACTTTTACTTTGTCTCCTTTTTTGAATATTCCACTGGCTATTTTTCCGGCATAACCCCTGAAGTCATGGTATTCATCACGCATTGGACGAATAACATACTGTACCGGGAAACGTGCATCATCAAGATTTTCATCATGCTTAATTTCAATGGTTTCCATCAGGTGCAGGAAGGTGTCACCTTTATACCAATCCATATTTTTTGAAGGATCAACAACGTTATCACCATTTTTGGCACTTATCGGAACAAACCGCGCATCTTCGAGACCAAGCTTTTTGGTTATATTATCAGTAAAATCCTTTTTGATAGATTCAAATGCTTTCTGATCATAATCAACCAGATCCATTTTATTAACGCAAACAATGATATGCGGAATCTGCAAAAGATTGGCGATATAAGAATGTCTTCGGGTTTGCTCAATCACACCATTACGGGCATCAATCAAAATAACGGCAACATTGGCTGTAGAGGCTCCGGTTACCATATTACGGGTATATTGAATATGACCCGGAGTATCGGCAATAATAAATTTACGTTTTGGTGTTGCAAAATAACGATAAGCCACATCAATGGTGATTCCCTGTTCGCGTTCAGCACGTAAACCATCCGTTAATAATGCAAGGTTTACTTCTTCTTCTCCCTTACCTACGCTGGCACGCTCAATAGCTTCCATCTGATCTTCGAAAATGGCTTTACTGTCATACAACAAACGTCCAATAAGCGTACTTTTTCCGTCATCCACACTTCCGGCTGTTGTAAACCTCAGAAGTTGCATATCAAGATAACCTGAATCTTTTCCTGCCATGATATATTTATGTGCTGATTGCTAAATTAAGTGATTAAAAATACCCCTCTTTTTTACGGTCTTCCATTGCTGCCTCTGAACGCTTGTCATCGGCACGACCACCTCGCTCTGTGACGCGTGTTGCGGCAATCTCCTGAATTATATCTTCAAGAGAATTCGCCTGTGACAATGTTACGCCTGTACAGGTTATATCACCAATGGTACGGCATCGAACTTTCATATGTTCTACCTTTTCTGTTGGCTTAAGTTCCATAAAAGGGGCATAGGCGAGCCATACACCGTCTCTGTTAAAAACGTCTCTTTCGTGCGTATAATACAGGGAAGGTAACGGAATATTTTCCTGATAAATATACTGCCATACATCCATTTCAGTCCAGTTGGAAATAGGGAACACCCTGAAATGTTCTCCTACATTCTTCCTGCCATTGTAAATGTGCCATAGCTCTGGCCTTTGGTTTTTAGGATCCCATTGACCAAAATCATCTCTGTGCGAAAAGAAACGTTCTTTGGCCCTTGCTTTTTCTTCATCACGCCGTCCACCACCAAGTGCAGCATCGAATTTATACTTTTCTATGGTATCTAACAGTGTTACCGTCTGCAGTTTGTTACGGGAGGCATTAACTCCTTTTTCCTCAACGACACGACCTTCATCAATTGATTCCTGAACTGAACCAACAACCAGTTTTACGCCCAGCTCTTTAATCAGATTGTCTCTGAATTCTATGGTTTCATCAAAATTATGTCCTGTATCGATATGTACAAATGGAAATGGAATTCTGGCAGGCCAGAATGCTTTTTTTGCCAAATGAGCCATTACAATGGAATCTTTCCCTCCAGAAAAAAGCAAAGCAGGATTTTCAAATTGTGCTGCTACTTCACGCATCACATAGATCGCTTCTGATTCCAGTTCTTTTAAATGGTTCAGACTATACTCTTCCATGTTTATTATAAAATTTAAAGCAAATTCGCCCCAAAGGAGAGATTTTCCCGTTTTATTTAATAAGCTGCAAAATTAATTAATCTTACCACATAAGAAAAAATCGTTACATATTTTAATTCTAAATAATCAGAAGCGGTCGAATCGTTTGCTATCAGGATCCAACTAAATTAATCTGGCTATGAGAGTATTATAGAACTTCGATATCCATAAAAAGATTTTCTTATGAACAGAGATTAAAGTATATTTAAGTCCTGTTAATTACAGTCTTAAAAATTATGTCCAATAATAGAACGTTGAAAGAGATAAAATGGGGAATAATCGGTGTCGGGGATGTGTGCGAAGTAAAAAGTGCGCCAGCTATGAACCTTGTAGAGCATTCTACTATTGTAGCTGTGATGCGCAGAAATAAAGTGAAGGCAGAAGATTATGCAAGGCGGCATAAAGTTCCGTTTTACACAAACGATGTGGATGAACTTCTTAATCATCCGGAGGTAAATGCCGTCTACATAGCCGCTCCACCCGGTTCGCATGCCGATTTGGCCGTAAAAGTCGCAGGAGCAGGTCTGCCATGTTATGTAGAAAAGCCAATGGCCAGGAATTTTGAAGAGTGCAGAACTATGATTGAAGCTTTTGAAACGGTAGAACTACCGCTTTGGGTGGCTTATTACAGAAGAACCTTACCAAATTTTGTAAAAATAAAAGAACTGGTAGAAACCGGGCATATCGGTGATATTCGTTCTGTTACCATCGAAATGTTTAAAGCTTTGGATAATAATCTGATAGCCAACTCAGAAGTCAACTGGCGGGTTGATCCGAAAATTGCAGGGGGCGGCTATTTCCATGATCTGGCCTCGCATCAGTTGGATTTTCTGGACTTCCTGTTTGGCCCGGTTAAAACAGCAAACGGATACTCTTCCAATCAGGCCGGCGTTTATCCCGCTGATGACATTGTCACAGCATCATTTGCATTTGAAAATGGGATTATTGGTAACGGAATCTGGTGTTTTAATGCTGCTAAAAATGCCGAAAAGGAGGTAACCACTATAGTTGGTTCCAAAGGTAAAATTACCTACCAGTCATTTGGATCGTCCGACCTAAAAATTGACATTGATAGCGGACCAACCCAAACACTTAAATTCGAATATCCAAAACACATACAGCAATATTTGATACAAACTGTTGTGGATGAACTGCGGGGAGTTGGAACATGTCCCAGTACGGCCGAATCGGCAGCCAGAACAAACAAGGTAATGGATTGGATACTGGAATAGGTTCATTTTATTCACCCGGTGAATAATTCATACAAATTTTTACTTCAGCATCCATCATAAAATTATACCCTCCTTGTCACGACAAAGTCGGGACAGGGAGGGCAGTTCATAAAGTACTTACAGATTAAATATTATCCAGGGTGGGGCATTAACTAACCTGACTCAGCCCTAAGTTGGGCGTAGCTTCCAAGCTACGTCGTTTTAAACAACTAAGCTCCAGCTTAGGGTATATTGTTAATTGCTTAATAAAATGGATTGAACTTTGTAAATTTGATATGTTATCTTAAATCTAATTCAAATGACAACCGGTTATAAAATTTACGATCAGAGAGCACTGTATTATCTTACGTTTCAAATTGTAAGCTGGGTAGATTTATTTACACGTAAGGTTTACAAAGATATCGTTATAGATAGTTTAAAATTTTGCCAGGAAAATAAAGGGTTGGAAATCTATGCTTATGTAATAATGAGCAATCACATGCATTTGTTAATCAGAAGTGCGAAATAGATACTAAGTGATACAATTCGTGATTTTAAAAGCTATACAGCAACGGAGTTTTTAAAAGTAATTGACTCAGTTGAAGAAAGCAGAAAAGAATGGATGTTAAATATCTTTGAGTTTGCTGCAAAAAAGCATAAACGTAATTCTAAATATCAGATCTGGACACATGAAAATCACGCTGAATTAATTTATAGTAATAAATTTATTGATCAGAAAATCAACTATATCCATGAAAATCCGGTCAGGGCCGGCATTGTTGAAAATGAAGAAGATTACTTATATTCAAGTGCTGGCATATTAGCTGGTAAGAAAGGTGCTTTAGAAGTAGAACTTATAAATATGCCGGTTGAAAAAATGAAATCATTTAGGACAATAAGGTAATATGTTTAACTTTGAGATGTTGATGTTTCTCAGGCCTGAGGCCTTAATATTATGTGTCGTAGCGAAAGACGCTACGCCAAACAAAGATTAACTTTAGAACAAGTACGAAGAGTGAAGGCCGCTGGAAATGGTGCGATTGAGCGATGGAAGACGTTCAGTATATCAATATCGGACAAGATATTGCAGTTTATTTCCAGCATGCATTTTTGAATACTTTTGATGCTTCAAAAGTATTAATTGGGTGAATTTCGAGTAAAACGAGAAAGAGGGTGTTATAACCCTAAATAATATTATAAGTTAAAGGTTCTGTCTTCTTATTAGTATTAATTTCAATATTCACCGGGTGAATAATTCAATCAAATTCTTACTTCAGCGTACGTTCCATGAAATTAAACATTCTGTGATACAGGTGATTGCGTGTATTGCCACCATATATGCTGTGGTTACGGTTATTATAAACCTGCATCTCAAACTGTTTGTTGGCCTGAACCAGGGCTTCTGCATATTCTATGGTATTCTGATAGTGTACATTATCATCCGCCGTTCCATGGCAGATCAGCAGATCGCCCTCCAGCTTATCTGCCAGCATTAAAGGAGAATTATTATCAAAACCATTTGGATTTTCCCCATAGGTTCGCATAAAGCGTTCGGTATAGATTGAATCGTAAAATTTATAATGCGTAACAGGAGCAACAGCAATTCCCATCCGGTAAACTCCCGATTCACGTGACATACATAAAGCCGACATAAAACCTCCGTAACTCCAGCCCCAGATACCTATTTTTGCAGGGTCGGTATAGGGAAGGGAGCCAACATACTTTGCTGCTTCAATCTGATCCATGCTTTCGAGTTTACCAAGGTTCAGATAGGTGCATTTTTTGAACTCCTCTCCCCGGGCACCTGTACCACGGCCATCTACACAGGCTACAAGATAACCCTGTGATGTGAGATACTGTTCCCAGCCAAATTCCCATTGGTCCAGAACTTCCTGGGATCCGGGACCGCTGTACTGGATCATTAATACCGGGTATTTTACATTCGGATCAAAATTAACCGGTTTTATCATCCAACCGTTTAACGAAACACCTTCTGTTGTTTTAAAACTGAAAAATTCTTTTGATGATGTTTGATATTTTTTAAGTCTGTTTACAAGTGCCTTATTATCTTCAAGCGCTCTTAATTCACTACCTTTATAATCGCAAACTGAAACAATTCGTGGTGTTTGAGCAGAACTGAATTTTTTAATAAAATAGCTGAAGTCTGCACTGAAATCTGCACTGTTTGTTCCTTTCTGAACAGCAACAGGGATAACTTTTTTGGCTTTAATGTCAACCGCATAAACTTCGCGCTGTAAAGGAGAAACAGCCGCAGCCTGGTAATAGAAAAGGTTGCGTTTTGAATCGAAACCATAGTATTTTGTCAGGTCCCATTTACCATTGGTAAGTTTTCTGACTTCAGTGCCGTCATTACGATAAAGGTACAAATGGTTCCAGCCATCTTTTTCGCTCACAAACACGAAATGTTCGTTATCAGGCAAAAAACTCAGATAATCCAGATTGATTTCATCAATGTATCTGTCGTTTGTATCTTTCATGATCATTCTGCAAACACCGGATTTGGGATTTGCCAGATACAGCTCCAGTTCGTTCTGGTGTCGGTTCAGCTTTAAAACCGCCAGATATTCAGAAGTTGCAGTCCAGCGAATGCGCGGGAAATAAATGTCCTTTTCATCCGTAACTTTCATTTCATGTGTGACACGGTTCGACGTATTATAAACATGTACTGAAACAACGGAATTCTTTTCACCTGTTTTTGGATATTTGTATACGTATTGTCCGGGATACAGTTCATTTTCATCATGCGATGGATGCGATCCTTTATAGACGGGGAAACTGTACTCTTTAACGTCTGATTCGTCAAATTTAATGTATGCAAGAAACTGTCCGTCCGGGGACCATTCAAACGCTTTGTTAAATTCGAATTCCTCTTCGTACACCCAATCCGGAATACCATTAATTATTTTATTCCGTTCACCATCATCCGTAATCTGAAGTATTGTGCCGAAACGCAGGTCTTTCAGATACAGGTTATTATCCCTGGCAAAAGCAATCCGGTTCCCGTCAGGAGAAAACGTGGCCATTTGCTGCCGTTTTCCCGGCTCAACTGCTTCAATGCGTTTGCGCCGTATATTATATACCCAGTATTCAGCGGTATAGCTTCTTCGGTATATCTGTTTTTTATTGGTATAAACCAAAATCAACTTTTCATCGTTGCTGAATGCATAACCAGAAATTGACCTTAGCCTGGCATCCTGAAGCAATTCAGCATTTACATCAAACACAACTTCTATTTTTTCACCGGTCTTATAACTGTATTTTACAATCTGCTGTCCGTTTTCCAGAACTGTATAATACTGACCGTCATTTAAGCTGTGAATATCTTTAATATCCTTTTGGTAGAAGGTATTGCGCAGAGTAAAATCCTCGAGTTCAACCTGCTGAAGATCAGTTTGAGAATATGTTGTTAACGTAGTTAAAATGGCAAAAAACAGAATAATATGTTTCATGTGTGTTGTTTTTACAAATAAACGAATGTTTGTGCTTTTAATTATGAAAAACAAAAGTATTTAAAAGATGTCACTCATCAAACTTAATATTTCAACAACGGATTTACATGCATTTATGACCAAAGCTATTATCTTTGTTAGTATTCCAGTAAAATTAAATCCGTTAATAATGATGCGTAAAACATCTCTTTTTCTCCTTGTAATTCTTTTAGGCGCATGTGAATCGGGTAATATAACAAAATTCGATTTTGAGACTTATGTTACCAAAAATATTACAGAACCTGAAATACCGGATTTCTCACTAACCATTCTTGATTTTAGTCCCTCCAGAGATTCAGCTGCGGATTGGAAACCGGCATTTGATAGGGCAATTGCAGAAATCCAGCAAAAAGGAGGAGGAACACTAATCGTTCCTGCGGGAAATTACCTTTTAAAGGGTCCGATACATCTCGTCAGTCATCTTGAAATAATGCTGAAAAAAGGCGCCAGATTGTATTTTAGCTCTGATCCGAAATATTATCTGCCCGTTGTAAAAACAAGCTGGGAGGGAACTTTTCTGTATAACTACAGTCCGTTTATTTATGCATACAATTGTACCAATATTGCCATAACCGGAGAGGGCACCATCGATGGTGAAGCATCGGAAACATGGGCTTCCTGGAAAGCCAGACAAAAAGATGACCAGTTGTTGAGCCGTGAAATGAACCACAATAATGTGCCCGTAAAGGACCGGATATTCGGTGCGGGACATTATCTGCGTCCTCAGTTGATTCAATTTTACGAATGTGAAAACATTAAAGTTGAGGGTGTTACCATCGAAGATAGTCCGTTTTGGTGCGTACATCTGCTAAAATGCGAAAATGCTATTGTACGAGGCGTACATTACAATGCATTTAATTACAACAATGACGGTATTGATCCGGAATATTCAAAAAATGTGCTGATTGAAGATGTTCATTTTAACAATTCTGATGATAATGTAGCCATTAAAGCGGGCCGGGATAATGAAGGAAGGGCAGCTAAATCAGGTTCCGAAAATATTATTATACGTAATTGTCATTTTCAGGGTTTGCATGCAGTTGTTATCGGAAGCGAAATGTCTGCCGGAGTAAAAAATGTGTTGGTGAAAAACTGTGATTTTGCAGGAAAACTGAAACGCGGGATTTATCTTAAATCCAATCCTGACAGGGGAGGATACATCAACAACATTTTTGTGGACCACGTAGCATTCGGCGAAGTGGAGGATTGCATATATATCACATCTTTTTACCATAATGAAGGAGAAGGTCATGTAACCGATATATCTAAAATTTATCTGAATGATATTACCTGCCATAAAGCGACCGGAAACGGGATTGTTATTCAGGGATATCCTCAACAAAAGGTTAATGAGGTTTACATCAGTAAGCTTCAGATTGATACAGTAGCAAACGCTGTTAGCATGGTGGATGCTGAAAATATCGTAATGTCTGATGTTGTGATTGGTGGTCTGGCTACTTCACCATCTTATGTTCGGTAATATTGTTACAAAGAATTATTTTAAACTGATACTATCTATTGTAATCATAAACTTTGAAAACTATATTTGAAACAACAACTAAAAAATCCTTCAATATGAAGTCTATAAAACTGATGGTAATATTATTTCTGTTGTGTTCGGTTACCGGGCTGGCACAAATAGAGTCAGCATGGCGTGGTCCGGATCGTAATGGAATTTATCCTGATAAAGGTCTGCTAACTCAATGGCCGGAAGATGGCCCGGAAATTATCTGGCATTACGACAATCTTGGAGAAGGATATTCTTCAGCTTCATTTTATAATGATAAAATCTATATGTCAGGAAACGAAGATACAACAGGCTATATATATGTATTGGATATGAATGGCAGCCTTCTATGGAAGAAGCCTTACGGTAGAGCTTATACCGGATCATTTCCAAACACCAGGACGACACCGTTGGTAACCGATGGTAAAATATATATGTATACCGGCTATGGTGTTTTGACCTGTATGAATGCAGAAAACGGAGACAAAATCTGGGTTCTGGATACTCAAAAGGAACTTGACGGAAGAAATATTACATGGGGAGTTACAGAAAACCTGCTTATCGATGGAGATAAACTGTTTTGCTCTCCGGGTGGTGAAAAGTACAATGTAATCGCTGTGAATAAAAATACGGGAAAGCTTATCTGGTCATCGCCGGGACTTGGAGATCTTTCTGCGTATTGTTCGCCGGTTGTTATACCCAGAAAAGGCAGAAAGATATTGGTAACAATGATGGCCAGTCACATACAGGGACATGACACAGAGACAGGAGAAATGTTATGGTCATACGAACAGCCCAATCAGTGGTCGGTTCATGCCAATACGCCTGTTTATGCCGATAATGCCATTGCCTGTGTTAGCGGATATGGCAAGGGAACCGTAAAACTCAATCTAAATGAGGATGGATCTCAGGTTACAAAAGCATGGTTCAACGAAGAGCTGGATAACAGAATTGGTGCGTTTGTTAAATGGGGTGATTATCTCTATGGATCCGGTGATAAAAACCGTGGCTGGCATTGTGTGAACTGGAAAACAGGAGAATCAAAGTACTATGACAAATCTTTGGCGAATGGTGTGGTAATTGCAGCCGACGGTATGCTGATCTGCTATTCCGACAGAGGTGAACTTGCATTGGTAAAAGCTGAACCGGATAAATTCAACATTCTTAGTCAGACCAAGGTTAATCTTGGAACCATGCAGCATTGGGCACATCCTGTAATAAAAGATGGGAAGCTGTATTTACGACATGGGAAGTCTTTGATAGTATATAAAATTAAATAATACATTGATTCAGAGCTGATGGGGAAATTGAAATCATCACATCTGTTAATTATTGCTTTAATAATTATTGGTGGTGGCGCAATTATTTGGTGGTTAACCAAAGATCCGGTTTCTGATTTAACCATTAGCATGCCCGGTACCGATAACCGCGGAAGTGATTCCTTGTTTGAAGAAGACATAAAAATCGGGAGCCTTTTTGAATCCTTTTCCAATGAAGTTCCTGAATTATCGGAAGTCTGGGCTTGTTTCCGTGGTGTAAACAGGGACAATATCTCCAATACAAAAGCACATCTGAAATCACAACTCGACGAAAATAAACTTCCCATTGTATGGAAAACTGAATTGGGTGAAGGGCATGCTGGCGCTGCCATTTACAAAGGCCAGGTTTTTGTACTGGACTATATGGAAAAGGAGCATGCCGATATGCTGCGGTGTTTCAATCTGGAAACAGGGAATGAACTCTGGAGAAGAGGGTATAAGGTGAAGATCAAGCGGAATCATGGCATGTCAAGAACAGTTCCATCTGTTACGGAAGATTATGTTGTAACCATAGGTCCGCGTTGTCAGGTGATGTGCGTGGATCGAAAGTCAGGCGATTTTAAATGGGGCATAGATATTGAAAAAGAATACCAGACTGAGGAACCATTGTGGTATACCGGTCAGTGTCCGTATATTGATAATGGAAAAGTAATTATTGCCACAGGGGGTAAAGCTCTGATTATTGCCGTGGATTGTGAAACCGGCGAAAAATTATGGGAAGTTCCGAACGACAATAACTGGCAAATGTCGCATGCTTCGGTAATGCCTTTTACATTTAAGGGAAAAAAAATGTATGTGTACAGTGCCGTTGGTGGCGTGTGTGGCGTTTCTGCCCAGGGCGTGGATGAAGGAAAAATACTCTGGCAAACTTCAGAATGGAATCATTCCGTGGTAGCACCATCTGCATTATGCTTACCGGATGGAAAGATTTTTTTAACTGCAGGTTACGGAGCCGGAAGCATGGTTATTCAACTCAATGAAAATGACGGAAGGTTCAGTACAAAGGTTCTGGATGAGTTCAAGCCAAAAGACGGTCTTGCATGTGAACAACAAACTCCTGTAGTTTGGAACGGACATGTGTTTGGGATCATGCCTAAAGAAGGTGGCATGAACCGCAACCAGTTTGTGTGCGTTGATCCGAAAGATTTCAGAACAATGGTCTGGACAAGCGGAAAAGATAAACGCTACGGCCTCGGGCCTTATTTTATGGCTGACGATAAATTTTACCTGTTGAATGACGATGCCACACTGACTATTATTGAGCCGAGTGTGACAGGTTTTAAAGAACTGGATGAAGTGAAACTGTTTGATGGACAGGATGCCTGGGCACCATTGGCAACAGCGGACGGGTACCTTGTGTTGCGCGATTCAAAAACCATGATTTGTCTGGATATGCACGTTGACCGTTAAAATTGTTTAAGTCTCTGGACTGCCGTAAGCTATTGGTACAGAAATTGATATTACCATAACAAATCAATAAGTCATGAAAAAGTTAATCGTAATCACAATTCTGATACTTGCAGTTGCAGGTATTAAGGCTCAGGACCAGCAAAAACTTAGTCGTAAAGACAGAATCGCACAACGGGAAGCAGAAGCAATTAAAGAAACCAAGCAAATGGTTGACAGTGCCAGTTTTGTTTTTGTCCCAACACAAGCACTGCCGTTAAGTATGCGTACACAGAATCTTGACGGAACCTTCAGGGCTAAAATTCAAAATGATTCTATAGATTCTTATCTCCCTTTTTATGGCAGGGCATATAAGGCAGACTACAACAGTTTGGACGGACCATTTTCTTTTGATCTCCCAATTGAAAAATATTCAACTGAAAAGTTAAAAAAGCAATATCTGGTTCAGTTTCAGGTTCAAAACAACGATGATTTAGTGAAATTTATGTTTTACATTGGTGAAACCGGTTACACAACACTTACCATCACAAGTACCAACCGGCAATCCATTTCATTTTACGGAAATATTGAGAAACCTGAAAAATAAGTATTCATTCGATCACAAATAACTTTGATAATGTGTGGTTTGAATACTCTGCACTCATTATATACCAACCAGGTTGCATTGCTTCGGTTTCAATTAACTGAATCATGTCGCCTGAAATATCCGCATCATAGGAGTTGAAATACATTTCTTTCCCTGATATGTCACGGATTATTATTTTTTTAATGTCTCTAATATCCCCATCAATGAAAATTCTATTACCAGCAGATAACGGATTAGGATAGATATTCAGGTCACCCAGCGTATTATTTTTAATTAATTTTTGAATTACTGATTCACCAAACGGCTCTTTAATTTTATGATATTCCGTGCTATTAATCACAACACTGTCAAGACAAAGATTCTGATAGTTATTGATGATAAATGGTGTGGAAATTGATTTAAAAGTGCAGTTCGTCAATTTCACATTTCGAATAAGTGAGCGGCTGTAACCATCAAACCGGAGTCCCACTGGTGCGTCGTTACATGTCGTATTCCGGATATCGATGTCTCTGACAATTGGATCAAATGTGGAAATATCACCCTCTCCATAATAAAAATTTATGCGTACTATAGCATCAGAAACTTGCCCTATTTCAATATTTCTCATGTAAATTTTTTCTATTAATCCACCTCTGATTGAGTTCGTTTTAATTCTCAGGGCACGATCCAGATTCGGGCTGTCCATGATACAGTTTTCCGCAAAAATATGATTGGCTCCTCCTGATATTTCACTACCAATCACAACTCCACCATGACCATCTTTCATTGTGCACTCCTGAATAATGATGTTTGAAGATGGAACATTTACTCTTCTGCCATCTGCATTACGACCCGACTTTATTGCAATGCAGTCATCACCGGTGTCAAAATAGCAATTTTTGATCCGCACGTTCGTACAGGATTCCGGATTACAACCGTCATTATTGGGACCATGCCCGACAACGCGCACGTTCGATACCGTAACATTTTCTGATAGTACCGGATGAATGTGCCACATTGGACTGTTCTCTATGGTTACACTATCAATCAGAACATTTGTACACCGATAGGGCTGTATCATGTTAGGGCGGATATAATGACCGCTTCCGAATACTCTGTCTTCAACAGGTACATTATTATCTGCCATAGTACGCAAAGCAGAAACATCTGAACCTCCTGTACTCTTCCATGCCCACCAGTTATCATAACTTCCCATACCGTTAAGTGTTCCGGTTCCTGTTACAGCAATATTCGTTTGCTCAAATGCATATATACAAGGTGAATAATTATAACATTCTGTCCCTTCAAAACGTGTATAAACCACCGGCAGATAATCATCCGGATTAGTACTGAATTTAACGACAGCATTAGCTGTGATATGTAAATTGACATTATTTAATAGGTGGATCGCACCTGTTCGGTAAGTACCTTCCGGCACAATCACGCGGCCACCACCTGCATCAGAGCATGCAGATATAGCTGATTTAAAAGCTTCGGTACAATCCGTAGCATCATCACCTGCCGCACCATAATCAAGAATGTTAAAGTCGTTGTCTGGAAACTCAGGAGGAGTTATGGATGCTAAAATTGCAGGGAGTCCGGCCCATCCTGAATCAGGATCATTAAGGGTCCGCACATTAAAATCATAAAACTCATTTCCAATTTTCAATTGTGCAGAACTAACGGAACTGTAATTTGAAGATGAGTTTACTTGTACCTCTACCTGATCATTGTTTTTAATAACCCCCGGGTCAGATGTAAAAGATCCGTTGTTAATAGCATATTTACCGTTTTCAATACTTATACCAAGGTCAGAGCTTAGTCCTGTAATGACCTCCGGATCAGATTTAATCCGGGTGTTTATTTCAACGTCAAACTTATCATCAAATTCGAACGGATCAGGAGTATTCTGAATAAATTCAGGATTGTAAAGAATAATTGTAAAGTTACTCGCACCGCTTGACTGGTTAACTGAACCAAGCGTAACCCAACTGTTTTTGGCATAGTTTTTACTGTAAAGACTAAAACTTACGGGAGTTGATTCATCATTTATTATGTTTTCTCCTGTATCCTCCCAATCTGTCATCCAGGGTAATACGCTTAACCTGTCATCCAGGGCAATGATTACATCAACATTTTCAGTTGTGTAAAACTTCAGCAGGGTGTCGTCGGAAAACGACTTGGATCCATTTGCAGTTCTTATCCATTCAGAGCCCGGATACGTTGAAGGTATATCGGTCAGTTTAAACGTTCTGTCGCCAAACTGCATATCGCCCTCCTGAAGATTTTCCTGAACGGACCAGTAATCTTTATTGTCAGTATCGTACACCTGAAACTGCTCAATTAGAGAAGCATATGAATTTATAGTTAAAATAAAAGTGCTGATAGTGAATAGTAATCTGATTAAGTTTTTCACGATGGGAATATGTTCAAAAGTTTTTAATTCAGGTAAAGGTATAAAAACATTAAACTTCACATAGTAATGTGTGCTAACTAAAATCTTCTTAAACCTAAATAAGATAACATTATATTCATTTTAATTTTGGCGGACAGTGATATTTGGGAATGAGTTCACAGGATTATGGCAAACAAATTCAGACTGATTCTAAATGATGTAAGGTTTTACCTGTGAATGCTTTTGTTTATTATTTTTACACGATTACAGCTTAAATGCGATATGCAGAAAAAGGGTATTATTATATTTATTGTTTTACTGGTTGTGGCTTTGATTGCTATAATTGTGGCGGATGTCATAAAGACACGTACTGATAACAGGCCGGACAATCCGTATGCTCTGGAATATGATGATTTAAAAAACGTTGATCCAAACCTGATTAGTCATAAAGAAACCAAAAATTTCAGGTTAACCGGTGATTCGTTGGGAGCTATGACGATTGATTCTGCATTCATTTACGTTTCAGTGGATCGTAATATTCTTATTTTGGATCTTAACGGAGTTATAAAGCAAACCATACCGGTTACCGAAACTGCCAAATCACTTGCGTTATGTCCGGATCAAAACCTTATAGTTGGCTATAAGGATTACATTGAAAAGATAGACTACAAAGGCATTGTTCTGGCTAAAACAGAACCGGTAAACGACAAAACAGTAATCACCAATGTTGCCGTTTATAATAACCGGATTTTATATGCAGATGCGGGCAACCGGGAAATATCTGAAGTGGATAAGGATTTAAAGCCAGTTAATTCATTTGAGGGGAAAAGGGAAGAAGGAGCATTGCACGGGTTTATTGTACCAAGTGCCAATTTCGATCTGGCGTTTACAAATTCCGGCGAACTATGGGTGGTCAATCCGGGCTTGCATGCTATAGAAAATTATGATGCATCAGGTAAAATGCGTTCGTATTGGGAAGCTACTTCTTTTAAACTGAATGGGTTTAGTGGATGTTGCAACCCGGCACGTATTGCTATCATGAATGATGATTCATTTGTGACCAGCGAAAAAGGCATAGTACGGATCAAAATTCACGGACCGTCAGGAAAATTTGTTTCAGTGGTTGCGCCTCCGTCAAAATTTAAAGTGGATGGCAAAGCACCCGATGTGGCAGTAAATAAAGAAGGTGTAGTATATGCACTGGATTACGATAAAAAGATGATACGAGTTTTTGAACCTGTAAAATAATGGACAGAAAAGCATTTTTACAACGGTTGGGGCGTTTATCGCTGTTGGGCGGATTAGCTGCAGTATCGGGTTTAATCCTGACAAAAAGGGAGATAAGCGCGGAGAAGTGTGCTATTAATGAGGTGTGTAAAAACTGTAATGAATACCGTTTTTGTTCTAAGGATCAGGCATTAAAACAGAGGGTAAATGAGCGAAAACAAAAAGATTGACCGCAGGAAATTCTTTAATACTACGGCCCGTGCATCGCTTTTAGTAGGACTTGGAGGTGTAGGAGCCCTGGCTTTTAAGAACGAAACAACAGATAAATGGGTGTGGCAAATCGATCCATTTCTATGTACGCAATGTGGCCGTTGTGCCACCGATTGTGTCATGACACCTTCTGCTGTAAAATGCGTGCATGCTTTCGATCTTTGCGGATATTGTGATTTATGCGGCGGATATTTTAAACCGGATTCCCATGCGTTGGAAACAGGAGGGGAGAACCAACTTTGTCCGACTTCAGCAATACAACGAAAATACATAGAAGAGCCTTATTTTGAATATATTATAAATGAAGACCTATGTTTTGCCTGCGGAAAATGCGTAAAGGGTTGTACGTCCTTTGGTAATGGTTCCCTTCATTTGCAGATAAGGCATGACAGATGTGTGAATTGTAACGAATGTTCTATTGCACGTGTTTGTCCTTCAGATGCTATAAAAAGAGTTCCGGCCAGCAGTCCATATTTAATTAAAGGAGATTTCACCAAAGATAGTTAAGATGAAAAGACTTATTCTGACCATATTGCTTTCTCTGGTTCTCATGCAGACTGTCGTGTTCTCTCAGGCGCAACAACGTTTTCCAAAACCGGAATTTGAAAACGGTTATGAGCAACCGGATACTACCACACCCGAACCACGGTCTGTTTCTCTGGAATTTTTTGATGTGGCGGTATTGCTGGTTGTATTGGCCCTCGCATCATGGCTTGCCATTCGCAAACGTTCCAGAAGAGGTATTTTATGGCTGTCGGTATTTACCTTGCTGTATTTCGGGTTTTACCGCAATGGTTGTATCTGCGCCATTGGCTCCATACAGAATGTGGCTTTAACGCTGGCTGATCCGGGATATGCCATTTCGCTGACCGTTCTGCTGTTTTTTCTCCTGCCACTTTTGTTTGCTTTGTTTTTTGGGCGAACCTTTTGTGCGGGTGCCTGTCCGCTGGGAGCAATTCAGGATTTAATCATTGTAAAACCTATTTCACTGCCGCTGTGGCTTAGAAAAGCATTAGGATTAATACCTTATCTTTATCTGGGCTTAGCCGTTTTATATGCAGCTACGGGAACAGATTTCATCATTTGCCGGTACGATCCGTTTGTGAGTATTTTCAGAATGGACGGGCCGTTTCTGATGATTGCGTTAGGCATTGTCATGTTGCTGATCGGGATGTTTGTGGCAAGGCCTTATTGCCGCTTTTTTTGTCCTTACAGTGTGCCGCTTAACTGGATGTCACGCTTCTCTAAATGGCATTTGAGCATCACACCAAAAGAATGTATTCAATGTAAACTATGTTCCGGTTCCTGTCCATTCGATGCCATCAATGAACCGGAAGACCGCAAGGAAGACCAGGGCTCTCTAAGACAATTTCTGTTTTATGTTGTTTTGGTACCTTTGATCGCTTTAACATTTGGATTTGCTTTTTCAAAAGCGCACGGATTTCTGGCAAAAGCCCATTCCGATGTTTATCTGGCAGAACTGCTGATCAAACACCCTGAGATGAAGACAAATCCTGACAATCTGGATATTCAGACCTTTATGGCTTCCGGAAGGACCATGGATGATCTGGTTCAGTCGGCAAAAACTATTCAAAAGAAATTTTACACCGGAAGTTGGATTTTGGGTATTTTTATGGGACTGGTGGTTGCATTTACACTGGTTAATCAGGTGATGTTCAGAAGTCGAAAGGACTATGAACCGGACAAAGGCACCTGCTTCAGTTGCGGACGATGTATGGACTATTGTCCGGTAAAGAAAAATTAATGTATGGATGACAACAAAAAAATAAAATTAGCTTTTAATGTCGCCTTGGTGGCCGGAATTTTCACACTCGTAGTGGCGCTGTTGTTTCTCATTAATTATATCAATATCAAGCAGAATGATCCGGTCGATAATAAGGTTCTCGAAGCCATGGTTCAACGTTTATCAGATGATCCGGGAAACGATGCTTTGATTTCCGAAATCCGCAATCTGGATCTCCTGGCCCGAAAAGCGTATTTTACAGGGCAGTGGCAGATCAACATCGGATCGTGGCTGTTACTTCTTGGCGCAATAATTACAACACTTGCACTCCGCGTTTATTATTCGTTGACCAGTAAAATAGATAAACCTGAATCCGCGGATATTAAACCATCCACGGCCCGCTTAATGAGCCAAAAATGGATTGCCGGACTGGCTGTAGTCGTTGTTATTCTGGCTCTGCTTTCATCGTTTGGATCACAAAATTACCTTGCCCGTTACGATCAGATGAAGACATCTGCAGCGCGGGATTCTGTGGAACAAAGTGAAATAGTTGTGGTGGATGTTAAACCAGCTCAGGCAACAGAAGAAACAACCGATACATTACAAAAGGCTGAAGAAAAAGTTGAAGAAATTGCGAAGGTAGAACCAGAAAAAAACACAACCAATAAAGAACTGGAAAAAAATGTTGAGCCGGAGGCTAACGTAAAGGCAGCGAAGATAGAGACGGAGAAAGAGCCTCAGGAAGATTTAACAGCCGAAAAACCAAAACCTGCAGTACTGCCTACACTGGATGACATTAAAAAGCAAAGTCCTTATTTCAGAGGCTATCTGGGGCAAGGCATATCTTTCGCAAAAAACATTCCCGATAACTGGGATGTCAGCACAGGAGATCACATTAAATGGAAAACAGATATCCCGTTAAAAGGGTACAATTCACCCGTTATCTGGGATGATAAAATATATTTAACCGGTGCAGATCAAACCAAAAGGGTGGTTTATTGTATCAGCAGGGGCGATGGCAAAATTCTGTGGCAACATGCGGCAGATAACATTCCTGGCTCACCGGCAAAACCACCTAAAACAACAGATGATACAGGCTTAGCTGCCCCAACAGTAGCTACCGACGGACAGCGTGTTTATGCCATTTTCGGTACCGGAGATATCGTTGCATTAAAGTCGGACGGAACCCGCCTGTGGGCCAAAAACCTGGGGGTGCCTGATAATCATTACGGACACTCGTCATCATTGATATGTTATCAGGATAAAGTATTTGTGCAATACGATACCAGCAAAGGTGGCCGGGTGATGGCTTTAAGTGTCTTTGATGGTTCTGTATTATGGGATACCAATCGTGAAAGCCATATTTCATGGGCATCGCCGGTATTAGCCCAATTAAACGGTAAAATGCAGTTAGTGTTATCGGCTGAACCAATTGTAGCCGGTTACGATATTAACGACGGGAAACAACTTTGGTCCGTAGAATGCATGATGGGAGAGGTTGGTCCTTCTGTTGGCATTGGTGATGGGTTGGTGTTTGCCGCCAATGAATATGCAACCCTGGCAGCTATTGATCCGGGGAAACAGGCAATTACCTGGGAGGATAACGAATACCTTCCCGAAGTTTCCAGTCCGGTTTCAGCAAACGGTTTATTATTTATTGCCACAACCTACGGTGTATTTGTCTGCTACGATGCTAAAACAGGAAAGAAACAGTGGGAAACAGAGTTTGGCAGCGGCTTTTATTCATCGGCCATGCTTGCTGACGGGAAAATATATATTGCAGATATGGAAGGCAATGTGCACATCATGAAACTGAGCAGACAACACGAAACCATTGCAGATATCCCGATGGGCAAACCAGTGATGGCAACACCGGCATTTATTGACGGACAACTTTTTATCAGAACAGCAGGAAGTTTATATTGTATCGAATAATGACAGAAGATCAGGCATTCATAGATCGGATTCTGGAGGAGAAAGGGCGTGGGAAAAATGCCGTTATTCCTGTACTGCAGGCTATTCAGGCTCAGTACAAATACCTGCCACAACCTATCCTTGAATATGTGTGTGATCATTCCGAAATAACACCTGCCCAAATTACAGGAGTGGCGAGTTTTTATTCCCAGTTCAGGATGCAACCTGTTGGGGAACACATGATAAAGGTGTGTGTGGGAACGGCCTGCCATGTAAAAGGTGCTGTTCAGGTTTATGATGCATTCCGGCGCGAGTTTAAGCTGGAAGGAGAAAATGATACCGATATTGATGGCAATTATACCATTGAAAAAGTTAGTTGTCTTGGCTGTTGTACGCTTGCCCCTGTGGTTCAGATAGATGATGTGACTTACGGTCATGTGAATACGAACCAGATCAAATCGGTTATCAGCGATTTTGAAAAACATAAAAACGATAAAAAACGGAAGAAATTCCGAAAAGGAGACGGAACAGAAATTCAGGGTGAAATCCGGGTAGGCCTTGGTTCATGCTGCGTAGCCAGCGGAAGTGATGAGGTAAGGGAAGCTGTGGAGAATGTGGTGGAAAACAGCGGAATGAATGTGAAGCTGAAACATGTGGGATGTGTGGGCATGTGTCACCAGGTTCCCTTGCTGGAAGTAGTTCCGACGGACAAAGAACCAACCTTATATGCCAAAGTAAGGCCCGAAGATGTCAAACAAATTGTTGAATCGCATTTTCAATCTGTAGGCTTGATGCAACGCCTGAAAAGAAGTCTTACCAATTCTGTGGAAAATATTCGTACCGATGCGGCATGGAATGGCGTGGAACGCTATAAAATTGATATCCGCGAAAAACATGTCTCCTCATTTTTAGGCAAGCAAATTCCGATTGCCACAGAACACCGCGGTGTCATCAATCCTACCGATCTGGAAGAATATCTGTCAAATGGTGGGTTTAAAGCTTTAAAAAGGGCTTTAGATGAGATGAAACCGAATGAGATTATTTCCACCATTAAGGAAAGTGGTTTACGTGGGCGTGGTGGTGCCGGTTTCATAACAGGTTTAAAATGGGACCTGGTAAGCAAAGAGAAATCTGACGCTAAATATCTTATCTGTAACGGAGACGAAGGCGATCCGGGAGCATTTATGGACCGGATGTTGCTGGAGTCCTATCCATACCGTGTTATTGAAGGGATGCTGATTGCAGCTTATGCCGTTGGTGCTACCCATGGCTTCTTTTATATCAGGGCTGAATATCCGCTGGCTTTAAAACGAATTCGTGAAGCACTTAAGATTTGCAGAACAAACAATTATCTCGGATCAGGTATTTTAGGCTCTGGTTTTAATTTTGATATTAACATCTATGAAGGAGCCGGAGCATTTGTTTGCGGGGAAGAATCAGCATTAATAGCCTCTATAGAAGGTGATCGCGGTTTTCCGCGTTTACGCCCTCCTTTTCCGGCACAGCAGGGATTATGGAACAAACCAACTCTGATCAACAATACAGAAACATTTGCACAGGTTTCGTATATCATCAGGAATCATTCGGTGTCATTCAGCAGAATAGGCACAGAAAAAAGCAAGGGAACAAAAGTATTCGCATTAGCGGGCAAAGTGGCGAGGGGCGGATTAATAGAAGTACCCATGGGAATTACCATTCGTCAGGTGATCGAGGAAATTGGTGGCGGAGTGGCCAATGGAAGAACTTTTAAAGCGGTTCAGATTGGTGGTCCGTCAGGAGGCTGTGTGCCGCACTGGTTGGCTGACACACCCATAGATTTTGAATCGCTTAAGGATGTAGGTGCCATGATGGGATCCGGTGGTCTGGTGGTTTTGGATGATACCGACTGCATGGTCGATATTGCCAAATACTTCCTCACATTTACGCAGCAGGAGTCGTGCGGAAAATGTACGTTTTGTCGCGTTGGTACCCGTAGAATGCTGGATATTCTGGAACGGATTACAGAAGGCAAAGGAAAGCTGGAAGATCTGGATGAACTGGAAAAACTGGCCGAATGGACCGGGAAAGGAAGTCTGTGCGGTCTCGGCAAAACAGCGCCAAACCCGGTTTTATCCACGTTGAAGTATTTCAGAGAAGAATACGAAGCGCATATCAATGGTGTGTGTCCGACCGGCAAATGTCAGGATCTGATCACGTATTCCATTACGGATGATTGTATTGGCTGTACCAAATGTGCACAGGATTGTCCGGTTGACGCCATAGCATTTAAACCGCATGAGGTTCATGTCATTGATACAGAATTGTGCATCAAATGTGATGCCTGCCGTCAGGTATGTCCGGTAGATGCGATTTTAGTGAAATAGTGATAAGTTGTAAGTGATAAGTTGTAAGTGATAAGTTGTAAGTAGTAAGTAGTAAGTAGTAAGTAGTAAGTAGTAAGTAGTAAGTAGTAAGTAAAAAGAGAAAAGTGTAAAGGAACAATTAAAAGTATGATATAACTCATTAAGGTCAAGCTGCAATTCCCTTAAATATCTCTATCCCTTAAAGGAGAAATCCCTCTTAATTTGTGGATTGGTCCCTTTAGGGAATTAAAGGGTAGGCGATGGAATAAAATATAAATCGATTAATATATAATCTTGATTCTTTAGTCTTATATCTTATTATGTCTTGGTTCTTATGTCTATAAAAAATGAAGCTAAAACTAAATCATACAGAAATAGAATTTGAAGAAGGGAAAACCATTTATGAAGTGGCAAAAGCCAATGGTATAGACATTCCTGTAATGTGTTTCAACGATGACCTGGAACATTTTACGTCCTGTATGATTTGTCTGGTAAAAGATGCAAAAACGGGAAAACTGATGCCTTCCTGTACCATGAAAGCTGAAAAAGGAATGGATATCATCACCAACGACGAAGAAGTGCAGGAATCCCGTAAAATGGCCCTGGAGCTGTTGCTGAGTGAACATGTCGGTGATTGTGAAGCGCCTTGCCGGACAGCCTGTCCGGCATATATGGATATTCCATTGATGAACCGTTTGCTCGCTGCCGGAAAAGTACAAGAAGCCTGGAAAGTAGTAACTAAAGATATCGCATTACCTTCGGTACTTGGACGTATTTGTCCGGCACCATGCGAAGGTGTTTGTCGCCGTAAACCCATTGATGGAGCGGTTTCTATCTGTCTGCTGAAACGTTATGCCGGTGATGTCGGATCAGCTCAGGAAAAACCGGACATTAAACAAAGTGGGAAAAAAGTTGCCATTATCGGTTCAGGTATAGCCGGACTCGCAGCAGCCAAACACAGTGCGGAAAAAGGACATGCCGTTACCATATTTGAAAAAGAAGAACAACCCGGCGGAAAACTACGATATGATACAGCAGAGGAACTATTGCCTAAAACTGTTTTAGATAAAGAGATTAATCAGATTAAAAATCTGGGGGTTACCGTTAAAACAGGTTCGCTTGTCGATGAGAAAACATTCAAAAAAATCCAAAAGGACTTTAATGCCATTGTCATAGCATCCGGAGGAATTACTGACGAGCAAAAAAACTGGGAAATTCCCTTTAATGATAAAGGTTTTATTGCAGATCAGAACACATATGCCACCGAGGTTTTGGGAGTTTTTGTTGTGGGTACTGCTATAAAGCCTGGCAGACTTGCCATTAAAATGCTGGCACAGGGAAAAGAAGTGGCCTTTAGTTTGGATCAGTATTTAAAAAGTAAACCTGTTGTTGGGGAAACCAAACGATTCAATTCCAGGTTTGGAAAACTGAGAGAGATTGAATTTGATGAATACCTGAAAGAATCACTTCCCGGGAACCGTATTGAACCTAAATCAGGAAAGAAGGAAGGTTTTACGCTTCAGGAGATGAAAGTGGAAGCCGCACGCTGTTTACATTGCGACTGTAGAAAACCCGATACCTGTAAGTTGCGATTATATTCCGATGAATTTGACGTAAAACAAAAGGTAGATAATGACCGCAGGCATGTGACAAAAAAGAATGTTCAGCATGATTATGTGATATTTGAAACAGGTAAATGTATTAAATGTGGAATTTGTGTACGCATGACAGCTAAATACCAGGAAGATTTTGGTTTTACATTTATTGGCCGTGGTTTCGATGTGGAGATTGGTATTCCATTTAATAAAATGCTTCATGAGGGATTGAAAAAAGTAGCCCTGGAAGTTGCCGATGCCTGTCCAACTGGTGCAATTGCAAGAAAATAATCTATTTACCCTAAATCAATTAAAAATTAAGAATTATGGAGTCTTGTGTCTTACATCTTGGTTCTTATGTCTAAAAAGATAAGGCCGCATGTCTAAACTATTTCATGAAATAATCATAGCATTGCAAGTGCTCTTATCATTACATCATCTTTACAAACAAGGACGTAAAGCATAAATTAATAATATTCAAATCCTCCGTCCCGCCTTTAGCATGACACCTCCTTTGACAAAGAGGACGCTGACATTTACTCATCGGATGACTTAAAGTCATCCGATGAGTAACAACTTTAACTAAAAAGATTACCTTTGCAGCGATTTTTCAAAAGGGTACGGTGAACCAATTGTAATTCAAAACATTTTATGAATACAAGGGTTTGAAATCCAGGTTTTTTGAAAGATCATGGATTAGGAATCTTGGACAAACACTGAATAAATTAAAACAATTGAAATCAATACGAAATATCGCAATCATTGCGCATGTTGACCATGGCAAAACTACACTGGTAGATAAAATGTTACTGGCAGGTCAGTTATTTAAAGATCATGAAAAACCAGGTGATCTTATCATGGACAGCAATGATCTGGAACGGGAGAGGGGCATCACAATTTTATCAAAAAACGTTTCCATCCTCTATAAGGATGTAAAAATCAACATTATTGACACACCTGGTCACGCCGACTTTGGTGGCGAAGTTGAACGCGTACTGAACATGGCCGATGGTGTGCTTTTGCTGGTAGATGCCTTTGAGGGACCAATGCCACAGACACGATTCGTGCTTCAAAAGGCACTCGGTTTAGGACTAAAACCAATTGTAGTCATTAACAAAGTAGACAAGCAAAACTGCCGGCCGGATGAGGTGCATGAAGAGGTTTTTGACCTGATGTTCAACCTTGATGCAACAGAAGAACAGCTGGATTTTGTTACCATTTACGGTTCTGCCAAAAATGGCTGGATGAGCGAAGATCTGGCTAAACCATCCAGTAACATTGAACCGCTTTTGGACGCTATCATCAAGTATATTCCTGAACCTGAATACAAAAAAGGAACGTCCCAGATGCAGATCACATCTTTGGATTATTCATCGTATGTAGGACGTATTGCTATTGGCAGAGTTTACCGTGGGGAGCTGGAAGAAGGACAAACGGTGGCTTTGGCAAAACGTGATGGTTCGATAGTCCGAACCAAAATCAAGGAGTTGAATGTTTTCAGTGGGTTGGGGCGTACACCTGTAAGAAAAGTATCTTGTGGTGAGATTTGTGCACTTGTAGGCATAGAAAATTTTGAGATTGGCGATACAATTACTGATATCGATAATCCTGATCCATTGGATCCGATCTCTATTGATGAGCCAACCATGAGCATGACGTTCACGATCAATAATTCACCGTTTTTTGGCAAAGAAGGTAAGTATGTAACATCGCGCCATATTCATGACCGTTTGATTCTTGAACTGGATAAAAACCTGGCATTGCGTGTGGAAACATCCAACGAAGCTGATTCGTGGACGGTTTATGGCCGTGGGGTACTGCATTTATCTGTTTTAATAGAAACCATGCGTCGCGAGGGATATGAACTTCAGGTAGGACAACCCAAAGTAATTATCAAGACCATTGCAGGCGAAAAAAACGAGCCTGTTGAAGAACTGACCGTTGATGTGCCGGAAGAATTTTCAGGGAAAGTAATAGAACTGGTTACCAGAAAGAAAGGTGAGATGCTGGTTATGGAACGTAAAGGAGACCGCCTGCATCTTGAATTTCATATTCCGTCAAGAGGTATCATAGGACTGCGAAACCAGATTCTGACAGCCACTACCGGTGAAGCCGTTATGACGCACCGGTTCATTGAATATCAGCCTTGGAAAGGTCCTATTGATAAACGTCTGGCAGGTTCATTAATAGCCATGGAAACCGGAACAGCCATTGCCTATGCCCTGGATAAATTGCAGGACAGAGGAAAATTCTTTGTCGCTCCTCAAACTGATGTTTATATGGGGCAGGTTGTTGGAGAGCATACCAAGGAAGGCGATGTAGTGGTTAACATTACAAAAACCAAGAAGCTGACAAACATGCGTGCTTCCGGTTCAGATGATAAAGTTAAGCTGGCTCCACCAATAGTCTTCAGTCTTGAAGAGGCTTTGGAATATATAAAAGATGATGAATACGTGGAAGTGACTCCAAAGTCAATTCGACTGCGTAAAATATTACTGAACGAAAACGACCGCAAACGCGCCGGTAAAAAAGAATAAAGCATAATGAGCCATCCTGACTGGACATCACGCACTGAACTTTTATTGGGCAGAGAAAAGCTGGATAAGCTTAAAAAAGCCCATGTTCTTGTTGTGGGACTGGGTGGTGTTGGCGCATACGCGGCTGAATCCATATGCAGAGCCGGTATAGGCAAAATGACTATAGTCGATGGAGATGTGGTTAATCCCAGCAATTTAAATCGTCAGTTAATTGCTTTAAATTCTACCATAGGTGAGTCTAAGTCTGATGTTTTATCCGGAAGACTAAAGGACATTAATCCTGATCTCGAACTTAGCGTTCATAATATTTTTTTAAGAGATGAGGAAACCATAAAACTTTTGGAAGCAGTCCATTACGACTATGTAATAGATGCCATTGACACACTCAGCCCGAAGGTTTATCTTTTGTATCACGCATTGCAAAAAGGTTATAAGGTGGTTTCGTCTATGGGAGCCGGAGGTAAAATGGATCCGACAAAAATTCACATTTCAGATATATCCAAATCCTCGGTATGCAGACTGGCGAGAACGGTTAGAAAACGCCTGGGGAAGATGGGAATACGAAAAGGAATCACCGTAGTTTACTCCACCGAAGAAGCAGCAGAACATGCCATTATTGGAAGTAGTGAGGAACAAAACAAAAACTCTACGGTTGGAACCATTTCGTATATGCCTGCTGTTTTCGGCTGTTTTGTAGCTTCAGTAGTAATCAGAGACCTGTCAGAGAGTGAATTGTAAGTCTTGCATCTTGGTTCTTTTGTCTATAATCGTTAAAAAACATCAACCACAGAACATACTTTGAAATTGATACGTTACTTTTGTGAATAGTTTAAGAAAAGAATAAAATGATACTACAAATATTATCAGTCACCATAGGTTTAGTTGCCATAGCATTCTTACTGCTTGGGATCAATGTATTATTTAAAAAGAAAGGAAAATTCCCAAATTTTCATATCGGAGGTAACAAAGAAATGGCAAAACGAGGTATTTACTGCGCCACAACAAACGATAAGCTGGAACGCAAATCGAAGAGCCGTTTTGATTTTACAAAGTTACAGCACGAAGTAGACGACTCGCTTAGTTGTTAATGTTTGTTAATAAGACACTATTTTCCATTCCCTTCATCTGTTGCGTGATGCAAAAAATTATTTTTGTATCTGGTCAATTAAAATGTAAATAATGAAGAAATTAATTCCTATCTCAATTGCAATTCTCTTTATTGCCGTAATTATCTTGTTTGTTATGCAATGTAACGTTTCAAAGGAATGCGCAGCACCTGCAGGTAAAGCTGAAACTCCGGCTATACGAGCCGATGGAACGGATCTGACAATTGCATACATTAATACCGATACCTTATTATTAAATTATCAGCTGTCCCGTGATCTCAACGAAGAATTGTTGAAAAAACAGGAAGATGCACGTACAAACCTTAACCAGGAAGCGCGGGCATTCGAAAGTGAAATGCAGGAATTTCAGCGTAAACTTGAAAACAACGGGTTCTTATCCCGCGACAGAGCCGAAAGGGAACAGCAAAGGCTGATTAACCGTGAACAGGAACTAAAGGATCTGAATGCAAAACTATCCAACGAACTGATGGTTAGACAACAGGAAATCAGTTCACAACTTCTGGACTCAATTACAATTTATCTTAAAGAAATGAATCTGGATAAAGATTATGATCTGATCCTGAGTACGACAGTTGGTGGAACCATTCTGCATGCTAAAGATGGCTTAAACATTACAGGTGAAGTTCTGGATGCGTTGAATAACAGATATAAAAAGAAAAAATAACACATATAAAATATTATTTTTAAGGGCTGCAAAGCCCTTTTTTTATGCACATCTACGAACAATACCTTAAAAAGCACGATATTCCCGGACAGTTTGTTTCAGGTTGGCATAAAAGTGTTTCCATCATAATTGTTATTCCATGTTATAATGAACCGGAAATAAAGCACACGTTAGATTCATTACAAAAATGCACATTTCCTGAAACGCACATTGAGGTCATAATATTGATTAATTCGGGAGAGATGACACCGAAACATATTATTTCTCAAAATCATGAGACATACAGCATGATCCTGCAGGAATTCCCTTTTGATCCGGATAAAAATCTGAATTTTAAACCCTGGATTATTGAAGGCATCCGTAAAAAACATGCCGGAGCCGGATATGCACGTAAGCTGGGCATGGATATGGCAGTTTCAACGTTCAATGGTATGGGAAACGAAAACGGCCTGATTGTTTCACTCGATGCAGACACGTTGGTAGAACCAAATTATCTCACAGAGTTATTTAATGTTTATTCAGATCCCGAAATACAAGGTGGAACCATACATTTCGAACATCCGGTAACGGATTCTGATGAACCTGAAAACCAGGCCATACTTTTATATGAATTGCATTTACGCTACTATCACAATGCCTTAAAAGAAATCGGATTCCCTTATTTCTATTACACCATTGGTTCTGCATTTTTTATACGCGCCTTAGAATATGCCAGACATGGTGGTATGAACCGGAAACAGGGTGGGGAAGACTTTTATTTCCTGCACAAGGTGTTGCCTCATATTAACAAAAAAATCCTCACTTCAACTAAAGTCATTCCGTCATCCAGAATTTCCGACAGGGTGCCATTTGGTACAGGGCCCAAAATCAGGCAATACCTTGAAACCGGAGAAATGCTGACCTATTGCATGGAAGCCTTTACTTCGCTTCAAAACTTTTTCAGTTTGAAAGAGAAGCTTTTTGAAACCGATACAAACCAGATTCAAGGGTTTATTAACGCTGTTCCCGAACCACTTCATACGTTTTTAATTGAGTTTAATGCAGAGGAAAAACTAATGGAACTCAAACAAAATACTGCCAATTTTCAAACATTTACAAAACGTTTTTTTGATCTTTTCAATGCCTTTTTTATTGTAAAATACCTGAATGAGTCCCATCTGCAATATTTTAATATGAAGAATGTCTGGCCTGAAGTTTCTGATTTTTTTAAAAAGCACTTCCATATTGTTTCAGGTTCACCGTATGATTTATTAAACCAAATCAGACAGAGTGATATAAAAACAACTGAAAAGTAAACTCATCCCTAATTCGTTTGTTTTTAAAGTGACAGACAATCAAATTTTAAAATATGCGATACCTGACGTTAATACTAATAACCATGTTATTCGGATGTAAAACACAAAAACTTCAGCTTGAAACAGTGGATCATCTTGATCTGAAACAATATACCGGAACCTGGTATGAAATTGCACGGTTACCAAATTCGTTTGAGAAAGGTTTGAAATGTACTACAGCTAATTACAGCCTTAATAAAGACGGATCAGTAAAGGTTGTCAACAGAGGACATAAAATATCTGATCCGGGTAAAATTAAAGAGGCAACAGGTAAGGCACTTGTTCCGGATATGTCTTCACCGGGTAAGTTAAAAGTAAGCTTTCAGTGGCCTTTTTACGGTAAATACTGGGTCATTAAACTTGATCCGGAATACAAACATGTACTGGTGGGTACTCCATCGGGGAAATATTTATGGATACTGAGCCGCGATCCTGATATGAATGACAGGGAAATGATGGAATACGTTGAATTTGCTAAAAAACAAGGTTTTGATATTCAGAAATTAATCTACGTCGATCAGGACTGTAAATAAAAAGCCGCTGAAAATATCAACGGCTTTTCCTTATAAGATTCACTACGTTATAATGTTGGCTTACATTCCGAATATGAGGCAAATCGCCTTAAGATAGTAACCAGTTTAGTTAATTCCTCCGGTTCATTCATATATTCAAATCTTATTTTCTTATAGTAATACTCATCCTCAATGGACACCCATTCTTCTCCGCCATCATTACAATCGGGGCAACCATAAACAGATTCCATGTAATAGAACAATGGTTTACTGACAAAATCAAGCACCATGTTGGTACTGTCAACCGGAAAATTCATCGAACAGTCAATGTCAGGAAGTGTATCTGTATTCAGACTTTCGTACAGAAAATCCAACTGACCACGACTGAGGGTCATTGTTTCAGAACAGTAACCGATACACTCTCCGAACGAAGTTCCATAGGTAACTTTCATGTCCTGTTGTGCACGCTTAGCTGTTTGCAAATGAACGACTTTAATAAGTGCTGTTTTTAATTCATCCGAAGCCGTATCTGTATAGGTAAACTGCACAGATTCATCATAAGTTGTTCCGGTAAACAGAATCTGCATTCCATCAACTTTCAGACTATCAGGAAATACATCCGGTTTCAGGAAGACATTATAATTCAAACTATGAATGAGGTACTGAGACGAATCTCCTTTAGGAAAATCATACACTGCTCCGGGGCTTTCGTTAAAATAAACCGTTGTATAATTATCACTTTCCTTAAGACATGACGTAAATGCTGTTGCTATAACAATCAACAAAATTATTATCCTTCTCATATTTTTTCTTTTAAAGATATTAAAATTTAAAATTTAGTTGCATCAGATACTGACTAAGTGCTGATAAAACATTTCAAAGTGCAAAAATACACTTTAAAAATATGTAATAATGAACCCAACAGGTTTTAACTTACCCTACCTTTTTAAATATAAAAATCTGTTATATAATCAGTTTTAGAACTTTTTTACAAGAAGCAGTGTTTATTGTTTGATAAAATATAAAGCATAAAAGCCACACTTTTTAACAAAGTAACTACTTTTGTGCCCGTAATCATTAAAACTTTAATATGGCTTATAATTTACTTAAAGGAAAAAGAGGAATTATTTTCGGTGCGCTTAATGATATGTCCATAGCGTGGAAAGTTGCTGAAAAAGCAGTTGAAGAGGGAGCAACCGTAACACTTTCCAATACACCCATGGCAGTAAGAATGGGTGAGGTAAACGAACTGGCTAAAAAGCTGAACACAGAAGTTATTCCCGCCAATGCAACAGATGTGGAAGATCTGGAAAAGGTTTTCGACCGCTCTATGGAAGTTTTAGGTGGTAAAATTGATTTTGTTCTGCACTCCATTGGTATGTCACCTAACGTTCGTAAAAAGATACCGTACGATGATCTTAATTATAACTATCTGTCGCAGACCCTTGATGTATCTGCAATCTCTTTTCATAAAATGATACAGGTAGCCAAAAAGAAAAAAGCAATAAATACATGGGGTTCCATTGTAGCCTTGTCTTATGTAGCTGCCCAGAGAACCCTGTATGGATATAACGATATGGCTGATGCCAAATCCCTGCTGGAAAGTATTGCCCGTAGCTTTGGTTATATCTATGGACGTGAAAGTAATGTACGCATCAATACAATTTCTCAATCGCCTACCATTACCACTGCAGGACAGGGCGTGAAAGGAATTGACAAACTGCTTGATTTTTCAGAACGTATGTCTCCGTTGGGAAATGCAACTGCCGAAGAGTGTGCAAACTACTGTGTGGTTATGTTCAGTGACCTGACCAAAAAGGTAACGATGCAGAATCTTTATCATGACGGAGGATTTTCCAGCATGGGTATGAGCCTCAGAGCCATGACCCAATATGAAAAAAGTTTCGATCTTGATGAGACTATTTCTTATGGATAACAGATAAAGAAAATACAGAGAAAGGCTTTCCGGTTTCGGGAGGCCTTTTCTTTTAAGACACAAGAATCAAGACCTTATTACTTATTTCAGCTGTCCCGTTAAAGCTTCAGAGATTCCTCCTTCACCCGGAATGACAGGCAGTTGCTGGTTGTCATTCTGAGCGTAATAAAATGAAGCGAAGAATCTTTAAGTAATATTGATTTTTTAACCGGACAACAATGATTACTTATCACAAAACTTCTAATTTGCATACTGATAAACCGAAAGTTCATTGCCTGATACACTTACATTATATCTGCGCAGCGGGAGAGTGGCTGGTCCTGTTGAGGGAATGCCGGAACCATCTATCAGGACAAATACGGAACTGTCTACAGGACATACGGCCAGGGCACCGTCAGCATTTACCTGATGTGCTTCGTTAGGGTTATGCGTACAGCATCGGTCAAAAGCATAAAAACCTGAATTTGAAAATGAACTTTTAATTATAACAAGCCCTGCATAACCGGCCCTGCGACCGTAATTATCATAAGTTGGAAGTGTTATCGACTGGCCATCACCAAGTAATGCCGCATATTCCGGCCTGGTAAGATTAATCGTTACATTAAATGATACAGTAGGTATATTAGAGTTTATTTCGTCTTTACAACTGCTTAAAAACATTAAAACAACCATAAATGATATGATCCTGATTTTGAACATCGCAGAATATAGTTTATTTTTGATGTAAAGTTAAAGCAAAAATCATGGATTCCGATAACATTGGCGATTTTCTATATCTTATCCTTCTCGTTGTTTTTGGGATAATCGGCGTTTTTGCAAAAAAGAAAAAGAAGCCTGTAGGAACGACGGGAGCACCACGTCCTTCATCACAAACAAGGGATATCTTTGAAACGCTGTTTCCATCAGACCAGGATGATGAACCTATAAGGGAAACTGTTTATGAACAGGAAGATGAAACGGATTATGAACCCTTCCCATCTGTAAAATCAAAGCCGGAAGTGGTTACAACAAAACCGGTATCTTCTGATTATACTTCAAAGCTCCCCAACGAAGGGACGAGCATTCATGAGGATACTTATTCTCAGAAAATAAGAGGAACAGAGATATCGGATCAGATTAAGGATATGAATCCAATCAAAGAGGGCGAAATAGGTTATGAAGATTCATCTCCGGAATATGATTTGTCTGATCCTGAAGAAATAAAGAAAGCAATTATTTATTCTGAAATATTAAAAGCAAAATACATCCACTGAACGTAATTGTTTTTACACATTCTAAATATTGTGGACGTACAATATTTTAAATTCGGAAAAATCTTATTATTTTTGTACCTGAACTTGAGGATCCTGATGAGGTATCAGGGTTCTTATTTTTTTATGTACTATTGAAAATTATTGGAGGATACCCATATGGCAGTTTCGTATATTTCAAAAGAAGGGCTTGAAAAGCTTAAAAAAGAATTAGAATATCTTGAAAGTGTAGAAAGGCCGTCTATCTCTCATCAGATAGCTGAAGCTCGTGATAAAGGTGATCTCTCTGAAAATGCTGAATATGATGCAGCAAAAGAAGCTCAGGGATTACTGGAAATGCGTATTGCCAAATTACAGGACACCATTGTTAATGCACGAATCATTGATGCATCCATGATTAATACCGATACGGTTCAGTTGATGAATAAGGTTAAAATCAAAAATGTAAAAACCGGTGCGGTTATGAGCTATACCCTGGTTTCTGAATCGGAAGCCGACCTCAAGAATGGTAAATTATCTATAAGTACACCAATTGCTCAGGGTTTGCTGGGGAAAAAAGTTGGTGATGTTACCGATGTTAAAGTACCAACAGGTATTGTTCCGTTTGAGATTCTTGAAATTTCAATATAATTAAAATGGCTTCCATATTTTCAAAAATAGTTGCAGGAGAAATTCCATCTTATAAAATTGCAGAAGACGATAAGTTTTTCGCTTTTTTGGATATTAATCCGCTGGTTGAAGGACACACCCTGGTAATTCCTAAAAAAGAAATTGACTATATATTTGATTTGGATGATGTACTTCTGGCCGACATGATGGTGTTTGCAAAGAAAGTGTCCAAAGGCATTAAAGAGGCTATTCCGTGTAACAGGGTAGGTGTAGTGGTACTTGGTTTGGATGTGCCTCATGCACATATTCACCTTATTCCGCTGAATTCTGCGGACGATATTAATTTTAGCCGTGCAAAGCTGAAATTTACGCCGGAAGAATTTAATGCAACCGTTAAAAAGATTCAAAATAATCTGTAACACAAAAGCTTAAAAAGAGACTCCTAAAGAGTCGGGAATTCACAATATTTTGTTTGCCGTAGCATTTTTGTTACGGCTTTTTTGTGTCAGCAACGAGAATACGATAGTTCTGCATTTGTAATGTTATGGACTTTGATTTCCTGAATAGTTAGATATATATTGGCTTTGTGTAACTAAAGGGATTTAACACCCTCTCCTTCGGATTCACCCAGTTGTTTCTTTTGAAGCATCAAAAGAAACCAAAAATGCTAGCTGTAAAGAACCGCAATAACTTACACGAATGTATTAAACTGTAAGTCTTCCAACGCGCCAATCCGCACCCTTTACAGCGGCAAACGCACGGTCTAAATAAGCTCTGGCTTTTGACACAATAACGATGCCCCTGTTAAGGGTCACCCTAATACTTCGGGGTAGTCTCAGGTCAATGAGCATAGTGAATGTAATTTGGGGTTAGGAAAGTCATGTAAATCAAGGCCGAGGCAATATCCTCAGTTTAAATCAGGAGCAGATCAAGGCCTAATGAATAAACGGATTAATGAAATAAAAAGCAAACAATCTTTGTTGCGGCAATATTATTCCCTAATGGACAGAATATAACCGCTACGTGGAATGGAGTCAATTTTAATATCCGGATCGTGTTGCAGGCGTTTTCTGAGTTTGGTAATGAACACATCCATACTGCGGCCATTGAAATAATCATCTTCACCCCAAAGTTTATTCAGTACTTCGGCACGTGAGATCAGTTCATTCTTACGGGATATCAGTAATTCGAGCAATTCAGCTTCACGGGGCGAAAGCCGTATAATTTCTCCGGATAATACCAGGTTTCGTAGTTGCACATTAAACGTATATTTCCCTATCTGGTATTCTTTGGTATCGGTCTGAACCGGAACTTTATTCCGTTTCAGAATAGCATCTATCTTATAGAGCAACACTTCGGTATCAAAAGGTTTGGTGATATAGTCATCTGCTCCTGTTTTATAACCTTTAAGTATATCTTCTTTCATTGATTTCGCTGTCAGGAAAACAAACGGAAGCTCAGCATCCTGTTCCCTGATATTTGTGGCAATGGTAAATCCGTCTACATATGGTAACATCACATCAATAATGGCCAGGTCGAATTTAGCTGGTTCAAAGCCTTCCAGGGCAGATTTTCCGTCAGAAAACCAATCCACCCTGTAATTATTCAACTCAAGAAAGGTTTTAAGCACATTCCCGAAGGGCAAATCGTCTTCTACAAAGAATATATGTTTGGTATCAGTCATATTTAAACAGAATAAGGTAAAAACATATTGAACGTACTGCCCTTACCCGGTTCACTTTCTACGTTAATGGTTCCTTTATGCGCTTCACATACGGCTTTCACATAACTCAGTCCAATACCAAATCCTTTTACATTATGCACATTTCCTGTTGGAATCCGGTAAAATGTATCAAAAATTCGGTGCTGCATTTGTTTACTTAACCCTATGCCGTTATCCGTCACTGAAATTATCACACCGTTTGTTGTTCCGCTGGTTTCTATTTTTATTACCGGTGAATGAGGCGTATATTTTTCGGCGTTATCAACCAGGTTGGTTATACTGTTATAGATATGCTCATAATCAGCCAGTACCACGGGATTTGCGGCATTCAAACCACAGCTGATTGTTCCGTTCCGGCCTTCCAGTTTAAGCGCAAATTTTGTGCAGATATCTTCCAGTATTTCATGTAAATCCACCGGTTTGAACCGGAATTCCACTTCCTTCCTTTCCATGCGGGCCACGCTCAGAATCTTTTCCACATGCCCGTTCATGCGCTTGTTTTCCTGTTTAATCAGATTGGCATATTCAGAAACGGCTTCGGGATTATCCACCACTTTTTTATTAACCAGAGAATCGGCTGCAACAGCAATTGTAGCTATTGGTGTTTTAAATTCATGGGTCATATTATTGATAAAATCCGATTTTACCTCTGATATTTTCTTTTGCAGTAAAATGGAATAAATACTCAGGATAAAGGCAGTGATAATCAGCAGCGTAAAAAGGAGGGAGGCAAACATGAGCCAGTTCACCGATTTCAAAAAATACCGGTTCTCTCCGTCAAATTTCACTGCTACAAACAAATCCTTTCTGATAATATCATTTGGAAAAAGCATGGCCTGATAGCTGTTTTCCCTGAATCCCAGCGTATCTATAATTTCCTTACTGCTTTCGGTTATTATTCCCGAATCGATCACGGCCAGATTATACGGCAGCTCAATATGACTGTTTTTCAGTTCATCATTCACAACCTCCTGCACAGCATCGAAATCAACCGGCAGCTTTTTCTCCATGATTGTCACCTCCGTCTGAAGCTTCTCTCCAATCCAGTTGATCCTTTTTTCCTTATCTTTTATACGCTGAATAATCACATCCTTTTGATTGTCTCCATGAGTAATCACAATCGTTGTATCCGAATTTACAACTTTTATCGTATAGTCCTTATTATTAATACTGTCATGACCAGTGCTTACAATCACATTATTATTTCTGAAAGTAAACTGTTTGTTTTTTGCTTTTCCTGTGGTAATAAAGCTCATTTTTAACCTGTTCAGGTCTGCTGTATCAAGCTGAGGAATCGTAATATTCTTAGGCAGTTTAACTTCTATTTCCTGCGTTGGAGGAGGAGGAGGCGGAGGAACCGGAATTTCGTTCTTTACAAAATAATTGATATACGATTTATTTTCAATCCGCTCAGAACTGCTTGTCAATGCATTGATAACTTTGGTTCTGTATTCCTCTTTACGCAGCTTGACAGCATTGTTGATCCAGATAATCTGAATGACAATAATTCCGGGCAATGCCAGAGACATAATGATAATAAGAATTATTAATGTACTGCGTTTCATACCTCAAAATTAGAAATTTAAATCATATACTTAAAAACGTTAACCAACCGTTAACCCGAATTAACCGGTCATTAACCATCTTTCAGAATGACAAGCCATAATTTTGGGATATCAAATTTCAAAATATGGATCAAATGAAAAGAAATCTATTATTCAACAGCCTGGTCGTAACATTCGGTGTAATATTCGCAATATCGGCACAGGATAAGACCAAAAAGGTTGAGAAAAACGTTCAGGTCGTAGTGAAAGACGGAAAAGTTGTTATGGATACCGTAATATGGACGGATGTTGATAGCGATATGGACTATTCTTTCGCAACCGACAGTACAGTCAATGTTTTTGTGATCAAAAAGGGAGACGGGAAAGAGGAGAAGATCATTAAGATTAACGCGATGCACGGAACTCCCGGAAAGGAGATGAAAATCAAAACCATCGTTGACGGAGATGGAGACACGTCTGTTGTAAAAACCATAATTCTGTCAAATGGCTTTGATCATGATTTAAATTTTACGGTTCCGCCACCGCCGCCGCCACCACTTCCAAAAATCAAATTCAGAACCCAAAACTATGATCCTCTGGAAGCCGTTTTAAACGATCCTGATTATGAAATTCTGGATTACACAAAAAAGGAAAAAAACGGTGTTGAACGAATCGAGATCAAACGAAAAAAAATAGAAGAATAATTTAGATGTTTGATTAATTCCCCAATTAATCATTGTGTTTCCGAAAGAGAAGTTGTATCAGCTTCTCTTTTTTTATACAATGATCACAAACAGAATATTTACGACAATGATAGCCAGAAATCCGACAATTAACCATCGGGTTTGCTTTTTGGCAAACAGGCTAATGGCATAAAACATTTTTAAAAAGTTGTTGCTGACAATTGCCAGTAACGACGAAGAAGCAATGGCACTGAGTGCAATCTCGTATTTCCCCTGAAACATATTCAGCAAAAACGGATCAATATCAGCTACACCAACAATAAGCGCCAGAATATGCAGTCCATCGGTTCCCCAGGTCTTTATGGCGAAATGGTTCACAAAGGTAAACAGGATGTATAAACCAGTAAATAAGAGCGCTACGTTAAATTCCAGAGGGTTTTTATTTTCTTTCACTTCCGCGGCGTCACCTTGTTTATGCGATCCTTTTAAATAGTACAGCAATATGCCTGAAGCTGCTGCAATTACAGCAAGAATCAGCAAATACGGAACCATTAACTGCGCAAGTGTTTTGTTAAAAATATAGACGAGTATAATGATCCGAACATACATCATAGATTGAGCCAAAAGTATTCCGGCCGTAATTTCATTGGATTGTTCAGGCATAGACTTACTTTTCCGTGAAAGCACAACCGTCGTGGCAGTACTTGAATATAAGCCACCTAAGATACCTACCAGTAACAACCCCGCATTTTTAAACACAAATTTTCGAAGCAGGTAGCTCACGTACGAAATGGATGAAATAACCACAACTGCCAGCCATATTTTATACGGCGTTATGGTGAGATATGACACAATGGGCTTGTCCGGCAAAAGTGGCAGAATAATGCCTGCTATCAGAATAAACTTTGCGACTGTAATAAATTCAGTCTTATCAAATTTTTGAGACACAGACGTCAGCTTTTCCTTTAATTCAGAAAAAATGAGGATAATAACAATATAGGTCAGGTACACATATATGGGCTGGGTGATCAGTACTGCTGCCTGAAAATAGGTGAGAAGAGCAACCATCACTGAAGTTAGTCCGGGTTTGTTGTGTTTTCCCCATTTATGATAATAGTGGATGCCAAGAAATAACGACAGAATTATAGCTCCGGTCATAAAAAACAGCTTGCTGTCCCTGTCGAGAATAAACAACACGAATCCCATGATACCGATAAAAGTAAATGTCCGGTCTGTTCCGAATACATATTCATCTTTATCGTTATCGCGAAGGTGTTTTTGAGAAAGACCTATGATCAGTGAAAAAACTGTGATCATAACCAAATGGATCAACACATCATTTAAGTAGGGAGCAATATCATTCATTAGCAGGAAAATTTAAAAAATACAAGGTACACAAAAAAGAAATATGTCCTGTATACTGCCAAATAAAAAAGGAGACCAAAACCTGATCCCCTTTTCTATTAATTATTGTAGTTGTTATTCTTTTTCCGAATCATTTTTTTCGGGAATCTCCTTTGGAGAATCGGGAAGGGCCTTTCTTTTCTTGTTAGGAGGTAACTTCGCTTTCCCCTTTTCAATGCTCGTCACTATTTTGTGTTCTTCTTTATCAAAGTCAACAACAATAGCATCACCCTCGGTCACCGTAGCTTTGATAATAATCTCAGCCATTTCATCCTCAAGATATTTCTGAATGGCCCTTTTCAAAGGTCGTGCACCAAACTGAACGTCATACCCTTTTGAAGCAATAAACCGCTTTGCCTCATCCGTAAGTTTCAGTTCATAACCAAGATTCTGAACACGGCTGTATAAACCTTTCAATTCAATATCAATAATTTTGAAGATAGACTCTTCATTTAGCTGTTCAAAAGTAACCACATCATCGATACGGTTAAGAAACTCCGGCGCAAACGCTCTATTTAAAGCTTTCTGAATGACACTTCGTGCATGTTCCTTATCATTGGCTGAACCAGTCTGAAATCCGACACCACGTCCAAAATCCTTTAACTGACGCGTACCTATGTTGGATGTCATAATGATAATGGTATTTTTAAAGTCGATCCGACGTCCCAGGCTGTCTGTCAAACGACCTTCATCCAGAACCTGAAGCATGATATTAAATACATCCGGATGTGCCTTTTCAATCTCATCAAGCAATACAACTGCATAAGGCTTTCTGCGCACTTTTTCAGTCAGCTGACCACCTTCTTCATATCCTACATATCCGGGAGGTGCACCAACCAGGCGCGATACGGAGAATTTCTCCATATACTCACTCATATCAATCCTGATCAACGCATCTGTTGTGTCAAACAGGAACTGAGCCAGTATCTTCGCCAGATGGGTTTTACCAACACCGGTAGGTCCCAGGAAGATAAATGATCCGATTGGTTTATTCGGATCCTTTAAACCGACCCGGTTACGTTGAATCGCTTTCACGATCTTATCAACCGCTTCATCCTGTCCGATAATCAGTTTTTTCAGTTCCTCTGACATCAGCATCAGGCGTTTGCTTTCGGCTTGTGCAATGCGTTGAACCGGAATCCCTGACATCATGGCAACAACTTCTGCCACTTTTTCTTCATCCACAATTTCACGATGCTGCTGAATCTCTTCTTCCCACTTATCTTTTGCGGCGTCAAGGTTCAGAATATATTCCTTTTCCTTATCCCTGAAACTCGCTGCCAGCTCAAAATTCTGCGATTTAACGGCTTTCAGCTTCTGTTCCTTGGTTTCTTCAATCAGTTCTTCCAGCTTTACAATATGTTCGGGAACCACAATATTTGTAATGTGAACCCTTGAACCGGTTTCGTCAAGCGCATCAATAGCTTTATCCGGCAAATGACGGTCGCTGATATAACGCTCTGTTAAAGATACACAAGCCTCCAGTGCATCTTCTGTATAGGTCACATTATGGTGATCTTCGTACCGGTCTTTAATATTTTTCAGGATAGCCAGCGTTTCTGCAGGTGTGGTCGGATCAACCATAACCTTCTGGAAACGGCGTTCCAGTGCACCATCCTTTTCAATGTTCTGGCGGTATTCATCAAGCGTTGTTGCACCAATACACTGAATCTCACCTCTGGCTAAGGCCGGTTTCAACATGTTGGCCGCATCCAGTGAACCCGCAGCGCTACCTGCACCTACAATGGTATGAATCTCATCGATGAACAAAATGATATCCGAGTTTTTACTCAGCTCATTCAGAATGGCTTTCATCCTTTCCTCGAACTGCCCACGGTATTTGGTTCCCGCTACAATTGAAGCCATATCCAGAGCTATAACCCGTTTATCAAATAATACGCGAGATACTTTACGGCTTACGATCCGCATGGCAAGCCCCTCGACAATGGCAGACTTACCAACGCCAGGTTCACCTATAAGTACCGGATTATTTTTCTTACGCCTGCTTAAAATCTGTGCCAGACGTTCAATTTCCTTTTCCCGTCCAATAATCGGATCTAGCCTGTTCTCTTCAGCAGCGCGGGTCATATCCACGCCAAAATTGTCAAGAACCGGTGTATCGGAATTAGAACGCGGATTTGCTTTACCCTGATCTCCGGAAGGAGAGGAGCCTGACACAGGTATATCCTGGTCATCATCGTCATCATGATATTCAGACCGAGTCTGAACATGCTCATTTTCAAATATTCTTCTCACTGAATCGTAGGTTATATTAAAATCCTGAAGCATACGTGCCACCAGATTATTTTTCTCTTTTAACAATGCTAATAATAAGTGCCCTGTTCCTACAACTTCACTACTTAAAGATCTGGCTTCAAGATAGATCAGCTTCAGAATTTTCTCACTGGTACTCGTGAGCGGAAGATTACCGGATAAACTTTGATGATAATCACCACGAATCTCGTTCTCTAGTGATGTCTTTATATCAATAATATCAATGTTCAGCATTTCCAGTACATCCATCGCTCTTCCTTCTCCTTCGCGTAATATTCCCAGGAAAAGGTGCTCCGGTCCAATGGATTCATTTCCAAGCCTTTCCGCTTCCTCCTTGCTGTAGGTCAGCACATCTTTAATCCGTTTTGATAATTTGGAATCCATTTATTCGTTATTTAATATGGGTAAAAATAGAAAAGTTAATACATAACAACAAAATTTCTTCACCCATCTTTTCAATAATTTAACAACAAAAATCTCAATGCTGGATACATTTTTAACAATAACTATGCCGATTTTGTTTTCCCTGAATTCCGGGTGCATTTATAAATATTTAACATATTGATTATCAGATGCTTTATAATTTAATTAACTTTTTATCCAATCGTTCTGTTAATTGCCTTTTTTCTATTATTTTCGCTTAGTTGTAACGTTTGGAACATATTATTTTTATTACATCGAAATCAATAAAATTACGATACTAAAAACATATATTAAATGACTGAAGGAGAAAAGGTTATAAAGATTAATATTGAGGAGGAGATGAAATCGGCCTACATCGATTATTCGATGTCGGTAATTGTTTCCCGTGCTTTACCAGATGTCAGGGATGGTCTGAAACCTGTTCACAGGAGAGTTTTGTTTGGTATGAATGAGCTTGGTTTAGCTGCCAACAGATCTTATAAAAAATCCGCAAGAATTGTAGGAGAGGTGCTGGGTAAGTACCACCCGCATGGTGACAGTTCCGTTTATTTCGCAATGGTCAGAATGGCGCAGCCATGGTCGTTGCGCTATCCCTTGGTAGATGGTCAGGGTAACTATGGTTCAATTGACGGTGACAGTCCGGCAGCTATGCGTTACACAGAGGCACGTTTGCAAAAGATCGCTGAAGAGACTTTGGCAGACCTGGATAAAAATACAGTAGACTTTAACAATAACTTTGATGATACTTTAAAAGAACCATCAGTTTTACCGACAAAAATTCCGAACCTGCTTGTTAACGGTACATCGGGAATTGCTGTTGGTATGGCCACCAATATGCCGCCTCATAATTTGAGTGAGGTATCGGATGCTGTAGTTGCTTATGTTCAAAATCCGGATATAGACATCGAAGGTCTGATGGAGCATGTAAAAGCACCTGACTTTCCGACAGGTGGTACCATTTACGGTTACAGCGGCGTTAAAGAAGCCTATGAAACGGGCAGAGGCAGGGTCGTGGTAAGGGCTAAAGCTGAAATTGAAGTTGCTGAAAACGGAAGGGAAAAGATTATTGTAACTGAAATACCTTACCTTGTAAATAAGGCAGAACTCATTATGAAGGTGGCTGACCTTGTTAATGACAAAAAGATTGAGGGTATTTCAAACCTGAATGATGAATCGGACCGAAATGGTATGCGCATCGTATTTGAGATTAAAAAAGATGCCATTGCCAATGTGGTTCTTAATAAATTATACAAATACACACAATTACAAAATGCGTTCAGTGTAAACAGCATTGCGCTGGTGAATGGAAGACCTAAAATACTGACGCTGAAAGATCTGATTTCCAACTTTGTGGATCACCGCCATGAGATTATTGTACGTCGTACGCAATATGAACTGGATCAGGCCGAAAAAAGGGCTCATATCCTTGAAGGACTTATTATTGCCAGCGATAACATTGACGAAGTGATCCGGATCATTCGTGGATCTTCAACACCGGATGAAGCAAGGGAATCCTTAATGACCACATTCAGTTTATCTGAGGTTCAGGCACGTGCCATCGTAGAGATGAGGCTTCGTCAGTTAACCGGACTGGAACAGGATAAGTTAAGAGCAGAATATAACGATTTAATATCGGAAATTGCACGCTTAAAGGAAATTCTGGAAAAACAAGAATTGAGAATGCAGATCATCGTTGATGAAATGCTTGAGATTAAAGCAAAATACGGTGACGAAAGAAGAACAGATATTGTTTATGCCTCGGAAGAATTCAACCCGGAAGATTTCTATGCAGATGAAGAGATGATAATCACCATTTCGCATATGGGATACATCAAAAGAACACCGCTTGCAGAATTCCGTACACAAACCAGAGGTGGAGTCGGGTCTAAAGGAAGTAATACGCGCGATGAGGATTTTCTCGAAGATATTTATCCGGCGTCCATGCATAATACCATTATGTTCTTTACACAGAAAGGACGTTGTTTCTGGAAGAAGGTATGGGAAGTTCCGGAAGGAAATAAAAACTCCAAAGGTCGGGCTATTCAGAACTTGCTGAATATTGATCCGGATGATAAAGTGAATGCATTTATTAAGGTGAAAAATCTGGATGACGCCGAATTTATCAACAGTCATTACCTGATGTTCTGTACCCAGCAGGGTGTAATCAAAAAAACATTACTCGAAGCATATTCAAGACCACGTGTGAACGGTGTAAACGCCATTTCGCTGCGTGATGATGACCGTGTAATTCAGGTAAGACTGACGGATGGTGAAAATGAAATTCTAATCGCCAATAAAAACGGTCGCGCCATCAGGTTCAACGAAAAAACCGTCCGCCCAATGGGTAGAACAGCCACCGGAGTCCGGGGAATGACGCTGGATGGAGGAAATGACGAGGTGGTTGGCATGATTTGTGTTAATAACCTGAATGAATCTATTCTTGTGGTAAGCGAAAAAGGATACGGAAAGCGTTCCGATATCGACGACTACCGCATCACCAACAGAGGTGGTAAAGGTGTAAAAACCATTAATATTACTGAAAAGACCGGAAATCTGGTTTCCATAAAGAATGTAACCGATGACCATGATCTGATGATCATTAATAAATCAGGGGTCACTATTCGACTGGCAGTAAGCGAAATGCGCATTATGGGTAGAAATACACAAGGCGTACGGCTTATCAACCTGGATAAACGGAACGATGAAATTGCCAGCGTTACAAAGGTAATTCATGAAGAGGAAGAGCTGATTGAGGACATTCTGGATGAAACACCAGATGTGGAAAATACCTCAGAAAACGGTGAAAATGGGGATAATGAATAGATTTTGAATTAATTATTATTAAAAAAATTCATAGTTTTGCATTCTCAATTGAACTCAAATAAAAATGAAAAATAACATGAAAAAACTGATTTTAATATTCACAGTTGGTTTGATGAGCACAGGTTTATTCGCTCAGAAAGGTGCTGTTAGTTATGCCGATTACGAATTATCTGCTGACAAGCCCGATTATGATAAGGCTGTTGCCAAAATTGAAGAGGCTGTGAAGCATGAAAAAACGAAAGACTGGCCAAAGACTTACATTGTAAAAGAGCGCGTTTACCGTACTTATTACGAAAAAAAGGACAAAAAAGAAGCGTATATTGACAGTGCTTACAATGCATTGATGAAAGCTGATTATCTGGACAGAAAGGGTAATGAAAAAGGAAAGGGTATTGGTAAATATCAGAAAGATATCCTTCTGGAAATGGTTAACCTTCGTAACGTATTGATTAACGAAGGAGTGTATGCCAATAACGATCTTAAGGATTATGATCGTACACTCAATGCCTTTGAAAAAGTGCTGGCTATCGACAAAAATGAAACATATTTACAGGAGAAACCATATGTTATGGACACTGTGATTATGTACAACACGCTGGCCACAGCTTATTCTGCTAAAAAGTATGATAAGGTAGTTGAACTGGCTCCCGATGTGATTAAAACAGGATACCAGGAAGATCAGCCGTACCTGATATTGTATGATAGCTATAAAAACCTGAACGATACAGCAAAAATGCTTGATGTATTGAAGGAAGCACTGCTTAAATTCCCGGATAAAAAGGTATTCCTTGATCAGTTGGTATACCATTATGTGGAAATGGGAGATGCACAGGAAGGGATTAATTACATTCAACAGTCTCTGGCAAAAGATCCTAACAATGCACAATTGCTGTTCATTTTAGGAACATTTTACGATGAAATAGGAGAGAGAGATAAAGCTATCGAAGCTTACAAAAAGGTTAACGATGTTGATAACGCAACTGAAAGTTCTATCACCAATGCCAATTATAACCTTGGCGTAATTTATTACAATGTTGCTGTTGAAGCCATGAATGATGCGAATGAAATAAAGGATTATAAAAAATTCAAGGCGGCTGAAGAAAAGGCAATAAAAGAATTCGACGTTTGTATTCCTTATTTCGAAAAATGTCTGGAGGTTGATCCGAACAACGTAGATGCACTTCAGGCTTTAAAACCGGTTTATTATCGTTTGATAAAATTTGATAGTAAAAAATATCAGCAGAAGTACAACCAGACAATGGATAAACTGAAAGAATTAGGCAAATAATAAAAGCATAGAATGAACCGGTCAAAAAATAGGGCCGGTTTATTTTTCATATATTCTATTTAACATAATATTTATTATAGGACAATAAATAATAAAACCGTAACAGGACTGAAAGTCATGTTTAATATAAAATCTGTTATGGTTGACGTAGTCCCATAACTATCGATTTTATGTTAAGGTTTTATGCCTGGTCTTTTTGAACAACATATTATGAATGCCGGAGAAAATCTATTTTCCCTACAGGACAATATCATAAATAGAAATATCCTTTTCCCGACTTATAGTTCCTTACGGGACAATTACTGTAATTTATTATGTTAAACTAATAATCCCTCAGATTTAAATATTCCTGTATAAATACCCGGATTATTTCAAATATTGAATTCTCAGAGCCTTTAGCCACAGATAATTATTTTGCCTTGCGCTTAAACCAGTTTACGGGATTCAGTTTGTCCCTGTATTTTTTAAACAATTCTTTTCCCACTAAAAATCCTCCGGCATAAAATAAAACTTCCATGGTAATCAATGCAGTTGTTGATCCGATAACCTTGGTTTTATTTTCCAGATCCAAAAACGGAATCAGTAACATAATTGCAAAAGCAACACCTGACAGTAATATCAGAATAATTCCAAATTTTATTTGTTGGCTCTTTTTCAACGAAAGTTTCATGATGAGGATTTAATAGTATAACTGGTGCTGCGGCCACCACCTGGTTCCTTTTCCAGAATCCCTTTATCCATTAAATCCTGTATATCCCTGAGTGCCGTATCCGGTGAACATTTGGCTATTTTAGCCCACTTGCCCGTTGTCAGCTTACCATAAAAATTATCCAATATCTTATTTAACATAATATATTGACGCTTATTAAAAGATGTGGCTGCATGTTTCTCCCAGAATCTGGCTTTAAACATCACATTTTCAAGCATTTCGCCTGTGTCGTTCAGGGCATCCTGCAGTATTCGCAAATACCACTGTAACCATATGGTGATATCCAGCGATCCTTTCTGCGTTAACTCCAGGATTTCGTAATAACTTTTACGGTTTTGCTCTATTTGTTTGGAGACACTGTAAAAGCGCAGATTGGTCTCATCAGCCCTAGATAACTGCATATCGGCTATAGCCCGGGCTATCCTGCCATTACCATCATCAAAGGGATGAATGGTTACGAACCACAAATGTGCTATCCCGGATTTAAGCACCGGCTCTACAGAATTTTTCTCATTAAACCAAAGTAGAAACTGTTGCATTTCCTTTGGCACCAGGGCTGATTCAGGCGCTTCAAAATGCACTCTTTCCTTTCCTAACGGACCGGAGACAACCTGCATCGGGCCGGTTTCGCCTTTGCGCCAGCTTCCTACCGTAATTTTTTGCATTCCGCTTCTGCCGGTTGGAAAAAGTGCAGCATGCCAGCCAAACAAACGTTCATCGGTTAACGCAGTATCATAATGTTGTGTGGCATCCAGCATCATTTCAACCACACCATCCACATCACGGTCCGATGGTACCAGGCCTGCTATATCCATCCCCAGCTTACGGGCAATGGACGATCTTACCTGCTCTGAATCAAGCGTCTCCCCTTCTATTTCGCTGGAAGTAACCACATCTGCCGTTAAGGTCTTTAACATGGCCTGATCGCGCAACTGAAAGCCAACCAGTTCCATTTTACCCAGCAATTTTCCCTGTAAACTTCTTACCTGACTTAATGCGGGTAATAATGCATCATTATCCCACTTAAAATCCGGCCATTGCGGTTTTTGATGAATATAAATCATTATTCGCCTTAATTTTGCGGTAAATATACAAAATATTCTCCGCAAAAAGGATTATCTAATATTAACTGCTTTATAGGATTTCTTATTTTTCTTTTTATCAAAGGATTGCTTTAAATCAAATGTTACTATTTGATTATTTTTAGTACGTTGTGGCAAATCATCTTTACTACAAAAGAAGGAATTGTGATCTTTGGTCTCAATAAAGCAAAATGGCTTGTTCGGATCAGCAAGATTGACTTTTCCTTTTAGATTTTTTGTTTTAGTTTGTTTTTTTGAATCCATTTTAATCCCCAATTCATCATTCCAAATTTGTTTACATTGTTTTAGAATATCTCTGGTACTTTTAACTAATATGTCCTGAGGATAAGATTCAACTAATTTCTGTATATTTTCTTTTAATTGTGTTGAAATGAACCATCCTTCTTGTTCACGTATAGTATGAACAAGTTGATAATGAATAAGAGCGATTTGAGGCTGGTCATGGATTATCAATAAATTAGCAAGGTCATAAAATAGGCTAACTTTATTCTTCATTGGTCCAGGAGAAATACTTGCTCGGTACATTAAATTAAGTGCTTCTTTTATCTTGTTTGAGTCAAGCAAAACTTTTGCATATTCATGGAGTATCCACCAATCGACTTTATTACTTTTTGTTAGCTTTTCGTAAATCTCCTCACTACCTTCCAAATCATTAGTAGCAACACAGGCTTTTGCAACCAATCTATCAAAAAATTTAGCTTTGCTTTCGAAACTATCCTTAACCTGATTTATAAAGAGTATTCCTTCTTCAAACCTTTCTGTTTTAATTAAATAAACAGCCCGATAATAATGCCATATTTCACTCTCTGACCAATCTTTCCCTTCCTCTTTAATTTTAAGTTGATCTGGTTCAATTTTGTGCAGCCATTCATCAAGTATTTCCCAATCCTCATTTTCCTTAGCAACCTTTGCTACTTTAAATATTGCCTTCTTATATGCCATTTGATCAGGTACTAGATTTAAAATCTTTAAGGCTATTTCAGTAATATATTGAGTGCTTGGAGTTTCTGAAAACTTATTTAGTTCACCAGATATTATGGTCCAAGCACATTCATTTTTAAACCAGCTAAAATCACGGAATTGTTCTAATGTTTCATCAATTAAATTGAAAGCTTTATCAAAATATCTTTTTTTTCGGTAACAATGTAAAAGTCCTGAAGCGATATATTTGTCCATTTTATCATTACGAATTGCTTCATAAATTTGTATAGCTTCATCATATTTACCAGCCTTACGGAATTCATTTGCGTTGCTACTATTTTCTTGATAAATACTCATTAGGCTATAATTGGTTTGTAGTTTTGAAATGTAATTTCGCCACACTTGCTAATTTCTCCTTCCCATATTTTTTAATAAAATCTTTAGCTTGCTCAACTATTCTTTCTGAAGCTCCCTTTCCAAATTCAATATCGTATTCGATTGACATTTTTTTCATTCTTTCAAGAAATCTAGCCCTTGCGAGTATTGAAGCTGCTGCAACAGCAGTATAACTCTCCGCTTTATGTTCCTGAACCAAATTAATACCTCTTCCCTTTTCCTGCAACTTACTTAAAATATATCTTTCATCCGCAAATTTATCAGATACGGCATCATCACAATTTACCTTTGTTAAAACTTCTTCAATAGCTTTTGCATGACTCCATGCTAGAAGTGTATTCAGATTCTTACCTTCACTTTTAAACTTAAAATACAAATTGTTGTATGTGTTAGGCGTTATTTCAATAACAGCATACTGTCCTCTACAAACATTTTTTATTATTAGAGCAAGCTCTATAATTTTTTTATCTCTAATCTTTTTACTATCCTTTATACCACTACTATCAAGAATTGATTTTGTGCGAGTATCTACATAAACTCCAGCAGTAACTAGCGGCCCAAAATAATCTCCTTTCCCTGATTCATCAGTGCCAATTATAGGTTTAAAATTTATAATTTTCGAGTGTGTTTCCTCTACTATATTCAAATTCTTCGACTCATTGTCAAAACCTGTTTGTTCTAAAATAGCTTTTAATTTAATCTTTTCTTTTTCATCTTTTATTTGAGAATAATCATATTTAATATCACCTTTTTTATTAAAAAAAACTCGAAAAATATATTCACCGTTTTTTATGCCAATCTTAAATTGTCTTCCATAATTAATATCTTTGATCTCCAATATATCAAAGATACCTTTCAATTTGTCTTCAACTTCTTGTAATATTGTACTAACTTTGTCCATTGAAAAAGATTATTGTCATAAATATAAGCAAAAATGGTGTCAGAATATAAAAACCTTTCTGTTAATAGAGATCGGATTGATGAAGTTTTGAATGAATATCCTGGTATTGAAAGTTTTACAAAAAGTGAAAAACCAAACAACCTTTTTCAGTACAAGCTAATTGTTGAGGGAAAGGTTGCATTCTTGAACGTTTATTTTAATAAAAATGGAGGAACAACTTTTTCCCCAACAGGGAAGAATACAGATCTGTCATCATCAATTGCGGGTTTTTTAAAGGCAAACTGTTTAAAAGGAGATGGAAAAACAAAAAGTTTGCGAATTATAAATTTCACTTCTAGCGGAAAAGCTTTATTATTTGATTATCTAAAGGATGAGTGCTTTGCGACAATTAATGATTCCGAAACATTCCCGCATGGTGAGAAATATAAGATAACAGGAAAAGATGGTGATTCAGTAGTATTTTGGATTTATACTAATGGTGCATGTCATTTACAGGGAAGACAATATTCAATATTTACAGATATTTTGGAAATGCTAGCTGAAATTATGGACTATAAGGAAATAATTGACAGCCAACTTAAAACCATAAAGGTAGATATAACTACAGCTGAAGCTTTGAGAGACATGAAGGTATTTTTACCTTCATCATTTAATTTTATTCCTAATAAGTTAAAGGCAATTATCAGTCCAGCATTAGCTTTAAAAAAAGTTGATATTGACTTAACTGATTACTCTAGCTTTGTATTTCCTGTCTTACGAGGATTGGAAGGTTTTTTAAAACAAGTTCTTATCCAGTTTGGAATTCTTATCGGGAAGGATGGCTTTGGTGAATTATTTACAGTTAATAACTTGGGCCGTTATGAATTAACTAGTAACGTTAGAGAGCGAATCAATGATGCAGGAAAGGAAAAGGTTATATTAGATATATACAAATTTTATAATACTAATAGACATGGACTTTTTCATGTTGATTCAGTAATAGAAAGTACACGAACTTTGGAAAATAAAGATGAATGCATAGCGTTAATTGAAAAAACTGTTATTTTAATGGAGAATTCTTATAAAAGTTTATTTTAAATGAACAGACTCTTTCATATTAGCGAATATCTTGATAGTTTTAAATCACAACTGGTATTTTCAACTAGTTATTTAAGCTTAGAAAACTATCTATATGATTTGGCGACCATTCTACATAAAAGAAAGTATAAAGGTAATGTCATTATTGACTTGCTATTAAGTAATGGTAAAGCTAAAAATCGATACATCCAAATTTATTTTGATGGCGCCAATTTTAAAATAGATCTAGCTAAGATTTTAAGACCAAACAAAGAACTTAAGGAAAAAAGTTTAAATTTTTATGCGAATAATTCCGAATTCTTATATAATAGTGTTTTAAATAAGTCGCAAGTATATCTTATTAAAAAGAAAATACAAATTTAATTTGGTAGCATTTTTTCATAACAATTTTAATCAAAGCTCTTTTAGTGATAATTTGTTTTTATTCTGATTCACTTTCATGATATTTAGATAATTAATTTTTTTCTAACGTTAGATATATTTTTACCTTTTCTATTTGATATAGCCTAATTATATTCCTAATTCTTTTAATATAAATAAATCAGTAAAACTGATTGACTTCCCAGCCAAACTGCCGTAACTTTAATAGTCATTTTAGTTCTAACCTCAAAAACATAGTAGTATGGCAGAAAGTGTTTACAAAGTCATTGAACTGGTCGGAACCAGTACAGAATCATGGGAAAAAGCAGCAGAAGCCGCCATCAACAAAGCTTCAAAGAGTCTGCATGACCTTCGTATTGCCGAAGTTTCCCAACTGGATATGCACATCAAGGACGGTAAAATTGAAACCTACCGTGCTAAGGTGAAAGTATCATTCAAGTATGAAGATTAATAAGGATGCGAGCCTACCACCCTTTTACCCAATAATGGGTTTATATAAAACAGGTTTTTATCAGCGGATATTTGCGTCATCTTTCTGCGTACATCTGCGAGAAATATTATGCTGTAAATAAGATGATTATATAAATCCGGAATTTAATATCAGACAGTTGCCTTAATGGTCAGCAACCAGGCATCTTTAAATTTAGGATTCTTTTCCCTGAATGTTTCAAGCACAGGAACCGCATCTTCTTTACTGGTAAATTTTCCGATGCTTACCCTGTATCTTCCGTTACTTTCAATAATGCTGTAATCAGGGGAATATTTTTTACAATTTTGCTTTACGAATTCCATGGCCTGTTCCTTTGTTGCCAGACTGGCTATAATTATGTGATAGGTCACAGAAGAAACCATCTTAATTTTTTCTTTCACAGGAACTTCAGTCTGCGTTGAAGTTGTATTTTGTACTTCTGATGGCTCAATATCTTCCGTAACAACATTTTCATTCTGGCTTAGTGCAGCAGTTGTTTCATTTGATATATTTTCTGATGCACCGGAAATATGCGCTTCATCAGCCATTGTTTCTTCAGATGCAATCTCAGGATTGCTCTTATTCAAAGAATCGAACATCGTCGTAAAATCCGCTCTTTCCACGTTCGGATCCTTCACCTTAGCAGGAAACAGAAAAAAGAAAATTAAGAACAGTGCAGCCACTGCCGCAGCAAAATGAGAAACCGGACGTCTGGCAACAGGTTTACCCGATTTAACTACTTTCAGATGCGTGCCCCTCTCCTCTTGTGAAAGCTCATTCATACTGAACGATGCCAGACCATATGACGCCTTAAGCAGTTGATTCTCCTTTTCAGGCTCGAACAATAACAGGCCATCTTCTCTGCGTTCCAGTTTTCCCAGACCCGAAAGTAAAACCATTTCGTTATCAAGCTTTGATTCTGCATGTTGAACGGATGACTGGATGATATCCACAGATTCGGCAAAGCTTCGGTGCTCATGTTTCATGATTTGCTGACACAACAAACCATCGTTATGCGTCAGCTTTGAATTAAATGCAATCTCTTTGGAAGGCGGAAAGAACCGTTTTAAAGTCGGATCAAAATAAGCTGGTTTATAGCTGGATACAAAACCACCAAATTGCGGAATAATTACACAATCGTGCATGAGGAGCAGGTCCTTAATATATCCAGTGAGATTTTGCATCAAACAAAAATAGCAAATGCAAACATCCTCACCAAAGAACAATTATAATTTGGTTACACTTTTTATTAACAATTTTTAGGTTAGGTTCACAATTCGCTAACTATCAGATTGGTGGTTACATCGAAACAATTCCTCAAATTTGAAACAGTAACATAGGAACAAGGAGGTGTCGTGATGTGAATCGTGACGGAAGCTTTTAGATTAAAATGGATAATTTAATTGAGCATCAATTGGTTTTTCAATGTTTTGTCTGTTTTAATTTTGTACGTATTTCATGAGTTCGTTCTGAAATGCGGCCCTATCTTTTTAGACATAAGAACCAAGATGTAAGACACAAGATTTCATAATTCTTCATTCTTCATTTTTAATTGATTTAGGGTGGCATTCGCTTCGCAAATTTACCCAGGGCTAAATAATGGTACCCCTACAGGGTGCATACTTATTTTCTAATGTTTGCATTTTTGTCCTCCTTTTTTCAAAAGGAGGTGGCCGAAGGACGGAGGATTTGAATTTTATTAATTTATGCTTTGCATATTTGTTAATAATGAGGATGTAATAATAAGAGCATTTGCAATGCTATGATTATTTCATGAAATAGTTTAGACACGCGGCCTCGATTCGTTTGAATTTCAACAGGAGATAAGAATACCGGCCTTGATTGACATTATTTCTATAACCCAGGGTTGCATTTGCTTCGCAAATTTACCCTGGGCTAAAATAATGGCACCCCTCCAGGATGCATACTTATTTTCTAATATTTGCATTTTTGTCCTCCTTTGAAAAAGGAGGTGTCGCGATGTAAATCGTGACGGAGGATTTTAGATTTTAAAATGGATTATTAAATTGAACATCGCCTGGTTTTTAAAGGTTTATCTGTTTTAATTCTGTACGTATTTCATGAGTTCGTTCTGAAATGCGGCCCTATCTTTTTAGACATAAGAACCAAGATGTAAGACACAAGACTTCATAATTCTTCATTTTTAATTGATTTAGGGTGGCATTCGCTTCTCTCATTTACCCTGGGCTAAAATAATGTTACCCTTTCAGGGTATATTAAATCATTAACCTTTGTTTTTTTGTCCTCCTTTTTTCAAAAGGAAGTGTCGCGATGTAAATCGTGACGGAGGATTTTAGATTTAAAAATGGATTATTAAATTGAACATCGCCTGGTTTTTAAAGGTTTATCTGTTTTAATTCTGTACGTATTTCATGAGTTCGTTCTTAAATGCGGCCCTATCTTTTAGACATAAGAACCAAGATGTAAGACACAAGACTTCATAATTCTTCATTCTTCATTTTTATTGATTTAGGGTGGTATTTGCTTCGCAAATTTGCCCTGGGCTAAAATAATGGCACCTCTACAGGGTGCATACTTATTTTCTAGTGTTTGCATTTTTGTCCTCCTTTTTTCAAAAGGAGGACAGTTTACACCATATTTGCGGGCCATGACGTGAGAGTTCCTGTGAAACAGATTACAATTCAAAAACATAAACCTCTCTTCTTCTTCGATTTACTACGAGATGAAGAGGGGAAGTTCATACCAGCTTGTTGATTCACGACAAAGAGGTCAACCTATATCAGGGACATATATACATCTTAAATCTTATATCTTGTGTCTTATGTCTATATAAACAAAAAAGGTCACCCAAAGGTGACCCTAAAAAATAACCAAAAAGAACTATTAACATTAATTTTTATGTTTTCCCAGGAATTCGGCAATGCCTTCCTGAGTCGCTTTCAATCCTTGTTCGCCCTTGTGCCAGTCAGCCGGACAAACTTCTCCGTTTTCTTCGAAAAACTGTAATGCATCTACCATACGCAGGGCTTCAGAAACACTTCGTCCCAGTGGCATATCGTTTACAAGCTGATGACGTACAACGCCTTCCTTATCGATTAAGAAAAGACCGCGGTATGCTCTTGGTTCACCTACAAACACGCTTTCGCCTTCCTCATTAACATCATAATCACCCGCTAGAACGTCATAATTTTCTGCAATTGTTTTAGCTGAATCTGCAACCAACGGAAATTTTACACCTTTGATTCCACCGTCATTTAACGAAGTCTGTAACCATTTCCAGTGCGAAAATTCAGAATCGGTAGAACATCCTACCACTGCCACATTACGAGCTTCAAATTCAGCAATAGCATCCTGAAACGCGATTATTTCTGTTGGACACACAAACGTAAAATCAGCAGGGTAAAAGAAAAATACAACGTATTTATCACCCACATACTGCTCCAGAGAAAAGTTTTCTACTATTTCACCGCCGTTTACAACAGCCGGCTCAGAGAATTTTGGAGCTTTTTTTCCTACTAATACAGCCATAATTGTTTTAAAAGTTAAATTGTTTGTAATAATGGTTTATTTAATTCACTCATTTAAATTCAATAAAAAAGGCCGGACTGATAAAAACCAAAAAATAAAAACACAACGAAATACCCCTAAACAGCAAAACCCATGCAGTCCGGCCTACATACATAACAAAAGGGTATATAAATTGTTTTTCAAATAAAATATTTTTTTGAATCATTCTAAATAAAGACAAGAATCGCTTGAATTTATTACTTTTGCAGCACAAAACTACAGTTATGATACAAAAGCCGGATATCAATAATACAGCCAAAAACAGAGTACTTATTTTAGATGGGGCAATGGGTTCAACCATTCAGCGCTACAAACTTCAGGAAGATGATTTCAGAGGCGAACGATTTAAAGATCACCCCTCTCCTGTTCAGGGAAATAATGATCTGCTCTGCATAACACGGCCTGATATAATTTCAGAAATTCACCGTAATTATTTGCTGGCCGGAGCTGATATTCTCTCGACCAACACCTTCAATGCCAATGCGATTTCGCTGGCAGATTATAACATGAGTGATCTGGCCTATGAGATGAACCGTGAAGCCGCCAGACTGGCACGTGAGGAAGCAGATAAGATGACCTCTGAAACTCCGGATCAGCCAAGATATGTGGCCGGATCTATCGGCCCTACCAACAAAACAGCTTCCATGTCGCCCGATGTAAATAATCCGGCTTACAGGGCTGTATCCTTTGACGATCTGGTCAGGATCTACAAGGAACAGGCATTAGGTCTGATCGATGGTGGTGCTGAACTGATCCTGATAGAAACCATATTTGATACGCTGAATGCCAAAGCCGCTATTTTTGCAGTAGAACAGGCTGAAAAAGAGCGTTCTGTTAAACTTCCGTTGATGATCTCAGTGACCATTACTGATCTGAGTGGCAGGACCTTATCGGGTCAGACGGTGAAGGCATTCTGGATTTCTGTATCACATGCCAAACCGTTTTCAGTTGGAGTGAATTGTTCGTTCGGAGCTAAAGCGCTTAAACCTTATATTAAAGAGCTGGGCGATATGGCGCCATGCCTGATCAGTGCGCATCCTAATGCAGGTCTGCCGAATCAGTTGGGCGATTATGACCAGACGCCGCGCATTATGGCAGAATTGGTACAGGAGTATTTTGATGATGAACTGGTTAATATTATAGGTGGTTGTTGCGGAACACGTCCCGAGCACATTGCAGAGCTGGCTAAACGCGCTAAAAATGCAAAATCGCGTATTCCTTCTGTAGCGGACAGTTTGATGCGGTTAAGCGGTCTTGAACCCTTGGAGATCAGACCGGATTCCAATTTTGTAAACATCGGGGAACGTTGTAATGTGGCCGGATCCAAGAAATTTGTGCGGCTCATAAAAAACAAACTGTACGATGAGGCCCTTGAAGTAGCCCGCGATCAGGTTGAAGGTGGCGCTCAAATCCTGGATATTAATATGGATGATGCCCTGCTGGAGGCCAAAGAAGAAATGGTGCAGTTCTTAAATCTGCTTATGTCTGAACCGGACATCTCGAAGCTTCCTGTCATGGTGGATTCATCCAAGTGGCCGGTTATTGAAGCAGGTTTAAAATGCTTGCAGGGAAAATCCATCGTCAATTCCATAAGCCTTAAGGAAGGTGAGGAACAGTTCATAAACCAGGCTTCGCTGATTAAAAGTTATGGTGCTGCGGTAGTGGTTATGGCGTTTGATGAAAAAGGCCAGGCCGACAGTTTTGAACGCCGAAAAGAAATTTGTACCAGGGCATATAATCTGTTAGTGGATAAGATCGGATTTCAACCACAGGATATCATTTTTGATCCGAATGTGCTGGCGATTGCCACCGGAATTGAGGAACACAATAATTATGCACTGGACTTTATAAAAACCGTAAAATGGATTAAGGCTAACCTGCCACACGCGAAAATCAGTGGCGGAATCAGTAACCTCTCCTTCTCTTTCAGGGGAAATAATGTGGTTCGTGAGGCTATCCACTCTGTTTTTCTGTACTATGCCATTAAGGAAGGTCTGGATATGGGAATTGTTAATCCGTCGATGTTACAGGTTTACGATGAGATTCCCAAAGATCTGCTTGTATTGGTAGAAGATGTGGTTTTGAACCGTAGACCGGATGCCACAGAACGTTTGATTGAAGCTGCAGAGCAAATCAAAAACAATGATAGCGGTGAGGGTCCGGCAAAAGCAAAGGATGAATGGCGTAATGGTACGCTGGAAGAACGCCTGAGTCACTGCCTCGTAAAAGGAATTGACAGTTATCTGGATGTGGATATTAATGAAGCACTGGAAAAATATCCTACTGCCCTCGACATTATCGAGCAACCGTTAATGGCCGGGATGAACGTAGTTGGTGACCTGTTCGGTGACGGTAAAATGTTTCTGCCTCAGGTGGTAAAAACAGCCCGTGTGATGAAAAAGGCCGTGGCCATCCTCCAACCCTACATAGAGATGGATAAAAAGGGTGGCTCGCACTCTGCAGGAAAAATACTGATGGCAACCGTAAAAGGTGATGTACATGATATTGGAAAAAATATTGTAAATGTGATCCTGGCCTGCAATAACTTTGAAGTCATCGATCTTGGCGTGATGGTTCCGGCAGAAAAAATTCTGGATACAGCTATCGAAGAGAATGTGGACGCGATTGGTTTAAGCGGTCTGATAACACCTTCGCTGGAAGAAATGGCCAAAATTGCCGAAGAAATGGAGAAACGTGGCATGACACTTCCGCTGATGGTTGGTGGTGCCACTACCTCGAAAGTGCATACAGCGGTTAAAATTGCACCTAAGTATTCACATATTGCGGTTCATGTAAAAGATGCATCGCAAAGTGTACAGGTAGCTGCGGCCATCATCAATCCTAAAACAAAGGACGAATTCAAGTCTAAATTAGACGTGGAATATGGCTTGCTGCGTGATAAGTTTTCAAAAGGCAACACAACCAGCTTTGAACCAATAGAATCTGCCAGAAGAAAGGGTGTAAAACTTGAGTTCAATGAAAATACCATCTACAAACCTGAATTTTTAGGTGTTAAAGAACCGGGAGAGTTTGATATCAGCAAACTCAGGACCTTTATCGACTGGACCTTCTTTTTTAAAGCGTGGCGACTACCCGGATCGTACAAGGGTATCCGGCTTTTTGAAGATGAAAAAAACGAAACAGCGTGGCTGAATACCTTTAAAGAAGGTCTGGAACGTGTCAAGGCCAAAGAAGCGCTGACACTTTACCGCGAAGCCAATGCCATGCTGGATGATGTGCTCGGAAATAAAAAAGTACGTGCAAAAGCTGTTCTGGGTTTCTTCCCGGTAAATTCTGAAAAAGATGATATTATATTCTGGAAAGATGAAAGCCGCAACGAAGTGCTTTTACGATTTCCGTTTCTGAGACAGCAGGCCACCAAGGATGCCGGTATTTATAACTGTCTGAGTGATTATATTGCACCTGTGTCGCATCCAACGTGTGATTATATTGGTGCGTTTGCAGTAACAGCCGGACTGGATATTGAACCATGGATAGAAAAATATGAGAAAGAAAATGATGATTACAGCGCTTTGTTGTTAAAGTCATTGTCTGACCGTCTGGCAGAAGCTTATGCTGAACTGCTGCATATGGAAGTTCGTCGTGATTACTGGGGATTCGCAAAAGACGAAGACCTGAGCATTAAAGATATGTTGCGGGTTAAATATCAGGGAATTCGTCCGGCCATCGGTTATCCTTCTATGCCGAACCAGGCTGATAACTTTCTTTTGGATAAGCTTATTCCATTGGAGAAAGCCGAAATACAACTCACAGAAAACGGAGCCATGTATCCAAACGCATCTGTAAGCTGTCTGGTATTTGCACATCCTGATTCTGCCTATTTTGCCATCACCAAAATTGATGATGATCAGGCTTCAGACTATGCCAACCGTCTTGGTATTGCACATGAGGAGATTGAAAAATGGTTGTACGGAATGGTGTAGTCAATTAATAATGAAGAATTAAGAATTACACAAACACAGAATTAAAGTTTTCTTTTTTCATTTAGGTAAGTTAATACATATCTGTTATATAAAAATTCCCGCAGATTTCGCAGATCAACGTAAATATATTTTGATCTGTTCAAGAGTTACTACTTTTCTGTAGGTGCAACCGCGGGCCGACCTTCCTCTTCATGGGACTAAGGGGGAGCAAAATATCCACAAGTTAATTAGGAATTACGATTTAATATAGTCCTTAATGATATAAAATCCGGTTGCTGAGTAGAAACAAAGTTGCGTATCGAAATAAAGATTCAAGGTAAGGGTCTAACTTAATTAATCCAGATTTTCCAGAATTTGCTTCAGCTGATCCCTGACACTGGAAAGGCGGGTTGCAATTTCAAAGGTTTTAATGGTTTTTTCGGGATTTTCTTCCAGTTTCTTTTTGGCTCCTTTCAGGGTCATCCCCTGCTCTTTCAGCAAAAAATAGATCAGATGAAGGTTCTTTAAATCCTCAGGCCTGAAATACCGTGTGCCTTTTGTATTCTTATAGGGTTTCAGAATATCAAATTCATTTTCCCAAAAACGAATAGTGGATTGCGGGATATCAAACATTTCGGATGTTTCCCGCATGGAATAAAACATTTTTTCGATGACCGGCTTCTTGTATGGCATCTGCAGTCTGTTAATCGAATGTTTGACCTGTATTAGTTGAGATACTGATCATTTCATCGTACTGCTCAGGCGTAAGATCCTGATAATAGAAATCCTTGGGATTGACCGGCCTGTTTTTGTAATGCACTTCGTAATGCAAATGAGGTCCTGTTGAATCACCCGTATTTCCCACATAGCCAATTACATGACCACGGGTAATCTTCTGTCCTACTTTTACATTAAAGCCGCTTAGATGTCCGTATAAGGTCTGGTATCCAAACCCATGATCAATTACGATATAGTTTCCGTAGCCTCTTCTCGACTTAATCACCTTCACCACGCGGCCGTCACCTGTTGCATAAATATCGGTTCCGATTGGTGATGTAAAGTCCATGCCGTAATGAAACTTACGTATTTTTTCTATTGGATGAATTCTGTATCCCCAACCTGAAGCTGTCCGTTTTAAATCACGGTTTGATATGGGCATGATGGCCGGAATGGAATGTAACATTTTTTCTTTGTTACGTGCCAGTTCAACAATCTCATCAAAGGATTTGGTTTGGATATAAAGTTCTTTCGTCAATACATCCAGTTTTTTCCTGGTTGATATCACCAGCTCGGCATTCTGCATGTTTTCAAGATGCTCATAGCGGTTTACCCCACCAAAACCTGCTTTACGAATAGACGAAGGTATCGGATCTGCCTCAAAAATTACACGGTAAATTCCCTCATCACGCTGCTGTACCTCATCAAGTATCTCAGAAAACTGATCCATTTGCTGATTCATCAGATCAATCTGCATGACCAAACGTGAATTTTCCTGCTTAGCTGACTTTAACTGTGGAGAATCTGCATAAGACCAGAGCAGATAGGCAATAACGGATCCAAAGACTAAACTGGGAACCAAATAGACTAAAATTTGTTTTAAACGATACTTGAAACCCTTTTTAACCTTCTTAAAACTAAGGGTCTCCGGATCGTAATGATAATGAGCTTTTGCCATATATCCTCTTTTAAAACAATTTAAGTGCAAAATTAATTATTTCGACTAACTTTGCAAAGCTGAAAAAAACAGGTGTTGTAACACGCTTTCAGCGCTTAAATATAGTAAAATTTTCATTAGTTTAACATTAAATTAGTTTTTTCGTTCATATGAAGACAGCCAAAGAGATACGCCAGGCCTTTAAAGATTTTTTTGAAGAGAAGGAACATCTTATCGTTTCATCTGCCCCGATGGTGGTAAAAGACGACCCAACACTGATGTTCACCAATGCGGGCATGAACCAGTTTAAAGAAATATTTCTGGGGCATGCCAAAGCGAAATCTCCAAGAGTGGCGAATTCACAAAAATGTTTGCGTGTATCCGGTAAGCATAACGATCTGGAAGAAGTGGGTCACGATACCTACCACCATACCATGTTCGAAATGCTTGGAAACTGGTCGTTTGGTAACTACTTTAAAAAAGAAGCCATTCAGTGGGCATGGGAATTTTTGGTGGAACGCATGAAGATTTCCCCGGACAGGTTGTATGCCACCGTTTTTGAAGGTGATAAGGAAGACGGCCTGGAACGCGATAACGAAGCATCCGGTTACTGGAATCAATATCTCCCTGAAGACAGGATCATTAACGGTAATAAAAAGGATAATTTCTGGGAAATGGGCGATACAGGGCCGTGCGGACCTTGTTCCGAAATCCATGTGGATATAAGAAACGACGAAGAACGTAAAAAAATAAGTGGTCGTGAGCTGGTCAACAAGGATCATCCGCAGGTGATTGAAATATGGAACCTTGTATTCATTCAGTTTAACCGGATGGCAAGCGGCAAACTGGTTTCTTTACCAGAAAAACACGTGGATACAGGAATGGGATTTGAACGCCTTTGCATGGTACTGCAAGGCAAACAGTCGAATTACGATACTGATGTGTTCCAGTCCATCATCAAAGCCATCGGTTCAATGTGTAATACCTCGTATGGTGATGATCCGAAAAAGGATATTGCTATGCGCGTGATTGCCGATCATGTGAGGACCATTGCGTTTTCAATCGCCGACGGACAGCTGCCATCCAATAATAAAGCCGGTTACGTTATCCGCCGGATACTGCGTCGTGCTGTACGTTACGGGTATACTTTCCTTGGGTTCAGGGAACCGTTTATGTATAACCTCACAACCGTACTAAATCAGGCGATGGGTGAAGCTTATCCTGAACTGATTAAGAACAGCGACCTTATTTCGAATGTTATGCACGAAGAGGAAGAGTCGTTCCTTAGAACCCTTGATACCGGAATTCGTCTGCTGGACAGCGTTATAAAAGAAGTGAAAGCCAAAAACGAAACCGTTGTTTCGGGTAAAAATGCATTTGAATTATACGATACATTTGGATTTCCATTGGATCTGACCGAATTGATATTAAAGGAAAACGGGCTGGTGGTTGATCGCAAAGCATTCGATGTGGAAATGCAGAAGCAGAAAGAACGGGCCCGTAATGCCGCTGCCATTGAAACAGATGACTGGGTGATCATTAAAGAAGATGACAGAGAGGAGTTTATCGGATATGATTACCTGGAGACTGATCTTTATATCACCCGTTATCGTCAGGTAAAATCAAAAAACAAAACATTTTATCAGTTGGTGTTCAATGTCACGCCGTTTTATGCTGAAAGCGGTGGACAGGTTGGTGATTCGGGCTATATAGAAGCTGAAGGTAAAAAATACAGTGTTATTGACACTAAAAAGGAAAATAACCTGATTGTACACATTGTAAAGGAGCTTCCCGAAAATATTGAAGCACGATTTAAAGCCACAGTAAATGGCAAAGACAGGCAATTGACTGCCAATAATCATTCGGCTACTCACCTGCTCCACCAGGCACTGCGGATGGTTTTGGGCGAACACGTGGAACAGAAAGGTTCACTGGTATGCCCGGATTATTTACGGTTTGACTTTTCGCATTTTCATAAGGTAAGCGATGATGAAATCAGGCAGGTTGAGCGCATTGTGAACCGGAATATCCGGAAAAATTTCAAACTGGAAGAATTCAGGGAAATTCCTATTAATAAGGCTAAAGAAATGGGTGCTATGGCACTGTTCGGCGAAAAATACGGCGATGTGGTCCGTGCCATTAAGTTTGGTTCATCGGTTGAATTATGTGGTGGAACACATGTGTCTGCCACAGGCGAAATCGGCCTGCTTAAAATTACAAGCGAAAGTTCAATATCTGCCGGTGTTCGAAGGATTGAGGCTGTTACAGCCGATAAAGCTGATGAATTTGTGGATAACCTGGCTGATACGCTAAGCAGTGCAAAGGAAATACTGAATAATCCGCCAAATCTGGAAAAAACACTGGAGAATCTGCTGGCAGAAAATAACGATCTTAAAAAACAGCTGGAAGCATTTAAAGGCGATGCGCTTAAATCTGTTAAAGGTGAGCTTAAGCATAAGATTGTGGAACAGAATGGCGTGAAAATCATCAAATCTGTTGTAGATAAGCTGGATGCCGGTGCATTGCGCGATTTATCCTTCCAGTTGAAAGGTGAATACGCGGATCTGGTTTGTGTGCTTGGAACAGAAAACGATGGAAAAGCAAACCTGTCTGTAATGATATCAGACGACCTGGTAAAATCGAAAGGCTGGCATGCCGGAAACATCATCAGGGAAGCCGCTAAATCCATTCAGGGCGGAGGTGGTGGACAGCCGTTTTTTGCCACAGCCGGTGGTAAAAATCCCAAAGGACTGGAACAGGCTTTGGACAAAGCCATCGAGTTATTAAACATTTAATATACCGATTGCCACCGTTTAGGTGGCAATTGTTTTTTGAATACTATCATGGTAACAATCAGTAAGGAAGTTCGAAAGGACCCGATGTATCTTTTTCTGTTGATGCTCGTCATCAGCGCCGCAGTATCTTTCCAGGGGTGGCGCACGCTTTACAGTAACTTTGCTGTGGACGTTATTGGTATCAACGGGTTTCAGAACGGTATTGTACAGGCCGTTCGGGAAATTCCCGGTTTTCTGTCGTTTGCTGTTGTATTTTTATTGCTATTTTTAAAGGAAAACCAGATTGGCTATCTTTCGGTTTTGTTGCTTGCATTAGGGGTTATGATCACCGGATTCTTCCCCTCTTTTACCGGCCTTATAGTTACAACTTTTATTATGTCGGTTGGATTTCATTACTACGAAACAGTGAATCAGTCCCTGACACTTCAAAGCTTTAACCTGAAGACTGCTCCATTGGTGCTGGCCAAATTACGCAGCATTATGTCCATAGCCAATGTGCTGATTGGCGCTGCAATAATCGGTCTGGCCTATATTCTGCCATTAAAATGGATCTACGTTGTTCTGGGGGGCTCTGTACTTATCCTGGTTGTTTATACCATCTTTAAGTTTCCGGCACGTGAACCGGAAATAAAACAGCATAAACGCATTATTCTAAAGAAACGCTACTGGTTATTTTACCTGCTTAACTTTTTAAGCGGAGCCAGAAGACAAATCTTCGTGGTTTTTGCGCTGTTTATGCTGGTAGAAAAATACCATTTTTCTGTGCAGCAGATTGCATTGCTTTATGCCGTAAATAACCTTATAACATGGCAGTTAAATCCGTATATCGGCAAATGGATCAATAAGTTTGGCGAACGCAAAGTACTCAGCATGGAATATATGAGCCTGATTTTTGTGTTCATTGGGTATGCGTTTATTGAGGAACCAATTATCGTTGCCCTGCTTTACATTGTGGATCATATCTTTTTCGGATTTTCCATAGGGATTAAAACATTTTTTCAGAAAACGGCTGATCCAAAGGATATTGCACCATCCATGGCAACCGGGTTTACCATTAACCACATTATGGCTGTATTTATGCCTGTGGTTGGTGGTGCTTTATGGATATGGAACTGGCGGTTACCGTTTCTGGTCGGCTCAGGAATTGCTGTCACATCGCTGATCTTTGCGCAGTATATAAGAGTTCCTGAAGAACAGGAATAGCATTTTATTTGCATTTCAAATGCTTAAACCAGAACATTCTCGTTGCAAACGAGGATGAGATACACTTTCCCTAAATATTTGTCTTGCTTCTTATATCTTGTGTCTTACATCTTACATCTTACATCTTACGTCTTATGTCTTATATCTTATATCTTATATCTAAACCTGTTTCACCTTAACCACGCCTTTCCGGTAGGCATCCAGAAGCCGGTGTAAATCCCTTATCTGTTGTTTCAGGTGTACGCCATTGTCCGTGTCCCCTACACGTATCCTTGTAATAGCATGTTCAATCATATTACGCGTGGACACAATATCAATCTCATCTTTTATGGCTTTACGTCTGGATTCAAAGGGCCTGTGCTCTGCGAGTATGAGATTATAGGAGTCGAATATCAAAGTATAGCCTGCAATCCCTGTCACTTTCTGGTAAGGTTTGGACATGCCTCCGTCAATCACAAACAGTTTTCCTCCGGCTTTTACAGGACTCTCTCCTTTAGTCACCTTAACCGGCACATGGCCGTTGACGATATGTGATACATCCGGATCAAGGCCAAACTCTTTTAAAATACGGTTACAGGTCTCTTCATCATCCCTGAGTTTATAATAGAGATTGCCTTCTTCATGGTGCGTTTCCTTGTCATCGATAAAATAGCGCTCAAAAGTTGCCATTTTCTTTTTACCGAATAACGGAGAAGCAGCGCCGCTCCATAGTGACCACATGTAATCGCGGTCTTTGCTCACCAGTTCCTGATGTTCCCTGTTAAAGTAAGCCCGGCGGCAGATGCGGTCGTACTGATCGCATAAGGCTTTGCCGCTGTATTCCTTACCATGCAGGGTTACCTTTTGAAAGTCAGCTTTGTCATCCAGAGGAATACAGCCATGGTACAGCAGATTGGAATTGTAGATCATATAGGTGCTGCCCTTGGTAAACAGTGTTTTCACGTGCCGTTGGAGCTTTTCACTGTTGAGAAAAGAGAAGCGCAGTTTCTGTGTCAGCTCTTTTTCTTCATCACTCAACTCGTAGGGATGCTCCGGATCGATGGTTGGAAAGAGTTTATCGTTCAATTCATATTCCTTCCCATCCAATTTAATGGTTCCTTTTTCATGATCTATTTTATGCAGTAACAGTCTGTCTTCCATGCCCAGTTCGGGTGTCCGCTGAATAATCTGTCCGGACAGTTTCATTTCAATAATGGCAATGGCTTTATGCATCTTGCTGATAAGCTGAACATGGGTAGACCCAATATTCTCCTTTGGTGTATTTACAGGGATGAATTGTTTGCAGGGGTCATTTCGGTAAACTTTCATTGCAAATGTGGCCAGCGGTACCAGGTTGATCCCATATGCATCCTCAAGTGTATCCAGATTACTGTAGCGTGCACTTATCCTGATTACCGCAGCAATGCTCGCCTGGATGCCGGTAGCTGCAGCCATCCATACAATATCATGGTTTCCCCACTGAATATCCACTGCGTGATGATTCTGGATCACATCCATCACCTTATCGGCATAAGGTCCCCGATCGAAAATATCACCAATTATATGCAGGTGATCAATCAACAGACGCTGAATGAACTTACTAAGAGCAATGATAAAGGAATCCGCCCTGTCCACATCAATGATGGACCGGATAATACTGTTGAAGTATTCTTCCTTTTTCACATTATGTTCCGTCAGTAATTCCTCTATGATATAGGCAAAATCAGCCGGCATAGCTTTACGAACCTTGGAACGGGTATATTTATCCGCAGAAACGCGGGCAACTTCTATTAACCGGCGGAGTGTAATGGCATACCAGTTATCCAGATCTTCCTGGTGTTTCACAATCAGTTCCAGCCGCTCCTCAGGATAATAAATAAGCGTGGCTAACTGCCGCTTTTCCTTCTCACTAATGGTGTATTTATACACGTCATTTATCTTTTTACGCACCATTCCTGAAGCATTTCTCAATATGTGACTGAATGTTTCATACTCACCATGAATATCTGTTAAAAAGTGCTCCGTTCCTTTTGGCAGATTAAGGATTGCCTCAAGGTTAATGATTTCAGTACAGGCAGCCTGAACGGTAGGAAACTTTTCAGCCAATAAGTTCAGAAAATTCAACTCATCTTCCCCATAGTTGTTAAGGTATAAACTTTCATCAGTGTAATCCATTGTGGTAGATTTAAATTTTACAGATTATACTAAGATAACATAATTAGGTATCAAAATGCTCAATTAGCACCAATACTTTGGGGTATATTACCTAAAAGAAAGTAATTGTACCGGACATTACAAATGCGATACAAAATGCATCCTCATTGCAAACAAGGATGAGAACAGATCATTATTGGATATAAAAACTATTGGATTAATCTAATTGTGTGTAGGCCGCTGTAAAGGGTGCGGATTAGCGGGACCGAAAACCTACAGTTTTATAGTTTTGGGTAAGTTATTGCGGTTCTTTACAGCAAGCATTTTTGGTTTCTTTTGATGCCTCAAAAGAAACAACTGGGTGTGGGTGTTAAAACCCACATATCACTTTAAACTTTTTAGTTTGATAGGGATTATCTTCCTTCGTCAGTCACTTCTCGTCCCTCAGTTTCAGACATAAAAAAACGAACCAACATTTCTGCTGATTCGTCTTAAGTGAACTTGGAGGGACTCGAACCCCCAACCTTCTGGTCCGTAGCCAGATGCTCTATCCATTAAGCTACAAGTCCTTTTATATGGTGCCTTCCGTTTTGGAATTGCGAGTGCAAAAATACACAATTTTACTTAACTGCAAACCTATAAAACAGATTTTTTATACCAACAATTAATAAACTTATTTTTTACGATTTTCGTTAATAATGTGTAACAGATTTATGCAAATTTGCTAATCTTTATTATTTTAGGCTCTTAGATAGAAAATCTGAAATCAAGATAATTTAAACATATGAAGAAGGTTCTTGGGATCATTGCGATCATCATCACAATTTTAATCATTGCTATTGTTGCCACACCGTTTTTATTTAAAAACCAGATTTCATCTCTGGCTAAAAAAGAGATCAGTAAACAGATGGAAGCCGATGTGGATTACAGCTCTGTTAACATTTCCATATTTAAGCACTTTCCGGATCTGACATTATCTCTGAATGACCTTTCCATCGTTCAGGAGGAAACGGATACTTTGATCAGCATGAAACAAATGCTGCTGAACATGGAAACATGGAGTGCCATCACCGGCAATCAACTCAACATTAAAACCATCGTTTTAAATACACCACGAATTAATTATGTAACTGGTATTGCGGATGCTTCTTCCGCAGAAATGGTGGAAGAAATGGTGGAAGAAATGCCGGATAAATCAACTCAGGATACCATTACAGAGGAACCTTTTCTTGTAAAGCTACAAAACCTTTCCGTCATTAACGGACGGATAGCATATCTGGATACCACTGAACAGATGCATGCCGTTGTAGATGGCATCAACCTTAATTTAAGCGGTGATTTCTCAGAGGTTAAAACCTTACTGGATATTGATTTCAACGCAGATAACATCTTTTATGCACAGGAAGGCGAAACCTTAATCAAAGGCTTTCCTTCCAGTTTAAAGGCTCAGGTTGACGCCGATTTGCAACACATGATTTTCACATTGAAAGATAATAATCTAAAGCTTGGCGTGTTAAATCTTGAACTGGATGGAAATGTAAAGGAAAACGGGCCGAATTATACTTTTGATTTGCATTTGAATGCACCTGTAACGGATATGAGCGATCTGTTGGGCATGATTCCGGAAAGCTATGCCAGCATGATGGAAGGCATGAAAACCGACGGGAAAATCACCATAAACGGTAACATCAAAGGCGATTATGTAGATATGGATCATCTACCCGAGTTTGATTTTAAATTCAGTGTGGTGGACGGTATGTTCCAGTATCCTGATCTTCCAAAATCCATAAACAGCATTAATATCAACGCAACGATCACCCACCCCGATCAAACCAGTACCGATGCAATGGTGATCAGGGTCGATAACTTTACCTGCAACATTGGTGGTAATCCAATCGAATCAAAATGGAATTTTACCACACCGGTTTCGGATCTCAACATCAATGGATTTTTTAAGGGAAACGTGGATCTGGCTACCCTGAAGGACGTTATTCCGATGGAAGATTATGACATCAAAGGTAAAATCAATGCAGATATTCGTCTCAAGGGGTGTATGAGTGCTATCGAAAAAGAGGAATATCAGAAATTTGATGCTTCAGGTTATATGAGCCTAAATGGTTTCTGGTTTAAAAGCAATGATGTACCGCAGGGCATATCCATCAACGAAAGCACCCTCTCCTTTTCTCCCAAAGAGATTGATCTGAAATCCTTCAGTGCCAGAATGGGCGAAAGTGATTTTACACTGGATGGTAAATTTTCAAACTACATCAACTATGTGTTCAGTGATGGCACCCTTAAAGGTAAATTCAATCACAAATCGAATTATATCAATGCCAACGAATTTCTGGACCAGGAAGATGATAACATAGCTGAAACCGATACGAGCGCCAGTGAGTTGTTCCTGGTTCCGGATAAACTGGATCTGGTATTCACCAGTAACATTCGTAAAATGTTATTTGATAACCTGAAAATTTATAATACCACGGGAAAAATTACGGTCGTGAACCGCAAAGCCATTCTTGACAACCTGAACATGCAGATGCTGGATGGTTCTGTGACCTTAACCGGCGTATATAATACAGAAGATACAACGAAGGTTTTCTCTGATATGCAGATGGTTATAGATAATATTGATGTGGCTCAGACCACGGCTTCATTCAGTACAATCCGGAAACTTGCTCCCATTGCCACATATGCCGAAGGGCGTATATCTCTAAATTTAAACTACTATTCGCCGTTTATGGAGAATGGAGAAATTGACATCGACAAGCTTGCCAGCCAGGGTTACCTGTCCTCTCCAAGTCTGTTGGTAAGAAACAATGCAGCACTTGATGAACTGGCCCGTGTCACTCAGAATCCAAAGTATAAAGATTTAAAAACGGGACCGTTTAAAGCCAATTATATGATTGAAAACGGCAAGGTGGTCATTAAACCGTTTAAAGTTGTTGTGGATGATAAGCCAATGGAAATCTGGGGTGATCATGCGCTTAAGAATGATATGAATTATCATATAAAAACGACAGTGGCGGCTAACGAACTTGGTAAGGATGTGGCCAACCTGGTAAAAATGATCAGTGATCCGAACAAACAGCTGCCTGTAACCGTAAATATAAAAGGCAGCATCAATAAGCCATCAGTATCCCTGGATGCCAAAGCAGCAATCAAACAACTTCAGAAAGATGCCTCAAAAGGCATTTTAAACGGATTGTTTAAGTAATGAAAAGGAGGATTTTACTGGATTTAATTCACTTATCATAGAAATCAAACCCTCTCCATAGTACGCTTTGAAAACAAAAAAAGCCGTAGCGAAAATCACTACGGCTAACCTATATGTTATAAATCTGATTTCTAAACTTCTAAGGCTCCAACCAACTCAGTCGCTGATTTAAAGCCGTTTTCATCGAGATAGGCATTTATACCTTCCTTTACTTTAATCGATACAGCCGGATCAATAAAATTGGCTGTACCAATCTGTATTGCTGAAGATCCGGCCAGCATAAATTCAATGGCATCGGTGGCATTCATGATACCTCCCATCCCAACCAGGGGAATTTTTACAGCATTGTAAACCTGCCAGACCATTCTGAGTGCTACAGGTTTTACCGCCGGTCCTGATAAACCACCAGTAACCGTGGATAGCTTCGGTCGACGGGTTTTGGCATCGATTGCCATGGCTAAAAGCGTATTGATCAGTGACAATGAATCAGCACCTTCAGCTTCCAGCACCCGTGCAATTTCCGTCACATCTGTCACATTGGGTGACAGTTTCACCATCAGGTGCTTCGGATATACTGCCCTTACGACCTTTGTAACAGCAGCTGCAGAAGGACAGGATGTTCCGAAGGTCATACCACCTTCTTTCACATTTGGACAACTTATATTCAGCTCAATGCCGGCCACATTTTCCAGATCAGCCAGTCTGCGTGAAGTTTCGGCATAATCTTCCACTTTTGATCCGGATACATTAACAAAGAGTTTAGACGAATATTTGGTCAGACGCGGATATATATGGTTTATAAAATAATCCACTCCCTTATTCTGAAGACCTACCGCATTCAGCATGCCTGAGGCCGTTTCAGCCATTCTGGGGTACTTATTACCTTCACGGTGTTCAAGGGTAGTACCTTTCACCACATAGCCTCCCAGAGCGTTTAAATCAATGAAATCCTCAAATTCTTCACCATATCCGAAGGTGCCGGATGCAGTCATTACCGGATTCTCCAGTTCCAGGTTACCAATATTTACCTTTAAATCTGCCATTCTTTTATATCCTTAACATTGAATATGGGACCTTCAACACATGTTGTTTTGTGTCCTTCACTGGTATCAACCACACAGCATAAACACACACCAAAACCACAGGCCATAAGGTTTTCAAGTGAAGCTTCACAATAAATATTATTTTTCTGTGCATACTTGGCCACAACTTTCATCATCGGATCAGGGCCACAGGTGTATATCCTGTCAAATTTCTGATTTTCATCCCATAATACATCATGATGCACTACATACCCCTTCTTACCCACAGATCCATCTTCAGTGGTTATATGTACCTGGCCAAACGCTTCGTATTTATCGATCAGAAAGATACCTTCCGATTTTCTGGCGCCCAGAAGAAACTGAGGCCTGATTCCATTTTTATTCATCTCACGTCCAAGGTACAATAAGGGAGCAATACCGCAACCACCGCCAATCAACAGTACGTTTTCGCCCTTTTCCGGCATGCTGAACCAGTTACCCAAGGGAAATATGGCGTTCATGGTATCACCGGGCTTTAATTGAGCCATCTTATGTGAACCATCACCAACCTCCTGAATCAGCAGACTCATACTATTGGTTTCAGGATCATAATCATGAATGGAAATGGGGCGTCTGAGAAAGGTATTGGGTGAATCTTCAACCAGAATCTGGACAAACTGTCCCGGCATCATTTCAGGTAGTGTATCCTTGTGTGTTACATCAATGACCACATATTCCTTGTTGAGCCTTATATTGCTGACGACCTCCAGGTCGAGTATATGCTTCTTCATTTCAAATCCCTGCATTTTTGAAGTGCAAATATAGAAAAAATGAAGACAAGAGACTATTCCAAATGCTTATCCAGCACAAATTCATCCATGCTGAAATCATCATAAATCACAACAATTTTTTTGATGCGTTTTGATGCATCCTTTTCCATTGCGATTCTATTTTCCCGTAAAGGCTTGTTCAGAGGGGCAGAGGTGTGTTCCTGTGTATTAAACAAGTTTACTCCATTATCTGCTTTATCGGTCTGAACCGGATGAATCGCTTCGTTTTTATACATCGGGCCTGATCCTGACAGCAGCCAGTCTCCACTAATATCCGGAAAGGTATTTATGATCTTCTGGAGGAAATCCAGGCTGGGTTTGTTCCTGCCAGCCAATATATGAGATATATTTGATCGCTGAACCTCAATCATATCAGCGAATTTAGAAGGCGTAAGTCCCTCTTTTTCTATTAATTCCGCTATTCTGTCCTTCATATTAACGTTAAATGCTGACGATATTCAGTTTAAACCCGGACCTTACACGTAAAAAAGACCGGTTTTTGATGTTTACATATTACACTATTCAAAATTACAAAACTAGTTACATATCTAAAATTCTATTTACTAACATTCAATTCACAAAAGACAACATGTAACATTTGTAATTCAATCATTGAATTTATAATTGTAAACACTATTTACATATTTATTATATTACAAATGTATACACTACTAAATGCCAAAGGTTGTATTAAAGCCGGAAACTCCTACTCTTATTTGCAACAGCTAACAATGATTACGACTATTAACCTCTATAAAAGGGATTATATAATGCTTTTGTGATATTAAATATCTTGAGTAGGGGCCTGTAAACAATATTTACAACTATAAAATTATGTTTATTTACAGTTATTTATTCAATTAATATCTAATATAACTTTATATAAATTATATAATAATTTGGTAATAAGTATTATAAGTAATGAATTATGTTGGAAAAGAAATAGTTTAACTTTGATCTAATATAAATCAATTATAATCGGTATTATAACTTGAATTAAATATATTATATAACTGATTATATGGTAATTATATTAAGTAATAGGATAATTCCTAACAATGTTAAATGTTTACATATTAGAATCTCATTGCAGTTTACTTTTTTAAATAATAGTAATTTATATTTGTGATCAAATAAATATAAATGCCATATGTAACTTATTTTGTTCGAAAATTCACATTAATAACTTCAAATTTACATTTCACATCTGTAATTTTGTCAGATTTGTAATTTTACACATGTTCTCCACTCCTATAAATGCAATAAGTTATAAACCGGCGTAAAATAATCTATCTTATTTGTTTATATCCAAGCTTATTTGATCCTGTTAATAAGGATTGATTAAAAAAATTAAAATCAGCAATCGGGCTTCCCACTCAAACAAACAATATTCTTAAAATTCAGCGCTTTACCCTATCCCTTATTCGGTCGATAGGCAAATACTGAATTCTCAGAGGCTTAAAATCAGTATTATATGCATATAATAATCTTAATACCAGTGAATTATGCATAAAAAAACGCCTTAGCTGTATATGAACAATTAAGGCGTCTTCTGTATTTTTATATGTTTATTCCCACTCAATTGTGGCAGGTGGTTTGGAACTGATATCGTAAACCACCCGGTTTATTCCACGCACTTTATTGATAATGTCGTTCGATACTTTTGCAAGAAAATCGTACGGAAGATGTACCCAGTCTGCCGTCATCCCATCAGTGGAAGAAACAGCACGGAGCGACACCACATTTTCGTAGGTACGTTCATCTCCCATTACGCCTACTGACTGTACCGGCAATAACATCACACCTGCCTGCCAAACCTCATCATATAAATTCCACTCCCTCAGTCCGTTGATAAAAATTGCATCAGCTTCCTGCAGTATCCTGACTTTCTCCGGTGTTACATCACTTAAAATTCGGATTCCAAGTCCTGGCCCCGGGAACGGATGGCGTCCCAGCAATTCCTGCTTGATGCCCAGTGCTTTACCTACCCGGCGTACTTCATCTTTAAACAGAAGATTCAACGGCTCCACTACTTTCAGCTTCATGAAATCCGGTAATCCACCTACATTATGATGCGACTTGATCGTAGCCGATGGACCGTTGACAGACACAGACTCAATCACATCAGGATAAATTGTTCCTTGTCCCAGCCATTTTACATCTTTTATTTTATGCGCTTCATCATCAAATACCTCAATGAAATCACGACCGATAATCTTACGCTTTTGTTCCGGTTCAGTCACACCCGCAAGATCGCCTATGAATTTCGCGGAAGCATCAACGCCAATCACATTCAATCCCATGCCTTTATAGGTATCCAGTACATCCTGAAACTCATTTTTGCGCAATAATCCGTTATCCACAAAAATACAGGTCAGATTTTTGCCAATGGCTTTATGCAAAAGCGTTGCAGCAACAGAGGAATCCACACCTCCCGATAAGCCCAAAACTACTTTATCATCTCCCAGTTTTTCTTTCAACTCATTTACAGTAGTTTCAATAAACGATGCCGGAGTCCAGTCCTGCTTACATCCGCAGATATCCACTACATAATTTTTAAGCAACTTTATGCCTTCTGTTGTATGGTAAACCTCAGGATGAAACTGAATAGCATACGTTTCCTCTCCCTGAATATGATATGCAGCGTTAACCACATCATGCGTACTTGCAATGACCTCAAAGTTTTCAGGCAGCCTTTGAATGGTATCACCGTGAGACATCCAGACCTGTGTATCCGGTGTCATATCTTTCAGCAAATCAGAGTACTGACTAATAAATGACAATCTTGCCCTTCCGTATTCCCGCGAATCAGAGGCTTCAACACTACCACCGGAACTCTGGGCCAGATACTGTGCTCCATAACAAATACCGAGCAAAGGTAAATGTCCTTTAATGCTTGTTAAATCCGGGAAAGGAGCATTTTCATCCCTTACCGAATATGGACTGCCGGAAAGAACCACGCCCTTAACTGTTTCATCCATAAGCTCCTGAGCTTTATGATATGGATGAATCTCACAATACACATTGAGTTCACGAATTCTACGGCCGATCAGCTGCGTGTACTGTGAACCAAAATCCAAAATCAAAATTTTTTCCTGCATACCTCTTTGAAATACTGAAAATTATGGCGCAAAGATAATACAAAGCAACGCTCCTTCAAACCCATTTTTTTAACACCTTTTCATAAATGTTACTTTCTCTGTTTGAAGCATTTTGCGTAAATTTATCAGACTCAATACAATGACTTAAGTTTGAGCCCATGTATAATTTTAAAAAAAATAATCTGCAAATTCTGGAAAACGACAGGAGACCTGTAGTTGCCGGTAAATTTTATCCTTCTTCTGCCAGCGAGTTGAAAAGGGATTTGGAATCGATCTTTTCAGAAAGCCCCTCATATCACATAGAAGAGCCATTACGCGCACTAATTGTACCACATGCAGGCTATATCTTTTCGGGTCATGTGGCCGGATCAGCCTATAAAGCACTTAAAAAATTTGATACTCCCGTTAATATTTTTCTTATCGGCAGCAGTCATAGCATGAATTTTGGCGGAGCAAGTATTTATAATAAAGGCGATTATGTAACTCCTTTGGGTAAGGTAAAAGTCAATAAGGAACTGGCAAACCAGCTCTTTAAAATAAATGAGAATATAACTTACTTCCCGGATGCACATAAAAATGAACATACACTGGAGGTTCAGTTGCCGTTTTTGCAAATGCTGTACGGTGATGACCTGCAAATTGTTCCAATTATTATCGGTACAAAAAATAAATCCATCATCAAATCAATTGCAAATGCTTTAAAGGATTATCTAAAAAGCGAAAATCTGTTTATTGTTAGCAGTGATTTCAGCCATTATCCATCCTATCACGATGCAACGCTGTCGGATGGATTAATCGCCAAATCAATTATCAGTAATGATCCCGAGGTATTTCTGAATACAAAGGAAAAAGTTGAGGGCATGCAATATGATAACCTCGTTACCTCCATTTGCGGTTCGAGTGCAATTCTGACTTTGCTCTATATGACAGAAAAAAGCAATTTTCATTATAAATTATTTGAATATAAAAATTCCGGTGATCATGTATATTTCGGAGATAAAACAAGAGTTGTAGGCTACTGGAGCATTGGTATTACAAAGCCAAGAGAAGTTTTTCACATCAACTCCGATGAGCGGAATTCTCTGTTACGCATTGCACATCGCACACTGGAAAAATACATTGGGAATCATAATATTGATCCGCTCGAAGATGTTGATCTAACATCTGCCATGATGACCCCTGTGGGTGCTTTTGTATCCATTTATTCCAACGGCAAACTTCGCGGTTGCATAGGAAGGTTCAACCCGGATTATCCCCTGTACAAAATTGTTCAGAAAATGTCTGTAGCAGCAGCAACTGCTGATAACCGGTTTTCACCGGTTCACCGGGATGAATTATCAGATTTGGAAATCGAAATTTCTGTGTTGACACCACTGGACAAGGTTCATGATATAAAGGAGATAAAGCTTGGTAAACACGGTATTTATATCAGGCAGGATAATAAAGCCGGAACTTTACTGCCACAGGTTGCTACGAAAAATAACTGGACACTGGAAGAATTTTTAGGCCGTTGCTCCAGAGACAAAGCAGGCATAGGTTGGGACGGATGGAGAAGAGCCGAAATTTTTAAATACGAAGCGATAATTTTTAAGGGCTGATTTTAAACTGCTTAAGATAATTCTTTGCCGGCTCAGAGATCAGACTGAATCCGTATTCATCGGCACTGTAAGCCTTCTGAACCAGCCTGTTGGATTCAAATAATTTTTCTTCAAAATTGTATCCTTTGTATGAATTATGTATATACAGTGTATCCAGCAGTATTTTATCATCCACCAGATTCCCGGTTAAAAAACCTACAATTTCATAATTATCATATATCAGACGAAGTTCGGAGTCATTATTTTTATAATTAAAATACGGGTAATAATGTTCTATGTCGGTTTTAAACCTATCCATAAACTTTTGAACTAAGGGATCATGCCAATCTTCTTTTTTAAGATATAGATGAAGATTTTTGTTATTCAGTTTCACCAGGTACCAGATATTAACCACTACCAGAAAAGCGTTCATCAATAGTACCGGCCATGAATCAATCAATGCGCCATATACTGTAAAAACAAATGCACCGGACATATTAATCCAGCGAAGTTTTTTTACTGAAGACATTAAAAGACTAAGCGCTACCAACGCGGACGCAAGGTAACCGATCCATTCCTGCCAATTGTTCATCAAGCTGCCTTAACTTTCATAGGTTTACAAACTTTATCCTCCTTTTTAGCCTGCCGTCCACACTTTTTACACTCGTATTTTGGCTTTTCAGGAATCTTTTTTGAATAATCTTTATCAGATAATTTACACCTTTTGTTTCCCATTTTTATAAATTATAACAACAACCAAAACAACTCAATAAACATTCTGTTTAATGTTTTAATATCTTTTGCCTGATATGTTCAGTTATTTTGTGAATATTGTACGGTGAAAACCATGTCATTTCTTCATCCTTCTTAAACCAGGTTAACTGCTTTTTTGCATATCGTCTGGAATTCCGCTGAATCAGTTCCACTGCCCGTTCAAGGGAAATTTTTTCATCGAAGAATTCAAATATCTCCTTGTATCCAACTGTATTCAAGGCATTCTCATTTCTGTATTTTTCAAGTGATCTTACCTCTTCCACCAGGCCATCATCTATCATTTTATGCACTCTTTGGTTGATCCGGTTATATAAATCACTGCGTGGCAAATCCAGTCCGATTTTTATCATATTGAACGGCCGGTCCTTGACTTGTTTTGTTCTGAACTCTGAAAATGGTTTTCCGGTAGTCAGACATATTTCCAGCGCATGTATAATCCGAACCGGATTTTTAAGATCTGCTTCTTTATAGTACACTGGATCCAATTTTTTTAGCTGCATACGTAAGCCTTCCATCTCGCCACGTTCGTGAGCCGCATACAGTGTTTTGCGTATTTCAGGATCAACATCCGGCATCAGGTCAATGCCTTTAGTTACTGCATCTACATATAACATGCTGCCGCCACATAAAATCGCCATGTCAGTTGTTTTGTACAGATCATCCAGTAAAGCCAGAACATCGTGTTCATATGTACTGGCATTGTAATACTGTTCCGGTTCAAGAAACTGTACAAAATGATGCTTTGCCTTTTGAAGTTCTGCCGCAGTTGGTGACGCCGTTCCGATTGTCATGTATTTGTAAAACTGCCTTGAATCGGCAGAAATTACATCACAGCCAAAATGTTTGGCTAATTCAATACTCACACCTGTTTTTCCAACAGCAGTTGGGCCGGTAAGGATGATAAGGTTTTTATCGGGCATCAACTAAAAATATTCTTCATAGGAATCAGAGTCGAGATCTTCGAAACGGATATCGTTAAATTCATCGTCAAACTCATCGTCTTCCTCTGTCAGACCAAGTAAGGATGATACTTCATCCAAACCAATATCATCCAAAAGAATCTGCTCAGGAGGCTCACCCTCCGACTTTATCAGAGCAGGTTGGGCAATGGTTCTATTTTCGCTTATTGAAAGTAATTCAATAAAGAAACCACGGTTTGAGAAAAAATCAAACTGGTAAATCAGTCTGTCCTTTTTGTTCATTAATATATCCTGAAGTTTTACATCCTGCATAATCAGTTCCTCATCACCGCTACGTCTGTCCATTTTAATGAGGGTGATCTCCTGTCCTTTGTCCCACTCATCATCTGACACAAAAAACGATGCAATCTGGCTGGTATCATAACCTACACTTTCCTGAATAGCTTCATGTAAATCAAGAAATGTAGCATCGCTATTGATGAGAATTTCACGAACAAAATCCTCTCTTTCTCCGGATAAAATTAAAAAGTGATATAGCATGTTGTCGTCCCCTGTTTTATAACTTCAAATTTAAAGAAAAACCTATGGACAATCCAAAAAGTTTATAAAAAAGGCACCTCAAAATTGAAGTGCCTTGTAAATATCTGTATCTCAGTTGATCAACCACATTTAGAATTTCCACAGGAAGTACAGATCAGACACCCCTCCTGATAGATCAAAGAATCACTGTTACAGTTCTGGCAATGTTTCCCGTGAGCTTTGGTCCCGTCAGGAATATATTTCTTAAGGGCACGTTCAACACCGTTTTTCCATGTATTGATGGATTCACTATCCAGATCCAGTCCCTGTATAAGTTTGGCTGCCAGATTTATAGGCATACCATAACGCAATACTCCTGAAATTAATTTTGCATAGTTCCAGAATTCAGGGTCAAATTTGCAACTCAGTCCCTCGATGGTTATTTTAAAGCCACGACGATGAACGTACTGAAAGTCGTAACGCTTATGACCTTCTTCATCCACATTCTTAATAATTTTACCTTTTGTAACCCATTTGGGTAGCAAAATTCCGTCTTCGTCATCTGCAAGACCGGTAAAAATTTCATAGGGTCTTCCGTCCAATAAACCAACGAAAGCAATCCATTTTTCCTTGTTATTCTGAAAACGAACCACATCAGTTTCCAGTTCTTTCGGACGTTCTTCAATCACCCGTACTGAATCTTCGCCGGCGACAGTGGCATCTTTTTTATCTTTATCTGATACCAAAACACCTGAACGTGATCCATCTCTGTAAACTGTCACACCCTTACAGCCTGATTTCCAGGCTTCAATGTACAATTCACCAACAAGTTCCTCTTTCACGTCTTCAGGCAGATTGATGGTTACACTTATGGAATGATCCACCCACTTCTGTATTCTTCCCTGCATTTTCACTTTCTGAACCCAATCCACATCATTTGAAGTTGCCTTGTAGTAAGGTGATTTAGCAACAATCTCATCCAGTTCTTCGTTGCTGTACTTTTTTGAAGTGTCATACCCGTTCACCTTCATCCAGTCGAGGAATTTATGATGGTATACAGAAAATTCTTCCCATGAATCTCCCACCTCATCCACAAAGTCCACTTTAATACCGGGATCATTCGGATTAACCTTTCTGCGACGGGTATAATACGGCAGGAATACCGGTTCAATGCCTGATGTTGTCTGAGTCATGAGGCTGGTTGTTCCGGTTGGAGCAATGGTAAGACAAGCGATATTACGACGTCCGTATTGCTGCATCTCTTCCAGCAGAGTTGGATCAGCATCAGCTAACCTGTTAATGAACGGATTATTTTTTTCACGTTTGGCATCAAATATCGGGAACTGACCACGATCCTTTGCCAGATAAACTGATGAACGATAGGCTTCAACAGCAATGGTTCTGTGAACTTTTACAGAAAAGTCTGTAGCTTCCTCCGTTCCATAGCGGTATCCTAAACCTGCCAGCATATCGCCTTCTGCAGTTATGCCAACACCGGTTCTCCTGCCCTGTAATGTTTTATTGCGTATGTTTTCCCACAAATTGCGTTCAACGCGTTTAACCTCAGCTGATTCAGGATCCAGATCAATTTTTTCAATGATTTTATTGATTTTTTCAATCTCCAGATCAATAATATCATCCATCATACGCTGAGCATATGCCACATGTTTTTTGAACAAACCAAAATTAAATGTTGCATTTGGTGTGAATGGATTTTCAACATAAGAAAACAGGTTGATGGCCAGCAGACGACAACTGTCGTAAGGGCACAACGGAATCTCGCCACATGGATTGGTGGAAACAGTTCTGTAACCTAAATCGGCATAACAATCCGGTACAGACTCATTAATCACATTATCCCAAAACAATATTCCCGGTTCTGCAGATTTCCATGCGTTATGAACAATCTTTTTCCATAGTTTCTGGGAATCAATTTCCTTGGTTACTGTTGGATTATTTGTTGCAATCGGATATTGTTGTTTATAGGGATTGCCATTTTCAACGGACTGCATAAAAGCATCATCAATTTTTACGGACACATTGGCGCCTGTCACTTTCCCCTGTTCCATTTTGGCATCAATAAAATCTTCAGCATCCGGATGTTGGATAGACACACTCAACATCAAAGCACCACGTCTGCCATCCTGGGCTACTTCCCTGGTTGAATTAGAAAAGCGTTCCATAAACGGAACCAAACCGGTAGAAGTTAAAGCAGAGTTTTTAACAGGCGAACCTTTTGGACGTATATGAGAAAGATCGTGACCTACACCACCACGTCTTTTCATAAGTTGCACCTGTTCCTGATCAATCTTCATAATACCACCGTATGAGTCAGCATTATCTTCATTTCCGATCACAAAACAGTTGGATAATGATGCAATCTGAAAAGGATTGCCGATGCCTGACATAGGGCTTCCCTGTGGAACAATGTATTTAAATTCTTTTATCAGATCAAACACATCCGTTTCGCTTAACGGATTCGGATATCTTTGTTCTATTCTGGCAATTTCAGATGCCAGCCTTCTATGCATGTCGTTGGGAGTTTTCTCATAGATCTTTCCATGTGAATCTTTTAATGCATATTTATTAACCCATACGCGTGCAGCAAGCTCGTCCCCTTTAAAATAGATTTTAGAAGCTTCAAAGGCTTCGTCAAATGTGTAAGTTTGAGTATCCTGCTGTTTAGCGTCATTTATTAAAACAACATTTTTTACGTCCATCAGTTCTTTTTTTTGCTAAAGATTTATTTTCAATTAGTTATTATACTTCAATTTTTAGAAGAGACAGTCTGCAAGTTAATAACGAATAAAACGCAACAGAAGAATATTGAACCGTAATTATCAACAAAGTTTTTACAGAAAAATTGTTAATTACAATTAACTTAATATTAAGTATTTAATCAATCAACACAGATAAAACTGATAATATTTGTTAATATAATTATATTTTTTTTAGAAAAGTTTTTTCTGCCCTACAACAGAAAACTTTCCTTATTTAGAATGATTCCACAATAAACAGTGTCACCTTTCAAACAAATTTATGAAATATAATGCTTTTTTAAAGCCTTTAATTTTCTTAAACAAAGAGTCCTTGTAATTTTGCATAAATTTTGATTTAATGCAGGAACAAGGGAATAAAAAGCTTTTTATTGAAACCTATGGGTGTCAGATGAATCTTGCGGACAGTGAGGTTGTAGCAACCGTAATGAAAATGGATCATTACGATATAACTAAAAATATTAATGAAGCTGATGCTATTTTTATCAACACCTGTTCTATCAGAGATAATGCAGAACAAAAGGTTTTGAACAGGCTCGATTATTTTAATTCGCTCAGAAAATCGAAGCCCAATCTTATTGTTGGGGTCTTGGGTTGTATGGCAGAACGAACTAAAGATGAACTCATAAAGGAGAAAGGTGTAAACCTTGTTGTGGGTCCCGATGCCTATCTTGACCTGCCTAATATGGTTGGTGCGGCAGAAACAGGAAAAAAAGCTATAAACGTTACACTTTCTACAAGTGAAACTTATAAAGAAATCATCCCGGAACGTATTGGGCCGTCAAGAATTTCAGGATTCGTTTCAATCATGCGGGGATGTAATAATTTTTGTACATATTGTATCGTACCCTATACAAGAGGACGGGAACGAAGCAGAGACACTCAAAGCATCATCCATGAAATTCAGGATCTGAAAGACAGAGGGTTTAAAGAAGTAACGCTTTTGGGTCAAAACGTAAATTCTTATAAGTTTTCTGACGATGATGAAAATGCAACTGATTTTACGGCACTTCTTGAGCTGATTGCCAATACATTTCCGGATATGAGGATACGTTTTACAACCTCACATCCTAAAGACATGAGTAATGAGACACTAATGGTAATTGCCCGCTACTCAAACATCTGCAACCATATCCATTTGCCAGTTCAGTCAGGAAGCTCAAAGATTCTGAAGCTTATGAATCGTAAATACAACAGGGAATGGTACCTGCAAAGGATTGCTGCGATAAAGGAAATTATACCGGACTGCGGCATTAGTACCGATATTTTTTGTGGATTTCATAACGAAACGGATGAAGATCATAATGAAACACTTAGTTTAATGAAACAGGTAGGATTTGATGCTGCATTTATGTTCAAATATTCTGAAAGGCCCGGAACCTATGCAGCTAAAAATCTTGAAGACAACGTACCGGAAAAAATAAAAAAGCAGAGACTGGAGGAAATCATAGACCTTCAGACTCAATTATCTTTAAACAGTAATAAAAAAGATATAGGGAAAACTTTTGAAGTATTGGTTGAAGGTGTTTCCAAACGTTCCCGGGAGAAACTCTTTGGAAGAACGCAACAAAATAAAGTTGTGGTCTTTTCAAAGGAACAAAACAGGATTGGTGACCTGGTTCAGGTTACAATAAATGATGCAACTTCCGCAACATTACTGGGCGAACCTGTACATCAACATCACACCATATAATTTGATCAGCTAGGTAATTCTCTTATTTTTGTAAAAAACAAGCAAAATGAAAAAACTTTTAATTGCTTTGTTGACAACTTTTGTTCTTTTTTATGCCTGTTCTGAAAAAGAAAAGGGTGACGAAAGAATTGCAGTTATAAAGACAGACCTGGGAAACATAAAAATCAAACTTTACAATGAAACGCCCCTCCACAGGGATAATTTCGTTAAACTGGTCAAAGACGGATTTTATAAAGATCTTCTTTTTCACCGTGTTGCCAAAGGAATGATTATTCAGGGTGGTGATCCAAAGAGTAAAAATGCGCCTGCAAATGTACAGTTGGGGTCAGGTGGTCCGGGATATACTATTCCTGCAGAGATTATTTATCCGAAATATTTTCATAAACGTGGCGCATTAGCCGCAGCCAGACAGGACGACAGAGTAAATCCTCTTAAGGAATCCTCCGGTTCACAGTTTTATATCGTGCAGGGTTCGGTTTACGATTCTACGCAACTGGTAAATATTGCGGTTAAAAAAAACGATCTTGAACGTAATAAATATTTTAATAAAATAGTTCCTAAATACAGGGATAGCATGAACACATTAATGTATTCTGACATGCCCGACAAACTTCTGGAATTACAGGATTCAATTATGGCAGAAACTAACCGGGCTTTTATAAAGAACAGCGGTATATTTTCATTTACGCCGGAACAGGTAAAAACATATTCTACCGTCGGAGGAATTCCATTTCTTGATAATGACTATACAGTGTTCGGAGAAGTCATTGATGGCATGGATGTTGTTGATTCCATTGCTGCCATGCAAACCAATCCGTCCACTCAGCGCCCTTTAGAAGACATTAAGTTTACCATCAAAATGCTGAATTAGAAATGCAAAAAAAACTAATATTAATACATCTTATATTTATACTTTCCTTTTATGCCGCAAGTTCTCAGACGCATGAAGTTTTAATAAGTACGAATATGGGAAATATAAAAGTAATGCTGTACAATGGTACTCCCGAACATGCTAAAAACTTTATGCAGTTGGTAAATTCAGGGCACTTTGATGGCACATTGTTTTACAGGGTCATTAAAAATTTTATCATCCAGGGAGGTTCATTGGATTCAAGAAATGCCCCTCCCGGAAAGCATATCGGCTATGGCGTTTCAACGCGAATCATTAATTCAGAATTTAATCCTGAGTATTTTCATAAAAGAGGTGCACTTTGTGCCCCGAGACAACCAGATGATATCAATGTATTTAAAAAATCGGATGTAAGTCAGTTTTACATTATTTCGGGAAGGAAATACACGAATGAAGAATTGGATATTCTTGAAAATAGCCATAACAAACCCATCGAAATTGAATTAAAAAACAAATATTATGTTCCCCGCAAAGAGGAATTGGCCAGGCTTAAAACTACTGACCCAAAAGCTTTTAATGAATTGTTACGGGAAATAAAGAATAAGATACAGGTAGAATATCTGTCATCAGATTTAAAACGATTTACCAATGAACAGCGGGAAGTGTATACAACAATTGGTGGTGTTCCGGCTCTTGATGGAGAATACACTGTGTTTGGAGAAGTGATTGAAGGCATGGACGTAGTTGATAAAATTGCCAATTTAAAAACGGATAAAAATGATCGTCCTTTGCAGGATGTAAAAATGGACGTACGCGTATTAAAATAAATGAAGAACCTGCTATATATATTGGTTATAACTTTTCTGTTTTCGTGTGGCAACAGTAAGAAGAAACAGAATGAGCCAAAGAAAAGCAATTCTACAGATGTTGAACAGTACAGGAAGAATTTTCTGGCTAACACCGAAATCATAACTTACGACCAGTATGCTTCAAAGGATCAGACCGGAAACGGAGTACAGGTAGGTGATAAGATCGTTGCCATCCCCTTTTCTTTATCAAGCAATGCCTATTCTGTCCGGATCATTTATAAAGGTTCAGATATAGAACCAATGGCCCGTGGTTACCTATGGTATGACATAACCCAAAATATTTTACTTCTCAGGGTAAGTGGAAAACCGCATAAATTCCCAGAACTGCTATCTACCGATGTCCCAAAGGATCTGTACGGATTAAAGATAATTGACAGCAAACTGCGCAAGTTCAACTGCCAGCGTGATTCTGCTGTAATAATTAAGAAGCTGAAAATGTATACGGTTAACAGCCCGTATGCCGATCCTGGAACAGCCCTTTTTACGGCTGATCACAAACTGGCCGGTGTGATAACAACTGTCAGCAAAGATGGTACTGATCTGAAGGTAATTTATCCGGCGTATCGTCTGAAGGCCGTGACAGATACACTGAGTGACAATTTTAAGCCTATATCCAAACTAAGATTTAAAACCGATAAAGTATATCCGAAACCAGAAGACGTAAAAAGTTTTACGGTGGAAACAACCATGGGAAATTTTGAAATTAAACTTTCAGATAAATTACCCGAATACGAAAAGAACTTTATTCGTCTTTCCAGTGATGGTTACTATGACAGCCTTCTTATTCACAGGGTTTTGCATAATTTTCTTATTCAGACCGGAGCAGCCGATACCAGATATGCTAAAAAGGATGATCCGGTTGGATGGAAAGGTCCCGGATATACTTTACCTACTGAAATTATTCCGGGCCTTTATCACAAAAGAGGTGCTGTTGCAGCTTCGAAGTTGCCAAAATATAAAAACAAATACAACAGAACCGACGGATCACAGTTTTTTATTATTTCGGGCCGTATTTTCACCGATGAGGAACTGAACGATATAGAACAGGCCAAACAGATAACGTTTACTCCGGAACAGAGGAAAACCTATACAACCGTTGGAGGTGCACCTATATACGATGGAGATTTTACGGTATTTGGAGAAGTCATTAAGGGAATGAATGTGGTAGATTCCATTGCTGCTGTAGCCACAAATGACAAAGACAAGCCATTAAAAGATATCCGTATTAAAAAAATTCGGATCATTGAAAAATAGCCTGAGTTCCGTTTTTTTACTAATTTCGCGCTTCAAATCGGAACAAATCATTTATATATATGAAGGTTATTGATCATATAAGAAAAGCTGAAGCTGAAAAACGAACCGCTTTTTCTTATGAAATTCTTCCTCCACTCAGGGGTAAAAATATTGACCGCTTATTCAAAAATATTGATGCACTGCAGGAATTTAATCCTATTTACATTAATATAACCACACACCGTAGTGAAACTGTATTTAAAGAGACTCCGGATGGTTTGTTTAAAAAGGTTACTGTGCGTAGCAGACCCGGAACAATTGCCATTGCAGCGGCTATAAAAAGCCGTTATAATGTTAATGTGGTTCCTCATATGTTGTGTAGCGGTTTCACAAAAGAAGAAACAGAATATGCATTAATAGACCTGCAGTATCTGGGCATTTTCGATCTGCTGGTACTTAGAGGAGATAAAGCCAAACACGAGAAACAGTTTACACCATCTGTAGACGGACACTCACATGCGACAGAACTGCAACAGCAAATTAACGATTTCAATCATGGTATTCTGTGTGATGGATCAAAAACAGAACCCTATGATCATAAGTTTTCTTATGGAGTTGCAGGATATCCGGAAAAGCACGAGGAAGCTCCCAATATGGATTCCGACATTCATTTTATGAAACAGAAAGTAGATAATGGTGCGGAATACATTGTGACCCAAATGTTTTTTGACAATGCCAAGTATTTTGATTTTGTGGACAGATGCAGAAAAGAAGGAATTAATGTTCCAATCATTCCGGGATTAAAGCCAATTACGTTTAAGAGCCAGCTAACCGTACTGCCTAAAATTTTTAAATCAGATATTCCACAGGAACTTGCCAGCGAACTTTTAAAATGTAAAACGGATGAAGAGGCTGCGGTGGTAGGTACAGAATGGACTATTAAGCAGTCCAGAGAACTTATTAAAGCCGGTGTTCCAAACATTCATTATTACACGTTAATGGCTACACAAAGCATCAAACAAATTGCGACGGAATTATTTTGAAATATAAGAATGAATCCATATAAAAAAAGGGAGGCCAAAGCCTCCCTTTTCACTTGTTACTCTAATAGCGCTCCCGTTCTACGTATTTAGTGTGGAGTAAATGATGAGACTTCTCGCCAAGAGGTTGTCCAAGAAAATCATTGTATAATTTTATGACTTCGGGATTATCATGCGATTTTCGCATATCCATTCCCATATCTTCAGCATAAATTGCTTCCATGCGTTTCTGACGTATTTCAGGGCTTGTTGGTATAGGTTGACCACCACCTCCAAGACAACCGCCCGGACATGCCATGACCTCAAGAAAATGAAATTCGGCTTCGCCTTTTTTCATGGAATCCATAACCTTTTTAGCATTGATTAAACCATGCGCCACGGCACATTTCAGTTCAACGCCATCAAGAAAAGCCCATTCTTTTAACGGCTTTTCAATTTTTACACTGGCCTCGCGTACGCCTTCTATACCGCGAACCGGAGTAATATTCAAATCTTTGAAAGGCACTTCCCTTCCGGTTACGATTTCATAAGCTGTGCGCAGTGCAGCTTCCATAACACCACCTGTTGCTCCAAATATCACTGCGGCTCCGGTAGAATCACCCATCAACCTATCGTAGTGCATATCTTCAAGCTTCATAAATTCAATACCTGCCTGTTTGATCATAATGGCAAGCTCACGGGTTGTAAGAACGTAATCCACATCTTTGTAACCACTGTCATGCATTTCCGGTCTGCTGGCTTCAAATTTCTTTGCCGTACACGGCATGATAGAAACGCTTATAATGTCTTCCGGTTCCAGATTTCTTGCTTTGGCATAATACGTTTTAACCAGTGCGCCAAACATCTGTTGAGGAGATTTACAGGTGGACAGGTTTCCAAGGTATTCTGGATACATATGTTCAATATATTTTATCCAGCCAGGAGAACAGGATGTAGCCATCGGAAGTTTTACAGTTTCATCCTTATCAACCAGTGCTCTTTTAAGTCGGGTTAATAACTCTGTACCTTCTTCCAGAATGGTAAGGTCTGCAGTGAAATCCGTATCCAAAACAGAATCGAATCCCAAGCGTTTCAATGCTGCAACTAGTTTACCGGTAACCCTTGTTCCGGGCTCATAGCCCAACTCTTCACCCAAACCAATTCTTACAGCCGGTGCTGTTTGAACCACCACATGTTTTGTAGGATCAGCAATGGCATTCCAAACATCTTCAATGTAATTGCGTTCAACCAAAGCACCTGTAGGACAGTGGTTAACACACTGACCACAGTTAGTACAAACCACATCTGTAATTGGCTTTTCAAAAAAGGTTGAAATTTTCATATTTTCACCTTTATATGCCACAGTTAACGCATTTACTCCCTGAAGCTCTGCACAGGTTCTTACACATCTTTGACACCTAATACAACGACTATTGTCCTTAATGATCGACGGAGAATACATATCAATTGTACGTGGCTTATCGTGACTAATTTCGATAAAATCCTGTGTCATTATTTTATATTCGGAAGCCAGCGTTTGTAACTCACAGTTTCCATTTCTGTAACACTGGGTACAATTGGCATTGTGTTCAGCCAATAGAAGTTCTATCACGTGTTTACGTGCATTTCTGACTTTTAAAGTATTTGTTCGAACTTCCATTCCTTCAGCGCAAGGTGTTGCACAGGAAGCTGCCAAACGCCTTTGACCTTCCAACTCTACCACACAGACCCTGCAGTTGCCTGCAACACACAGATCCTTATGATAGCACAGTGTAGGAATCTTTATATTCAACATTTTTGCAGCATCCAGAATTGTTGTTCCCTGATCTACAGCACATTTTGCACCATTTATAAAAAGATTTATTTTTTTTGCCATAACAGTCGTTTTTTAAATTAGTAAATCATCTCTTCCTTGAAATTCTCAACAATGGCAGCAAATGAATTTGCCACAGACTGACCCAAGCCGCATTTTGCCGTAACCTGCATGGTTTCAGACAATCTCAGAAGAGTATCAAGATATTGAGCATTGCGTTCTCCACGCTTAACGGCCTGAATTCCCTTGTAAAGAACCTGACAACCTACCCGACATGGTGTACATTGTCCGCAGGATTCTTCCTTGAAAAAATCAAGATAGCTATTCAAAACATTAAACATTGAACGCGTACTGTTATATAGCATCATAGAGCCTCCGGTAGGTAACGAAATACCAACCAGCTTGCCCTGAAAACCGATGGCTGTTTCCTTAAACTTTTTGCGTGGTACCAAAAAACCGGATGCACCACCAACCTGAACTGCCTTGGTATCACCGTCTCCAAATTCCGTTACAAAATCATGCAACGACATACCAAGTTCCAGTTCATAAATTCCGGGTATGGGTGTATCGCCAGATATTGAAAAGAGTTTCGTTCCCCTGGAATATTGCACCCCTAAATCGTAGAATTTTTTATCACCATATTTAAATATGGTGAAAGTGTGAGCCAGGGTTTCCACGTTATTTATGACTGTTGGTTTATTAAGATATCCACTATCAGTTGGAAAAGGAGGTTTATTTCTGGGTTCACCTCTCCGTCCCTGCATGGATTCGAATAATGCAGTTTCTTCACCACATATGTAAGCACCGCTTCCCATAAAGATTTTGATACTAAATTCAAAATTCATCTCTTTACAGAAATACTGGAATTCAGCAATAGCCTCTTCCAACGGTTTTTTCAAAAATGTATATTCACCACGCAGGTAGATAAATCCTTTTTGAGCCCCTATAACCTTACCACAAATAGCCATTGCGGTGAGAACTTTATATGGAACTTTTGTTAATATTTCCCTGTCTTTAAAGGTACCAGGTTCACCTTCATCTGCATTGCAAATCACATACTTTTCATCAGCTTTCGCTTCTGAGGCCAGCTTCCATTTGAGTCCGGTAGGAAAACCAGCTCCTCCCCGTCCTTTCAACTCTGAGCTGATAAGGCTGTTAACTATGTCCTGAGTATCTCTAGCCAGGGTATCTGTTAAAATTTTTTCCCAATCATTATCATTTTTAAAGATCAGGTCTACTCTTTTTAATTGATATGCCATAACAAACTGTTTAACCCATTTTTAAATAATCAGAAATAACATCTCTCACTTTTTCTGGTGTCAGTTCTGTATAAACCTCGTCATTAATTAAAATGGCAGGCGCTTTATGACACCATCCCAAACAGTTAGTTTGCAAAAGAGTAAACATACCATCGGGAGTTGTTTCTCCCAGCTTGATCTTTAACATATCCTGTATAGCCAATAATATCTGATTCGTTCCTTTCATTGAACAGGATATTGTTTTACACACCCGGATAATGTTTTTACCGGTTTTTTTATTCTCCATAAAAGAATAAAAGGTAGCAGTACCAAATACTTCAGCGGCAGGCAAATCAAGCTCTCGGGCAACTTCTTTCATCGAATATTCCGATAAAAAGCGCTCCTGCTTCACCACACCCTGTAAAATTGGTAAGAGACTGGTTCTTTCACGACCATGAACTTCGGCCAGTTCGTGAATCAATTCCTTAATAGGATCCATAAGCGATTAGTTTAATTAGAGAATTACAAGTGTTTAGTTTAATAAGAGTACCATGTGGTTTGTTCCTTGCTAATGTGATCAACATCACGACTTTAAATATAGAAATATTTCTTTAATTAAAATGTTGGACAATAATGTTATTCAACATAATTAGAGAATTTTTTCTTTAATTAAAATGAGATTGAATAAGAGATATAAGTATTTTATTTACAGATAATTAAAAAATTCATAAAGGAAATTACGTTCATATAAGGACATAAAAAAGCCGCACCCTGGATCTGAATAAACTCCTGTATTACAGGATTTGAGTGCCAGAGCAGTCAAGTATCTGCCGTCCTAAAAAGGAACCCGAAGGTTTGCAGCCCGCTTTCCTACTCTTAAGCTTTCTCGGAAAATTTTGTAGTGTTGAGTTTATCAATCTATTCTGATGCGGCCAATATCTTGTATTCAATGAACGTTTTCGTATTTCGAAAATAGGTAAAAAACCCTTTACCGGCAAGGATTTTAATACTTTTTTTCATTAAAAAGACTTAAAATAAACCAGTGTCTGTAGTACACTAAATTATAAATTACTCAGTTCCAGAAAGTCAATACCTCAACAGTTCAAATCAGTTAGCTAAACAAAATTGCAGGATTAAAATACGCTGACAGCAACAATCGCTGTAATATGTTCCTATTTCACGATTTTTAGTTTATTTTTGTGCCCCGTAAAACAATAAAACTACAAGTATGTCAGAGGATATTTTTAAAAAACTGATCTCACATTGTAAAGAATATGGATATGTATTTCCATCCAGTGAAATATATGACGGACTCGGTGCTGTTTATGATTATGGTCAAAATGGTGTTGAGTTAAAAAACAACATAAAAAAGTACTGGTGGGACAGTATGGTTTTATTAAATGAAAACGTGGTAGGAATTGACTCTGCAATTTTCATGCATCCCACCATTTGGAAGGCATCAGGACATGTGGATGCTTTTAATGATCCTTTGATTGATAATAAAGATTCAAAAAAGAGATACCGGGCCGATGTCCTGATCGAAGATCTGATGGCAAAGTTCGAAGGGAAAATTGATAAAGAAGTTGAAAAAGCAAAAAAACGGTTTGGTGATTCTTTTGATGAAGCACAGTTCAGAGCTACCAATCCACGTGTTTTGGCCAATCAGGAAAAAATCGATGCTGTTCATACTCGATTTGTAAAAGCATTAAACGATAACGATCTGGCTGAATTAAAAGCAATTATTGAAGACTACGATGTGGTATGCCCTGTTTCAGGAACAAAAAACTGGACAGATGTTAGACAGTTTAACCTGATGTTCAGTACTGAAATGGGATCAACTGCAGATGGTGCCATGAAGATATATTTACGTCCTGAAACCGCACAGGGAATATTTGTGAATTACCTGAATGTTCAGAAAACAGGACGTATGAAACTACCTTTTGGTATTGCACAAATAGGTAAAGCCTTCAGAAATGAAATTGTGGCCCGTCAGTTTATATTCCGTATGCGCGAATTTGAGCAAATGGAAATGCAGTTTTTCGTGCGTCCGGGCGAAGAGATGGATTGGTTCAATAAGTGGAAGGAAACCCGTATGAAATGGCATAAATCACTTGGTATGGGCGACCAGAAATATCGCTTCCACGACCACGACAAACTGGCTCACTATGCTAATGCTGCTACAGATATTGAATTTGAAATGCCATTTGGATTCAAGGAAGTGGAAGGAATTCATAGTCGTACCGATTTTGACCTGTCTCAACACGAAAAGTATTCCGGTAAAAAAATTCAGTATTTCGATCCGGAACTTAATAAATCGTATGTTCCTTACGTCATTGAAACATCTATTGGGGTAGACCGGATGTTTCTGAGTATTCTGGCTGGTTCATACCACGAAGAGGAAGTTAAAGGAGATACACGTGTGGTTTTAAAGTTACCTCCGGTTCTGGCGCCGTTCAAACTGGCAGTATTACCACTTATTAAAAAAGACGGTTTACCGGAAAAAGCGCGGGAGATTATTGATGAACTGAAATTTGATTTTAACTGCCAGTACGACGAAAAGGATTCAATCGGAAAACGATACCGCAGACAGGATGCAATAGGAACACCGTTCTGTATTACTCTGGATCATCAAACCCTGGAAGATAATACGGTTACTATACGACACAGGGATACTATGGAGCAGGAACGTGTAAGAATTTCGGATCTGCAAAATATTATTTCGGATAAAGTAAGTATGAAGAGTTTGTTCAGGCAGATTGCGCAATAATACAATTTTATACTGGTAATCCTTATTGAATTGCCAGTATAAAATTGATCCATATGGAAGCCATTACCACAATACCCATTGCTATTCTGGAATGCCAGAACACGTTAGCAACATATAATCCTGATAATATAAGGTTTTCGTCGTGTTTTGAAGCCTCAATCACACCTTTTTCTGATGAACCGTTAAACTTTATAAGGGTACCATTATAATCTGTTAGTTCCCACTTTGAATTCCAGAAGTTATAATTCCTCAGATCAAATGTTTTATCCACCATTTTAATTTTAGCTGTTGAATTAAAAAGGTTGTAATTGATTTGTCCAAAGACATTGCCATCCCTATCAGATATTTTTGTCTTAACCAGGAAGATACCCCTGGTATTAAAATGAATCTGTTTACGTTTCAGTTCTGCTTTTGCTTGCCTGTTAAACGTGCTCTGTATCAGGTCCCCAACATGCGATCCCTGATTATAAAGATAATAGGTGTTTTTAAAATATTCCTTTTCCCAAGTATAATCCGAATTCATAACGCAAGTTTTTAGGTTGTTTTGGCATTTTCTCTTTTCAAATTTAGTGAATATTAACACTATTACGGATTGTGTAATAGTTAAGTTTACATCTTTTTAATGCTTTAGCAGTTTCCTGGTAAATATGCTATACGACATTGTTTTTTATTCGAACCGGTTTTGATGTCAAGATTCTCAGTGACATAACCCCCTTTTAAATCAGCTTTTTAAAACAATTCTAAATAAAATTTCTCATGCTGATTTTAGCAAATATATATTACATTTGTTGCCATAAATTGCAAAGTGGAGATTGCAAAATGCACTCAGAAGCAATAACACATTCAGGGAAAGTACAAAAGATATCAGGTGATTGTATCGAGGTTGAAATCCAGACCGGTTCAGCCTGCGGGCATTGTAGTGCCAGCGATCAATGTGTGGCAGCCGATTCCAGCACGCGCAGGATCACTGTGGAGAATTATCAGGGGCCTGCTTTGAATATCGGAGATTGGGTCACATTAACCGGAAAAAACCGTGATGGATTAACTGCTGTATTTTTTGCTTACTTTCTTCCGTTTATTTTAGTGATTGTAACGCTGTTTGTATCTAATTCCATAGTTGATAGCGAGGCCATATCCGGTCTCATTTCTTTAGGGATACTTATTCCCTACTACATTGTGCTCTGGTTATTTAAGAACCGTTTAAAAAGAAAGTTTTCATTTAAAATAAATATTTAGTTTTTACTAATATGAGTCTTACGCTAATTGTAATGATAAGTCTTGGAGGCCTTGGAGGTATTTCTGCTGCGATTCTCTATTTTGCGGCACAAAAATTCAAGGTATACGAAGATCCAAGAATTGATCAGGTTGAAGAAGCACTACCTGCTGCCAACTGTGGCGGATGCGGATATCCCGGATGCCGTGGATTTGCAGAAGCATTGGTGAAGGCAGATGATTTGGCTGATTACAACTGCCCGGTTGGTGGTGCCGATGTCATGAAAACCGTTGCATCAATCCTGGGTAAAGAAGCCGCTGTTGCAGATCCATTGATAGCCGTTGTAAGATGTAACGGGTCTTGTGAAAACCGACCTAAAACAAATACCTACGACGGTGCCACATCCTGCGCTATCGCTTCATCTTTATATGGTGGAGAAACCGGTTGTTCATATGGATGTCATGGTTTAGGTGATTGTGTGATTTCATGCGATTTCGACGCTATTCATATGGATGAGGTTACAGGCTTACCCGTTGTTAACGATAAATGTGTGGCATGTGGAGCCTGTGTTAAAGCCTGTCCGAATAACATCATAGAGATGCGTAAAAAGGGTCCTAAAGACAGACGGATCTATGTCTCGTGTGTGAATCAGGATAAGGGCGCTGTTGCCAGAAAGGCATGTAATGTAGCATGTATCGGTTGTAACAAATGTTTTAAAATTTGTCCTTTTGATGCCATCATTATGGAAAACAACCTTGCTTACATTGATTATAATAAATGTAAGCTGTGCAGAAAATGTGTAGATGTTTGCCCGACAAATTCTATTCATGAACTCAACTTTCCACCTAAAAAGATAAAAGTGGATACTGAAGCGGTAAATGCAACCAAACCTGACAAAGATAACCAGAGTACGAACTCAACTAATAAGGAGGCATAATCGTGTTAAAGACGTTTTCATTAGGTGGTGTTCACCCTGCTGAGAATAAATTTTCTGCAGATAAAAAAATTGAAATTCTTCCCGTACCTGAAGAAGTGGTAATTCCTCTTGGACAGCATATAGGTGCACCTGCTACAGCCACGGTTAAAAAAGGAGATACTGTAAAAGTTGGTCAGTTGATTGCCCAGGCCGGAGGTTTTGTTTCGGCAGCGATCCACTCCCCTGTTTCAGGAACAGTTGTTAAAGTTGACGAAGCTATTGATGCAAGCGGTTACAGAAAGCCTGCCATCTATATAAAAACAGAAGGTGATGAGTGGGATGAAAAAATTGACCGCTCTGAAAAACTGGTTAAGACCTGCAACCTTGACTCAAAGGCAATTATCGAAAAGATAAAGGATGCCGGTATTGTAGGTCTCGGTGGCGCTACTTTCCCTACTCATATTAAGCTCTCCCCGCCTCCGGGTATGAAAGCTGAGGTATTGATCATTAACGGAGTGGAATGTGAACCATATCTTACTTCGGATCATAGGGTAATGCTAGAAAAAAGTGATGAAATTCTGGTTGGAATCGAGATTCTGAAAAAAGCATTGAATGTTGAACGGGCAATAATCGGAATTGAGAATAATAAACAGGATGCAATAAAACTTCTGACTGAGAAAGCAATTGAATATCAGAACATTGAAGTTGTAGCATTAAAAGTTCAATATCCTCAGGGTGGTGAAAAACAGCTGATAAAAGCAACCATCAATAAAGAAGTTCCATCAGGACAATTACCGATTGCCGTTGGAGCTGTGGTTCAGAATGTAGGTACAGCACTGGCCGTTTATGAAGCTGTTCAGAAAAACAAACCATTATTTGAACGCGTAGTAACCGTTACCGGAAAATCTCTGAAGCAACCATCCAATTTTCTGGTGAGACTGGGGACACCAATAAAAACACTGATTGAGGCAGCAGGAGGATTGCCAGAGGATACAGGCAAAATAATTGGTGGTGGACCAATGATGGGAAAAGCTCTGGTAAATACTGATATTCCTGTAACGAAAGGGAGTTCGGGAATTCTTATTATGCAGAATGAAGAGGCAGGCAGAAAACCGATGCAGAACTGCATCCGTTGTGGAAAATGCGTGAATGCCTGTCCAATGGGCTTATCACCCTACCTGCTAATGGTACTCGGAGAAAAAGACTTGCACGAAAGATCAGAGAAAGAACGTATCATGGACTGTATAGAGTGCGGTTCATGCAGTTTTACCTGCCCTGCAAACCGTCCGTTGCTGGACTACATCAGATTAGAAAAAGGTAAAGTAGGAACAATAATCAGAAACAGAAAAAATTAAATACTTAACTATGTCAAAGATAACAGTAGCCCCTTCTCCTCATGTGCATAGCGGCGACAGCATTTCAAAAAACATGTACTATGTTTTGCTGGCGTTGATCCCTGCATTTGCGGTCTCGATATTCAATTTTGGATTGGGCAGTATTGTCGTTATGGCTATTTCTGTAGCATCATGTCTGGTATTTGAGTACGTAATAGCTAAATACATCCTTAAAACAGAACCCAGCATAACAGACGGTTCAGCTCTTATTACAGGTGTTTTACTTGCTTTTAATGTACCTTCCAATCTTCCGTTCTGGATCATTATAATAGGTGCCCTCGTTGCAATAGGCGTAGCCAAAATGAGTTTTGGTGGCCTGGGAAACAATCTTTTCAATCCGGCATTGGTTGGACGTGTATTTTTGTTGATTTCTTTCCCGGTTCAGATGACCTCGTGGCCCATTCCGGGAGCTGACAGACTTGCTTATACAGATGTCACTACCGGTGCAACGCCCTTAGCCATTATAAAAGAAGGCCTTGCGAACGGAGACAGTTATACTTCATTACTTGGTAAACTTCCCTCCTACATTGATATGTTGTTTGGATACACCGGTGGCAGCGCCGGTGAAATGGCTGCAGCAGCACTTATACTGGGACTTATTTTTATGCTTTGGAAGAAAGTCATCACATGGCATATTCCGGTAAGCATCATCGGAACAGTAGCAATATTTACATCGCTTCTTTATTATCTGGGTGCTCCTTCCGCTGATCCTATCGTACATCTGTTGTCCGGTGGTTTAATGCTGGGTGCTATATTTATGGCAACCGATTATGTAACCTCTCCTATGAGTAATAAAGGTATGATAATCTATGGTATTGGCATTGGTGTGATAACAGTAGTCATAAGGGTTTTTGGTGCATATCCGGAGGGAATTTCATTTGCTATTCTGATAATGAATGCATTTGTTCCGATTATCGATATGTATATTAAACCAAAGAGATTTGGCGTGGTAAATGTGAAAAAGTAAAAGCATCTCACAATGAAAAAATTAGAATCTTCATTTCTCAATATGTTCCTGGTTTTGCTGGCAATCGCTTTAATTTCCGGCGGAGCACTCGGAACTGTATATAATATAACAAAGGCACCTATTGCTGAAGCCAAAATGGCAAAACAGGTAAAAGCTATTGAACAGGTTGTTCCCGGGTTTACAAACCAACCTTCCAAAGAGGCACTGAATATAAATGTGGATGGGGAAAAAGTTACTATCTATCCAGCTAAAAAGGATAATAAGTTTATTGGTGCAGCTGTTGAAACCTTTTCAAAAAATGGATTCAGCGGGTTAATTAAAGTTATGATCGGGTTTGACAAGGAAGGTAACATTATCAACTACTCTGTTCTTGAGCATAAAGAAACACCAGGGCTTGGAAGTAAAATGAATGATTGGTTCCGGGTCGGAAAAGGAGATATTAACGGAAAGAACCCTGCCACCACAAACATGGAAGTATCCAAAGATGGTGGTGATATAGATGCCATAACTGCAGCAACCATTAGTTCAAGAGCATTTTTGGATGCCGTGAACAGAGGCTACAAGATTTATGAAGAAAAAATTGACTCCCTGAGTGGAGCAACTGACATGAATGAATAAACAAGGAGCATATGAATCAGTGGAAAAATTTTAATAAGGGTTTCTTTAGAGAAAATGCAGTTTTTGTGCTGCTTCTCGGTATGTGTCCCACCCTGGGTGTAACCTCATCAGCCATTAATGGTTTGGGAATGGGACTGGCAACCACTTTCGTGCTGACCATGAGTAACCTGGTGGTTTCATTAGTGAAGAATCTGATACCCGATAAAGTGCGAATACCTGCATTTATAGTCATAATAGCATCATTCGTAACTTTGGTAGAACTCTCTATGCAGGCCTATTTACCGTCATTGTTCGAAAGTCTGGGCATTTTTATTCCGTTAATCGTTGTTAACTGTATTGTTCTGGGGCGTGCCGAAGCTTTTGCCTCAAAAAACAGTCTGATGAGCTCAGTAATCGACGGACTGGGAATGGGACTTGGCTTTGCGATGGCCCTTTCAATTTTGGGTTCAGTACGTGAATTTTTAGGAAGCGGGAAAATATTCGGTGTCACCATATATCCGAATCAGTATGGCATGCTGATTTTCGTTCTGGCTCCTGGTGCTTTTATTGCACTTGGATACTTAATTGCGTTTATCAACCGAATGCGTAAAGTTGCATAACATAGAAAATAAGAATCATGGAATATATATTAATATTTATATCGGCAATATTTGTAAACAACATCGTTTTAAGCCAGTTTTTAGGAATTTGTCCATTCCTGGGTGTTTCTAAAAAAATAGATACTGCCGTTGGTATGACCGGTGCCGTAACGTTTGTTATGGTTATCGCAACCATTGTTACATATCTGATCCAGAAATATATACTTGATGCTTTTGGTATCGGATTCCTACAGACGATTACATTTATTCTGGTAATTGCTGCTTTAGTTCAATTGGTTGAAATTATTCTTAAGAAAGTAAGCCCTCCTCTTTACCAGGCTTTGGGTGTATTTCTTCCGTTAATCACCACAAACTGTGCAATTCTTGGTGTAGCCATTATGACCATTCAAAAGGAATATAATCTGCTGGAAGGTGTGGTGTTTTCCTTTTCTACAGCAATTGGTTTTGGATTAGCGCTTATACTTTTTGCAGGTTTGCGTGAACAAATGGACCTTGTAAAGATTCCTAAAGGTATGAAAGGCACTCCCATTGCTTTAATTACAGCCGGCTTGCTGGCCATGGCATTTATGGGATTTGCCGGTATCGTATAATTCAAATCAAAAATATTCTGTTATGTCCGAAGACTGGAAAAAGAGATTAGGAATGGTTTATTCCTCTAATCCTGATTATAATTACGAAGCTGATGATGAAAATCTGGAAGAGACTCCCGAGAATAATAAACAGGACTTAAGAGTATTACGGGACAGCAAGAAAAGAAAAGGGAAAACTGTTACGCTGGTTACCGGATTTATTGGACACGATGATGATCTGAAAGAATTAGGGAAATTATTGAAAACCAAATGTGGTGTTGGTGGTACTGTTAAAGATGGCGAAATAATAATACAGGGAGACTTCAGGGACAAAATATATGACATCCTTAAATCTGAAGGATATAAAGTAAAAAAGGCCGGAGGTTGATTAAATGTCAACCTTTTTTGTTAAAATTCCACTAAAGTTGTTATGCTGCCAAAGCATGAATGCGCTGAAGTAATGTTGGATGAGAGTAATAAAAAAACACATACAATTTATGCGGTTTAAGATTACTTAGCGATTTAACAGACAGTTTTTTAAGTCCTTCAGTCAAGGCTAAACCCGAAAAATTTTCCTTTGCAAAACGGTCCGCTTGATATTCATTTTTACGAGAAAGCATATTCATAAAAATATCCAGTATAAAGGATACGGGACTATATAAAATTCCAAATGCCAGCACATTAATATGAAAGCCCGGAACTTTTGCCCCAAGCGCTTCGCTTAAAGCGTTGCTTTGCAAAAACAGTGATAGTATAAATAACATAATTCCACTGTTCACTATCGTAATAATAATGCTCTGAAGCGTATGTTTCTTTTTATAATGCCCAATTTCATGTGCCAGTACGGCGGTGACTTCATCTTCTGTCAGATCATTTATTAAAGTATCGTACAACACGATCCTCTTTTTGGGTCCTAAACCGGAAAAAAACGCATTGGCTTTTGTACTTCTTTTTGACCCATCCATCACAAAAATATTATCAAGTTTAAACCCCGTCTTAACACTCAATTTTTCAAGCTTATCGCGTAAAGAACCTTCTTCCAGCGGCTTTTGCTTATTGAATAACGGTAGAATAAGGGATGTATAAAACATAGCGGTAAACAGGGAAAAAATCACAATTATAGCCCAGGCTATCAGCCAGAAATAGTTTTGGGTCAGTGTGTAAACCCAAACAATAAGACTTAAAATGCCCCCACCTACGATAGCAGTGATTAACCAACCCTTCAACGTGTCCAGTACAAATGTTTTGGGAGTGGTTTTATTGAACCCAAATTTTTCTTCAATAACAAAAGTAGAATAAATAGAAAATGGCATGGTCAACAGATCAGATGCCAATCCGATAATTCCAAAGAAAAGTAAAGCTATCAATACTGCACTATCCGTTACTGAACGCACTAAAGTATCCAGCCATCCGAAGCCTCCCATAAATAGCATCAGCATAATTAATACGGTGCTGAATGTACCTGTTATCTGTGAAAATCGCTGTTTTACCTTGTAATAATCCTGAGATTTTTTGTATTCTTCATCACTGTATATACCTTTTAACTCATCCGGCAGAGTATTACTTAACTGTCTTGTATTAAGCCAATCAAGATATAGCTCGAAAAAGTAATCGAAAATAAGAATGAAAATAATGATCCAAAAAACTGTGTTTCCCATTTAAAGAATATAATGCCACGTTAAATCATGAAGCGTTTACAAAGATATTATTATTCTTTAACTCACAAACAGTTATTCGGATAACACTACTTTCATGAGGTAGATATTAAGCGGATATCAAATGAAATGACTGCAAAAGGAGGAATTTTACCCGATGTGCCTTTTCTTCCCCAACCTAATTCCGGGGGAACCCAAAACTTAAAGCGACTTCCTTCTTTCATTAAAAGTACACCTTCCTTAAGTCCGTCAATTAATTCTTCGTATTTTACTTCATCCGGTTGATTTTTTCGATAGGTGTCTTCCAGAATTGTTCCATTTAATAACAGAGCTCGCTGATGAATAACTAATTTACTGTATTCATCCGGGATATTGCCGTTTCCTTCCTCAATTACCTGGTATTGTAAACCTGAATCTGTTTCAATCACATCTTCTTTTTTCCTGTTCTTTTCCAGAAATTCCTCCCCGGTTTTCTTATGAAGTCCTGCACCTCCCCGGTTTTTTAATTTTTGTTCGCGTTTAGCCAAAATTCTCGTTTTTAAACAGATTATTCTGTACATATTTTACAGTCCGGTTCATTTCTATAAACTGAACCAGGCTCCTGTAACACTTTCCACAACTTACAGATGCACCCGTCATCAACCTGATATCTTCAACTGAGGCATCCGGATGCTTCTTAAGTGCTCTTTTTACATCAGCACCACTCACCCTGTTACACGTACAAATCATACCATAAAACTACTGCAAATCAGTATATTCATAAAAAGTCATACTACCTGATTACTAACATTTTTTCCAAATGAATTGTTTTTTCACGTTTGAGGTCATAAATTTGATTAAGCAACCAAAACAATACGAAAATGAAAAAGTCACTGTTCTTAGTTTCAATGAGTATATTATTTGCGGCCTGTGCTCCCGTTTATTTTCCAAACCAGTTACAAACACCATTGCTGCAGGATCAGGGTGAAGCAACAGTTTCAGCTTCCCTTGGTACGTCAACTTTCGATATGCAGCTGGCCTATTCTCCCATTAAGCATATTGACTTAACAGGTGATTTCTCTGTTGCCAACGGGAATGATCATGAACATCTGCAGTTTGAAGGAGGCATGGGTGTTTATCAGACCATTAATAATGCATTGCACCTGGAACTTCTTGGTGGCGGTGGTGCCGGTTATTCCACCACAACCACACAGGGAACTTTTGGAGAACATAACGAAGGAGCCTTCTCTAGATTTTATATCCAGCCGAATGTTTTTGTGGTCAGCGATTATATTGAAGCAGGCCTGGCAACCAGAGCATCCTTTATCTCATTCAGGGAGTTTGGAACAGGAGTTTATGTTGAACCAACTTTTGTCGGCCGCTTTGGCATTGAACATTTGAAATTTCAGTTGCAGGCGGGGTTATCCTTTAACGTTAATGACAATTCCGTTTTGGACTATAATCCTTTTATTTTTAATGTCGGACTGGTTTATACATTTCATCACAGAAGCAATCCCTGATTCAGCTCTATAATGGAGCATCAGGCTCTTTTGCCATGTGATTGTAAGTCAGCTTTATAAGTAGTCCGGGCATAAATTTACTCAGAAAGACGGTTAATTTACCTTCAACAAAGGTAAGAATTAGCGTGCGTTTGCGCTTTATCACAGCCTTGTAAATGTGCTGTGCTACTTCTTCCGCACTCATCATTTTATCTTCTTTTCTGGGCGTTTCACCCTGTGAAGATCCATCAGCTGTCAAGGCAGAAAACCTGACATTTGAAGCCGTAAAGCCCGGTGCAGCAATTAATACGTGCAATCCCTTTTTAAGATTCTCGGTTCTTACCGTATTTAAAAAACCATGCATGGCAAATTTTGAAGCGGAATAACCGGTCCGCCCGGGCAAACCGACATAACCGGCTATGGATGAAACTCCCACCAGTGAACCTTTGCTTTTTAAAAGATAAGGTAACGCATATTTGGTACAATACACGGTTCCCCAAAAGTTTACATCCATTAAGCGTTTCAGTACAGAAAGTTCCACATCCATGAAATTAGCACGCATGGAAATACCTGCATTATTTATCAAAACATCTACTCTCCCAAATTTTGAAACGGCCTTTTCCACAAGATTTTTACAATCACTTTCAATGCTTACGTCCGTTTTTACCGCAAGCACCTGAATACCAGACTTTTCAAGCTCAATACTCAATTCATTAAGTTTATCAAGCGAGCGTGCTGCCAGTACCAAATGCGATCCTTTGATGGCATACTGACGAGCCAGTGCAAGACCAATTCCTGAAGATGCTCCTGTTATGATAACAACCTTGTCTTTCATCCTTTTTATTATTTTGGATCAACAAAAGTAAGATTTGAAAATTAAATTACATATCGCACGTTAAACTTTTATCTGAAACCCTGCAATGACACGATTTTTTTTAACTTTGCTTTAACTTATAACATGTAAACTATGATACAACGCATACAAACACTTTATCTGTTTTTAGTAGTAGTACTAACCGGAGTAATTTTAGCTACAAATATTCTGAGTTTTACCAACACAGGGCTTATTTTCTTGAGCCCTTACAGACTCTATAACGAAACAGGAATAACCATAAAAGAGGCCATGCCTTTAGCAACGCTATTTCATCTGAGCTTCATATTGGTTGCTACAGCAATATTTTTTTATAAAAAAAGAGTTATACAAATTCGTATTTCAATATTCAGTCTTGTCTTATATTTAGGATCATATGCTTTGATTGCATATTACTATTTTACATTCAAAAAAGATTTATCTTTAGAATTCAATTCATTTAAAATTGGTGCTGTTATTCCGTTAATTAATGCTATATTGCTTTATTTAGCAGTGAGGAGCATCGGTAAAGATGAAGCACTGGTGAGGTCGTTAGACAGAATACGATAAATATTAAAAGTAGCTGTACTTTCAAAAATTAGAACAATGGCAAAAACAAACTCAATTGAGGAAACAAAACACAATCTGATCACAACCGGAACCAAAATCAAGGGTGAATTATCAGCAGAAGGCGATTTAAGAATCGATGGAATTGTAGAGGGAACAATCAACTGCAAAGGTAAATTGGTTGTAGGTCCGGAAGGTTCACTAAAAGGCGAAATAACCTGCAAAACAGCAGAAGTTATGGGTGCCATAGAAGGAAAGCTGTTAGTTAATGAGCTGCTGTCCATTAAAGCTACTGCCAAAATAAACGGTGACATTAAAACGTCCCGTCTGGCTATAGAACCGAATGCGGTCTTTACCGGCACCTGCGACATGGGAAAACCGGTAGTTCCAGGCCCATCCACCAAAGATTTAACAGATAAGAAAAAATAGAAATGAGTCCCCACAAAATTCGCAGAGCCTACAAATTCATGGGTCTGTACGCGTTAGCCTTATTTGTATTACATAATGTAGTCAATGCAATTGTTCCGCATCTTTCCATACTGAAAGAGCTGGTGATCATTCATATTATTATTTATGCTATGTGCGTACTGGATTATGCTGTTTCTAAATTTCTTATTGATCATAACAAGTCATATAAGCTGCTCATTGTTTTAGGAAGTATAACCGCGAAAATGTTTGTTGCCCTGATTGTAATTCTGTTGTTCTATTTTTTGAAAGAAAACAACATGAATACCTATATCTTTTCTTTCTTGATTGTTTACTTACTTTATCTACCCGTTATTACTTACTTCTTTGTTAAGGACTTTAAATAAGCGTTTATAAGTATGTTCATTTCAAATTATACTGAATCTTTCAAAACAAAACATATTCTTATTATTGGCGATGTAATGGTGGATTCCTACTTATGGGGAAGCGTCAAACGCATTTCACCTGAAGCACCCGTTCCAATATTAAGTCGTTCCAGGAGGGAACACCGACTGGGTGGTGCTGCCAATGTAGCTAGAAATATTAAACATCTCGGAGCCACTCCATTGATCTGTAGTGTAATTGGAGACGATACAAACGGTTCAGAATTCAGAACATTGTTAGCCGAAAAGAACCAGATAACAGACCGTTATATCGTTAGCGACCCCTCCCGTCCCACTACCATAAAAACAAGAATTATCAGTGGTGGACAACAGTTGTTGCGCCTTGATGATGAAGTTACCGATCCACTATCTGATGCTATTGAAGACGAACTGGAAAAATCCATTGAACGATGCCTTAAAGAAAATAGTGTTGATGCAGTAATTATTGAAGATTATGATAAAGGTATTATTTCGGAACAATTGATTGAAAAAATAAACGAACTGTTTGTTCCCTTATCCGTTCCGGTCTTTGTTGATCCGAAACGGAAAAATTTCTTTTCATACAAAAATGTTACGCTCTTCAAACCTAATTTCAATGAATTCTGTGCCGGTATCAATAAAGACCTGGAAAAGGATGATATAACTGAAATTGAAAAACAGGCACATATCTATAAGGAAAAATTCAATATTAAAAACATGCTGATCACGCTCTCTGAACATGGTATGTTGCTCAGTGGAGAAGAAAACCTGCACATTCCTGCCCAGAAAAGGGACATCGCTGATGTATCAGGTGCCGGTGATACAGTGATCAGTGTTATTGCTTTGTGCTATGCTGCAGGAATGCCTATGGAAATGGCAGCAAAAGCGGCAAACATAGCCGGAGGACTGGTGTGTACAAAATCAGGTGTCGTCCCGGTTGATCTGGATGAATTGCTTAAAGAATGTGACCGGATTTATAATATTTGACACAACTCACTTTTGACGAAGGAGGACTGTTTCACAATTTTTCAATCTTTAAGCCATAAAGTTGCTGCATTCTGGAGATAACTTGTTCCTCTTCGCTTAATCGAATGGCAATATCAATAGTGCAGGTCAGTTCAAATACCTGGTTCTTTATTTCAGGATTTTCTTCTTTTAATAATCGCATAACATCGTTCATTAAAGGATATTCAAACATTAACCGGTAAGGAGCCGTAACGATACACTCTTCTATTTCAGCCTGAGTTAATGCATCCTGTGCTGATGACTTGTAGGCATTTATCAAACCACTAATTCCAAGCTTAATACCGCCGAAATAACGAATTACAACAACCAAAACATTAGTTAAATCAAACGACAGAAGCTGACCATAAATTGGTTTACCTGCTGTTCCCGATGGTTCACCGTCATCATTCTGACGATACTGTTCGCCTTGGGGACCTAACCTATAGGCATAACATACATGACGTGCATCATAAAATGTTTTCCTGTACTGTTCAATTAATTCCTTTATTTCATCCTCGGAATCAACAGGATGAGCGTGAGCAATAAATTTGCTACCTTTTTCTTTATACAATCCTTCGGAATGTGTTGCGATCGTTCTGAATGTATCTTTTATCATCTAAAACCGTATTTCTTTAAGTTGCTGTCTACCCATATCCAGCAAATACAGACGATCCGGCTTCAGTACAAAATTGTATTCCAGCAATTGCCGGCGAGTTGATTCATTATAAACCGATGGTGCCGACTGACCTGTCTTAACTTCAATCACACAAAATTTTCCATGCCTGGTTGCCGTAAAATCTGGAATGATCTTAATTACTTTTTGACTACCATCCTCAATCAGTTTATAATTATATTGTTTCTGATACCGAATATTTTTAAACCCTTTACGTGAAAGAACTTTCTGAGCCTTAGCTTCAAGCTTCTTCCCGAGTTTCATCCGCTTTTTCTGCCTCCGGTTCAACCGATACTGATTGAACACAAGCCTGAACAAATAAAACGAAAGTACTACGAGTAATATAATTATTCCGTATAGCCAGTATTCATTCATTCTCAATGCCTTCCTTAAAAAACAACTCCTCAGTTATTGCCGTTATACGACGTTCAGCTGCACCTTGATACGTTGCGTTATTCTCGGATACTTTCTTACCACTTCGATCCAGGAAATCAATAAACTGTTGATAATACAGCTTTGCCTGCTTTTTATTGTCCAAATCAAAGTCGTACATTGATCCAAGATAAAACAATGCAAGCACAGCCTGCGTTGAATCGGCTTCCAACGCTTTATCAAATTTCTGTTCTGCCAAATCATATAATTTCAACGCCCGGTTACTTATGCCCATTTGCAGATAAAGCTCTGCAATTACCTTATCATCTGGTGTCAGCAAATCCATAGCCTTTTGCAGATACGGTAAGGCCAAAACATTATCACCGGTATAACTCAATGCGCAACCCAGAAAAAAAGCCACATCGGGTGCATTCTCATTATCACTGAAATACCGCTTTAGCAGACCAATTGATTTATCATACTGCTCTGTTTTAAAATATGCTATTCCAAGATACTTTTTAATGTTATCATCAGAAGTATTCCTTTTATGAGCTTTTTCAAGAAAATACACCGAACTCTTAAAATCGCCACCTTTGTAAAACGTCATTCCATCAAAGTAATAGAAGAAATAATCATCAGGATATTTATCCATTCCTTTTTTACATATCTCCTGTACAAAAGCCAGATTTTCCAGATTATAGTTAATCTTAACCAGACCACGTTGCACTTTTAAATTTTCAGGATCAGCAGCATAGGCTTTTCGCAGTATCTCGTCTGCATTCCTTAAACGTTTCGAGGCCATATAAGCATCTGATAACCGCATCATATACTGCACATTTAAAGTATCCAGCCGGTGTGCAAACCTTAAAAGCTTAATTGCACTGTAATTCTTATCGAATGTAAGATACAAACTTGCAAGTGGTAAATATGTTCTTTTAATAGATGAATCTGACTGAATAACCATTTCATAATACTTCTGTGACTGATCCAGATAACCTGCATCATAGCATATATCTGCCAGTTGTAAGCCCAGCTTAGCATTAAAACCATTATCGGTAATATATTCTGTCAGTTTACCGGCTGCTTTCTGCGTTGCACCTGTCTTGTCAAGAGCATAGGCCAGGTAAGAAATTTCTGTTTGATTCAGATCCGGTTCCTGATCCAGAAGTTCAATAACACTTTTGTATTCGCCTTTTATCATATACAGGTTCAGCGAATCGCGTGACTGGGCAAAACCTGAGATAACAATAAAGGCTAAAAAACTACTAACTACGAGATATTTCATGTGGGGTTGTTTCAAATAATAACGTAGAAAAACTGATTCATGTATGTGAACAGTTAAATTACTATCCTTTCAAAAGTAGCCACAATTAATGAAGTTCAAAAGCATAAACTGTATAAAATAAAAAAGGCTACACCGCTGTGTAGCCTTTTTCTCTGTTTGTTGACCTACTGAGCTTAATAATCGCATTAAGCTATATTTTTATATTACTCGAATAATCTTTTTATAATTTTTAATCCGCCCTGTGTTCCTTTGGCCACAAAAATGTATTCATCCTGAACTGTAACATAGTTTGCAGATGCATCTTCAATATCTTCATCCCATACGTAAAGCGGTTCAACAATAACAGGATCCTCACCATAGGTTATCGTCGGCTTTTTACATACAACCAGTCCGTCAGCACCGTTTGCCAGGTAAATGTATTGATCATCCACACTAATGCCGTTGGTATTACCATGTTTCAGCAATTTAGGAGAAGACTGCAACACTACCATTTGTTCAAATATATCAACAGCCACAAATCCGCTGGCTCCCATTGATACATAACAATAGCGGGAATCATTTTCCATAAAACAGGTTGCTTTTCCTGAATACATGTCAGCCTCGTTATCTACATTATGGTATAATGCCCCCAAAGAAACTACTGTTTCATTCTCAGTATCATTGACACCAATTCTATACACATGAAGTTTTGCTTCTTTACCGCCTTCAAGAGATACGTGGAATTTTCCCATGGTATAACCGTTGGTAGCTGAAAATTTAGCATTCGAGAAATAATCTGTACCATCATCACGGTAGCCTTTCTTAAAATTAAGAGCAAATGTTCCACCACCGGAATTCCCTGCTGTTACCATTAACCAGTCACCAGCTTCCTTAATACCATTTACGGATGCCACATTTTTTAAGGTAATAATATCCAGCGTAAGTTCACTTCCTGAATCTGCTACTACATTACCTTTATTATCAAGTTCAACGGGTATGATAACTGCGCCCTTTTTAAATGAAGATCCACCTAACCACATAAGTTTACCTGCATGATAAACTTCACATACGTTGATATCAATATCATTAAACAAAATTTCATTCACAATTGATGGATTTTCTGAATCAGTCAGATCCAGTACTACTAATGCACCACCGTGCGCAGATCCGCTAAGGTTATAGGTAACATAAGCTTTCACTTCAGAGTTAACCTTAAACACCTTAACATAACTTGCACTTAACATTTCACCGTTAATAACCGGAGAATTCACTGTTGATTCCAGTAAAAAGTTTTCAATTGAAACTTTTACACTTTTCAACTGCACCTGTGTATCGTCATAATACTGTGTAAAAGGAACCTCAACTCCCTGATAATTAATACTTGAAGAAAATTCACCTTCTCCATTTACCACAATATCAGAATATTCACCAAAAGAGACAACCGGGTCCTCCTGCTTTTCACAGGATGCTACCAGCACACCTCCAAAAATTAATAACAGAAAGTAAATTAAGTTCTTCATCTCTAATGATTTTAACAATATTATAACATAATGTTATCACAAAGATAAACAAACTCTTTTAATTTACAAATTATTTACATTAAATTTTTACTTCGGAAACAATAATGGATAAAACTTTAAGTTAAGGATAATTTTTTCATCAGAAATGGTTTACATAAACCCTTGTTTCTTAAGCACATCGAGTAATAAACCAGAAAATAGCTCATTATCAGCTTTTTTATAACGCACGTCCGTGAATACCTGCGCGAGTGTTTCTTTTTTATTCTCATCCACAAATCTTTTGTTCTCAGAAAGCGATTCTTTGAACGCATAAAACCCGTGAATTTGTTCTTCAGTATAGTCATGATAAATTTCTTCATGCACAACTGCTTCCAATGGCAGACGATCAGTTTGTTCAGGATTTTCATCGGGCCATCCAATAGTAACTGTTGTTACAGGAACAACTCCTTTTGGCAAATTCAACACATCAATAATCTGCTGAGCGGTATAAGTTGTTGTTCCCAGGTAACAAATGCCCAACCCTTTGTCTTCTGCAGCCACGCAAATATTCTGAGCCACAAGTAATGCATCAATTGCCGCTGTCATAAACGACAGAAAATTATCATATCCCGGTTCAGCATTACTTATTTTGCACCATTTATTGAAGCGGTTAAAATCTGCGCAAAAAGTCAGGACTACCGGCGCATTTTTTACCATTGGCTGATTAAAGTGACAGGGAGACAGTTTCTCTTTTACCTCCTGGGATTTTGTTACAACAATGCTGTAAACCTGCATATTACCTGTTGTAGATGCCCTGCAACCAGCTTCTAAAATGGTATCGAGCAATTTTTCACTTATCTGTTTTTCGCTGTATTTCCTGATGGATCTGTGATTCAAAATAGTATTATTCATTTCTTATATGTTAGACTCAAAACTTTAAAATCTTAAATATTCGCCTCGCGAGCTTTAGAGCAACCGGATATTTTGTCCATTTCCAGCGGTAGTTAATCTCCTCTTCGCTACCAAACCGCGCTTTGAAGTCCCTAACTCCGTAAGGAACATCTGGTATTCCGCCTCCCATAAAATCAAACCTCTCAGCCTTCAATTCCCCGGCTTTCTGAATTCCACCCCACGTTGCCATAACACTCGGAAACAAATGTTTATACGTTTGATGTAATCCCCCAATATACCATTCATAATATGTTTTACCGGGGTTTCCGGCCAAAAGAATTCCACCAATCACCATTCTGTCGTATTTAATTGCCAGAGTCTGAATGCAATCATTATGTCTGCCAAGCCGATAAGCAGAAACAAAGAAACTTTTATCCGGTAATGGCTTTCTCACCTTATGCTTATACAATTCCCTGAGGATACCATAAAAGGTGTTTAATTCATAAATATCTGCAAAAGGTTCTACTGTTACACCTGCGTCCAGCCCCTTATTTATCTGTCGCTGCTTCGACTCACTCAGGTTTTGAAATGTATCGAAAGAACCAAAATCTATATATAGATTAATTCTTTCCTGAGGCACAAAATTGAATTCTGACAATGTTCTATCCAGATTTTCATCCTTTTTACAATTTCTGAATTCAGTATAAAATACTTTATCGCCATATGCAGATTTGAATTCAACCAGTAAATCCCGTAATACCTCTTCTCTCCCCGATTTTATGACAGGACTTTGCATTACCACTGCCCGCCTTCCAAACTGCCATAAAAAATATGATCTGATAATGACAACCAGCATCAATCCGTCAATTCTGTCATCGGTATAATGTACAAAATACACGGGATTGTATCCTTTGGTCAAAGAATATAAATTGAAGATCAGCGGGAAATGGAACACAGATTCCGGCGATTCGCTTTGCAAAAAAGACAGAATCTCTTTCTCTGCGTCATCAGGAATAATATTTTCGTATTGTTTAACCAATGCCTTTAAATTGTTTAAAGAATTCTTTTTTTAAAAGTACCTCTTTTAAATTTTCCAGATTTGAATTTTCAATAAGCCAGTAAATAAAGGCGCTTAAATTAATATAATCCCTTGAGAAATTTTTGTAATTATTCTGCTCATTTTTAGTCTTCAGCAGTTCATCAGCCTTTTTTATAACATTGCCAAGGGCTGATTCACCGCACCTGAAGTTATAAACAAGTTGATAATCCGTTTCCAATCTGTCTGTATAACTTCGTCCTACCGGATCACAATATATTGCAGGAACATTTAAACAGGCTGCTTCGCTTGCCATAGTTGCACTTTCACCAATAAATAAATCTACTGTTTGCAATGTCTCATGAATCCTTTCTACTGGCCCTTTATATCTATACTTTTCAAGCTCAGATGGCAAGGTCTGTTCGGATGAGATTATGATATCTGCATTATTTTTAAAATGTTCCACAAGTCTGATCTTTTGGTTTACGGACAAACCATTTCTGAAAAAATCGTGCGTGGCATTCCACGAAACAAACCTAAAGAACACAGTTGGTTTGTCTTTCGGTTTGGCTCGCTTTATAATATTTCCAGGCAGATACGAAAGTTCGTGTAAACCCGGATATTTAACATGTTTATTGCCAAGATGCAGTAGAAATGGTTCAGGCGTAAATATTAAGGTTGACCCCAGCCTGTAAAACATAACCTGCTCTCTGTTTTCCGTATCATCAAAAACAAAGTGTTTCTTACCGGTTATGCCGCATGCCAATGATGCATACGGAGATGCTCCACTTAAGATAATATCAGGTTTAAACTTCCTGATCACACGGAACAAATGCCACGAATTTATGAAAAGGCCTCTTAATTTCCCCGTCTTTGATGTATAGTGTTTTCCTGTTTCTACAGAATGAAGATTAAACGCAGCCAGCAATTCATCACACCGGTCTTTATTCCTGTATGAAAACAAAACATCGTGTCCCAGTGAAATAGCCTGCTGAGCAGGTTTCACAAACAGATGCACAAAAGAAGGATGTCCTATATCAAATAATATCCGCATTAAAATCTGTATGAAAAGCCCACACTCGTCAACTGCTTAATCTGTATCCTTTTGGAGTATATCTTGTTACCTGCACTATCATCTCCAATGTAAATTTTTTCTTCATCATCGTACTTTAAATTTACGTAGAATCTCAGAGAAAAAACATGGCTAAACTTATATTCATATTCACCTTCCCAGTCGACATCAATATTTTGCGGATTTTTGACATAATTAGAGAAGAGATAAAGGTTTGAATTCACATGCATTTCGCTGTTGATATTCCATTTTAGGTTGGCTTTTATGTAGGCACCTGCCTCAGTCTTTGAACGTTTTCCGGCTTCAACCCCGAATTTCTGTTCATTAATTTTTGCCGTATCACTAACCAGTGTATTTTTCATGGTAAGTGGCGATATCAAAACAGAAAGTAAATTCTTTTTATACTTATAATCCAAACCAATTGAAAGATATGTTTTAGCCGGAGAAAGGAAACCCGATATCGGATCAGACCTTTCAGAGCCATTGTAATCGTATCCGTAAAGCAGCTGGGTTTGAAAATCAAAATCGAGCGTATAATACCAGCTCTTAAATGCTTTGTAACCAAGTTTAGAGCTTAGTTTTAACCGGTCATCAGTTTTCCTGAACAGTTCATCCTTGTCGAACTGTTTAATGGATCCAAGTTTTAACTCAAATTCATTCTCCCATTTTACATTCTTTTTATTATAATCCGCTTCAAACCTGCCAATACCAAGGAGTGACACTGAACTCTCATCCCCTTTTGCCCAATATTTGGTAAACGTTTCATTGGCCTGTAAGGCCCCATATCCTTTAACGTTCCACGGATTCTTTATCTGGTCAAAACCAGTAATCTTTCTAACATAATCCCTTTCCTCACCTGAAAAGTTCTTATAGTCCAGTTCCACGTTACGGATAAAAGGCATGTACACCGTATCCGATATATTTGGTGGATCAGGCAGCTGATTCCAATGAAGATCTATGTCTGAAGGATTATCATAACTTATGAAAGTTCTCGTCTCGTTCCATATTTTATTTTCAACCTGTACTGTTGTATCAATCATCACGAAATCAAGCTTATATGGAAAGGTATCCACATCAAGCATCAACTGTTTTTTCTTCCACAGATCAGGATATTCAAGATTATGATAGGTAACATAATCCAGTCCGTAATAATTTAATATAAGACCCGGAATGACAGGTTTGTAGCGATATATATTAAAATGTATGTGTTCATCAAATTTTTTCCACGACTTATATATTAATTTCAGCTGTTCATCGTACGTAAGATTACTATGAATATAATTGAAATTATACATATCAGGATACTCCACGAAATGAGGCAAATCCGGAACAATATAACCATCTTTACCCGGAATATATGGTTTAGCATTTTGAATGACCCGTTGAGCTGCAGAATCCTCCATAAGGCTGTCTATCTGACTCAGAATAACCTTTACTGAATCACTTAACAGAAAGGTATCCGGTTTTAATACCAGTGATGTGTCCTGCTGCAAATTATAATACCGGTAATATTTAGTCATTTCATTACCATATCCGTTTAATGTAATAAACAGATTACAGATTATATAAAGTATCAGGTAGCGAATGTATCGATTCATACCTTAAACAAAGGCGTTTTGAATAAGCCGCAAGTTATAAAAATGTTTGTGCTTACACAATACGAAATATCAATATCTAAAGTCGTTCTTATATCCAAAGCTTACCACAGCATTAATCAATAAATCTTTTTAAATTTGCGGTTCTTAAAATGAAACGGGAAATTGTAAATATTGTTTTATTGGGAAGTGGAAATGTTGCCACTCACCTGGGTTTGCATCTGCAAAACATAGGTTATAATATTATTCAGGTTTACAGCAGAACAGAGAAAAATGCCATGATACTGGCGAACCGATTGAATACCGACTACACTTCTGATCCGGAACAACTTAATCAGCAGGCAGACTTGTATCTGATTGCAGCAAAGGATGATTCCATAGCCACAATTGCCTCATTTACCATCCTGAAAAATAAGTTCCTGGTTCATACTGCAGGGAGTGTAAGATCGGATATTTTTATACCATACACGGATAAGTATGGCGTACTATATCCTTTTCAGACATTCACAAAAACCAGAAAAGTTAATTTTAAAGTCGTACCGGTTCTGGTTGAGGCCAACACTCCGGATCTTGAAAATGAATTAATAACTCTGGCGGAAAAACTTTCAGAAAAAGTTTTAAAAGCAAGCTCTGATCAACGGGCTATGTTACATATATCGGCTGTATTTGCCTGTAATTTCACAAATCATATGTATGCCATAGCTGCAGACCTGCTTAAAAATAATGATCTTTCGTTCGATCTTCTGCAACCTCTGATTATGGAAACTGCAGAAAAAGTTATGTCAATCCGTCCTGCTGACGCTCAAACCGGTCCTGCCGTACGATTCGACCGGAATATTATGGACCAGCAAATGACAAAACTGAATGAAGTCCCGGTTTATCAGGAGATTTACAGAATTATGAGTGAAAGTATTCAGAACCTTCAAAATAAGAAGTAATGGCAAAAAAGAATTTTAAAGAACTTTTACCGGATATTAAAGCATTTGTTTTTGATGTGGATGGCGTATTATCCGGTGGTCAGATTGTATTGCATCCCAACGGGGAACCTATGCGGACAGTTAACATCAAGGACGGATATGCCATGCAACTGGCTGTAAAAAAAGGATACCCTATTGCTATTATAACTGGAGGAAATACGCGAAGTGTAAGGATGCGTTACAAAAGACTCGGAGTTAAAGATGTGTATATGAAATCGGCTGAAAAGATTCACGATCTGAATCACTTTCTGAAAAAACATCAGCTGGATGCCAAAGATGTGATGTACATGGGAGATGACATTCCTGATTATCCGGTGATGCAGGCTTGTGGCTTTCCGGTTTGTCCTTCCGATGCGGCGCCTGAAATAAAAGCAATCTCACTGTATATTTCAGATAAGAAAGGTGGCGAAGGCTGTGCCCGTGATATTATTGAGCAGGTAATGAAAGCTCAGAACAAATGGATGGATGAACATGCTTTTGGCTGGTAAAGAACTATTTACGTGATAAATATGTCTTATAGTTTCCGGAATGGATATATTCCAAATCCATAGGATCGTAGTTATATGCATAAACCCAACAACCATGTATAACTGTTCCGTTATTAAGTACAACCGGAAGTTTTAATCTATTATATTCCCAGGGTTCAGGGAATTCAGGAGAACATTCTTCATATTTGTCCAATTGATAAAATAATTGAATAGCCTCTTTCAGCAAATACACCTCACCATAAACTTTCTCATCCTGATTGTCTGTTGGCACGAAACCGGGATAACCATCAATTTCGTAAAGTCTGCCCGTCATGTAAGCTTCACCAAGGAGCGTACCGTATTTTAATACCAATGCATTCATTTCTTTATTGACACTGGCAATAAGTGTTCCATATATAAATAAAAATTCTTCTTTCAAGCCTCAGTTTTAAAAATCTTATATATCATTCCCACTCTAAAATAACAAAAAAGGCTGGCATAATGTTATAAGATTATTTAATTTACATTTCTGATTAAGTATTGATTAAGACCATTAACACACTGAATATACCAGGTTATGAAAACAGTTAATATTCCCCAAACCGTAAACGAGTACATTATAAATGCCCCTGAAGGCATTCAGGAAAAATTACAGCAACTCAGAGAAATCATTAAAGATGTAGCTCCCAACGCAACAGAAAAAATCAGTTATCAAATGCCTGCATTTGCACAAAATGGTATACTGGTTTACTTTGCAGTCAATAAAAATCATATTGGCTTCTATCCTACTGCATCTGGCATAAAATTTGCTGAGCCTGAACTAAAATCCTTTAAATATTCAAAAGGAGCGATACAGTTTCCTCTTGATCAGGATTTACCGGTTGATCTTATTCGTAATATTGTCCGATTCAGATTAGAGGAAAACACACATAAAATTAAAAAATGAAAGGGATAAACTAAATCAGTATCTTAACGATCTAAATGTAAAAGTATGAAAAAGAACACCCCACAATTCAGATTAGCTGCATTTTTACTTGCGGTCACAATTCTATTTTCAGGTTGCGTTAGTTCCACAGTCATCAGGACAATTCCTGAAGGCGCAAAACTGTACATGAATGACGAGATAGTTGGCACAACACCATACAAGCATTCGGACTCTAAAATTCTGATGTCTGAGACCCAGATCAGGATTGAGAAGGAAGGATACGAACCTTTTTATACTACTCTTACAAAAGACGAAGAGATTGATCCCGGGGCAATTGTGGGTGGTATTTTCTTTACGTTTCCTTTTATCTGGGCATTGGGATACAAACCCGTACATACATATGAGCTGATTCCTTTATGGCCTGAAGAAAATGTCATTGAAGATCTGGAACAAAAAGATATTCAACTTACTCAACCCAATGATTCTGTTCCGGTTCAGAACCCGGCTGTAAAGATTATAAAATAAATTTTACTTCTTTACATCCACGAGTGCACCTGAAATAATTTTATCCACTACCTCTTCATCCAGCAATGTGGTGGTGTCGCCCAGATTTGTGGCATCTCCTTCTGCTATTTTCCTTAGTATCCTGCGCATAATCTTACCACTGCGCGTTTTAGGAAGACCGGGCACAAGTTGCACCAAATCGGGGCGTGCGATAGGACCAATTATTTTTGAAACCCCTTGTTTTACACTTTTTCGTATTCCGTCCTCGCCTCCTGTAGAAAGTTCTCCGCAAACGATATATGCATAAATTCCCTGTCCTTTAATAGGATGAGGATAACCAACCACAGCTGATTCATTTACCAGAGGATGTTCATTAATGGCATTCTCAATTTCAGCAGTCCCTAGCCGATGCCCTGAAACGTTGATAACATCATCCACACGACCCAGAATTCTGTAATAACCGTCTTCATCGCGCTTTACACCATCACCTGTAAAATACAGATTCTTAAACGTACTGAAGTATGTCTCCCTGAACCTTGCGTGGTCACCCCAAATTGTTCTTGCCATACCCGGCCATGGATATTTAATACAAAGGTTACCCTCTACAGAATTACCTTCAAGTTCATTCCCTTCTCCATCAACAATCATGGGCTGAATTCCCGGTAAAGGCAGAGTTGCAAACGAAGGTTTGGTTGGCGTAATACCGGCAATTGGAGAAATCATCACACCACCGGTTTCAGTTTGCCACCAGGTATCCACAATGGGGCACTTATTTAATCCCACATGATCATGATACCAATGCCATGCCAGTTCATTAATCGGCTCCCCTACGGAACCCAAAACCTTCAAAGTACTCAGATCCTTGCTTTCCAAATATTCATTTCCTTTTGCCAGCAAGGAGCGAATAGCTGTAGGTGCTGTATAAAACTGATTGACCTTATGTTTTTTTACGATATCCCAGAACCTTCCTGCATCAGGCCATGTGGGAACACCTTCAAACATAAGTGTTTTGGCACCCGATAACAAAGGACCATAAACAATGTATGAATGTCCGGTGATCCAACCAATATCAGCTGTGCAGAAATAAACATCACCGCTGTTATATTGAAATACATTGGTAAAGGTATACGCAGAATAAACCATATAACCACCTGTAGTATGGACAATTCCCTTTGGTTTTCCTGTTGATCCTGACGTATATAAAATAAATAACGGATCTTCCGCATCCATTTCAACCGCTTCACATTCATCGGACTGCCCGTTAACGATATCGTGCCACCATATGTCACGGCCACCCTTCATAACAATGTCAGAACCGGTACGTTTGAGAACCACCACATTTTCAATGGAAGGGCATGTTTCCAGTGCTTCATCCGATATTTCTTTTAATGGCGTTATCTTATTCCCTCGGTAACCACCATCAGCAGTTAAAAGCAACTTAGCATCCGCATCATTAATTCGCTCCTGTAATGCATTGGCCGAAAAACCTGCAAATACAACAGAATGGATAGCTCCAATCCTTGCACAGGCAAGAAGGGCTATCGCAAGTTCAGGAACCATAGGCATATATATAGCAATCCTGTCTCCCTTTTCCACTCCTAGTTGCTGCAATGCATTGGCAAATTTGTTAACCTCAGCAAATAATTCATTATAGGTTAATGTCTTTGATGCTTCCGAAGGATCATTGGGTTCCCATATTATTGCGGGTTGATTTCCATACGTAAAAAGATTACGTTCAAAAATATTTTCCGTAATGTTAAGTTTACCATTAACAAACCAGTTTACATCAGGCTTTTCAAAATTCCAGTCTATAACTTTATCCCAACGTTTTCTCCAGTAAAAAGATTCTGCCTGTACTGCCCAGAATTCACCAGGATTTGCAATACTCTTTTGATACTCATGAATGTATCCTCCCAAACTGTGGATTTTATTAATCATTTTAAATCAGAATAAGGTTAAACATCGATTTACCAATTTGAACTAATTTAAAATAACAATCTGCAAAGTGATACAGTTCAAACTTTTATCATATCGTAATACTTCGAAAAAAAAGCCTGTGTAAAAAAATACACAGGCTTCACAATATTGTTGATAATTAATATTAATCAATTCCTTCACCTTCAATGGCTTCAACAGGCACAAACTCCAGATAGTCCATTTGAAACTGACCTGTTCTGGATGCTTTAATATGAAATTTATGTTCTTTAACTTCGTTAAACGTATATATCCCAAGAATTCTTCTTAAAACATTGGAACTTAAACGCACGTTCACGGTAGCATTTGAATAAAAACCACCATCAGACTTGTAACTGGAAGGCCCTTTCATGTATCCCCTGTTGCGCATGGTTTTGTCGTTTTCGTAACCATTCGGATCAGCCGAATCTGAGCCGGGTAACTGATACCCTATTGAAGGATTGGTTGCCAAAATATTAAGATCCAAAGGAATACCTGTAGGCACTCCATCCCAGTACATCTGAACAGCTCCCCTGTTACCGTTAGAATGATAGCACATCCGCACTTCGTATGTTCCTTTAGGAATAATAGGCGTTGTTATAGTAAATTCATACAATCCTTCCAGCAGGAATATCTCATCACCCTGAAAATCAATAAGACGTGAATCATAGCAGTAATAAAAAAATACAGTCTGTTCAGAAAATTCCAACCGATCAACATATCCGTGAGGAAGAATAAATCTGCTTCTGTTATTCACTCCGTCTCCAATGCCTCTCATGTTATTATTTGTTAGTTCCGGGAAAAAAGAAGCCAGATCCAGCCTCAGTCTTTTACTTGACACTTCAGAAGCAACATTCAAATCATATTGCAATATCCCGTCAATTTCATGGTAAACACCATTCAATGCATCATTGTCATAATCATCAGTCAGAGTAATAAATTCACCGGTTGAACTGTTGTAGTTAAACACATTCGTTCTGTTACTGTTTCTCAAGGTTCTGACTTCCATTAACGTTTTCGGACACATCATTTCCACGTATTCATACATATCATATGTCTGGATAGTGTTAGATGTATTATAATAGTCAATAATAAACTTCGTGCGACCAATTTGCTTGTTAATGAGATGGTAAGCAACAAATTTGTTAAGGCTGTTTCTTGGATCTGTAATATCTTCGACACCTGCATCTTCCGGGAAAACGGCATCATATACCATTTTGGCATATGCTTTCATATCTTCCAGGTTTTGAATTCCGTGAGCTTCGTATGTGGAATCGCTTTCCATTAAAGCTGTGTATCCGTATTTTTTAAATTCAGGAACATAAATTGTCGTTCCCAAACGTTCCCGGGGAACATCATCATAATAATTATTCCAATAAGTATAACTATAAGATTCATCCTCTATTAAATTCAGCTTTTCATCGAGATGTGTTGCCAGAAGAGCTTCTGAAAACAGACGGAATTTGGGATCGTCATTAATGGCTTCAACCAGGGTTTTCTCCGTTGGCTTCAATACCTCTCCAATCACATGAACAACACCGTTATGGACTATAACATCGGGTTTAAGAATTGGTGATGTTTTATTGACTCTGATGGTATGATCACCAGTCTGAAATCCGGAAAAAGTTACAGAGATGTAACGCTTACTCATAGTAAGATAGGGCAATCGTCCTTCCAGAAAGGTTTCTGTTCCCAGTTCTTCATCTTTTATTATATGATCATACGCAATTTTTTTCAAAGTATCAGCCGAGAAATCCTCAAGTGATGTCCTTCCTCTGGAGGCATAAAATGCATGCATGGCCTCATTTGTCGGCGCAAAACAGGTATAGTGCCCATAGGCATTTAAAAGCCCCATAACCTCTGTCGTATCCAATAATTTTCTGAATTCAGAAAAAGAATCCGGACGATTCATGAAATAACGTCCCATCATCTCTTCTGTAAACGTATAATAACTGTTACGCGTGATATTGTCGCTATTACAGGACACAAACAATACAGAGAAAAATAATGCTATATATATCAGTGATTTAAACTGATAGCCTGATTTCCTTAAATGAAATTTATTTAAATTTTTACCAGTATTCATATTTGTATTTTCAGAAAAGTTTAATAAAAAGGATTTATCCTACATATTTCTAAATAAAATACCACAAATTAAATTATAATTAATTGCAATAATTGAAATAATTTCAAAATATCATGTCAAATTTTCACAAAGATAATTTGAATTTCTCTTTATTAATTATGTAAATATACAAAAAAAAGAGCCGGAATAATATCCGGCTCTTAAAAGCATATGATGTAAATATTTTATCCAAGGAAGGATATCAAAACTCCGGCAGCAACTGCAGAACCAATCACACCCGATATATTACTAGCCATACAATATTGCAATACATGATTGCTTGAATCTTTTGTCAGAGCAATTTCATTCGCCACCCGTGATGCCATTGGCACCGCACTTAAGCCTGTGGCTCCTACAAGCGGATTGATCTTTTTCTTACTAAAAAGATTATAAATTTTCACTGCATAGATACCACCGGCAACGGAGATTGAAAAGGCAATAAAGCCACCTCCAACAATCATCAGTGTTTTCCAGTCCAGAAATACATCAGATGTCATTGTTGCGCCAACTGTTAATCCCAAAAAGATAGTACTACTATTCATAATTGAATTACTGGCAGCATCAAACAAGCGGAATGTATTAGCGCCGATTTCCTTAACCAGGTTACCAAATAACAACATCCCCAGCAAAGGCACGGCAGAAGGAACAAAAATAGAAACAACGATACCCAGAACAATAGGAAAAGCAATCTTAGCTGCCTTTAGATTCTTTATCTCGTATTTTGGCGGATACTTCTTATCCATCTGTTTCATGTTGATTTTCAACTCCTTATCGCCACATGTCAGCCGAACCACAAAGGGTATAATTACCGGAACCAAAGCCATATACGAGTATGCTGCAATAGCGATTGGACCCAATAAATGAGGTGCCAGTTTCAGCGTTGTATATATTGCAGTCGGGCCATCTGCTCCACCTATAATTCCCAATGAACCAGCTTCTTTTGGCGTAAATCCAACAGCTGTAGCACCAAACAGAACGGCAAAAATACCAATCTGGGCTGCAGCACCAAAGAAAGCAAGTTTAAGGTTACGCAACATCGGACCAAAATCTGTTAAGGCTCCTACTCCCATAAAAATTAATGGTGGAAGTAGTCCCGTTTTTATCAGCGAGTAATACAGGAAATTCATAATCCCGTATTCATGCGCTATCTCAAACAGATTCATATAAGATGATTGTTCGGCCATATGAGCCACAACTTTAGGGTCCAGTGCTTTTATCGCTTCAGGATCCATTCCTGAAAAAGCTGTATGAACCCAGTCAGCGGGTACTACTCCCATCGTTCCACCCGGCAGGTTGGCCAAAATAACCCCCATCCCAATAGGAACCAGTAACAACGGCTCGTACTGCTTCTTTATACCAAGATACAAGAGAAATGCACCTACTGCCAGCATGAGGAGATATCCCGGATTCGCTGCCAGTTCAGACAGCGCCGTCATCTCAAATAAACGTCTTAATATCATAATATTACTATTCGTAAGTCATTAAGCCAGCTTGAAGAGCACATCGTCTTCTTCAACATCTGAACCATTATCAAAACATATTTCAACCACAGTACCTGATACATCAGCTTTAATGGCATTCATAGTTTTCATGGCTTCGATGTAACCAACCAAATCTCCTTCATTTACTTTATCTCCAACCTTTACAGCTTTATCACCGGCATTTTTCACCAGATAAAATTTACCCTCAAGCGGAGCAATAATTTCCGCACTTCCCTGAGCTGGTTGTGCTGCAGCTGCAGGAGTTTCTTCTTTTTTTGTTTCCTGAACCGGAGCAGAACCGGAAGTCTTTCCGTAAGATACCGTGACATTAAATTTTTCACCATCCACAGATACAACCATCTGCTTAGGAGTGGTATCCATTGCCGGTGCAGCAGCCTGAACAGCAGGAGCAGACTCAGTAGCCGAAGCTTCTTTTTTGGCTTTTAAATCAGCCTCAAAGTCTTCTTTTGCCTTACCGGACTTATATGCCCTGTATTGTTCCGGATGCATGGCAAGTTCAAACAGTTCTTCATTATCCTGTCCGTAATCCCATCCGTTTTTATCCATTTCCTTTTTAAAGTCTTCCAGAGCATCAGGATATTCATCCTGAGGAACTCCTGTAAAGAATTCCTTGCCCTGTTCTTTGGCCAGTGCAATAATTTCCGGCGCCAGTTTACCTGGAACCTGTCCTGTTTTGCCAAGAATCATATCCCAAACAGAATCCGGAATCATGGACCAGCGCTCCTGACCTTTTTCCATTTGCATCACATTCATCAATGCAACATTCTTAACATACTGACTGTAAGGCGTTACTAATGGAGGATATCCTAATTTAGGCCACGCATATGACACCTCATCAAACAGTTTTATCAAGAGGTCATCCTGTGTTAATTCAGCTTCGTTATGCTTTACTTTCCATTTATTAAGGCTCTTCAGGTTATTTTCGAGGTCAGCCATTAAACTACCCATCATGCCACCAGGAAGCCCCGGACCAATAAGCAGCGAATTCATAAAGCGGTTTTTCGGATTGATGTACAGGCCAAGAAAATCGTCAATAAATTCCTGTGTCAACTCACGAACCTTCATATAAGCCTTCATATTAATATCGGGCACTTTGAATCCGGCATCCCGCAACATTTCATGTATGGTTAAAATATCCACATGTCCTGTTCCCCATGAAAGCGGTTCCATGGCCACATCGATGATATCGGCACCGGCCTTGGCAACTTCAAGAATGGAAGCTGGTGCAAAACCAGGTCCAGAATGTGAATGGTACTGAATGATAATATCAGGATGATTTTTCTTAATGCCTTTTACAATTTTACCCAGCCAAACCGGACGTCCGATACCGGCCATATCTTTTACACAGATCTCGTCAGCACCCATTTTAATGAGCTTTTCTGCCAGATCCACATAATATTCAACGGTGTGAACCGGTGAATATGTAATGCTTAATGCTGCCTGAGAGATCATTCCTGCCTCTTTGGCAAACTTAATGGAGTTCTCAAGGTTTCTCGGGTCATTTAAACCGCAAAAAGAACGCGCAATATCTGTTCCCTGCGCCTTTTTAACCTTAAAAAATAAGCGACGTACATCAGCAGGTACCGGTGTCATGCGGATACCATTTAATGCGCGCTCAAGCATATGCGTCTTTATTCCAGCCTCGTGAAATGGTTTGGTCCACTCACGAACCGCTTTATTCGGGTTCTCACCAAATAGAAGGTTTATCTGTTCAAAACCACCACCATTGGTTTCCACCCTGTCAAAACATCCCATTTCAACAATGTGGGGCGCGACTTTGGTTAACTGATCTACCCTGGGTACATATTTACCCGACGACTGCCACATATCTCTGTATAGCAGTGAAAATTTTATTTCCCGGCTCATAATATTAATATTTTATAATTTTTCAACTTTTTCAACCACACCTTTTCCATTGGTAACAATGCTGACTGCAGCAGAAATTGCAGCAAGCTTCTTAGAACTTATGGTCTGTTTTACCTCAGCTAGCTTCTTTTCTGCCGGGAGTTTAATAAAACGGTTGGTGAATAATATGATGGCTTTACCTACGTAAACTACCAGCATAAGAATAATAAACACGGTTATCATTCCTATTGCAAGTAATGAAAATGCCATTTGATAATCTGAGTTCATCTGAAATTAGAATTTAAAAGAAATAGATTGGACATTTTTATAAAAAGATGCAATTTTAATCAAATAACTTATAATCTAAAAGTCAATTTGTCAATCCTGCGAATGAAAAGCTATAAGAATCTCTAGCATAAGTCATTCTATCTGCAATTTATACAGAGTCTAAATCATATCTACTTTTCTAAATATTTGTTAAACTGGTATAACAGAGGAAATAAGATTCAAATAAAGAACATACCAAACTGATTTCAAACCCTTAAATTAAACCAGACTATCGATAGTAGATTTAATATCGGGATAATTAAATTTGAAGCCCTGCTGTCTAAGTTTTACCGGCCGTACTTTTTCGCCACCCACCACTACTTCTGCAGCACCGCCATAAAGTAATTTCAAAGCAAAAACAGGCACTGTAAATAACGCTGGTCTGTGTAAAGCTTTTGCCAGAGTTTGTGTAAATTCTTTATTGGTACAATATTCAGGTGCAACAAGATTGTAAACACCGCTGGCTTTTTTATTCAATAGGAGCTCTTCCAAAGCTCTTATCAGGTCCTCAATGTGAATAAAAGACATGGCCTGTTGCCCATTGCCGATTTTTCCACCAACAAACCACTCAAAAGGTTTCTTCATAACCGGAAATGCACTGCCGTCTTTCCCCAATACTACACCAAACCGGGTAATACAGCTACGTATTTCAAGGTCATTGACTTTTTTTGCTTCTGCTTCCCATTGTTTAACGACATCTGCCAGAAAATTATGGCCGAAATAAGGCGTGGTTTCATCGTTTTCATGTTCATAATCATAAATACCAATGGCAGACGCGTTGATATAGACTTCAGGCTTTCTTTTCATGACGGTAAGGGCACCAACAATTTTTCGCGTGGTTTCAACCCGACTTGACAAAATTTCTTTTTTCCAGGATTCTGTCCACCGTTTTATCACAGGTGCTCCGGATAAATTGATGACGGCATCACATCCTTTGAGATATGCAGCAAAGTCGTCTTGTGATAGTTTAAAATGGTTTCTTTTGACGGGGACAATTTCATGCCCTTTAGACATCAGATATTCACTTAACTTCTGACCAATATACCCGGTAATACCTGCAATGGCTATTTTCATATTCTGTTTAATTCACAATTATATCTATTAAACAAAACAAAGCGGATTCTGTTTGAATAAATTTTACTTCTGTAAATCCAGATGTTTAAGTATGCGACTATTCTTGCTTTAAAGGAACTCCAAACTCATATTTTCCAAAAACCAGTTGTGGGGTTTAACACCCTACTTCGATAAACTCAGTACCCTTCTCCTTCGACAAGCTCAGGATTCACCCAGTTAATACTTTTGATGCATCAATCCCGACATTTTATGTCGGGAGCTGTAAAGAACCGCAACAACCTACCCGAAAGTATCAACATGAAAAGTTTTCCAACGCACCAATCCACACCCTTTACAGCGGCTAACGCGCATTTTGAAACATGTGATAAAATTAATCTAATATTAGCTATTACCTAATATTGATTATTGGGAACATTATGAAATAAATGCTCTAAAATTAATATAAAATTCAAGCCACAACCTCACCAATCAGATCGTATGATTCTGCACCGGTAATTTTAATCGTATAAAAAGATCCAACATTCAGATTTTTACCACTAACAAGGACTTCAGGGTCAACTTCGGGGGAATCAAATTCTGTCCGGCCAATATAATAGTCTGCTTCTTTACGGTCTATCATTACCTTTAGCTCCTGTCCCACTTTCTGAGCACTTAGTTCATTGGCAATTTCTTCCTGAACAGCCATCAGTTTTTCAGCACGGTCCAGCTTAACTTCTTCGGGAATATCGTCGGCAAAATGATCACCGGCATAAGTTCCGTCCTCTTCAGAATATGGAAACACACCTAAACGCTCAAAACGGATATCTTTTACAAACTGCACCAGCTCCTCAAAATCTTCCTCAGTTTCTCCCGGAAAACCGGTCATCAGTGTTGTACGCAGATGAATGCCCGGCACTTCCGTTCTTATTTTTCGGATCAGGTCATATGTCTGCTGTTTAGATACCTGGCGCTTCATCTTTTTCAGCATGTTATCACTGATATGCTGAAATGCAATATCCAGATAAGTGCAAACTTTAGGATTGGTACGCATCACCTCCAGAATCTCAAAAGGGAAACCAGCGGGATATGCATAATGCAACCGAATCCATTCTATGCCCTGAATTTCAGACAGAGCTGTGACCAGTTCAGAGAGTTTGTGTTTTTTATAGAGATCCAGGCCATAATACGACAGATCCTGCGCAATCACCTGGAGTTCCTTCACACCTTTTGATGCTAGCTGTGTGGCCTCCTCAACAAGCTTGTCAATTGGCACTGATTTATGTTTTCCGGTAATCAGAGGGATAGCACAATAAGCACACGAACGGTTGCATCCTTCTGATATTTTAAGGTAAGCAAAATGCGAAGGCGTAGTTATATACCGGTTGCTACTGGTTGATTCTTTATATTTTTTATTTTCAATGAGTTCATCAATAACTTTATTCCAATTAAACTTGCCAAAATATTTATCTACCTCCGGAATTTCACGGTTCAGATCTTCCATATACCGTTCAGACAAACAGCCCATTACATACAGCTTTTCTATGTCTCCATTGGTACGGGCATCGGCCAGCTGCAGGATCATATTTACCGACTCCTCTTTGGCATCACCAATAAAGCCACAGGTATTGACCACCACAATTTCTCCGGTTACAGTTTCGGGATCATGTTCCACATCAAACCCATAATCTGAAAATTTTTGCAGTAAAACCTCCGAATCCACAAGGTTCTTAGAGCACCCCATTGTAATTACACTTACCTTCTTCCTCATTCCGAATGGAGCCTTAAAATGAATTTTGATTAGCTGAAAAGAGAATCCACAAACTCACGCTTGCGGAAAACCTGAAGATCTTCTATTCCTTCACCAATGCCAATATATTTGACTGGTATTTTAAACTGATCCGATACGCCTATCACAACACCACCTTTTGCTGTTCCATCCAGTTTTGTAATAGCTAACGCATTAACTTCTGTTGCCAGGGTAAATTGTTTAGCCTGCTCAAAAGCGTTTTGTCCGGTTGAACCATCAAGAATAAGCAGAATTTCGTGTGGCGCACCCGGAACAATGCGGTCCATCACTTTTTTCACCTTACTCAGCTCATTCATCAGGTTTATTTTATTATGCAAGCGGCCGGCTGTATCAATAATCACAACATCAGCATTTTGCTGCTTGGCAGATTGCAACGTATCGAAAGCCACGGATGCCGGATCAGCACCCATATGTTGCTTAACCACAGGAACATCCACCCGCTCACCCCAAATCACCAACTGTTCTATGGCAGCAGCACGGAATGTATCCGCAGCTCCAAGAATGACTTTCTTACCCTGCTTTTTAAACTGGTACGCCAACTTCCCGATAGTGGTGGTTTTTCCAACGCCATTCACTCCAACAACCATTATCACATACGGATTGTCGGATACAGGCAACTCAAACGCTTCGCCATCACCGGTTTCATTTTCTGACAATAACTCAGAAATTTCCTCCCTCAGGATCAGGTTCAGCTCTTCAATACCCAGATATTTATCTTTCTGCACACGCTCCTCTATCCGTTCAATTATTTTCAGAGTAGTTTCAACGCCCACATCAGATGTAATCAATACTTCCTCCAGATTATCAAGTACTTCATCATCCACCTTAGACTTTCCTGCTACAGCACGCGAAAGTTTTTTGAACACACTTTCCTTGGTTTTCTCCAAACCTTTATCCAGTGTTTCTTTCTTTTCCTTAGAGAATAATCCGAATAGAGCCATCCTTAGTTTTTTACTGAATTATTGAAGCGTAAAAGTAAAAAAAAACTTCCCTTTTTGGGGGAAGTTCTTTGTATTATTAAGAATAATAATTATTTCTTAAAAAAATCCTTAACTAAGTCGTTAGGAACAATTTCTTCTTTGAAAGAATAAGCTCCGGTTTTATCGGATTTTACCATTTTAATTACTTTGGCATGACCTTTACCGGCTCCTTTCTGTAACGATGCTACTGCTTTCTTAGCCATAACTCAATTATTTTATTTCTTTATGAACAGTTACTTTTTTAAGGATAGGATTGTACTTTTTCAGTTCCATCCTTTCCGGAGTATTTTTGCGGTTTTTTGTTGTAATGTATCTTGAAGTTCCAGGCATACCGCTTTCTTTATGCTCAGTGCATTCAAGAATAACCTGTACTCTGTTTCCTTTCTTAGCCATTGTTCTATCTCCTCAATTAAATATTTTTAGCTACTAATCCTTTTTCTTTTGCTTCTTTCAGCGCTTTATTCAAACCAATTTTATTGATTGTGCGTAAACCTGAAGTTGAAACCCTTAAAGTGATCCAACGATCTTCTTCCGGGAGATAAAATCTTTTATTGATCAGGTTAATATCGAACCGTCTTTTAGTTCTTCTTTTAGAGTGTGAAACATTGTTTCCCACCTGTGCTTTCTTCCCTGTTATCTGACAAATCTTTGACATTTCGCTATGCTTTTATATACGTTTTTCAAACAGTGCGCAAAATAAGCAATTATTTTCCATATTAGCAAAAATTATTTTCCAGAAAATTTCATGCTTTTACGCTTCATTTCAAGCATGTTAACATTTTAAACCTGTTTTCCGAATACAAATCAGAAATACAAAGCCTCCAAAAAAATCTATAATTCCCTGACCTTTAAATCTTTAATCAACACATCACAACTACCGTTCAGCAAAGACTTAAACATCTGCGCATCGTCCACTTTTCCTTCATACAGACCGTAATGAAAAGGAATTGCCACGATGGGACCGACATCTTTAACAGCTTCAGCAGCTTCTTTTACGCTACTCATGGTATAAGTTTGCCCCAAAGGCATGAAAGCAATATCACAATTAATACCCTTCATCTCGGGAATTCGCTCCGTATCTCCCGGATGATATATGGTTACGCCATCATATGTAAGAACATACCCTACCCAATTATTTGCTTTGGGATGATACCTTACTTTAACAATATTATACGCATGGACTACTTTAACGGCTATGCCATCCAGGTCAAATTCATCACCTGGTTTTACCAGAACCAGGTTGTCAAAGCCACCTTCACGGAGTTTACTCTCACACGTTTCCGGCGCTACAATCAGCACCTTATTACCATTCAGTTTAGCTATTTCATTTACATCCAGATGATCCCCGTGACTATGCGTGATGAACACCACATCAGGCGTATCATTTCCAGGTAATTTGTACGGATCAATATAAACCGTTTTGTCACTGAACAGTATTTTGATGGATGCCTGACCGAACCATTCTATTTTTTTTGCAAAGTCCATTACCTCTTTCGCAGATTTCTGACTAAATCCTGTGACTGAAATCATTGAAATTATGACAAACCAAACAGTTTTATTGTTCATTTCATACCTTTTAAGTATTTGTACAATTCATTATCGGTAGATAAGATTACCGATGTTTCGCTATCAAACGTTTTTTCAAACGTCTCCATAGATTTCATAAAGGCATACAATTCGCGTGCACTAGTGTTTTTATTATAAGCAGCAGCATAAATGGCAGCAGCTTTAGCATCGGCTTTACCTTTTATTTCCTCAGCCTCTTTAAAAGCACCTGACTGGATCGTCTGCAACTCTCGCTCTTTTTCTCCATTGATCCTGGATGCTTCACCCTGTCCTTCTGATCTGAATTTATCCGCTATTCTGTAGCGTTCGCTTTTCATACGCTCATATACCTGAGTACGTACTTCTTCGTTATAATTGATCCTTTTAAACCTGAAATCAAGAATGGCAATCCCCAACTCGCTGGCCAGTTTATTAGCTTCTGCCAGGATCATCTTTTCAATTTTAACACGGCCAACAGATATATCCATCAAAGAATCACCTACCATTTCACCAATTAATCCTGAAGACATCGGTTTACGATTACTGTTCCGAACAGCTTCCTCAATATTGTTCTTAGCGATAAAGTCCCTGGTTTCACCATCCAGAATATCATCCAGACGGGATTGGGCACTACGTTCGTTGTTAAAACGTTTAAAGAACTGCAACGGATCGGTTATCTGCCACCGGGCATAGGTATCCACAAAAATATATTTCTTATCTTTTGTAGGAACAAGATCCGGATCTCCATCCCATTCCAGAAAACGTTTGTCAAAAAAGTTTGCAGTCTGAATAAAGGGTTTCTTGAACTTCAGTCCCGGCGTTAGCACAGCTTCTCCCACGGGTTTACCAAATTGGGTAATTACAACCTGTTCCGATTCATTGACGACGTAAACACTACCGGCAAGCAATATTACTGCGATTAATGCAATTACGGATATAAATACTAATTTTTTCATGGCTACTTATTTTGAAGGTTGAGGATTAGACATTTGCATTTGTAACAATGGTAATACATTATTGCCATCATCATCTGTAATAATTTTCTTACCCAGCTTTGGAATTACATTCTGCATGGTTTCAAGATATATCCTTCGTTTTGTAACCTCAGGTGCTTTAATATATTCAGAGTATAATGCATTAAAACGAGCCACATCACCCTGAGAGTTATTCACCCTGGCTGTAGCATATCCTTCTGCCTTCTGAATAGTCTCTTCGGCCTGTCCCTTGGCCTTTGGAATTACTTTATTGTATTCGGATTTCGCCTGGTTAATCAGGGTTTCTTTTTCCTGCTGAGCCTCATTTACCTCATTGAAAGCATCTTTTACAGGATCAGGCGGATTCACATCCTGCAGAACTACCTGATCAATTTCAAATCCGAGAGAATATTCCGTACATATTTTCTGAACCAGTTCTTCCACCTTGCTTGCTATTTCAGTCCTACCCACGGTCAGAACTTCATTAACCGTTCTGTCTCCTACAACCTGGCGCATAGCAGCTTCTGATATATCCCTCAAAGTAGTCTCCGGATTTCGGACCTTAAACAAATAATTGTAAGGATCATTGATCCTGTACTGTACCACCCATTCCACATCGGCAAGGTTAAGGTCACCTGTGAGCATCAGTGCTTCATCCCGCACTCCGGATCGCGTATAGGTTGAGCGCACATCAGCTTTCACTGTTCTGAATCCAAATTCCTGTTTTAACTGGCGCTCAACAGGTACTTTGTAAAGCTTATCTATAATCGGGAGCTTTACATTCAATCCTGGTTCCACCGTTCGTTGATATTTTCCAAACCGGACAATCACACCAACTTCCTCTGTGTTGATCTGAAAGAATGTACCTAAAAGCAATATGATAATGACAATCGCTGATATTCCATACTTTATAAGCCTGAGAACGTTTTTTACATCAGGCTTTTGAGAACCTAAATCATTAAAATTAATTTGTGCCATATTTAATAGTTTGTTGTAATAGTGTGAATTTATTTTCTTTTGGGATCATTACCCTTTTAATCCTTTAAAACAGCAACTGCATCTACTTCAACAAGAACCCCCAAAGGAAGCGTTTTAACAGCCACCGTTGCTCTGGCAGGAGCACTTGCCTCATCAAAAAAAGATGCATACACCCCATTAAAAGCTTTAAAATAATCCATATCGGACAGATAACAGGTCGTTTTCACCACATCATTAAATCCGGCTCCTGCAGCTTTCAATACTTCACCAAGATTTGTCATAACCTGTTTTGTCTGGGACTCAATTCCACCTTCAACAACGGTCATTGTTTTTGGATCAAGGCCGATTTGTCCCGACGTAAAAATCATATTTCCGGCTTTAACAGCCTGTGAATAAGGTCCGATTGCCTGAGGGGCTTTTTCAGTTGCGATAATCTGCTTGTTCATAAACATCAATTTGGGTTCCCAAGGTAATGAATTTTAGGAGATAAAACTTAAATAAGTGCCTTAAGTTTCAGGAGTATAAATTTGATCTTATTTCGATATAACCAAAACTTTAGCAACTTACTTTTCTATCCGGCAAAACCTCTTTAACCAGATCAAATATGTTTAGGAACCTTATAACAATTCTTAAAAGTTTATAAAAATCTTTATTATATCGTGCGCGATACAAAATTACATACTATATTTGTATCGCGAACGATATAAATTAAAAACGATCTCAAAATGGACGCAAAATTTTATGATTTTAAGGCAAAAAGCCTTCAGGGGAAAGAGATTTCAATGGACAGTTACAAAGGCAAAACTGTTTTAGTAGTTAATACTGCCAGTAAATGTGGATTTACACCTCAGTACGAGGGTCTGGAAAAGATGTATGAAAAATACCGGGAGCAGGGTCTTGTAATCCTTGGATTTCCCTGTAATCAGTTTGCCAATCAGGAACCTGGTGATGAAAAATCTATTGCCGAAGGTTGTATGATAAATTATGGCGTAACATTTCCAATGTTTTCAAAAATTGACGTTAACGGTGACAATGCACATCCGTTGTACAAATATTTGAAATCAGAACTGGGAAGTGTTTTAGGTAGTAAAGTCAAATGGAACTTTACAAAATTTCTGATTGACAAGGATGGCAAGCCAGTGAAGCGTTTTGCCCCGGTAACAAAGCCGGAAAAGATAGAGCCATATATTGAAAAGATGCTGAAATAGCAGATTACGCTTATTGATTTCGGATTAAACTGATATTTTTGCACGCGCAGCGTTATAAATTCATGATGAAATACGAACAACTAAAATTAAGTAACCAGATATGCTTTCCTGTATATGCAGCCTCCAGGCTAATTATAAGGGAATATCAGCCATATCTGGATAAACTTGGTATTACTTATCCGCAATATCTTGTTTTGATGACATTATGGGAACAGGATGGATTAACTGTAAATGAAATCGGATCGAAACTCATATTGAAAACAAACACCATAACACCATTATTAAAGCGCATGGAAGTTATGGGTTTGCTTACGAGACAAAAAGCAATTCAGGATGAACGGAAAGTCATCGTGAAGCTTACCTCAAAAGGGGAATACATGATGGAAGCTGCCGCAGAGATTCCTGAAAAACTTGTAGCGGACACAGATATTTCTTCGATCAATATTGAAGACCTGATAGATTTGAAAAATAAACTTTACCAGGTCATTGAAGTCCTTTCGAAAAAACAAACATTACATGCAAACAACTAACTATACCGTTCTATTTTTACTGGCATTAGCCGTATTTATCCTTAATCTTCCATTCGGTTTCTGGCGTAGAAATACTAAAAAATATTCATTTAAATGGTTTCTGTTTATTCATCTCCCAATCCCGGCCATAGTATTGATGCGTATTTATAGCGGTGTGGGATTTGCGTTTGTCACGTATCCAGTTCTGGTATCGGCATTTTTTATGGGACAATTCGTGGGAAGGAAATACATTGTAAGCTTAAATCCATTCAGAAAATAAATATATACTGACTTTAGACATTCAGCTGTTCAATAAACACACCAACTCCGGTTAACACCATTTGTACACCAATGGTAGCGACAATCAGCCCAAAGATTCGAATCAATGAATTCATAAGGTTAATCCGGTTTAATCCATTACCAATCTTACGTGCATAGTGCATAAAGAAGAAATTTATAACTAACGCTGCAACTATTGAAATTATGGTAACCATATATCCGTAGTGAGCAGGAAAGGTAACAGCAGCTGTTATGGTGGCTGGTCCTGCAATCATAGGTAATGCTATAGGAACAGCAGTAATATCCTTTATAGAAATATTCTTATCCAGTTTGATGAATTCACCACGTTGCAGGCCCTGAATTCCGTTATAAAACAAAACAACGCCACACGTAATCTGAAAGGCATATAACTGGATATGAAACACATAATTGAATACAAACTGCCCCAATGCCAGAAAAAATAATAAAATAATCAGTGCTGTAATTGTAGCTTTTATGGCAATATACTTAATAGATTGATGATCAAACTGGTTTTGCAGTGTATTGATCACAAAAACCTTATGAATAGGATTGACTAATGCAAAAAATGCGACAAGGCAACTTAAAAAGAGATTAAGGTTAAATACTTCCATCGTAAAATAATTTTACTGATCTTTAAATGTCAATCCAAATCCAACATGTGAAATGACATACAAATTTTGCATTATTTTACCATAATTGCTAAAAAGCAGATGTTATAATTTTTTAAAAACCGAAAGAATCAGCACACCCCGTTATTATTTGCAGATTCTTTTGGCACCAGCTGAATAGCGTCCCAATGTTCCACTATTTTTCCCTTTTCATCGAACCTAAAGAAATCCATAGTAATATATTCTTCATTGCCCGGCCACACCTGATGCGTGTGGAGTGCAACGAGGTTACCTTCAACCACACTTCGTAAAAAACTGACTGACTTTTCCGGATACTCCTTCTTCATTCGATTAAAATATCTGATAAAGCCTTCCGGTCCATCTTCCACAACAGGATTATGTTGAATATACCTTTCACCCACATAGAGTTTAACTGCTGTTTCCGGATCACCATTAAATGCCATCCTGTAAAATGCTATGGCATTTTCCTTGTTTTTGTTTTCAATCATACCAGTTTTGTTTAACGTCTTTTTATTAAACAAATCAAACCTGAATAGTTTCAAAGTTGACAGTGAGTACCCTGATTTGATTCAAATGCAACATAAGATCAATGTGAAATGCATTAGTCATTATAGCGTTTTAATAAGCAATATTTGCATTGTCAAGAGTGTTTATCCAACTCCACCAATTCATAGCTGAAGCTACTGCAGGACATTAAAGGATTTCGGTTAACTCCTCCTCCCCATTCGTCAGATAATATGCCACAAATGTCATGGGCTCCGTATCTGAATAATTATCAAAATGTACAATTGGAGTTTCAGCAGGTTCATAAAATGTTTCTCCGGCTTTCAGAACCTGTGGATTTTCTCCTTCAACCTGAACCAAACAGGAACCGGAAACAATTTGCCCTACTATCGGGCACGGATGACGATGATAAGGCGCTTTTTGACCCGCCTGAAATTCAATCTCCACAATTTTAACTATCGAAACATCCCGTTTTCCGATATCAACATTCATCAATCCCTTTCTGATAATGGTGTTTTTTGCATTCTCTTCCATTTCTGTTATTATTAAAATTCTTGCATTCAGTTTGGTTCACAATATTATTACAGATTGTGCCGGTAAATTCAGTTTTAAATAACAAAAAACAGGGTCAAAACGTTGACCGGAATAATATATGTTAACGCTAAGATTTTATTAAAAGTCAGCCTGGATAAATACTCAACTGCCCTTGTAAGCCATAAAATATCCAGCTACATGGTTTATCCGGTCAGCTGCCACCTGAATTTGTTTCTGAGCCAGATCCCAATCTTTTTGCTCAATGGCCTCCCTGATTCCCGGCATTGTTTTCACGCCATAACCTGTGTAAAATCCGGGAGCATACAGCACATGCTTATACCACGAACGCCCGGGTAAACCATCTGCAATCAATAACTGCTGTTCTGCCTGACTGAGTAACCTGTTAAATGCTTCGCTAACGTGATGATACTTTACCGCTGCATTATAAGTCAGTGTCACACTATCCACTCCTGCTTTCAGGGCACTCAGCGCATTTTCCAGAGGCGAAAAATCAAGATATGGCACTTCAGGTTTAATGTCAGGTAATTTGTATTTTTTTGTCGGGTCTTCGCCAAGATCATAGATATGGTTTTGAATTAACGTATTCTCAAAATCTGTACCTTCACGGCTTTTATCAATTAGACTGATAAGTTCTTTTGAATAGCCCAGAATGGTTTGATACAGAATCTCAAAATCATACGGAAGAACATCAGCATTTGCCATTCTTAAAACAGCACGACCAGCAGTTTCTGCCAAAGCTACACCATAATGAAATCCAGGATCTTTGAATGTTACAAAATTTGTATAGGTATCAAAATTTGTATGGTATTCGCCACCTTCATTTTCACCATAAAATCCAAGATTTAATGCAGGGATACCAATATGCTGGATAAATGAGGAATAATCGGATCCTGATCCCATGGCATATAGTTTCAGGTTATTTTCCTTCCATATGTTTTCCTTTCCCTGCAGACTGGCTTCATTAACAATTCTTCCTGCTTTAAGCCGTTCAAAAACACTTACGTTAGTCTGAGGATCAGGGACATCTTTCGCAATTTCATCCATCAAAGGTTCAAGTGCATGAGATCCCTGTGCAAACAAAAACCCGCGACCGTTACCATCAGAATTCACATACAACACAGCATGCTCCTTCAATTCTTTTTCATGAGCCTCTACCCATTCCGTTGATCCAAGTAATCCCGGTTCCTCACCATCCCATGCACAATAGATCAACGTACGGTCCGGTGTCCAGCCATTTTTCTTCATTTCACCGATAGACCTTGCCTCTTCCATAAGTGCCGCCAGTCCACTGATCGGATCTGATGCACCATGAACCCAGGCATCCTGATGATTCCCACGGATCACCCATTCATCCGGATATCTGGAGCCTTCAATTTTCGCAATCACATCGTAACAAGGCACAATATCCCAGTTGAAAGCCAGACTCAGATGCACCCTTGCTTTTCCCGGACCCAGATGGTAGGTAAAAGGAAGGTTCCCCTGCCAACCAACCGGTGCCACTTCACCTTCCAGTGCCTTCAACAATGGAGTAGCATCACTATAACTTATAGGTAAAACAGGTATTTTCAACAAGTTTTCAGCTTTGGAATGATCTAAATGATCCGCATCTTTAACTGATCCGTATCCCGGTGTTGTGGGATCACCAGGATATACCACCATATCCATTACTGACCCCCGTTGTACACCGTGTGAATTTTTAAACGCACCTTTGGGATACACATCGCCCTGTTTATAACCGTCATCGGCCGGATCACTGTAAATAATGCACCCCACGGCACCATGTTCCTGTGCTATCTTAGGTTTTATCCCCCGCCAGCTGTGACCATATTTTGCGATCACTATCTTGCCTTTTACATCCACGCCCATTTTATCCAGAACAGCATAATCGTCAGGTAAACCATAATTTACAAACACCAGCTCTGCCGTCACATCTCCATCAGCACTGTAGGCGTTATACGTCGGTAACTGTCCCGGTAAAGCTGTGGCAGGATCTTCCTTTAGAACAGACTCCTTCAAACCGGCTTTAAAGGAAACAGGTTCAACCATCTCAAGAAGTCGTTTTTTAGGAGTCGGAAACAGCACATAGAAGGTTTCTATTTCGGCATCCCATCCCCATGATTTGAACTTTTTCAGAATATATTCCGCATTCTCTTTGCTTCCGTCAGACCCCAGATGATGCGGTTTTGCTGACATTTTTTTGATCATCTCTCCAATATGCGCGGCACTCAGATTACTATCAAAATCAGTCTCCAGTTTCAATTGTTTCTCAACACTGCTGCTGTAAAACCCTGTAAGCGAGGTTTCCTGTGCCATCCCGAACTGCAAAACAAAAAGGAAACCAAAGAGAAAGTATATATGTTTCATAACCTATGTATTTTATTTAAAACCAACAACTTAACCTAAAAAGAAGCCACCCAGCCATTTATTTTTTGTTCCAGAATTTCCAGGGGTACACAACCGGTCGACAATACCTGATCATGATACTTCCGGATATCAAACTTATCACCAAGTTTCTCTTTAGCCATATCGCGTAATTCCCTTATTTTAATCTCCCCTATCTTATATGAAAGTGCCTGTCCCGGGTTGGCCATATAGCGCTCAACTTCTGCAATAATACTGGCTTCACTTTCAGCTTCATGATCCAGAGAGTACTGAATAGCCTCATCTCTGGTCCATTTCTTGAAATGAATACCTGTGTCAATAACCAGTCTGATGGCACGGTGCATTTCCATACTGAGCCGTCCAAAGTACTGGTACGGATCGGTATATAATCCAAGAATTTTCCCCAGTGATTCCGAATAAAGTGCCCATCCTTCACCATAACCACTATACCAGATAGTCTTCCGGAATTTAGGTAATTTATCATTCTCCTGTGTTAAAGAGACCTGGTAATGATGCCCCGGAACTGCTTCATGTAAGAACAGTGCCTCATCCGAATAAATGTTATACGTGGATGCATCAGGAATGGGTACATAAAAAATTCCCGGTCGTGTACCATCCAGCGAAGCAGAACTGTACTGTGCACTGGCAGATTTTTCTCTGAATTTCTCCGTTTGCCTGATTTCAAATCCGGTTTTGGGTTTGTGATCAAACAATAGATCCAGATTAGGCTGAATGGTGCTGTAAATATTTTCAAAATGATCCAATACCTGCTGAGGCTTTGTGTATGGCATTAAGGCCTTATCGTGTCTCACAAATTCAAAAAAGGCTTTCAAATCACCTTTGAATCCAACCAACTCCTTCACCTTTTCCATCTCCGCAGTAATTCTTTCAACCTCCTTTAATCCAATCTGATGGATCTCTTCTGCAGTCAGTTTTGTGGTTGTATATTTCTTTATCTGATGTGCGTAATATGCTTCACCATTGGGAATATCCCAGATACCACTGGTTTTACGGCCGGCTTTTAAATAGTCATTGACCAGAAAACTGTTCATTTTCGTGAACTCCGGTATCACTTCATTAGCTACCATATTTTTGTACGCTTCAGTCAATTCTTTTTTATCCTGATCCGAAAAAGATGAAGGCATTTGCTTCACCGGCTGATAGAACAGGTGATTTTCGACGTCTTTATTTGCCATTACTGCCATTTGCGGAATGATTTTTTTAATGAGGCTTTCCGGCAACACATATCCTTTTTGAATTCCCTGTTTCATCCGGTAGACAGCTGTATCCATCCAGACCATAAATCCATCTACCCGTTCCAGCCAATTCCTGTAATCCTGAACCGTTTTAAAAGGCTGTGCATTTGTACCACTGGCAAACTGCCCCATTGTGAGATTTACAGTCCACATCTGATCCACGGGAAAATAATCTTCCCTGAACTTCAGCCCCTCAAGGTTAATGTCACACTCCCATTTCAGCACTGCCTTACTCACCCGCTCTTCCGGTGTAAGATCTTTATCATTAAATGCCTGTAATTTATTGAGATATATTGTATAATACGCATGTAAAGTATCTCTGTAAGCTATCGACAGAAAATTTGGAAAGCTGTTATTATATCTTGTGTCTCCCTGATAGGTAGCTTCAATCGGGTGTAATCTCAATCCTTCCTCATAATAGTTGTTCAGCATTGTATCGAATGCCTTATTATTCTGATTAACATTGCTTTGCGTTGATGAATTTTTACAGGAACCAAGGAAAAGAATAAAAATGAAGACAGGAAGAAAAAACTTATGCATAACCTGAGAAATTTAAATATATGTAATTAAAAACAATACGTATTTCTAAAAGTTTAAGGTAACGATAATTCAATTAACTGAAATGAAGGTACCTATTTATCTTTCTCAAATTGTAGCCGTATTATTTTTGGGAAATAAATGTCCTCATTAGCAATGAGACTTTCAATATCTCCGTTGTTGATATTATAGGTGATGATTAGTCCGTCGGACTTAAATTCTGGATGTGCATTGGCAGTGTATACAAATTCTTTATCTTCTTTAAGTGAAGGCGTGTAAACTATTATCGGTTCAGACCATGGACCGTACAAATGATCTGCCAACCGGTATCCAACAGATGCTTTACCGATTCCATACGTCTGTATCTGGATATATTGCTTTAAACATTGATCATAATGAACAGAAAACTCCGTTTGCCCGATAAACAGAGCCGATGATTTGGGTTCCTTATCAACATTGTTTGTCCAGTCGCTAGTTACCCACCATTCAAGTTCCGCCAGGTTTCCATCTGTTAAATCCTGTTTGTCAATCCTGAATAAATACGTTTCATGCGTGGCAGGTTCCTTTACCCCATAGGCATACACATAGGTTTCATCCTGAAGAACAGCCGATGAACCAACAATAACGCCAAAGGTATTTATTCCTTTGTGATAGGTTATGTCCCATTTATCAGGACTTACGTCAGGATTATCAATTACTGCAACATACCATCCAACCGCCTCAAATCCAATACCTTCTTTAGTAGCCGTTTCTTCAAACAAAAAAACGACCAGCTTGTCGCCGACCATGATACCATGTCCTGTCCAGAACCAGTTTTTCCCGGGGAGCTTAAAAAAATCTTCAGGGTTTTGCGGATTACCTTTATAATAAAACGTCAGGTTAGCATTTAAAACGCCGGAGTCCTGAACCGCAATGCTGTTCCGGATCATCGTATTGGACCAGGATCGTTTTCCTGTTCCTTCTTTATCAATAAACGAATCACTGAAAAGCCACAGAATTTTACCATTTGCCAGTTTAACGGTGGCGGCGCCGTCTGCACCACGCCAGTAATTATCCCTTTTAAAAATTGTATTATCGATTTCTGCTACAGAGAATTTTAGTTCCTGTGCGAAAATAATGTTGGGTAGAATTAAAAAAAGGAATAATATGCTTCTCATCTTTTTTTTATATTAAAATCTGTATTTCTCTGGTATAAAATTAGCACATCTTATCCAAGCACCCTGGTTCTTAGCTGCAAAAATGGTTTTTCAATTATCACATGCATTATTAATCCCACCAATATTGCCATCATTACAGAAATCCAGAATGTCCATTGTTCAACTTTAGGGTTTCCTGATTTATCAATCAGCATCTTAACCAGATAATAAACTTCCTTATGTATAAGATAAACAGCGTATGATAACGTTGCTATTATCAGAGTAAACCTCGTTTTTATCTTATACAAAATGCAGGTCGGACTTATTGCTGCTATAACAATTACTCCATATGCCAATGAAATTAATGGAAACCCATAAATCATGGATTTATAGGAAATAAAGTTTTCACATATTTTGTATGCAAAAAGGAAAAGTAGAATACCACTTACCAAAACAATATTCCCATGCTTCGTAAGGAATTCCTTAATTCTGGGTTTAAAGTTGAAGATTGCTGCAATGCTCACACCTATTAACAATCCATCCATTCTGTTATAACTTGGATAATAAATTTTTTCCTGCATATTATAAACCATTTGCCTGCGATTACCTGAATCAATGAACGGTTGTACATATTCATTCCAGTTGTACATTCTGATAATAAATCCCAAAATTATGAGTCCAGCAATTACATAAGGAGCAAGTTTTTGAACCCGGCTCTTAAAAAACAGCGTTATTGTTATTGGTAACAGTAAATAGAATTGTTCCTCTATACACAGGGACCATGCGTGGGAGAATGATTTTTGAGTCTGAACGTCTAATCCAAAATTTTGAGTAAACGTTAGAAATCTCCATAATGGCGGCAGGCCACCCCCTTCGCGCAGATTTGGGAGTAATGAATAATATAAAATTAAAACGGCTAAGTAAACAGGAATGATCCTGAAAAACCTTTTTATGTAAAAACGCTTGAAATTAATTCTGCTGGTATTTTTATATTCCTTTAAAAGCTGATAACCAATCAGGTAACCGCTGAGCACAAAAAACAAATCCACGCCTGTCCAACCGATCCGGTTTACCGGCTCCAGCCATGATGGTATGCCACGCCCATAATGAAAAATCATGACCATAAGAATAGCTAATGCCCTCAAATGGTCTAATCCGTTTAACCTGTCAGATTTATAATTAAATATAATGGCCATTTCATCTTATTTATAAACCAAGCAATTTTGTTTTTTCAATCAGGCAATTTTTAATCCTATAGATTCCTATCCTTTTAATGATTTATACAATAACACGTATTCCTCATTCAACAACTTAATATTTATATCCTTAGTCGTATTAATTCCTTCATACCCTGTTCCGTGAAACAAATTTTTAAACATTGAAGCTAAGATGGTTACATTACATTTTTTATCTATTTCTCCCGATTTAACAGCATTGTTAATAACTGTATACCATACTTTTGTTTCCGTTTCATTCCAATCAATTGCTTTTTCTGCAAAGTCAGGGTAAAAATGAAAAGCCTGCAGGTTCAGGTTAACCAGAGCAAAACTCATGTTTATGATACCCAACTCAAATAAATCCTTCTTTAATTCTGCTAACTGTTCAGTATAATTAAAAATAAATTTTTCCAGAGTAATTTTTTCTTCCTTTATATGGCGGGATGCTGAAAGATCATGTAATACATACTTATCTACCACATTTTTAAATATTTGTTCCTTCACAGGAAAATGAAAGAGAATTGCCCCACGACTCAGGCCTGTTTCTTCTTCAATTCTTTTTAGAGAAATCTTATTGTAAGCACTTCCTGAAAATAAAATAAAGGCTTTTTCCAATATCAGTTTTTTGGTCCTTTCCCCTTTTGTGTCCATTTTTTGTAATTAGAAATATAAATGTAATTGCATTTTAACAAAAATACTTTAATAAACGTAACCATTATTGAAGATTATTAATACTTTTGTAAAACAGTCTATTTAGACTGTTTTGTTGATTTAAGGATATTGACCAATATTAAACAGATGAAAAAATTATTATTCCTGGTATTACTATGTACTTCTTTTTTAACAGCTTTTGCCGTTAATGTTGATCTCTACATGCCTTCAAACGATTCAACAGGCGTTGAAACTCCAATATTTGTGTGGAATGATCCAGACATACCGGAAGGATTAACCGTGGCTTATGATTTTTACTTTGGAACAGAAAGTGATCCAGGCTTGATCCAGGAAGGATTATATGATGGATTCAGTGTATTAAACGATGATGAAACACAGATTGTAGCTACAGCATACATCTCTGACAGTGGCGAAGCTTTGTATTTTATTTATTATGATAATCGACTAAATTTTAAACGCTCAACAAAATATTTCTGGAAAATTATAGCAAGGCTAAGCGATGGAAACGAAATTACGAGTGACGTATTTAATTTTACCACTGCTGATATTAATGTACTTCCGTCAAGACCAGTTATCAGTTACCCGGCAAACAATGCCCAAAATGTAGAAAGCGAGAACCTGACTATTTCATGGAACGAAAGCTCTGATAATGATAGTGATGCCGTAAGTTACAATGTTTATCTGGGCACAGCCGCCAATAACATGGTTTTAAAGGCAGGCGGGCTTACCGAAACAGAGTATACGGTACCGGAAAAACTAATGGATCAGCAAAAATATTATTTAAAAGTTACAGCCGTTGATGGTCATAGTGGCGAAGAAGTTGATAACCTCAATGCTCCTTATGTTTTTACTGTTGAAAACTATGTAAACGATGCTCCAACAAAGGTTACGCTTACAAAACCATGGGATAATTCCGAAAATACGACCTGTAATGTTACCTTAACCTGGCAGAAGGCAACGGATAAAGATGGTGATGCTGTTTATTACGATATTTATCTTGACATGACCCCAAACCCTTCAACATTAATTGCGTCTGACATTTCCACGCTGTCAAAAGCTGTTGAATTAGAAAACAGACACGAAACCTATTATTGGAAAGTTGTTGCCAAAGATAATAAAGGAGGCGTATCCGAAAGCTCTGTATATTCATTTCTTCCATGGAAGAAAGCTGATAAATTTATGGAATTAGTGCGCGTAGAAGGAGGAACTTTCCAGATGGGTCAGCCTAATCCCAATATTGGTTTCGAAGGATATTCGAATGACGAGCAACCCGTTCATACTGTAACGCTGGATAATTTTATGATCGGAAAATATGAGGTCACGTGGGCTCAGTTCTGCGATTTTTTAAATGCCTTTAAAAATTCTGTTTACATTGATTACCAGGAAGATTACTACCATGACTGCGATATAGTTAAAACATCAGGTAGCAGTTATTTCGGTGCAGGAAAAGTTATCTGCCTGATATCCGACAACAGTGGTATTGACTATGAAAATCCGAAAATTTATTATGCCAATGGTTCTTATCATGTAAAGCAAGGGTTTGAAAACTATCCTGCCGAAAACATAAATTTCTCAGGGGCAAAAATATATTGCAGATGGGCAGGTGGCAGATTACCGACCGAAGCCGAATGGGAATACGCTGCACGCGGAGGAAACAAAAGTATGGGATATACTTACAGTGGAAGCAATTCAATAAACCAGGTTGGTTGGTATTATGATAACGGGTTGAACCTTCACAATCCTATGGATGATCATCATTTATCATTAAGTTTGTCGGGTCACGGCACACATGAAGTTGGTACAAAAGCACCAAATGAACTAGGAATTTATGATATGACCGGTAATGTTGGGGAGCTGGTAAGCGATTGGTATCAAAAAGATTATTATAGTATTAGTCCGGCTATTAATCCGCAGGGACCAGAGACTATGCCCGCAGATGACTCTTCTTTTATTTACCGTGGAGGCGACTGGTTCCGTCACGATTATCGATCGAGGAATTGTTCCAGAAACCGCGTTCAGTACGTCGATGAGTATCTTATGAAGTTTTTCAGAGGATTTCGTTTTGCCGCAGATACAACAGAAAATAATGCTCCGGATAAAGCAGATTTATTGTTACCCGCTAACGGGACTACAGGAATAAATTCGGCAGTAAAGCTTAAATGGAAGTCATTTAATGATTGGGAAGATGATTTGGTCGCTTATGATGTCTATGTTGATAAAAATATAAATCCTGTAACACTTGTTTCTCAGAATAATTCAGACACTACCTACGTGATTACAGCTATTGACTCCAACACAACTTATTACTGGAAAATTATTGCTAAGGACAACAAGGGAAATTCTGTAGAAAGTGATACCTGGTCATTTTCAACTGCAACAATCACAACATATACCCTGTCAGGCACTGCCTTAACAGAATTCGGGACACCAATGACAGATGTTGAAATAATGGGTTTTGATACAGAAGTATTTACCAATCAAAATGGTGAATTTTCGGCTGAGGTACCCGAAGGTTGGGCCGGAAGGATATGGCCTTTTAAACTTGACTTTGAGTTTACTCCAGAAAACATTGATTTTGAAACGATTAAACACAATATTGATTCAATTAATTTTACCGGGCATCACACTTATTTCTACTACATTATTGTTTATGTAAGGGATGAAAATGGAAACTATACTATTGAACCGGAAATAACTGCGGGAGAAGGAGCTATTAGCCCTGCGAGTAGTACATTTTATATGAAACGGGTTAACGCCGGTTGGACTGGCATAATAAAACCTGAACTTGAAGGATATTCATTCTCTCCGGCAAGCTACAAGATAGATACCCTTGAAGAAGAAACTGTTATTCATTTTTCACTGGCTCCTACCGAAACATATAATATCTCTGGTAGTATCAAAGATCAATCAGGAAATCCTTTATCCGGCGCTACGCTTTCTGGTTTTTCAGAAGAAGTCATTACCGACAATAATGGGAATTATACAACCACTGAATCCGGTGGCTGGAGCGGGACCATAACTCCCGAAATGGATGGATATCATTTTACTCCTGAAGAACTGGTTGTCACAACTTTAGAATCAGATATTTCACAGGATTTTACAGCAACTGAAAATGTACAAAGCTATTCTGTAACGTTTACAGTAACCAGCGGCAATATTCCGCTTGAGAACGGAACAATAATATTCGATGGATTAACTTACACCACTGATATCAACGGTCAGCTTGTCATTGGCAATATACTTCCGGGTACTTATAATTATGAAGTAACATTAGACGGTTATGAAGGAACCTCGGGAGAAATAATTGTTCACGATGAGGATATAACGGAAACCGTTTCATTAACACCCCTGCCATTAACATATAATGTTGTTTTTGTTTTGACTGATGGAATGAGCCCTGTTTCAGAAGCCTCTGTTAATTTTAATTCGGAAAACTATACCTCTGATGAAGAAGGCAAGGTTGAAATTGAAGGCATCGAAAGTGGCGAATATTCTTATCAAATTACAGCTGATGGTTATCAAACCTTTGACAGCAGCCTTATGGTTGAGTCTGACACCTTAGTTGCTATTGAGTTGTTAATTTTAAATGGAATCAAATCGGTTGAGGCAGAAAAGATCAACTTTTTCCCCAATCCGGTTCGTGATATATTAATCATTGATCCAGATCTTAAAAACTTTGATGAAGTATTGATCATTGATTATTCAGGAAAGGTCGTTGCTAAAAAAACATTATCGGCATTCACAACAAATGAAATTAATATGAGAGACTTGCCATCAGCAGTTTATTTAATCGCCGGTAAAAACAGTCAGAGTTATATTTTATTAGGAAAAGTTGTAAAACATAAATGATGTGGCCCAAAGAATCAAATACAAAAGCTGAAATGTCCCCCAGTAATGCAGATAAAGAATTTCAACTCGCCTAATTAAGTTCGGCCTCCTTCTTCACCAAAGCCTCAAACTGCAATAAACCATCCCGTAATTCGGTGTTGGTCACTTCTACATTACCGGAATTGAGTTCAAAAGTGATATTTGCCCAGGTACCTGTTGGCAGCACCGATGGTGTGTAGTCTCCTGCCAGCTCATTCTCGTTATGAAGGGCTGCATAAAAAGTATTAAACAGATCCACAGTTTCGGTATTCTGTTCCAGAATTACATCTTTGCTTGTATTGCTGAAATTATAATACGAAATATGTGCTTTCAGCTTTCCCTGATTAACTGTTTCAAAGAGATCAAAATGAAGGCTACCAGCGCCGTCTCTCTCAAAATGCATGCATCTGTAATACCCGGTAACTGTATCAGGATAATCCTCTTTTTGACAGGACACTATGCATATGGAAGCAAATAGCAAAAGGAAGAATATTTTTTTCATGGTTCAATGTATTATCAACAATCAAATATAAGATAAAAACTTTGAAGAAGATTCAACATAATCATAAATAAATACTGTAATTTTTACGGATCAGTACCTTTTCTTGTACTGATTCTATGACTTCGTTCTCCAACTGGGTTTAAGCATTTGGCAGTTAAGCAGGATACTATCGAATAATTCAATAAATTTCATACATTCTACAGTCTGATCAGGGAATGAAGGTAGTGAAAACTAACTTGTAATCAGTAGTAGATACTATACTTAATATTACCAGTGTCAGGGTAAAGCGGAACGAACTATGTTTTTGATTAAATTATCAGATATTTATTTTAGTACTCTGATAATCAGGACTAAAGTCCTTTTGTATGGATTTAACCAGTAACCCCGGCATTAATGCCGGGGTTACTGAATAATTTATATAATTGGGTTTTAACCCATAATTTAATATTTTAACCGATCAACAATGACTTGATATTGATAACTCCAAACCCCTAAATCTTCAGGAGGAAGACTTTAAGTCCCTTTTTCGCGTGTTGCCTAAGCTATAGCGGAGGCACAAGGGAATTTATTTTTTTACCAATCCCATATCAGTTGATACATACGGTTTAAGCTTTTTATACGGAATAACAGACCAGCCTGCATCGTCGCATTTACGGCTGGTTATTGGAGATTTGCTTCCGAGGTAGAGTCCCTTTTTAGTGAGGCACCAGGTTGGAAACTGCCATACTTTCACATCGTGGTAGTTGCAGGCACCGGCTGATTGCGGTGACATCTTATCCGGATATTGTGCGTTCATGAATTCAAGTATTTGAGGTCCAAAAACCTTATAGCGGTACTGGAACCATGCATATTCACCATCCTTAAGTTCCGGTTGCGGTTTTTCTCCAAACCAGAAGAGATTCTCCAGCGAAACCGTTTCTGCATCTTTCATATATAAGGTATTGTACACTACCAAATTCTGAGTCGGACTGCCGTAGCACGCTGCATTCGAAATTACTTTATAGCTTATAAGATCTTTGCTTAAGTATTGTACTTCAAATTCATACTGGTAATCTCCCGGTTTTCCCATGTAAACACAACTATACTTATAATTCAACGCCATCAAAAATTCAGCCTGTAATTTTATATTTACAGAATCCACATCCGGTAAATATTTAGAATTCTGAATCAACCTGAACCATTTCATGCCGGTTTCCGGTTCCATCTCATTCATAATATATGCGCCTTTGCTTATCTTTTCTTTTTTCAGATCGACCAGTTTGATATTTTTAGTCCGGTAAGCCGCAAATGGTGAAACCTTATATTTTTGTATTGCTTTAATAAACGGATGATCCAATTCGTTGACCTCTATCCTGTTCAAATGGACTTCCTGTGCCGTTCCATCCGGCTTTTCCCATACACCTTGCCATACATCCAGCCTTATTTCTTTAACGGTTAAACGGCTGCCCGGTGCCTTTTCCTTTGTCACCGGATCGTATTCATTGGCATGAAATTCAAACGTTGTATCCGGTAAAATTTTGCCTTCCAAAACATGATCGTACAAATTATCTGCAGTAAAATAGCGGGCCATACAGTCGTTTCCATATTCATCTATCTGAATGGCAACCTTCTGATTCCCGAAAGTCCCGTACAAATAATATGAGTTTTCACGATGTGCAAACAGTTGTGAAACGTTCAGCAAAAACAGTAAAAAGAGAATATGTACAAATCGCATAACCTATTTTAGAGATTTAAACAGTGTTTATAAAACAATAAATATGCAATCTTGTTTCAAAAGAAGTATTAATCCGGGATTTTCACAAAATAATGGATCAGTTCTTATTTTATCTCGAACAGGGAATTAACCATATTACCGACCTTAATGGCCTGGATCATATGGTATTCATCATTACGTTATGTGCTGTTTATACGCTTAGGCAGTGGAAACAGATTTTAATTCTCATCACCGCATTTACACTGGGACATACTTCAACACTGGCATTAGCCGGGTTGAATATTATAACGGTTAACCAAAAACTAGTGGAAACATTGATCCCAGTGACTATTCTTTTAACCAGCATTTACAACATTGTTAAAAAAAGTGCCCCGGATAAAAAGTTTCAGATCAACTACTTTCTGGCCCTGTTTTTCGGATTGATCCATGGCATGGGCTTTTCGAATTTCTTCAGAGCCATGATGATGGGGATTTCGGATGATTCTATTGTATTCCCCTTATTCTCCTTTAACGTGGGTATTGAAGTAGGGCAATTAATTATTGTTAGTTTGTTCCTGATCGCAAATCTTATTTTGTCGACCCTCTTTACCATAAAACACCGCGACTGGAATCTGGTTATTTCAGGTGCTGGCGGTGGTATTGCTGCAACGATGATTATTAAAGCAATGTTTTTAGGGTGAAATCATTAATATCCATAGGGCTTTTGTTGATCCTGCTGATTCCGGGAGGCTTACTTTATGCACATCCCATAAAAATGACCACGGGAAAATTACAGATTGATACCAAAGACAAAAACTGCATTCTCACCCTGAATTTCTTCATTGATGATTTTGAAAGTACCCTTCGGAAGATATATCCGCAGCCGGCATTTAATTATGATGAACCGGGTGAAACCATGAAGGCAACCATTTATGAATACATTACCTCCAATTTTGAACTAAAACTGGATGATACTGTAATTAGCTTTAATTTGGAATCCATTAAAAAAATTGAAGACAATGTATGCCAGGTAACGCTGAACGGAAACTTCACTAACCTGTCTGATTTTAATCTCATAACCGTGAAAGACGTCCTGCTTTTTTCATCCTTCAGCAAACAGTCTAACATCCTTCACGTGTTTATTGACAATGGATCACATAAGATTCTGCAGTTTTATCCCGGTGTTCCGGTAAGGATTGAAAAATTATAGTTAATAAACGTTTCGCTCTTTTTACTTATACTGAGTATGAATTATTAAGCTACTACGAATCCGTTTATTTTTTTCTTATTTTAGTAGCATTGTTGAGATACATTTAACCTAATATTACTTGCTATGTTACGAAGATTATTACTTGTTGTATTCATTTCAACTTGCTTTATGTATAATTTGCTGTCTCAAACCCAGGACAGTATTGTTGATAAGGGTATAAAATTATACGACGAACAAAAATACCCAGAAGCCATTGAAGTATTTGAAACTGTAGATGAAAATGATTCTGCTTACACCCGCATGTTATATGAGCTGGCTATTACTCACCTTGCAGAGGATGATTACAATCAGACCATGGAGACCTGTCAAAAGGGAATGACAGAACCTTCAACCTATGACGGTTTGTTTTTGGCGACTATGGCAACGGCATATGATAATATGGGTGAAAAAGATTCAGCTATTTCATATTATATCAAAGCAATTGCTAAAAAGCCATTTAATTATTTGAACCATTATAATCTTGGATATACTTATTATAATATTGGGGATATTGAGAAAGCTACAAAATGTTTCCAGGAAGCACTCAGATGCAATCCCTTTCATGCCACAAGTCACCTATTCCTGGGAATAATAAGTGCCCGGCAGCATCAGTTAACAAAGGCAATGCTATCTCTGGAAACCTACCTTATGGTTGAACCCAATTCAAGTAGAAGTAATAAATACCTGGTTTATTTGGATAACATTGCGCAAAGCTATGTTGATACTGCACATGGTCAGTATATTGAACCATTTCTGGATAATACACTGTTCGAAGAAACTGATCATCTTATTGCATCAAGAATAGTAATTACTGACGAATTTGAACCTGCAATAGATTTTAGTGCAGCTACAGTTAAACAGACACAACTTTTATTCGACAAATTACCGTTCGACACCACAGAGAAATCATTTTGGGTTGAGATGTATTTCCCGTTTTTTAAAAGTATTAAAGAAAAAGGATATATGTCACCAATGCTTTACACAATACTAACATCAACCAAAAATAATAAAGTACAGGAGTGGAAAGCAAAAAATGAAAACCTGCTTAAAGAGTTTTATAAACTGGGATCTGAACTTACCGCTGTGAAAAACTACAGAGATGTCATTACACCAAACGGTATTGTACATAAAATAGTAGAATACGACGATGACAAACCATATAGCTTTGGATCATATAATTCGGATCAAAAAGAAGAAGGTTACTGGGAGTATTTTAATAACAATGGAGGTTTAAAAGCCTGCGGAAATTACATTAATGGGGAAAAGAACGGAACATGGTCATATTATACATTGGAAGGAAATCTGGAATTTAAGCAGGAATTGAAGGATGGTAAAATAAACGGGATGGAATATAAATACTTCCCAAATGGAAAGATCAGATATGAAGTGGCCTATATAGACGATGTTCCTGATGGCATACTAAAATTCTATAACCAGACGGGGAGACTTGATGAAATAAATTATTTCAAAGACGGAACGCGAAACGGACCTGCAATAGGCTTTTACGGTAACGGTGATACCTCTTTTATCTACAACTATCTGGATGGTGAAATAAATGGTCTGTATAAAACTTACCATTATGATCAAAAGATTTATTTAATCTCTAGGTATAAAAACGGAAAAGAAGAGGGAGAAGAAACAACCTATCATCCAAACGGAAATGTTAGTTCAAAAGGTAGTTACATAAACGGTAAAGAAACAGGACTCTGGCAATATTTTTCTGATAATAATACATTACTGAGCGAATACCTTTACAATGACACAATTTTAAAAACAATTACCCAGTACCATGAAAATGGAAAGATTCAACAAATTACGCCATATAATGATGCAGGAAACATTAACGGGGAATTAAAATCCTTTGACAGAGAAGGAAATCATTTCTCCACAGAAGTATATGAAGACGGAAGTATATTAAAACTGATTAATTATACCGGTGATAAAGAAAGAGACAGTTATAGTTCTGATGATATGTCATTTGAATTTGTAACCTACTATCCTGATGGTCCGGTCGCCAGAAAGGGAAACATCCGAAATGGAAAACTTGACGGTACCATAAAAGATTTCTGGCGAAATGGTAATCTGAAAACAATATCTTATTATAAGGACGGGACAAAACTTCCCAGGGAAGAAAATTACTACATAAACGGGACTTTAATAGCCAAAACATCAGAAGCAGGCACGTATGGAATAAGCAAATATGAAACCTATTACAACAACAGCAATATTAAAAGTTCAGGGTATTTAAAGGATGGCTCTTTTACCGGCCAATATCTGCAATATAATCCACTGGGCAAAAAATCATTTAAGAGCTATTACATTGATAACGAACAAAATGGATGGTCAACCTACTTTTTAAATGACACCATAATAACATCACGCTATCAAAACAAAAACGGAGATTTGGTAAGGGTTGATTATTATGACGAAGCCGGAAACATATATTGTACTAACAATTATGATAAAAAGCCAAGATTTGAATCCTATAGTCTGACTGGCGAATTAAGGGGCTCCGTAAATGTTTATAATTATTGCTTTTACGACACATTAAAATGGTTTTACCCAAATGGAAATATTGAGTCTGAAATGTATTTTTTCAACGATCAAAGACAGGGTGATTATAACAGATATTACTTATCGGGAAAAATGCGGCAAAAAGGGAAATACCGCTATAATAAAAAACACGGATTATGGGTTTCGTTTTACGAGAATGGCTTGCCCGAAGATTCATCATATTATATTGCTGATAATAGGTTTTACCGTAGGACTTCTTATTATGAGAATGGGAAAATACAAGCTATGTCCATGTATATAAATGATGAGATGGATGGTTATACTACATTATGGGATTACAATGGAAACTTGCAAATCAGGATTTTATACAAGGGTGACGAAATTATTTCATATCAAACACCCCTATCTTCTGGTTGGTCTGAACCTATACAGATAAAAACCGGTAATGAACTGATAAAATCATACTTCCCAAACGGGAAAATTGCATACGAAATGCAACTCAAAGATTTTTGTCCCAATGGCGAACAAATATTGTATGCCGCAAACGGCAAAATAATATCACAAGCAGAATATTCATGCGGTTCATTAAACGGGAAACATACATATTACTACGCCAATGGAAATGTAAAATCAGAGGGAAATTATATTATGGGTGACAGGTATGGTTTATTTAGTGAATTTTACGAGAATGGAAAACTACGCAATACTACAGAATTCAATCAGGACGATATAAACGGAGAAGATGTTTTTTATGATAACACAGGAAAGCATAACAGAACTGAAATTTATTTCAACAACAGATTTATGAAAATGAAAGAATAATTAAGAAAGCAATTTGATTTGAAAAATATAAAAAAAATATATTGGGTTATTTCAGGAATTATTTTAGCACAGACATGTTTGGCAGCAAAAATAAAAATACCTGACATTAAAGATATGACTGCCAGATACAGCAATCAAAATGCAGTGTTCCTGTATAATAATAAGGATATCACATTTGATATTGTTAACGATTCACTAAAGATTTTTCAGCACAACGAGGAAGCAATAATGCTACTTAACGAACATTCCAAAAACGGTGCTAAGAATCATATCTATTTTGGAAAATTCAATTCAGTAAATAATGTAAATACATATACATATTACCTTTCAAAAGGAAAATACAAAAAAGCTGAGGCCACAAACAAAAAAACAACAAATAACATCGGCAACTCTGTATTTTATGATGATTCCAAGCAAATTGAAATCACCTATCCCATGGTAAATAAAGGTTCAGTTATGATTATGGCCTATGATGAGGTCATAAAAGACGCTCATTTTTCAGACTTGTTTTATTTTCAATCCTCTGTACCTACAGAACGTACAGTCCTTACTGTTAAAGTTCACGATAATGTAAAAGTTGAGTTTAAAAAATTTAATTTTGACAGGGTGCACATTGCCTGCGATTCAACGCATAAAGGGAAATACACCATTTATACCTTTACTGGATACAATATGCCTGCAGCAAAATATGGCAATAATTACACCAGCATTCGTCATCTTTGGCCACATATTCACATGCTCGTAAACGAAGTCAGGCTTTCTGATAGAACCGAACGGTATTTTGAAACGACAGATGATCTTTTTACCTATTACAATGGCTTTATAAAAACAATTGATACCACTTATTCTGAAGAGTTTAAAGACAAAGTAAAGGAGATTACACAGAACTGCATTTCAGATAATGATAAAGCAAAAGCTATTCTTTATTGGGTTCAGGATAACATAAAATATGTTGCTTTTGAGGATGGATACAGAGGATATATACCTCATAGTTCTCAAAAGGTTTTTGATCAGAGGTACGGTGACTGTAAGGATATGGCCAGTATTATTGTCGGAATGATGAAAGTTGCCGGGTTGCCCTGTTATTATAGTTGGGTTGGTACAAGAGACATACCTTATACCTATAAAGAATTACCAACAATAGCAGCTGATAATCACATGGTAGCAGCCTATTTAACCAAAGATTCTTTAATTATTTTAGATGGCACAATGGATATGTATGAATATGGATATGTTCCACATCACATTCAGGGAAAGGAAGTGCTTATCCGTTTATCCGACAAAGATTACACCATAAAACATTTACCTGTAACGGCTTTTACAGAAAGCCGGATTATTGATTCCTTAAGCATCCGCATTAATGGATCTTCAGTTACCGGAGTTGCTCAAAAGCGTTGGGAAGGTTATAACAGGTACGAAATTGCCAGTACGTTGGATGGCGTAAAAAATGATAAACTCAACAAAACATTAAATAAGATTCTGGTCCTTGGAAATAATACGTTTATCGTTAATAATTTTAATATCCCGGATATTAAAGACAGAGACAATCCCATAACTATTGATTATTCATTTAATGTCACTGACTACGTGCAAAATCTGGGTAATGAAATATACATTAATTTAAATCTGGATAAAGAATTTGCTGAATATAAAATTGATACAACCTTCTCATGCAGGCCATTTGCAAACGACTTTAAATTCTATGAAACTACTATATCATCATTAGAGATACCTGATGGTTTTAAAGTCAGTTATGTTCCGGAAAACGTTTCATATCACAATCCGTATTTTAGTTTTAAAATTGAATATTCACAAAATAATAACCGTATCACTCAACTTAAAACAATTACTATGAATTTACTGGACCTTGAGCCGAAGGATTTTTCTGAATGGGATAAAATGATTCTGGAATTGAATAAAGCATATAATCAGACTGTAGGATTAGAAAAAATTTAAACCAACGACTATGAAAAAATTATTTCTTTTACTGTTTTTGGCATCACAGATAATTGCTCAGGCAAAAGGATTTGAAACCACCGATTGGGAAACTTCACCGGATTACAAAACACTACCGGATTCTTTGATGAACGAAAATGTTATTTGTTTGAACCTGAATATAGCATATGACTTCAGACACGGAGATGATGGAAACCTTTATGCATACGAAACAGAACATAAAGTATATCGCATCCTGAATGAAGAATCCATTCAGAGTTTTAATAAATACTATATGTATGATGAGTCCGTACTTGAATATATAACCATAAAGGCACGGACAATTTCCTCCGATGGTACAATAAAGGAATTTGACAAGTCCAACATAAGAGAAATAACAGATGAGGAAACCGGGAAAAAATATAAGATCTTCGCTGTTGATGGTATAGAAGAAGGTAATACGGTAGAATATTTTACCGTGATGAAAAAAGAAGCAGAATCCTTTGGACGAAATTACTTTCAATTCGGCTTCCCTGTATTAGAGGCGAGCTACAGTCTTACATGCCCAGAAAAGTTGCGATACCTAATAAAACCTTATAATGGTCACATGACGCAAAGTGAACCGGAAATAAAAGATAGTACCGTTTATTATTCCTTAACCGGAGAAAATATTCCGGCAATAAATTCTGAACTCTTTTCGTATTTGAATCCCAATAAAGTTCGGGTTGAATATCGTCTCGACAGAAACCTGTTTAAAGGAAAATATCAATTAAATACCTGGGATATTGCAGCTAAAATTATTAACAACCAGTTTTCAAACCTGAATAAAAAAGAAGAAGCAGCTCTGGAAAAATTTATAAAAAAGCTTAAAGTACCCAATGGCGAAAATATAGATAAAATCATTGCCGTGGAAAACATCATAAAAAAGGATTTTCTCATCCAGGAGCAGAACAGCTATATTTATAACGATCTGACCTTTACTATTGGTGAAAAGGTCTCGTCGGATAAAGGTCTTGCCAAATTATATGCTAACATTTTTACAAAGCTCAACATACCTTATAATGTTGTACTAACATGTGAAAGAGATAATGTAAAATTTGACGAATCCTTTCCCAGCTGGAATTACCTTACGACCTATCTCATTTATTTCCCGGAATATGATTTATATCTGACCCCATCCACGCCTTTTCTCAGAGTGGGCATAACCAAAGAAGATGTTATGGCTCAAAATGCACTATTCATTCGTAAAGTAAGTGTAGGTAATTTTCATTCTGCCGTTGCCGATATTAAATACATTAAAGAGAACTCTTATTTGGATAACCAAAATAATATCATATCTGATATTACACTTGATGTTGAAAACAATAAGGTTAATATTGATCTGACAAAAAAGTTAAAAGGGTTATCAGGTGGATACTTTGAACTTATTTTATCATCGATGGATGAAGACCAAAAGTTAAGCACATTTAAAAATCTCTCAGGTTTGGATGATTTAAATCCTGAATTTTCCGATTTTAAAATAATCGATCAGAATAATAACAAATATCAAAATGAATTCGGATTTAACTGTAAAGTCTCTACTCCCAGATTAATTGAAAATGCCGGAAATAAAATCTTATTTAAAATGGGGATGGTTATTGGGCCTCAGGCGGAATTATACCAGGAAGCAGAACGTACACTTCCCGTTGAAAACCAATTTAACCGCAGCTACGACAGAATCTTAACGTTTAATGTTCCAGAGGGTTATAAAATATCCAATCCTGAAGCAGGCATTATTAATGTGGTAAGTTCCAAAGAAGAAGATGCGCCCTATGGATTTATATCTGAAGTGGAATATTCCGTCAATACATATACAATTAAAATCCATGAGTTTTATAAAGACCTGCTGGCTCCCATAGAACAATTTGAAGCTTTCAGAAGAGTTGTAAATGCCGCTGCGGACTTTAATAAAGTTGTTCTCGTTCTTGAAAAAACAGATTAAAATCCAAAGTTAAAAATCCCTTCTATTACATAATCCTGATGGCTAAAAGAATAGCCGACTTTGGCTCCTACTTTCCATTCAATTGGATAACGGAACAGATTCATATCTATATACATCGTTCCACCCAGAGCATTATATTCATATTCATCACGACTGAATTTAAACTGTCCAAGATCAGCCCAAACGCCGAAATTTAATCGTTTAAGATATGCCAGCCAAAATATTTCTGCATCCGCATTTGCCAGGGTAAACAGGTATTCAAAACCTATGCGGTAATTATCCTTGCCATATCCGGAATTTGTTAGTTTACTCCATCCTATTGGCATGGATAAGGGTTGTGTAAATACCATTCCGTATGGTTGATCCTTACTCAGGTGCAGAAAAGTGAGGTTCAGTTGAAGACTATGATTTACTTCAAATCCAGGCAGATAAAAGCTGACTTCAGCTCCTGAATATATTTGAGAATCTTCAGAGCCTGACATTTTATAGTGCCTATCAAATTTTTGCAGGATTGCCGTAATTTCATATCCCCAGTTTGTTTTTAGGTTCCGGTAAGCGTTTTGTTTCAACCAGGAATGATACAATCCAATACCATAAAATGTTCTGGTTCCCTGGCCTTTGTCAAATTCCATTGAACCGGTATTCTGAAATGTATACCTGTCTGATGCATAGCTACCATAGATAAAAGGAGATAATGTAATATACTCTGAAAGATGCCTGAAGACAAACGGGAATTCTACCTTGCCCTCGAACCGCAAGGCATTGATATCTGTACTCACATTATACCCGTATCCTGTTTCATCTATAACTAAAATGTTTTGGTTCCATGCACCATAATAGGTGTTAAAATGAATCACAGGAAGAAAACCGCGGTAGATGTAGTTAAAGTAAAACTTTTCATCTTTGTTGGTCGACGCAAAATTAATTCCAACCGACATTGTTGCATCATTCAGCATGCTTTGGGACAGCAATGACACACCGGGTAAATATGCCTGCCCTCCAAGTTGATAGGCAGCACCAGGTATCCAGCTGTGAAAATTAAACTGATGTGCAAATTTATTGTACCGGCTAATGCTGTATTCTGTTGAATCTTTTTCTTTGAAATCAACTTTACCTAACTCCATTTCAGCCAGATTTCGGTAAAGGTTAGGGGCATAATTGGGCACCTCTGTAAGGTTTTGATTAAGCATCTGATTGTCATTTTGTTTGACAACCTCATTTCCTTTCCATGTATAATCCAGATACACCAGATCCCCATCAATAAAAGTAGGTGATATTGCCCCAAACCTTGAATTAGTAATACGTACAGGTTCTCCTCCGGTAAGAGGTATCTGGTAGATATTTTCTATTCCGGACCAATCCCCTGAAAAAAATACATATTCGCCTGTCACATAAGGATGCTTGAAATCCATATTATCGGGCCCAAATAAAATCTTCTCCTCTTTAAAATCATTCCGGCACAGTATTTTGCCACCATCTGTGATTTTGATATAAACCAGTGACTTTCCGTCCGGAGTCCATTTTGGAGTAATAATATACCCGTTATTATCATTTTTAAGCCGCTTAATTATGCTGCCATTCTGCGGATTAAGGATTACCAGATTACAACCATTCAGATCATTCATTTCTACTGCAGCAATCTGATCCTTTACAGGATTAAATACCGGACTGTAATAGCTGTTGTAATGCGTCAACCTTTTATTCTTGAACTTTTGCATATCATATACATAAACAGCCTGCTGACTTTCCTGCTCCCATCTTGCATTCGGCATTTCAAGAGTATACAACAACTTATGATCCTTAACATCAAAATACTTTCCATTGTTGTACCCCAGCGATAAAACAGGTACCACAAAACCGGATGTGTCAATTTTCACGATCTGAGGCACGCGGCTCAGATTACTTTGATATGCGTAAAGATCAGATCCCTCTTCTGTTATGTATTCCAAACCTGAATAATCCTTTGACGTGTAAATTATATCCGGCTGATCAGCTTTTACGAGTTGATCCTGTGCTTTCCATAATTCCATAAGGGTATCTGCAGCATATTTGTAATATTTAAACTTCCGTGTATCCTTTAAACCGTTACTGCGCCTTGAAAAGGGCCATATATACCATGGGTACCGGGCAATTTTATCCAGCTTTGTTTTAAATATGTCAGGATCACGAAAAACCCTGTTAGCAGCTACTATTTGGTAGCCGGTAGCATAATGGTCAGGTATAAAATCCCGGTACGATCCAAGAATCATCTTATCGTATCCCGGATTTCCTTTTTGCAGAAAATATGCCCGCATTTCCTTTTCAAAGGAAGCTTGTCTTCCCCGTCCGTAGTCTGAAAGTGCTGTTTCAGTAACAACCGCATCACCTTCCATAAACCAGTTTGGGATATATAAGCCAACAGGGAAAGAATATCCCATTTGTCCGGTCAACCAGATGGGAAGTTTGGATGCCCCCCTGTACATACTGGTAAACTGAACCACATGTCTGCCTTCGTGCAAAATCAGTTGTTCATCCCAGGCCTGCCCGTAACTGTCCTGATAAGGCTTGGTCCATAATTCTACCTTATTAGGTGCCACAGCCGTCATACCGTTGGCAACAGCAGAATGTGTGCGTAGCACATAAGTGAATTTTTTAGGTTCAAAACCAAGCGAATAATTGACGTATTTATACGCCTTTTCAAGCTTCATTGCGTATTCAATAGCCTGACTTTCATAATTCTCAGGATAAATTACAATGTAATGCAATGTTTCTATTTTGTTCCAGTCAATCGACGATCGATCCGTGCCGGCATTCACAAATTGAGCATAAATATTGGGGGCTGAGACACAAAAAAATATCAAAAGCAATATTTTAGTCATGTTTTTAAAAGATTTTTGTAGGTTTATTACCATAACTTTGTATAAAAATTAAGGGATGGAAAAATTTATCATTTACCAGGCATTTACAAGACTATTCGGAAACAAAAATAATACAAATAAACCTTCCGGCACCATTAGGGAGAACGGATGTGGAAAATTTAACGATTTCACATCCGAAGCATTTAATGGAATTAAAGAACTGGGGACAACCCATATCTGGTATACCGGGATTCTTGAGCATGCAAGCAAGACCGGATATCCGGAATTCGGAATTCAGGCCTCCCCTGCTGAAATTGTAAAGGGCCAGGCTGGTTCGCCCTATGCCATAAGGGATTACTATGACGTTTGTCCAGACTTCGCAGAAAATATTCCGGAAAGAATGAAAGAATTTGAAAACCTGGCTCAACGCACACATGAAGCGGGATTAAAAGTAATTATCGACTTTGTTCCGAATCATGTTTCGAGAGGTTATAAATCAGATTCAAAACCAGAAAGTGTATTTTGCTTTGGTGAACACGACAACCAGTCCGATGCTTTTAATCCTAACAATAATTTTTATTATATCCCGGGTCAGTTATTACGTCTACCAAATATTCCTGACGCATATCAACCAGATGTCTATTCTGAGTTTCCTGCTAAAGTTACAGGCAATGACTGTTTTTCTGCCAATCCGGGTGATCATGATTGGTACGAAACGGTAAAACTGAATTACGGTGTGGATTACTTAAACGGACATGCAAAACATTTCTCACCCATTCCGAATACATGGTATAAAATGTTGGAAGTACTTACATTCTGGGCCAGTAAAGAAATTGACGGTTTCAGGTGTGATATGGCAGAAATGGTTCCTGTTGAATTCTGGGAATGGGTCATCCCTGAAATTAAGTCAAGATTCCCATCGGTTATCTTTATAGCAGAAGTATATAATCCTCAGCTGTACAGGGAATATATCAACAAAGGTAAATTTGACTTTTTATACGATAAAGTTGGCCTGTATGATACATTAAAAGGAGTACTGCAGGGAAAACAATCCGCTACCGATATTACAAAGTGTTGGCAGGACATTGATGACATTAAACAACATATGCTCAACTTTTTGGAGAATCATGACGAACAACGCATAGCTTCTGATTTCTTTATTAAAGATCCGTTTACAATCATTCCCGCCCTTGTAATTTCCACCTGCCTGAATCCCGGACCATATATGCATTATTTTGCACAGGAGCTTGGTGAAACTGCTGCAGATGCTGAAGGGTTCAGCGGATTTGACGGCCGGACAACCATATTTGACTATTGGGGCGTTAAATCGCAACAGAATTGGATGAATAACGGAAAATTTGACGGTGGACAGTTAACGGATGAGCAAAAAAGATTGCGCCAGTTATATGTCGATATTTTGAATTTTGCCAGAACCGAAAAGTGCGTTTCTGAAGGGATGTTCTATGGTCTTCAGTGGGCAAATAAAGATAATCCTGAATATGACAGTTACAGCATCTATTCCTTTTTGAGATACACAACAGAAGAGGTTCTGATCTTTATCTGCAATTTCTCGGATGAAATAAAAGTAGTAAATCTTGAAATTCCGGAAGATGCAAAAGAAATGTCCGGTCTGAAAGGTTTATGCCATTGCAAGGGAGAAGAAATCAGTTTTAATTTTGGTTCAACCGATATTGAATTTGCCCAAAAACGATTTTTAAGAATAAATCATGAAGTTGAAGCAAAGGATGTTTTAATTTACAGAATCAGGAAATAGCACCATCATCCAGGATAAAATTATCCAGTGTTGTATTTCTTAAAATTGAAACAAACTGCTTCCGGGCACTGTCGAAAGAAGTATGCAGAACACAATGTGAGCCTTTCTCTACAGGACAGTTTTCAAACCCCATGATACAGCGGTGCACGTTGGTGAATCCTTCAAAAGCTTCCACTATTTCCGAAACAAAAATCTCTGCACTTGGTCTCACAAGGACAAATCCTCCCTTACGGCCATGGATACTTCGTAATAAATCTTTATTGGTAAGATCGGTTAAAATACGTCTGCAATACTGAAGTGGAATTTTCAGTTCCCTACTTAAAAGCGTTGCTGAGACATTCACATCAGGGTGTTTAGCCATGTGTGTAAGAATCATCAATGCATATGTAGTAGTCTTATTAAAGGTCATTGCTTAAACGATCTGGTACCGGGATCAAATTATCCGAATGCGGTAACATTATTTTTCTGATTCACAAAAATAACGATTTGCATGAAATTTGCATTTTTTACGTCCAATATCTTGTGTCTTATGTCTATATCACGAATTAAAGATCTCAAGTGATTCAGGAGGCAATTCATTGATATCCAAAATCATCAAACCGTCCAGAGAATAATTAAAATCAGGATCAACATTAAAGCCAACCACCCTTGCATTCTGACTCAGATACTTCTTGATCAAAACAGGAATACGCATGCCCTGAATTTCGAGTGTTGAAATGTAATTATCCAGCTTTTTCAAATCATCTTTATGTTGATCCAGAATAGATTCAACCTCATGTTCACGAAAGCCACTGACTTTAAATTCCATTTTAGGATGAATATATGCTGCCAGTTCAGTATTGAAATAATACTTTCTGATAAAGGACATGATCAATTCCTTCGAGAATTGCGAAAAATCGTTACTGATGCTCACAGGCCCCATAAGATAACGCTGAGAATCATGTTTGAGCACAAATTTCAATATCCCGTTCCAAAGCAAAAATAACGACAGTGGCTTCTTCTGGTATTTTGATACAACAAAGGAACGTCCCATTTCAATGGTTTGGGAAAAAACGGGAATCATCTCGTCATCCACATCAAACAGCGACGTAATGTAAAACCCCTTCTTACCATATTTTTCTATAATTATGTCACCCCTGCCCAATCTGTAACCACCAAGCAATTCCTTTTCTACACGGTTCCACACAAACAACTGATCGTAGTAAGTATCATAGTCATCCAGATCAAAAGACCGGTTTGTACCTTCTCCAACTTCGCGAAAGGTAATCTCTCTTAAACGGCCAATTTCCATTAAAACATTTGGGATAAGATCTTTAGATGCATAGTACACATCAAACTCATTCCGGGACATAAGCTTATGTTCTGCCGGTAGTGCAAATATTTCTTTTTCCAGAACTTCCGGATCAACCGGGAGAATAATTGGCTCCGGCTTTTTAACCCTGAATTTCAGGTTCAGCTTTAATATTCTTTTGTCTTCGGGAGATGAATATTTTAACGCATTGACCGTAGAATGAAGAAAATCGCGCGTTGCCGGTGTATCCGATTTAATATAATCTTCGGGCTTTATAGGCATCCCAATTCTAAAGAAGACTTCCTCATCTTTTTTTCTTAGAAATTCCCGGGGAAGTGATATCGATCTGAGAATCGGATTTATCCGTTCTGTAATTTTGTACAGTCGGCTGTTCTTACCACTAAAGTAAACCGGTATTACCGGAACCCCGGCTTTTTCTATCAGTTTTATCGATGCCAGATTCCATTCCGTACTGCTTACAAACTTACGCTTCCGCGACCTTGTGGTAATGTCTCCGGAAGGAAAAATACCAATAGGATGACCATCTTCCAAATGTTGCAATGCACCTTTTACCCCTTTTTTATTGGTGTGTGTGCCCAGTGTAAACGGATCAACCTCAATAAAATAATCGGCAATAGGAGAAAACAATCTTAAAAAATAATTGGCAAGCACCTTAAATCCCTCAAAACGTTCTGCGAAAATTCTGATCAGAATCAATCCGTCCAGAAAACCATATGGGTGATTGGAAATAACAATAAAAGGACCTGTCTTAGGAATATGTTTCAGATCGTTTTCAGGACATACATATTTAATATTCAGTGTTTCAAAAGAAGCATCTATAAAATTCAATCCGGTTTGGTTCACCATGTATTTTTTATAAATCCTGTTTATTTTAGAAAAACCTGAAGCCTGGTAAGCAATATTGAATATGAGCGGATTTTTAAGTGGCCCACCCATGTACTTTTGCAAAGCATCCTTATCTATAAGGTTCATATTTATAAGTAATGTTAATTGAACAAATGTAATTATATTTCTATATTAACTATTAAATTAATAGGTTAAGAACTTAAAAATTATATTTTTGTGTGACCTTAAAAAACTGTTCGAACCATAAGGTCCTCATTATTCATACGAATTTTAAATAAAGCAAAAAGATTAAAGAAATATTTCCATAATTAAAATATTTTCTATTTTTGTAACCGCTCAAACAGGGCGTATTTTATAACCGGATAGAACAATTATTAACATAAAAAACGATTAAGAGCTATGGCAAATTTAGATTTAAGCAAGTACGGCATCCTGGACGTCAAGGAGATCGTCCATAATCCATCGTACGAGCAGTTGTTTGAAGAAGAGATGAAACCGGGTCTGGAAGGATTTGAAAAAGGTCAGCTTACAGAACTGGATGCGGTGAATGTGATGACCGGTATCTTCACCGGACGTTCTCCTAAGGATAAATACATTGTAAAAGATGCAACAACAGAAGATACCATGTGGTGGACCACTCCCGGATCTCCTAACGATAACAAACCTGTTTCTACAGAGGTATGGAACGATCTTAAAAAAACAACTGTTGAGCAGCTCTCCGGCAAGAAATTATTCGTAATGGATACATTCTGTGGAGCAAACGCTGATTCAAGATTAAAAGTACGCTTTATAATGGAAGTGGCATGGCAAGCACACTTCGTAAAAAACATGTTCATTCGTCCAACAGAAGAAGAACTGGCCAACTATGGTGAACCTGATTTTGTATCAATGAATGCCTCTAAAACCACTAATACAAAGTGGAAAGAGCACGGATTAAATTCAGAAGTATATACTGTATTTAACCTTTCGGAAAAAATGCAGGTTATTGGTGGTTCATGGTATGGTGGTGAAATGAAGAAAGGTATGTTTGCCATGATGAACTACTACCTGCCGTTAAACGGTATGGCTTCGATGCACTGTTCTGCCAATAAAGGTAAAGATGGTGACGTGGCTATTTTCTTCGGTTTATCAGGAACCGGAAAAACAACACTTTCCACAGATCCAAAACGTGAGCTTATCGGTGATGACGAGCACGGTTGGGACGATGACGGTATCTTCAACTTCGAAGGTGGATGTTATGCTAAAACAATTAATCTTGATCCTGAAGCTGAACCGGATATTTATGGTGCAATCAAAAGAAATGCACTGCTTGAGAATGTGACGGTAGATGAAGCTGGTAAAATCGATTTTAACGATGGATCTGTAACACAGAATACACGTGTTTCCTATCCGATTTACCATATCAATAATATTGTTAAGCCGGTTTCAAAAGCAGGACACGCCAACAAGGTAATTTTCTTGTCTGCAGATGCATTCGGTGTATTACCTCCTGTTTCAAAACTGACCAAAGAACAGACAAAATACCATTTCCTTTCAGGATTTACAGCTAAACTGGCTGGTACTGAACGTGGTGTAACATCTCCACAGCCTACCTTCTCAGCTTGTTTCGGTGCTGCTTTCCTTTCACTTCACCCAACTAAATACGGTGAGGAACTCGTTAAAAAGATGGAAGAACACGGAGCAGAAGCTTACCTGGTAAACACAGGATGGAATGGAACAGGAAAACGTATCTCTATTAAAGATACACGTGGTATCATCGATGCTATTCTCGATGGTTCTATCGAAAAAGCTGAAACAAAAACAATTCCTATTTTCAATCTGGAAGTACCAACTGCATTACCCGGGGTTGATCCTAATATTCTGGATCCTCGTGATACATATGCTGATGCTAAAGATTGGGAAGAAAAAGCTAAAGATCTTGGCTCACGCTTTATTAAAAACTTTGTTAAATACACTGATAACGAAGAAGGTAAAGCATTGGTTGCTGCAGGTCCTCAACTTGACTAATTCCAAACAACACCATAAGAAAAAACCTTCCGGCTTTCGGGAGGTTTTTTTATGCTCTCAAGTTTAGCAATAAGTTTTTAACCCTACTGCGACTGAATTTCACAGACAATTTTCTCGGTGGTGCCTGCAATGTTATACAGCAACCTCAATCGCTGTTTTTGCAGCCCTGACTCAGAAGCTGATAACTGCTCTTGCAAATCGTTTAACAGAACTGTAAGATCTGAAGAAAATCCCTGTTGTTCCGTTTCAGAATAATGGCCTGCTTCCTTTAAACCTTCCATCACCCGGTTACTTACAGTTCTTATTTCATTTAAATCGGGCGAACTGGTCTCTCTGTGTGCTCCGAGGGCAGAAATATGCGATAACAAAGCATGATTAAGGTAAGTAAGGGTAAAAGCCTGCTGCATGGACATTTGTTTGCTTTTGGGTTCAAGACGCATGCTGTTCCAAGCCAGCGCCAGCTCATTGTCTGCCAGATGGGCCTCGCGTCGCGCAATTCGATATTCCAGATCGTCCTCTGTATGTACATTATATTCATTTGTTATAGCCCGGAGATAAGCCATATTCTTCAGCAAAGCTTTGGAAATCAGGCCCGGCATACGCCTGTACTGCCATCCCGGCCAAAGCAGCCGTATAACGATAAATGCAATAGATGCACCGATTATGGTGTCTATTAAACGTGGAACCATAATGTGCATTCCGGCATCTTTTGATATCAGGTTAAATGCGCTGATCACAAATGTGGTTATGAAAACAACTGCCACAGAATACCTGCTTCTGACCCAATAGAAGAATGCAAAAGCCGAACCAAGCATCATCAGAACCTGTGCTGCTGTATTGGTAAAAACCTGCAGCAGTATTACACCCAGTACAACACCACTGGCAGTTCCCAGTAAACGTTGAAATAAACGGCGGCGCGTTTCACTATAGGTTATCTGACTTACAAACAAACTGGTCAGCATGACCCAGGCTCCTTTATCCAGTTGAAAATATCGCTCAATAAAAAACCCAATCAGAAAACTCATGCTTAGTCGGATAGCATAACGCATGCGGGGATGTTCAAAAGTCAGCAGAGCCTTAAACCGTTGAAATGGATTCCTTTCATCTTTTCTTAACCGGGGAACAGCACTCCCCTCTTCAGTGTTATCGAGGTATTTAAGAGCCTGTTGAGAACGATCAAGATTATGATGCAACAGGCGAAGTGCCTGAGCCCTCTCTGCATCCATTGTTTTCAGTTTCTCATCAATAGCTTTTGAAATCAGTTCCAGTGCAAGCGGATGTTGATATTTTGTGCCGGTGAGCATTTTCTCACCAACCTGCCTTGTAGCATACGACAACTGCCGCAGCATTTCTCCCATGGCACTCATCACCTCCGGGCTTCCGGCTTCACCACTTAATTTGTCATGCTGTTCATGGCTTGAAGCTGCACGCTCATGCAAACTCTGCAATACCATAAAACGCTGGAGATAAGGACGAAGTTGTTCCGGTGTATTGAGTTCTCTGCCGTAGCTGTTCAGCACATCCTTGATTTTTTCAAGCGAATTAACCACGCTGATATTCAATAGTGCCAGCTCCTGGTTTATAGGCTGCTGGTCTTTTAAATTACTCGGAAATAACCCTGATTTCTTTTCAAGATAGACCGAAAGGTTAATAAATCCGTTGGACATCTGTTCATCGAGTAGTCGAAAAGGTTTTCGGTACATCAGGATGAGTGTTAACAGGCCATGGAATAATGCTCCTGCTGGAAGCAATACTGCCTGCCAGTACCAGGCGGGACTTATTTCAATTCCCAGCATCGCATAAATACCGATAAGTATTGATCCGAATGTGATTGCCCGGTATCGTTCTCCGGTTCCTCCCAGAAGAATAAATAAAATGGTAGACAAAATAAATCCTGCACCTAACCAGAAAGGATTATTGTTCAAAAGGCCTACGGCAAAACTTGAAACGAAAAAACTTATAACAGTGAGAGTCAGTGCTTTTATACGTCCTCTCGGATGATCATCCGTTTCTGAAAGACCTGCTGCCACTGCCCCTAAAGCCAGTGTAACACCATAAAATGGCTTTCCAATAATGATAAAAGGAATTGACAGCAATGCCATGGAAACGGTCATCCTAAGCGCAAACAACCTGCCGGGGGAACCGTTGAAAGCCAGTGTCAGTTGCACAAGTGCTGTAGATAGTTTATTTGATTTACCTGTTATCATTTCATCATTTTATATCAATACAAATGTAATCCAAACCAGCCTGAATTGTAAATCTCCGGTACAGAGATTAATACTTTCCGAATCTTCAGATTAATGATCTTTTAGTGTCAGGTTTTCAATTGCGGAATATGATGCTGCTATATCAAAAGGTTTTACTATTTTCGTCCCTGAATAAAATTTTACACCATGTACAAAAAGACCTTTATTTTAACCCTTTTGGCTGTTGCTTTGTTTGCGTGCAACACTAAATCTAAAGAATCCAAAGCTGAAGCTGAAGTTAAAACAGTAAATGTAAATGAACTGATTGGTTCACTGGATCAAAATGTCGATAAAGTCGTAATTGTTTCAGGTACTGTTGACCATGTATGCTCACATTCCGGCCGCAGAGCTTTTCTTATTGATTCCACAGGAGAACAATCAATCCGCATAGAGGCAGCTGGTGATATTGAAAGTTTCGGCAAGGAACTGGTGGGATCCAACCTTAAGGTTAAATGTATCATTAAAGAAGACCGCTTAACTGCAGACGATATTCAACAAAAAGAAGCTGCTGTACTGGAAAAACATCCGGAAGATGCAGAAGCTGATGGAGAGAACTGCAGCATTGAGATGCAGAATATCAACCAGATGCGTCAGTGGATGAAAAATAACGGCAAAGATTATTACGCCACCTATTATGCCGAAGGTATTTCGTATGAAGTGGCTGACTAATAAATGGATCAGAAAATGGCTCAGAATCCTTCACCGCGATCTGGGTTATTTTCTGGTCGGAATTACCATTGTTTACAGTATATCGGGCATTATCCTGAACCATAAAAAGCAGGGCGTTGATCCGGCCTATAAGACTGTTTTAGTACAGGATAAGTTTGAGAACTCATTAACTGTTGACCGTTTTGCCGCCGATTTTGGGAAAAGCTATCCTGAATACACAATTAATAAGGTATTACCGCAGGAAACAGGATATCAGTTATTTTTAAAAGGAGGTGTTGGGTTTTACAATTACCAAAGTGGAGAACTCTGGTTTGAATTTTATAAGAAAAAACCTGTTATTTTCTTTTTCAATAAACTGCATTACAATCAAAAAAAATTCTGGACTACACCGTCTGATATTTTTGCCGGAGCACTCATATTCCTGGCGATATCGGGTCTGATTATGGTACGCGGCAAAAATGGATTTGCCAGACGAGGCGCCTGGTTTGCCCTGGCAGGTATTCTGTTTGTGGTCGTTTATATCTGGCTCTGATTTTTTTAAAAGTTATTGGGTAAAGCCAAAATACAATTTACGCTGATGTCCGTCAAATAATTCTATTGTTCTGCCAACAGATGCTTTCTCCCTGACATTAAGAACTTTGCTGCCGACTTAGCTTACCTTCAATCAACCATTCAGTTTAAAATTTGTTATAACGTAAATTGAATTGGTATGAAGCGAGCATGAACTTTTTTAATCAGAAATTCGACAAATAAGCATGATTAAAATAAGTTCATGTGAGAGCGGAGCGGTTACATCCGTTCTCAAATTTTAAAGTATTATTTTCCCAAACTTGAAAATTTTAAACGGATGAAACGAATATTTATTCTTTTGTTGGCGTCATTTCCCCTCTTAACAATGCATGCTCAGGATTTTGCATTGAAGGAACTGGATGCATCACCGCGGCATCAGGAATGGATAAAGGTCAAATCAGGTGACCGTGACGTGAACTGTTTTGTAGTTTATCCTGAAACATCAAAAAAAGCCACCGTCGTTATTGCCATTCATGAAAACCGTGGTTTAACGGACTGGGTACGTAGCTTTGCAGATCAGCTTGCCGGAAAGGGATTTATTGTGATAGCACCGGATCTGCTGTCTGATTTTGGTCCTTCACTCAGCAGAACGTCTGACTTCAAGTCCTCTGATGAAGCCAGGAACGCTATTTATGCTCTGACACCTGATCAGGTAATGAATGATCTGAATGCCGTACAGAAGTATGCGTCACAAATCCCGGCTGGAAACGGAAAGACTTCTGTTATTGGTTTTTGCTGGGGCGGAACTCAGAGCTTCAGAATGGCAACGTACAATCATGATATTAAAGCAGCCCTGGTATTTTACGGAAGTGCACCGGACAAAAAAGGTATTAAACAAATTGCTGCTCCGGTTTATGGATTTTATGGTGGAAACGATCAACGCATCAATGCAGGGATTCCTGAAACTGAGAAATTAATGAAGGAAGCTGGAAAAAGCTATGACTATGTGATTTACGAAGGAGCTGGTCATGCCTATATGCGTCAGGGAGATGACCCGAAAGGATCTGCAGAAAACAAAACAGCCAGAGATAAATCGTGGGAACGTCTGCTTAAAATATTAAAAGCAACATAGAAACTCCGCTTACTGAGCTACAGGTTCAACAGTATAGCCCTGTTCTCTTAAAAGGTTTATCACCCCTTCCTTTCCGGGCAAATGAGCTGCACCAACAGCGATAAATGAACAATGCTGACTTATCTGGTAAACAATCTTCGGAATCCAGTCAGCATTACGGTCAACCAGAAACTTTTTCATGAAAGTCTGCATCTCCTTATCCTGTTCGGCTTCTTCTTCCGACTGATCATAAATGGCATCGAGATCCTGTTTCCTGTATAAATTGATCAGGTCGTATAACTCTGACATTTCTGTAACATCCAGAAAATACTCAACCTGCGTTTCAAAAGGCATATCACTGACAAGGCTTAACTGGAAAGCCATTGTTTCCAGTTCAGTAATTTCCTTTTTATTCTTTTTAGCCAGCTTATAAAACTCCTGCTCATACATTTTATATTTACCAATATATTTTGCTATAAATAGAGAATTTAAAGCAAAAGGAGTTAACCGGTTATATCTCTTCATAAATTTCCTTTCCTTAATTCTTAACGTGTCCCTGGCAAAATCAACCAATGCTGTAAACTCATCCCTGTTCATAAGTTGTTCCAGGGTAGATCCATTTTTAAGGTACATTTTAGAAGCTAAACTCAGTTTTTCTGAAAATGAAAGATCAAACATATTGACTTCAAATGTTATCACATCGCAGCTCTCAATCAGCTCTTTTGTTTTATTCGAAATATTAAACAGTTTTTTAGGCATTATATGCATAGTGCCAAACAAATAAGACGGTTGCTCCAAACCGTTTCCACTAATTTTCCATAAGGTGCTGTTGTATTCCTGTCCCGAAACACTTATACCTACAAAAACTAAAAGGAGTAAAACTAATTTTTTCATTTATTAAAATTTATAATGTAGCATCATTGTTGTCCTAGTAAAAAATCAATATACATATAAATTCTTCGCTTCATTTTATTACGCTCAGAATGACAGTCTATTAGGTTCAAAAGGGGCTGAAGGATGGGTTGATTTGCGACTGATTCGCAAATCAACCCATCCTTCAGCTCAAAAGCCCTCCAATACCTGTCTTTCCGAGTGAAGCGAGGAATCATAGAAGTGCTACCCGTACAACAGTAATTTAGAATCATGAACCAGGAGCCAAGACATAAGATTTTAATTTATGGACATAAAGATATCAAATATTACATTTCAGGAATACCTGAATACTTTCAATTATTTCTGAATTGTACAGTATAAAACACATTTTAACATATACACCTTCCATATTGTGTTTATTTTTATCAAATATAAATTACAGTTTTGCATAAAAATTGCAATCTCTACTTTACAATTATGCCATTTAAATCCATACTTTTGCAGTGCAATTTTTAAAACGTGGACGCATTTTACAGAACACACCGGTATTTGGTTGAAAATCTTGACTATCATGTCGAGAGGCTTCTCATGCAGGAAATAGATTGGTCGCAACCTTTAATCGGAATTAAAGGAAGTCGTGGCGTTGGAAAAACCTCTTTTTTGCTGGCGCATGCCCGTCAATATCTGAACGACGAGCGTTCATGTCTTTATATCAATCTCAACAGTTTTTATTTCACTCAGCGCTCGCTTATTAATTTCGCTGATGAGTTTTACAAAAAAGGCGGACGAATATTATTAATAGATCAGGTTTACAAATATCCGGAATGGTCGCATGAACTTAGGTTCATTAATGAAAACTATCCGGAGCTGAAAGTCGTATTTACCGGTTCAAGTGTCATGCGTCTGAAAGAAGAAAATCCTGACCTGTATGGCAAAGTTGCTTCGTACAATTTACGTGGATTTTCGTTCAGGGAATATATAAATGAAAAAACAGGACTTGGATTTCCGGCATTCGACCTGCAAACTATTTTAAAGGATCACAAACAGTTAGCAAAAGACATTACTTCAAAAGTAAGGCCTCTCGCCTACTTCCAGGATTATTTACATCATGGTTACTATCCGTTCTACCTTGAAAAAAGTAATTTTTCGGAGAACCTTCTGAAAACTATGAATATGATGCTGGAGATTGATATCACACTTTTGAAGCAGATTGAACTGAAATATCTGCCTAAATTACGGCAGCTACTATACTTGATATCACAGGATGCTCCTGCAACACCTAATGTCAGTAAACTGAGTACACAGATTAAAACATCCCGTGCAACCGTAAGCAATTACATTAAGTATTTAAAGGATGCACGCATGGTAAACCTGCTCTATCCTATTAATGAGGATTATCCTAAGAAACCGGATAAGGTTTACCTGCACAATACAAACCTGGCATTTGCCATTGACAGGGATTATTCAAACCCGCAAATCCTGAATGAAACATTCCTTTACAACATGCTTCACAAGGATCATAAAATAAACAGCGGGACGCTAAAGAATCCATTTATTGTAGATCAGAAAATTAATTTTGATGTATCTCAGGATGCTAAAGGGACTGGTAAAAACAGTGATATTATTTACGCGGTGGATATGATAGAAAAAGGGAATGAGAATATCGTTCCATTGTGGTTATTTGGATTTTTATATTAATAAAAATAAACAGAACATATAAACTTTTAAAATTTGTAGAAATGGCAAAGAACAAAAAATTCTTAACATGTGACGGTAACCATGCCGCAGCTCACATCGCTTACATGTTCAGCGAGGTAGCCGCCATTTACCCGATCACCCCATCTTCTAATATGGCCGAAAACGTTGACGAATGGGCCGCTAACGGAAGAAAAAACATTTTTGGGGAAACTGTACGTGTCGAAGAAATGCAGTCTGAAGCCGGTGCTGCAGGTGCAGTGCACGGATCTTTACAGGCAGGTGCTTTAACTTCAACTTTTACTGCTTCTCAGGGACTACTGCTTATGGTTCCTAATATGTACAAAATTGCCGGTGAACTTTTACCAGGTGTATTCCATGTATCAGCGCGTTCTTTAGCAGCTCAGGCATTGTCAATCTTTGGTGACCACCAGGATGTTATGGCAACACGCCAGACTGGTTTTGCCATGCTGGCAACCGGTTCGGTACAGGAAGTTATGGATCTGGCCGGTGTGGCTCACTTAGCTTCTATCAAAACCAGAATTCCTTTCTTGCACTTTTTCGATGGATTCCGTACTTCACACGAAATTCAGAAAATTGAAGCCCTGAGTAACGAAGATCTCGCCCCACTCCTTGATCAGAAAGCTCTCCAGGCATTCCGTGACGGTGCTTTAAATCCTGAGAATCCTGTAACAAGAGGTACAGCTGAAAACCCGGATATTTATTTCCAGGCACGTGAAGCTTGTAACCCATTTTACATTGCTGTTCCAGATATCGTTGAAGATTACATGGGAAAAATCAGCAAAATCACCGGACGTGAATACCATTTGTTTGATTATTACGGTGCCAAAGATGCAGAGAATGTAATCATAGCCATGGGTTCAGTAACAGAAACCATTCGTGAAACCGTTGATTATCTGACAGCGAAAGGTGAAAAAGTTGGTTTGATTGCCGTTCATCTGTATCGTCCGTTCTCAGCCAAACATTTCATGAATGCGTTCCCTAAAAGCTGTAAACGTATTGCAGTTCTGGATCGTACTAAAGAACCAGGCTCAGAAGGTGAACCATTATATCTTGACATTAAGAATCTGTTCTACGGAAAAGAAAATGCTCCGGTTGTTGTTGGTGGCCGTTACGGTCTTTCTTCTAAAGAAACAACGCCGGCATCTATCTTAGCCGTATACGAAAACCTTAAAATGACTGAACCTAAAAATCAGTTCACTGTAGGTATTGTTGACGATGTTACCTTCACTTCTCTTCCAATGGGAAAAGAAATTTCATTGGCGCCTAAAGGAACATTCGAAGGTAAATTCTACGGTTTAGGTTCGGACGGTACTGTTGGAGCCAACAAAAACTCTATTAAAATTATCGGTAACTCTACTGATAAATTCTGTCAGGCATATTTTGCATATGACTCAAAAAAATCAGGTGGTTTTACAACGTCTCACCTTCGTTTTGGTGATACACCGATCCGTTCAACTTACCTGGTTAATACGCCGGATTTTGTAGCTTGTCACGTTCCTGCCTATTTGGGTCAGTATGATATGCTGAAAGGATTGAAAGATGGAGGAACCTTCCTTTTGAATTCAATCTGGGATGAGGAAGAAACAAAAAAACATCTGCCAAACGACATTAAAAAATATATGGCAGATCATAACATCAGCTTTTATACCATTAATGCAACAGCTCTAGCTGAAGAAATTGGTTTGGGTAACCGTACCAACACTATCATGCAGAGTGCATTCTTTAAAATTGCCAATGTAATTCCTTACGATAAGGCAGTTGAAGAAATGAAGAAAATGATTGTAAAATCATTTGGTAAAAAAGGTGAGGATATTGTGAATATGAACTTTGCTGCAGTTGACGCCGGTGGAACGAATATTACAAAAATTGAGGTTCCTGCCGAATGGTCAAAACTGACTGTAACAAAAGAGAAGGATTCCCGCGATATACCGGATTTCATCAAAAACATTGTTGAGCCCATCAATGCTCAGAATGGTGACGATCTTCCTGTATCAGCGTTCAAAGGCTATGAAGACGGAACTTTCCCTGCCGGAACTGCTGCATATGAAAAACGCGGTATTGCGGTTAACGTGCCTGAATGGCAGATGGATAATTGTATTCAGTGTAACCAATGTGCTTATGTATGTCCTCACGCCGCTATCCGTCCGTTCTTACTGGATGAAAAAGAAATGGCAGATGCACCGGAAGGTTTGGAAGGTAAAAAAGCAAATGGAAAAGCACTGTTAGGATTACAGTACAGAATTCAGGTTACTGTACTTGACTGTACCGGATGTGGTAACTGTGCTGATGTTTGTCCGTCAAAAGAGAAAGCATTGATCATGAAACCACTTGAATCACAGCGTAAAGAACAGGATAACTGGGATTATTTGGTTAAAAACGTTACGATTAAGGATAATCTGCTTGATAAATATACCAACGTCAAAAACTCACAGTTTGCACAACCATTGTTCGAATTCTCAGGTGCATGTGCCGGTTGTGGTGAAACACCTTATATTAAACTGATCACACAGTTATACGGTGACCGCATGATGGTAGCAAATGCTACAGGTTGTTCTTCAATCTACGGTGGTTCTGCTCCTGCAACACCTTACTGTAAAAATGCTGAAGGTCAGGGACCAGCCTGGGCAAACTCATTGTTCGAAGATAATGCAGAGTATGGTTTAGGTATGGCGAAAGGTGTAAAACAATTGCGTAACCGCATTGAACGCCTGATGACAGAAAACCTTTACAATGTAGGCGAAACAACCAAGGAAGCATTCAAAGCATGGATTGAAGCCAAAGAAGACGGTGAAAAAACAAGGCTGGTTTCAAAAGCTGTAATTGATGCTCTGAAAAATGAGAAAGCGGATGTAGCCAAAGAAATTCTCGCCCTGGAGAAATACCTGGTTAAGAAATCAGTATGGATTTTCGGTGGTGACGGTTGGGCATACGATATCGGTTACGGAGGTCTGGATCACGTGATTGCAACCGGTGAAGATGTAAACATTCTTGTAATGGACACAGAGGTTTACTCAAATACAGGTGGTCAGTCATCCAAATCAACGCCTGTTGGTGCTGTAGCCAAATTTGCTGCTTCGGGTAAACGCATCCGTAAAAAAGACCTCGGTCTGATGGCAACAACTTATGGTTATGTTTACGTAGCCCAGGTAGCAATGGGTGCCAACCAGGCTCAGTATTTCAAAGCACTGAAAGAAGCTGAAGCTTATCCAGGTCCGTCGCTGATTATTGCTTACTCACCTTGTATTAACCATGGTCTGCGTAAGGGAATGGGTAAATCACAGGATGAAACCAAACTGGCCGTTGAAAGCGGTTACTGGCACTTGTGGCGATTTAACCCACAGATGGAAGAAGAAGGCAAGAATCCATTTGTTTTCGACAGCAAAGAACCACAATGGGATAAATTTCAGGACTTCCTGAAAGGTGAAGTTCGTTATACTGCACTGCTTAAATCATTCCCTGAAGTTGCTCAGGAATTATTTAAAGCGGCAGAAGATAATGCAAAATGGCGTTACAATACGTACCAGCGTTTTGCAGCCATGGCTTATGCTCCTGAAGCTGAAGCAAAAGAAGAATAAGCTATCCATTTCTACAAATAAGAAAAGCCCTCCCAAAATAGGGAGGGCTTTTTTATGAATTATCATTATTTATTACTTAAAACAAATAATTCCAATCAGTCCATTTCTTTTGATAAAAAACACAAAATCGAAATATGTTTCTACATAAGTAGTCCTTATAAATACAAGTATAGACGTTTTATTCAATTTTTTTCCTTCCTAAAATAATATGTTCTCTTCCTTCATCGGTATGTAAAACGTCCATTTTAAAATACTCAAATATTTCCTTTAATACTTCAATATTAAATACATGGTGATGTAGAGCTCTGTTTTCAAAATTCTTTAGGGATCTTTCTTTAAACTCTTCAAAACTACCAGCAGGTTTATCCATTTTCAAGTCATGTAGTTTTAATATCTCATCAAGATGTGTTAAATCATCCTCACCTGTGTTATTCTCATAATCATCAAGCATATGTGAGAATTTTGTTATCGGTCGATTATGATCAAAACAATAGTCCTTATTGGGCAGTACTAACAACAACAAACCATCCTTCTTCATAACTCTAAGCCATTCCTTTATTGCTTTTAAAGGATTTGCGACATGTTCCAAACAATTTGAAGATATTACAAACTCATATTTGAAACCTGGAATCTGATTTAAATCGGCAGCCTCACAAATGTACTGCACTCCCTTTTTGTCTTTATAAAAATCATATTTTTCACCATTTTCAATGCTACCTTCCCATATTGTAGTATTTGAAAAATTACATCCATCTAATTCTTTCACAATTTTATATAATGGAATATATCCTCCATCACGAAATACTCCACTTGGACCTCCTACTTCTAACCCTGACTTACCAGAAAATAATTCTTCTATCACTTCATAATTACTAATTTGTTCACCAAATAACCGGGCTAATGCTCTTTTAAATAAGAAAGTAATTCCATGTTGTTTTAAAACTTCAAATACTTGAGTAATTTTTACCATAATTAAGTCTATTTTAAAACTTTTTCTATAAACGCAAAATATATATCTATTCGAAAGGCTTTCTTCGATCAATCATTTTTATTATCCCCCACAACATTAAAATATCCAGAATAAGAAAAAGTAGAATATATTTTATGTTACTTGCAGCAATAAACGCTAAAATAAAAATTATTGAATTTATCATCAGTGCATAATAACTGGTTTTTCTATGCGAAAATCCGTATTGTACAATCCTTTGATAAGCATGTTTTCTATGAGCTTCACTAAGTTTTTCACCGTTTCGCCATCTTCTAAACAATGTTAACGTTGCATCAAACCAAAATAATGAAGATAAGATTAAAGGAATAACTATTGATAGTTGTGATGTACTCTGTAAATAAATCGCAAATACTGCTACATTAAAACCTATTAATGTGCTTCCAACATCGCCACAAAAAATTTTTGCTTGAGGCATTGGCCAGTTCAAAATAAGGAATCCTAAAATCGCTGCCACAAAAATCAGCAATACTGTATTTCCGGTAAAAAACCAAAGCGCTATAAATATGAAAACGCCCTCCATTCCAAGATAACCGTCAATACCATCTAAAAAGTTAAACAAATTTATAAACCACACTATAAAAGGAATTGAAAGCAATGTAAATACATATATATTATCTAATTGAACAAACCCCAGATCAACAATCCTCGAACCACCCAAAGCTAACAATGCTAGAATTGCTGTAATTATCTGCGTCCCCATTCTGATTTTGGGACTTAGGCTTTTAAGGTCATCCACAAAACTTACAATTGATAAGATCATTCCCGTGAGCAAAGCCCAAAACAAACGTGCTTCTATTTTTCCCAGTATAAAAAATATTGCCAGTGAAACATACCAGACAATAGCTATCGCCAAGCCACCTCCTCTTGGAATCGGAACTGAATGTGAGCTCCGATGGTTAGGGATGTCTAAAAGTTGCCTCTTTATGGCGGTTTTTTTCACCCAATAAGTAGAAAGAAGAGAAATAAAAAATATAAGGATAGTCGTGTATATCATTTCAATTTACTTCTATTATACCCGACTGAGGATAAACAAAAAGAATATATCCCTTTAAATCCGCAACGGACTCACCTTTTTTCATTCCGATATATAATCCAACCACTTCTTTGCCATTGACACAATAATGACGAATATTTAGATATTCCCATATTCCTTTATTTTGAACAGAATCTATATTATATTTTAATAATTCGTTTTTTGAAAATAAAAACACATCGCCATTAAACTCAGGAGAGACATAAGCATAAACATTTGAATAAATACTATCTCCTAAATTAGTAGCATATTTACCAAAGATTGTAATATCATATGGCTTATCCACTGTTAATTGTTTAAAAACCAATGTGTCCAACAATAAAGCATTGGCATCATGAGGAATTGCGTTTGGAACAGTTTCGGGGAGGTCTTTATAATTCAAAGTCTTAAAATTCCCGTTACGATATGTTTCTGGTCTTTTGGGGTCCATTTTAAATAGCATCTGATATGGAAATAAGAAGAAAACCAATACTGTAAGAAGTGAAGCTAACGAAACGACTTTCCATCTTGAAGTATATAATTTCAAATCCATCTTACCTGACTCATTCACCAAATAAAGTAAAATCATACTAAACAATATAACCTCTCGTCCTGCAGATCTTGCAATAATATTTTCAACAAACAGAGCTGCAAGCAAAGTAGTGACATACAATATACGAATCACTAAGTTTACATTTCGGAATGAAACCAATCCGGAAACGATTGCCAATGTAAACATTAACATTCCGGGAATGCCTGATTCAATCCACAACTGTAAGAACTGGTTGTGAGTATTCAACTGTAAAACATCACCCAACGAAAAATTATTTTGACGATAAGCTTCAATTATCCCTCCCTGGGCATCTCCTACTCCAATGCCCCAAAAAGGATGTGCTTCAATAACTGATCTTACAGAATTCCATATCTGAAAACGTGAGTCCAAACTCCCCAGTTGATCTGAATGATCATTAAGAAGGTTTTGCAGTATCCCAAAATCGGAGTTTTTTATTACAACTATGCTTAAAATTGCAATAAAAATGGCTGATATACCTAACAAAACTTTAGTATTCATCCACCTTCTGCCTATATCAAATAAAACTCCGACCAAAATAAATATAAAATATAGGATTGGAATTCTTGCCCCGATATTCCAGACAAAAATAAATGCGGTTATGTATGTTAAAAGCCAGTAAAAAAGCTTTTCCTTATTATCAACAAATAAATAAATAATAAGTAATGCTACAGCTAGAGCCAATGCTATGTAAGAACGATGCATCCATAAACCTAACACCTCTCTAAAAGCAGAGATTACATTAATGTTTAAAAGTGCAATTAATGATTTATTGTGTACAAAAGAGAAAAATACAAATACAATAGAACCTATAATTCCAAGAAATATTGAACCTATTAAATTTTTAACTGCTTTTGATATCGGGATTTGCGTTACCGGAGTAATATAAACAAGTAAAGATATTACAAAAAAAGGAAGGTATTTGTTAATAATTCTGATACCCGCTTTCAAATCAGAACTGTATAATAAAGATAATAATTCGAATAAATAAAATAGGGTAAATAGTAAAAATGGTAATTTAGACGTAGAATAATCCCAGCTTATAAACTTTCTTTTTGCTATTATATAAATTAACCATACCCACATAAGTGGTTCAACCAAATAAAGAGGCGATACAAATAACAACCCGGTTAAAACAAATAACAAGGTAAAAGCTTTATAAAAAAAACTTTGAAGTTTTATTTGGTCAAAATACTTACTCATTAATTACGGATCATTTCTTCAACGCCATTTTCAATATCCCAATCAGATTTATAAAGCGCTAGCGCTTCTATATTGGTGATATCAATAAACAAATTACCAAATAATTTATTATAAATAGTTGGCCTCATCTTTTTTAAGAGACTCAAAGCAATTTTAGGTATTTTAAATTGCCTGTCTTTAACCTGTATTTTTCTTGAAATCAAAGAAATCAGGGCACTTGTTGATATTCCTTCTTTATCTGCCAAAATAAATATTCCACGTAAATGCTTATTAATAGAATAATCCAAAAAACCATTTAATGTATGAATATTTAAAAACTGCCTATGGTTTTGTACATTTTTAAATGGCAGAGGTATTCCTCTTTTCACGTATGAAATAAGTTTTAACATGTTACCTGGGGCTGCTCCACCTCCGTAAACCATTGAAGGCCTGACAATAGTAACATAAAAATGCTTATCTTGCATTTTTAAAAGTTCATTGTCAGCCATAAGCTTCGACCTTCCATAGTCATTTACAGGTAACTCAGCAGTCGTGATTCCTATATTTTGAACTTCTCCATAAACTGCAATAGTACTTAACTGGATAAAATGCTTTACTCCTGCTTCTTTAGCCAGTCCCGCATTTCTTACAGCCAGTTCATGATTTATCCTGTAGTAATGCTCCGGCTTAGCTCCTTTAGGATTGTGTACTATTGCTGCAAAGTTAATAACGACATCAAAACCTCTAAAATCACTTTCTTTAATTGAAAAAAAATCCTTTAAAACTTTATTGTTTTTGTGTTTTATTTCCTTTCGAGAAAATGAAATTATTTCATAATTTAAAGAGTAATCAATCATAAATCTTGATGCAATAAAACTATCACCGCCAATAATTAAAACCTTCAAAATCAAATTATTTTATGTTACAATACCCTTTTAATTAGGAAAATACTCTCATTTTTGAATAAAAGTTGCAGCTTTAATACCATGTGATCTACATACTAATGGTATTTAGTATTTTGCGTGTCATTCATACAAATAATAGCCTTTGATGTTCCCCCGTCTTTGATGTTTTTGTAATTTACAGCAAATGAATTTCTGTCGAAATTCAAATTAACAGGTCAGTTTACAAACCAATAAAGCAATCAACCAACCAAGATTCCAATGAATATTTATCATATATATTAAATGGAATTTCATGATAATCAGATTCTAAAAAATCTTGGGGCACAAAAGGATTATATCTATCAACAACACAAATATTATCTGTATTGAAAAAATCATATTTTTCAATTTCAGCATTTGTTGTAATCATTTTCTTTTTAGCACCCAAAACCTCCAGTGTCCTCATGGTAAGTCCTGTTTGTTTTGGATGTTGTATGTCAATAACAATAGAAGATTGCTTCATCAGTTCAACTAGCTCATCGTGTCCAACAGGGGTAAATTCTATCTCTGAAATTTTAACACCTCTAAAATTTCTATCGAAAAGCTTTCTATACCAAAATAATATTTTACTTGGCATATAAAGGACAATTCGAAATGAATTACTCTCTCCCTTAACTTGTTGAACTATTCTCTTAAGTATTGTGATACGGTCAACGTGAGCTGTTCCTATAAACAGAAACTTGTATAGAAAATCCTGTTTTTCTGCCTGTGCTATTTTTTTATAAATATCAAAATAGAATAAAGGTCTGAATACAAATTCCTCGAATTTTAGGGCATCGCCCTTATCAAAAGTCAATATTTTATCAAAGTATTTATATATTCCGGAGTTATTATTATTTTTTACAGAATCCCATAAATATAAAATGAATTTAGCCTCACTATATTTATCCCTGAATTTAGCTATGATGTTTTCAGTAATTGATTCTCCTTTTAAGAAAAACACATAATCATATATAACAGATTTACTTTTATATAAAATATTGTTATAATATTTATTAATATAAAATGACAGTAATTTCCTGTTTATTCTGATGAGCCCTTTTATAAAAGCAGAATTGAATGGTCTATCATCAAATAAGTAAACTTCAGCTCCTAAGCTTTCTAACTTTTGCTTAATAATGACATCATAATTGAAAAACTTCGGAGCTATAAAAAGAATTTTTTTCCCCTCGAATACTGAATTCATATTTAAATCCTTATTTACTTAAATAATCCTTTTTGCTTTAATTCGTCAATTGATCTTTTATAATTATCGATCTGAATTTTCTGTTCTTCAACCCAAGATGTGAATGCTTTTATTCCTTTCTCAAAAGGCCACTTAGGATCAAAGTCTAAAAGCCTTTTTATTTTAGTTAAATCAGCATAATTATGTCTAATATCTCCAAGTCTGTAATTTCCTGTCACATTAAGCTTTACATCTGAATTATAATTTTGCAGTAGAGTTTTAGCAACTTCAATTACACTAACAGGCTCATCTGCTCCAACATTAAAAGCACATCCATTTGCCGTATTTTTTTCAAGACCTAATATTGTGGCATCTACAACATCATTAATATAAATGAAATCCCTACTTTCTTTACCATCCTCAAAGATATTTATTGAATTGCCATTTTTAATCTGCGTACTAAAAACTGAAAGGATTCCTGTATAAGGATTTGATAATGATTGCCCTGGACCATATACATTCTGATATCGAAATGCAACAGCAGGTATATCGATAGATTTTCCCACTGTCAATACCATCTGTTCCTGAGTTGCCTTTGTTATCCCGTAAACAGATGTCGGATGTATTTTCGAATCTTCATCTGTTGACTTTAGTGTCACAGAACTATGGCAAATGGGACATTTACACTCAAAATCTCCTAAATCCATCTCATTCTGAACACGAGCCAAAGGATAAACATAACCATGTATATCACAATAATATCGACCTTCTCCATAAATTGCTCGTGATGATGCAACTACTATCTTCTTTATACTATGCTTTTCGTTGGTAAGAATATCTAACATTAAAGCCGTACCACCAATATTTACATCTACATATTTTTTTATTTCGTACATCGACTGTCCGGTTCCGGTCTCTGCAGCTAAATGTATAATGGCATCCTGATTCCCGATTGCATTTAACCAATCCCTTCTTGATATTACACTTCCTTCAATTACCCTGGCAATATTTATCACAGATTGATATAATGGAGATGTTTCTTTTGGATTGTCTCCATGAATTTGTCTAGATAGGTTGTCAAGAATTGTTACTTCGTAACCTTTATTTACAAGTTTCTTTGTTAGATTAGAGCCAATAAATCCAGCTCCACCAGTAATTAAAATTCGTCTCATATAATTATTTTTCAACTTTCATCCACTTTTTTAATTCCAAATTATACTTTTTAATTACAACGGCGGGATTACCTACAGCAATACTGTAGGGTGCAATATCTTTCGTCACAACTGAATTTGCACCAATTATTGACCCTCTGCCAATTCTTACCCCAGGCAAAATAGATACAGATTCGCCTATCCAAACATTGTCTTCAACAGCAACAAATGACACCTTATATTTTCGCGATATTGGATTTTCTTCCGGGGAACTATCCATATCTCCGCCCTCATAAAATCCGTGAGAACAATCTGATATGTATATTTTCCCCGCCATCAAAACATTATTCCCTATTTGCACTTTTCCCATTGCAGTTATATGCACAAAATCATTCATTTGCACATTATCTCCTATAAGCAAAACCTTTGTATTTGAATCGTGAGGATATGCTTCTAAACGACAATAACGACCAGTTGTAAATCCTTTACCAACTGAAATAAATTTTCTCCCCCTAATATCAATTGGAAAACGAATTATACGAGCATCAGAAAAAACAAATTTTGTTCTAAAAACAAAATAAGACATACGGATTAACTCAGCAAGACTATATCTTTTATAAAGATTCATATTTTATAGGTTTCACAATTCAAAAGTTTACGATAAAAGCTTCTTCATAAATTAATGCCCCTTAACAAAAGTTTCATTAACGTATAAAGTCGTGTTTTCAGTTTTTTGGAAATACTATTCGTGCTTATTTCACCTCCGGTTAAAGCATTAGCCTGATGACGACGGTATTTTAATAATGGTTCATGTACTAGTCCAACCCTAAAATATAACTCACCCAGACAAGCTAACCAATAATCATGAGCACAGAGTTCTTTATTTTTAGGAAAAGGTAAAGATTTTTCTAATAATTCTCTCCTAAAAGCCATACATGCTCCGATATAACGAGTTTTCAGAAAATTTAACAAAAACCCGGTTTTAACGTTATATAGTTCAAAATGAGATGAAGCTATTGTTTCAAGCTTTGCATTTACCACTTCGGCATCCGTTACAACTAAATCAAAATGTTCCAATTTATCAATAATTTTTACCACCTTATCATCCATCCATATATCATCCTGATCGGCAAGAAATATAATATCCCCTTTCGATTTTATTAATGCATTTTCGAAGTTTGATACGTATCCTAACCTGGATTCATTTATAAAAATTTTTATTCTGGGATCATTTAAGGAAAGAACTATTTCTAAAGTATCATCTGTTGAATGATCGTCTGATATTATTATTTCATCATTAGGTGTTAGTTGTGTTAATATGGAAATTAATTGTTCCCTGATGTATTTTTCTCCATTATATGATGCTAAACATACAGATATCATTTTACAACAAAAATGAGTTTACCTTTTTTATATTTTATTGATCCCAAAAGTAGAGGAAATACAAGCTGAAAACTAATGCCAGAAAAATATATCATGTTTGAAAACATATTAAATAATACAAAGGTGCAAAGTATTGCAATCCCTGTAACATAATATGGATTCGTTTTTTTCAATGCAAAAATGTACAAAAAGATTAGACCTGAGCTAATGATAAAAATTAAATAAATTCCCAACCATCCCAATACACTATAAGACCTTGCATATATAGTACCGACAGTCAGAAAATTTGACACTCTATTAATTTCAGCTTCTTTAGCCCCAAAAACAGGAGCAATTCTTTTAGATAAAAAGTCTGGTAAAATTTCAACAAATACAAAGTCTTTAACTCTATTGTTAACCGGCGGATTTTCATCAATAGTGTGTTGCAGGTTAGCTAAAGGTGACGATATATACATATAGGCCCACAAATATTCATCAGGAATGATAGACTCCTTAAATTCTTTGGTTGCTTTTGAGGATTTTAAAAAATACTCATTTGTTTTGTTGCCTACAAGTCGATAGTTACCTAATACACCAAAACCATAAAATAACACCAGAATTAATGGAATTCCCCACAGTAAAACTTTAAAGGGTATTCTTGGAACCGAAGTAATGTATACAAAAAAACAACTCGTCAATATAATTATAAACATACCTCTATTATAAACCAATACATTAATTGAAAGGTATAGGAGAAAATACAGAATATATTTTTTTCGTTTTGTTGATATAAAAGCGTGAAAAATATATACAGAAAAGAAGGAGGTAAAAGTAGTCAATAAAGGATGTAAAAATGGAATTCCAAATTTGTTATACTCATATTTGACTTTCGAAAACACTAATAATAAAGGTATACCTTTATTATATACAAATTCTAAAATAAATAATGAAAAGACGAGTATTGTTATAAGTCCTAACTTATTTATAGAATCTACCCGGTGATATTCTATTGGTTTAAATTTATCTATGATTGCTCCTAAATATATTGAAACAATTGAAGACAATATTAAGAATACTACTAAGCCTACACGAAGTTGAGGATATAAATCGGACCAACCCAAAAAATAAACCCCAACTGTAATAATTGTGGCCAAAGAGAACAAGTAAAACGGATTCTTTAAAAACTGCATATTATTGAAAAACTGCTTTTAACGTTAATACCAGAAATTGTTTTTCTTTAAAGAAAAGGTATTTAAATATTCTAACTAGCAATCGCAATTTGTAAACTGCAACATCTGCACTATTTCCCTCTAAAAAAATACGCTCACTTAATAACAAATTTCTATAACGATCAGGAGACATTTCTTTTTCAAAATTCATCACAGATAAATTGTGTTGTATTTCAGCTTGTGTGAGAAAAACAACATAACCTGATTTATTTATTTCTCTAAATAACCAGTGATCCAACATATCTAATCCAAACTGTTCGTTAAATCCTTCTATTTTTCTCAAATATGACACGCGTAGAAGCGTTCCTGAATTAAGTCCTGTTGCATTATTGCATTGTATCCCGAAATTCATATTTTTTATTGAGCCTACTAACCCTCCTTTTTTTAATTTCATTGGAGACAACATTTTCCCTGATCGCGAGAATATTTTAGGAATAAAACATACAATATTACTATCACCTTCATTCTCAAGTAATGATTGTTCTGTTTTTTTAAAAAAACTCTCATCTAATATTGTATCCTGATCAAGCAATAGAATCCAAGGAATTTTTCGTTCAATACATATTTGAAGGCCTTTATTGTATGCCTTTGCTACACCTGAATTTGAGCTATCCCTTATATAGATTATTTCATTAACTTCATCTTCTTCATATTCCTGAAAATACGGCGAATTATCATATATAAGAATATTTATTGAATAACCGGTTATTTTGTTATAATCTAATATACTTTTGTATGACACCGATTCTGACAAATTAGTCTTGTACAGAACCACCACTACCAATAATTTATTTAGAAAGATGCTATTTTCTTCCAAATTTCATAAGTATTTCTAAGTTATAGCTTAACAAAACCATCACTTTGGCAATCTGTTTAATATAAATGATAAAACAAAACCCACTCCAAGTATCAGATACAAAACAGTAAGCATAATAGTATTAGTAAATATACTTAATGTAGCAAACGTACAAATTGTTCCTATTAAAACAGGCTTCACAAGTGAATTTGAACGATTTGCATACCTATACATCAGAAAAATAAAACTAAAAAAATACAAAACATAAATTCCAAGCCCTAACCACTTACCGTACAAATAAACATAGCTATAAGCTGAACCAGCAAAATATCGAGGATAGCCATAATTAGATTTTCTTTCTTCACATTTTGCAATACTATTTAGTCTGACTCCTAATGCATTAGGTAATATCTCAAACAAAAAAAGCCCTCCAAAATCATTATTCATACTCTTATATTCATCGTCTTCAATAACATACTGCAATTTTCCAATGGGAGAAGTCATATAGAAGTATACCCAAAAGAATTCCTTTTTAAAGAACGTGGGATACTTTTCTCCTAGATAATCATTATAAAACGTTACGTTTTGTTGTCTCTTTTTTGCCTCTTCTCTGTAATTACCAACAATTCCAAACATTAGTGACACAACAACAACCAAAACAGCTGCTCTAAAAGTAAATTTTAATAATTTTTCTTTTGACAATATTCCCCATGTAAAAAAGAAGGGTAAAAAGGTTACAAAAGCAAAAAGCCGATTAAATAACAATATTAAAGGGAGAATAGAAATTAACATTAAAAATATATACTTCTTTTCTCTTACGTTATGATATATAGTCAGAATTAAAGACAATGCTACTGCATTAATTGCAATACCACTAATAGTTAAATATTGAATTCCCTTATATTCAGCATAGTCAAATGTTTTTTGCGAAAACATAATATTATATAGAGGAACACCCTTTATAAGAAACGTTAATGTAAAACATAATGTGCTTATAGTCAAAAGAATTAAAACTAATTTCAATAAATTATTTTCGTTCAATTCAAATTGCAATTTTGGTGGACTCAACTTATATCCTACTAAAGTTGCTATTAATACTGTTATTAAAATAAAAAGGACTAGATTAAAACTTAATTCCGGATAAGTATCTGACCAGTGTAAAAAGTACATGCCTAATGATATAATCCAAACGAATACATAAACAAAAAAAGGATTGTGAAACAGTTTATCTATCAATTTCTTCATATAACAATACCTAAACTAAATAATCTCATAACTATTCATTTCATATCTGAATAAGAAATAAAAAACACTACTTTATAATATCGCTGTTAATATAAAATTCAAATTTTCGAGATTAATTCAACTCTTCTTTAATAACTGCACAATTTCAAATAATTCTTGTTTTGAATATGAGATTAAAATTATAAATATACTTAAAACGAAAGTAATTATTGAAAAAGCAAAATTCATTGAAGGAAAAGAGATATATAAAAATAATACGATTAAGACTATTATACTACCTGAGAATATCAAATTGAATTTAAGCAAATAACTTTTAAAAACACGATGAACGGTAAAAACATACATAAAAAGCAACAATATATGTGTTAATAAACTAACATAGGCTGCTCCTTCAAAATTAAATTTAGGTATAATAATAAAGTTCAATGAAACATTAAAAATAAATGATATAAAAACTATTAGGGCCCGTTTCCTTTGATGATCTGATATTGTCAATAAAATAGAATATACCACATTTGCTCCCCTTAATAATAAAATAAATGAAAGTGGCAAAATAATTGAAAAAGAAGGTAAGTATTTCTCTCCGTATAAAAAAACGATTAAATGCTTGGAAAACAAGATAAAAAATAAGAACAATATAATGCTAACAGAAATAATTTGTTTATTTATCATTTTTGAAAGGCCTAAAAATCGCTCCTTATCCCGACCTATATTTTCTGATAAATATGGTAAAAACACACTTTCAATAAGGGCAGTTACATATAACAGTATTAATACAAACTTAAATACTGCCTGATAAAATGCTAATGCTTCGTTTCCACAATAATATGCAATAAGCTGATTATCAATTGTAAAATAAAATGTTCCGATTATATAATGTAACCCAAATGAAAATGAATTTTTAAACAGATACTTTTGAATAGCTGCATCTATCTTAAGGACAAAAGGAAATTGACTAAAATACACAATTATTAAAATTAATAATTGCAAAAATCTAATTATTAATAAACCATAGGCAATAGTTAGAATTCCCAAATTAAAATAATAATAAACAGCCAGTAATAAAACGGATGATATAGAATAAATAATTGATATTACACTTTCATATTTAAACTTGTTCTTTGCCCTGAAAATTGCAAAGAAATACATATTAAACGATGTTAATATGGCGTTTAAACTAAATATTACACCAATCGTTGAATTTATACTATCATAAAAAAACACCGAATATAATATCCCCAAAATGATCACAACAAAAGAATAGCCTACTTTTTGTATCATGACGTTTCCTACATATTCATCCAGTCTGAATCTATTTTGAGGAATATCTCTTTGTGCCATTAATGAAAAACCAAATTCTGCAAAAACGGTCAGCAAACCAGCAAGAGTTGCTCCAAAATTTAACAAGCCGTAGTCATCAACACTCATTAAACGGGCAAGTATTATATATATAATACTTCCTGAAATCACCCTGCTAATAAGTGTTAATAAAGAAAGCTTTAGATTAGTACCAATATTATACCTCATCAAAATTTCCGCAACTATGCCATTAAGTAATGTATATTAAGTATTATAAGGATAAAAAACACCTAATATTTCCCTAAGTATAACTATAAACTATTACTGATTATTTAAGATACATCTGCTGAAAAATCCTTTCCGAATTTTTATTATCACAATAGAAATTATATTGCTTATTTTTATTCTTCCTTTTCTCTTTATAGTCATCATGTTTAATCAAATTTTGGATTGCCACGATTACCTCTTCCCAATTATAAACAACTGGTCCGCACACAATATCTCTAAAATAATCAAAGTAAAGGCCTCGATCATCAGACATATATTCTTTTAAATCATACGGGAAAAAAATAATTGGTTTTTGAGTGAGTAAAAAATCAAAGTAAGCCCCGGAATAATCTGTAATTAAAATATCAACATCAACCAATAAAGAATTAAAGTTTAACATCTCGTCATCCAACACCTGATATATTCTGTTATCGGAATTATCATCCAATTCTAATTTCTTCTTCTCATTTACAAAAAAATGACCTTTATACACAAATAATAAATTATTTTGGTGAAGAAACTGATTGAATCTGTTCTTATCAAAACTATTATTTGTAAAATAATCAATATTACTGATATAATCTCCCCGATGAGTAGGAAAGTAACCAATAACTTTCGCATCTTTAAAGTCTTCCTTAAGGTTTTTAATAACTGAATCTGTAATTTGATTATTTTTCAGCATATCATTTCTAGGATACCCGGCATGTATCAATTTTTCGGGTTGTGCTACAAAGGCAGTGCAAATAATACTATCAAATATTGGAGAGGTAGACAAGTAATTCGAGTAATTATATTCATATTTAAACGGGAAAAAATATTTAAACAGGATTTTTTGCAAAATGCTAAGTGTATGCTGTTTCGAATCTACTCCAATTTTTTTCATTGGAACTCCATGCCATAACTGGACAGATTTCCCTCCGTTAATGAAAAAAGCATTTATATCTCTTTTACTATTGGATACAACAATATATTTGGCTATTAAAGAAAAATAAATTCCTTTAACAGAATTAATATTGTAACAGCATATTCCTTCCTTTCGCAAATGTTCTATAACTTTAACATTACGGCTAAGCCAAACAGTCTTGATTTCAGCATGTTCATTTCTTATATACTCTATTAACGCTCTACTGTTATCTGAAAATTTTTCGCCAAACCAAGCACCGAAAATCCAAATATTTCTATTTCTGGGAATAATTAATTGTAACCACCAAAATGGTATAAATAACGTGTATAATAAATATCTAAAAACCTTAATCATTTATTAAAATCTGAATGATAAATACTTTTAATGGTAAGCTCATCTATGGAAACAGGGTTATTTTTTAACCTTTCATAACTTATACCTTTTATTGCTTTCTCAAATAAATTTTCAGATATGTTTAAATCAACAAAATGTATATTAATATTACACAGTTTTAGAAAGTCTGCTATTTTATTTGGTAAATTTTCAAACTCAACACTTAACTCCCCGGCAATAGAATGCATTATTGACAATACCCACTCCTCTCCTCTTTTATCATTGCAGTTTGAAGAATTTATGTTCATATGCAACTTTACAAAAAAGGGGAGAAATAGTGCTACGGCATGTCCATGAGGTAAATTGCAATAAGTGGTAAACCCATATGATAGTGCGTGAGGTCCTGTTGTTTTTGTTATGTTAATAGCTTGCCCTGCAAGATTTGATGCCAACAACATATTTTCTCTAGCTTCTTTATCCTTTTTATTGACCGCTTGTGGCAGATTATTCCAAATCAACTTTAAAGCTTGTTGGGATAAATTCCGTGATTCGATTGTTGAATTCACACTCCACAAAGACTCAATCGCCTGGCATAAAGCATCAACTCCTGTTACAGCCGACAGATATTCAGGCATTGAAAATACTAACTCTGGAATGAGAAAAACCAACGAAGGTAATATATGAGGATGCTCCACTGAATATTTTATACCATCTATATAAACAACAGCAAATTGAGTTGATTCACTACCTGTTCCAGCTGTGGTTGGTATTGCAATGAGTTCACACGGACTATCACCTATTCTGTTCTCCTTAATCCAACTCTCCAGATTTTTTGAGACATCATGATAAGCAGATATTAATTTAGCCATATCCAGTACACTTCCTCCACCTATCGCAATAATGGCTTCACATTTATTATGGTTGTAGAAATTTATTCCCTTATATATATCTTCGGACTTGGGATTCTCTGAAAAATTTGAATATCTGATAATCTTAACTGTATTTAAATAAGGTTCAAAAATACTCTTAACATTATCAAAAGATTGTTTACCAGTAACTAATAAAATATTTTTATAATTCCTACTTTTCAGTAACAGTTCAAGCTTAATAATATTTTCAATTCCTTTATAAATATCCTGCATCATTTATGCTTTAAAAACTTTATAAAGTTTTCCTTATTTTCAATTGGTGATACAGTTGGTCGTCCTAAATCTTTTCTGGCTCCCTTGGCTATTTTAACCTCTATCAAAATTGGACCTTTAAGGACTTTGATTTCTTCCATAATTTTATCAATTTCCTTAAATGTAGTTGCTGAAAAAGTATATTTATAGTTAAAACCACGTGCAATTTTTTCAAAATCAATCTGATATCCTATTGTTGGTTGTCCGCCAACAGATTCATGCGCGCCATTATTTAAAATAATGTGTATAAAATTTGAAGGAGCTAAGTCACCTATTATTCCCATTCCTCCACAATGCATTAGTACGGCTCCATCTCCATCAAAACAAAATATTTTTCTATCAGTCTTTTGTAGTGCTATTCCTAATGCAATTTGGTTAGCATGTCCCATAGAACCAACAGTTAAAAAATCTCTATGATGCCCTTCTCCATTTCTTTCTCTAATTTCAAAAAGTTCGCGAGAGGTTTTACCTGTAGTAGATACGACTACATCCAGAGAAGTCATATGACCAAGAATCCTCTCGGTAGCTTTTTCCCTGGTTAAAGAAAATACTTCGTCATGTTTATTAACAGGTATATATTTCGAGAACGTGCCCTTCCTTACTATTAATGCATGCGGTTTCTTGTTTTGATGCATTCGAGGAAGAACAGAAAGAAGTAAATGCTCAGTCTCCTCAAATGAATCAGGTAAAATGCTATACTCAATTCCCATAGAGTCAAGTAAGTCCAAAGTAACCTTACCTTGCTTTACATGTTGCGGCTCATCCTTTATTCCAGGCTCCCCTCTCCATCCAATAAGTAATAAAACCGGAATATTGTAAACATCCTGATCTGCAAGAGATAATAAAGGGTTTACAGTATTTCCTAATCCTGAGTTTTGCATATAAACCAAAGGAATTCCTTCGGTTGCCAAATAATACCCGCAAGCAATGGCCACAGCATTACCTTCATTTGCAGCAATAATGTTATTTCTATTACCGGCCCTATCAGTTATACATGCACAAACTTCCTTCAGAAGAGAGTCTGGCACCCCGGTATAAAAATTTATTTGATTGGTATTGAGTAATTCATAAAATAATTCAGGGTTTATCATTTTGTACCAGGTATTAATTCTAAAATATCTTTAATAGGCATACATAAATCATCTGCTTCGTAAGATCTCCGATTCAGTAAAATTGATTCTGCAACTTTGACCATTGCAGGATATGAAGCTCTTAACATATGATTAGCATAAATAACAATGTTAGCCCCCCATTCTTGGAATTCTTGCTCTTTTCTGTGATTGTAAGTTGAAGGCACAACAACAATAGGTGTTGAATTATTTTCCTTACGAAATGCTAAGCAAAACTCTTTTATATCATCACCTGTTTTGTCTTTGCTGTGAATCATTATACCGTCAGCACCTGCATCCGTATAAGCTTTTGCCCTCAGTAATGCATCAGCTACAGTTTTTCCAAGAATTAAACTTTCAACCCGGGCAATAATCATAAAATCATCTGTTACCTGAGCCCTTTTCCCACTTCCAATTTTTGCACAAAAATCGTCAACACTATCCTGTTCCTGAAGCACTGAAGTACCAAATAATGAATTTTTCTTCAAACCTATCTTATCCTCAATAATTACAGCAGATATTCCATGCCTTTCTAATGTTCTAACGGTGAAAGCAAAATGCTCGATCTTTCCCCCTGTATCTCCATCATAAATTATCGGTTTTGTTGTACATTCTAAAATATCATTTAGATTGTGTAATCGCGTTGTAATATCAACTGCCTCAATGTCAGGTTTTCCTTTTGATGTTGAGTCTGTTAAACTACTTGACCACATACCGTCAAATTCGTAATTTATCCCATCAATGCTTACCTTCACATCTTCAATAATTAATCCTGTTAAGCCACTATGCGATTCAAGAATTCTAACCATAGGTTTCGCCTGAATTAATCTCCTTAATCGTTTCAATCTAACATCTGGTGTTGTACCTATGGACTTAATTCTTTCGTTGAGTTTTGTGGAAGAAATACCTTGTGTATAAGGAATATCAACAACTTTTCCTCCCCAATTTTTTAAGATATCAATAACACTTTGTCTTGTTTTCTTTTGTATGCCCTCTTTCCAATCATCTCCATGCACTACAAAATCTGGTTTCTCTTTTAACAAATTTGGCACATAATCTAATGTCTTCTGAGGGATGACTCTTTCAACTCCCTTTAAGTTTTCTACAATTACTTTCCTTTGCTCAAAATCGAGGTAAGGTAACCTTTTATAACTGGCAATTGCTTCATCCGTCAAAACCCCAACCGTAACCTTTCCAAGTTTTGCACCTTCCTTAATAATATTTAAATGACCTGGATGTATGATATCCGCGCTCATTCCAATATAAACTTTTTTATGCATATTAATTTTTTTGTAATATTATACAGGACAACTGCTTACGTACTTTTAAATAAATTTATGTAAAAAAACATACGTAACAAGCTGAGATGCTTTTGTAAATATCAATTTTTTATTTAAGCCATCGGTATTATTAGCTTACTATGTTCATTAAAATAGAATTTGATCCAGATCAATAACTAAACTTATATTTTTAATACGCCTTTGCAAACAATACCCTACCTTTGGATGGCTTTCCTGAGTACACACATGCACCTTCTTCATCTTTCATTTCAAGAGGGATGCAGCGTAGGGTTGCTTTTGTTTCTTCCTGAATTTTTTCTTCGGTTTCTGAAGTACCGTCCCAGTGCGCTGAGATAAAACCACCTTTGTTTTCCAGTACTTTTTTGAACTCTTCCCAACTGTTGACCTCTGTTGTTGCAGTATCACGATAATCAGATGCTTTCTGGTAAATACTCGTCTGAATATCTTCAAGGAGCTGAGCAATGTAGTTTTCAATTCCGTCAATATTCACGACTTCCTTAGTCAGGGTATCACGCCTTGCCACTTCTACCGTACCGTTTTCCAGATCGCGTGGTCCCATGGCCAGACGCACAGGCACGCCTTTCAGTTCGTATTCAGCAAATTTCCATCCCGGCTTTTTATTGTCGCTATCATCATAACGAACAGAAATACCTTTAGCACGTAACGCTTTCACAATTTCATCCACTTTATCGGATATCTGTTCCAGCTGTTCTTCTTTCTTATAAATCGGTACAATCACAACCTGGTAAGGAGCCAGTTTAGGAGGCAATACTAATCCGTTATCATCAGAATGCGCCATTATAAGAGCCCCCATCAGTCGGGTTGAAACACCCCAGGAAGTGGCCCAGACAAAATCCTGTTTACCCTCTTTATTAGTAAATAACACATCAAAAGCTTTGGCAAAATTCTGTCCCAAAAAGTGAGATGTCCCCATCTGCAGTGCTTTACCATCCTGCATCAAACCTTCAATACAATAGGTATCAACAGCCCCGGCAAATTTTTCATTTTCAGATTTCAATCCTTTATGAACCGGAACAGCCATAAACTCTTCAGCAAACCTCGCATAAATATCCAGTATCAGTTTTGTTTCCTTTACCGCCTCATCTGCAGTCGCATGAGCCGTATGACCTTCCTGCCAAAGAAATTCAGCCGTCCTTAAAAACAAGCGTGTGCGCATTTCCCAACGTACGACATTGGCCCACTGATTTACCAAAATGGGTAGATCACGATACGACTGGATCCAGTTTTTATAAGTATTCCAGATGATGGTTTCCGAAGTTGGCCTTACAATCAACTCTTCTTCCAGTTTGGCTTCAGGATCAACAACAACTCCACTGCCATCATCAGCATTTTTAAGTCTGTAATGGGTAACCACAGCACATTCTTTGGCAAAACCTTCCACATGGTCCGCTTCCTTGCTGAGAAATGATTTGGGAATAAATAAGGGGAAATAGGCATTTTCATGTCCGGTTTCCTTAAACATTTTATCCAGCTGAGCCTGCATCTTTTCCCAGATGGCGTAACCATAAGGTTTGATTACCATACAGCCACGAACAGCAGAATTTTCCGCCAAATCCGCCTCTTTAACCAAATCAATATACCATTGTGCAGCATTTTCCGCACGTGGAGTTAATACCTTTGCCATAATATTTTATTAGAATAAAACCTTTAATTTTCGAGGCACAAAGAAATAAAAAATTGGTGAGATTACCTTAAACATAAGAGTCCACCTTAACTTCCTTACTGTTTAAATTATATCTTGTGTCTTATGTCTTATGTCTTATGTCTTAAAAAAACACAGCTTCGCCACCTCACCCACATTTTGCAGTAATTTTGAAACTCTCTAATACAAGTTATGCTATCCGAAGACAGCATAATCCTTTCCCAAAAAAGCCGGATATAAAGATACTTATTCTGAGGCTATTCTTTCCAATGTTACATACGAAAAACCGAATTCAGCAACTTCTCCCGGTTCAAAATCCTTTCTGTCTATTTCATTCCAGTCTTCCCAATGAATTTCAGGAAAATAAACATCCGCATCATAGCTTTTATCCACAATGGTAAGGTATAGTTTTCCGGCTATCGGATAAAACTGTCTGTAAATCATGCCTCCTCCTATAATAAAAGCCTCATCCTCTTCTTTTACTTTTTCCACGGCCTCATCAATGGAATAGACCATTTCACAACCATCAAAAGACTCTTCAGGATTATCTGTGATCACAATATTCCGCCTGTTTTTCAATGGGCCGTTAGGCAGACTGATTAGTGTATTACGTCCCATGATAACAGGATGACCGGTTGTAATTTCTTTGAACCTTTTCAGGTCACCTGGAATATGCACCAACAGATCATTGTTTTTTCCAATAGCAAAATCCCTAGTTATAGCTACTATGATTGACAGGTTATTGTACATGTGTATTTACGTTATACTGAAATTGGTGCTTTAATATGAGGATGCGGATCATAATCCACCAATTCAAAATCTTCGAACTTAAAGTCAAAAATGGATTTCACATCCGGATTTATCTTCATTTTTGGTAATGGTCTCGGCTCACGCGTAAGTTGCAACTTAGCCTGCTCAATATGATTCAGGTATAAATGTGTATCGCCAAGCGTATGAACAAAATCTCCTGGTTCCAAACCTGTCACCTGGGCCATCATCATCGTCAATAAGGCATAGGAAGCGATATTAAAAGGCACACCTAAAAATGTGTCTGCACTGCGTTGGTAAAGCTGGCAACTCAGCTTCCCGTCTGCCACATAAAACTGAAAGAATGCATGACATGGAGGAAGGTTCATGTTTGGCAGGTCTCCTACATTCCAGGCACTCACAATTATTCTTCGCGAATCAGGGTTGTTTTTAATCATATTTACCGCATTCGTAATTTGATCAATATTACCACCCTGATAATCAGGCCACGAACGCCACTGATATCCGTAGATGTGTCCCAGGTTTCCATCGTCATCTGCCCATTCATTCCATATTTTCACACCATTATCCTGCAGATATTTCACGTTGGTGTCTCCATTCAGAAACCAAAGCAGCTCGTATATAATGGATCTGAGGTGCAGTTTCTTTGTAGTCAGAGCCGCAAAACCTTCCTGCAGATTAAACCGCATCTGGTGCCCGAAAACACTGATGGTTCCGGTTCCTGTCCTGTCCCCTTTTTCTACCCCTTCTTTTAAAATTCTGTCCAGTAAGTCAAGATATTGCTTCATCTTTTACTATTTCCCGGGTTTATAATTGGTTGAAATCACTTTAAATTCTGTTCTCCTGTTAATCTGGTTACATATGTCCTGTTGCTCCGGCGTCAGCTTTGAAATAAATTCGGGAGACAAAACATCATTCTCCTTAATGAAAGTATACTCTGAAGCCAGAACCTTATCTGCAACAACAGGCTGTGTTTTACCGTAGCCTTGTGCCTGAAGCCGGTCAGCAGCAACTCCCTTGGAAATAAGATAATTCATAACTGAGGATGCCCTTTCCTGCGATAACTTCATATTAAAGGCATCATCACCTATCATATCGGTATGAGCACTCAATTCAATTGCAATATTCGGATTATCATTTAAAACTTCAACCAGTGTACCCAGAGACAACTTGGATTGCTGATTTAATTCTGCACTGTTGAATGCGAAGAAGATGTTGTTCAGACGGATCGGTTTCTTAATGGAAGAAAGCTGAAAATCAAAATCGAAACTTTTATTTTCTTCAAGCCCGATGGTTGACACATCGCCTTTTTTATTCAGATATCCACGACATGTTACAAGGAACACAAAATCCGCACCTTTATTCAGTTCATGCGTAAACGTGCCGTCTTTTTTAGTTCGGATTATTGTATTGGTACCGTCATTCCCTACAATTTTGATCCTACTTTCAGATAGTGGTGTTCCATCCCGTTCATCCGTTACCTGTCCCTCAAGTAAAAACTGTAGCTCCGGTAATTCAAATGAATAAATATGATCATTTCCCCTGTATTCATTTCTATTGGAAGTAAAGAGTCCTTTTTCCCTTTCGCCTTCAAAGGTGATCCCAAAATCATCTCCCTTGCTGTTTATGGGAGCCGGGAGCCTTGTTCTGATCCAGCCACTGTCTGTTTCAACTGCTTTAAAAATGTCAAGACCTCCTAAACCGGGCCATCCATTGGATGAAAAATATAATTCATCATTCACACGATAGTAAGGAAATTCCTCGTCTCCCGGTGTATTAATCTCAGGCCCAAGATTCTCGGGCGTACTCCAGTTTTGTCCAATTTTTTTTGTGATCCAGATATCCTTTCCGCCATAACCTCCGTCAAGGTCCGATACGAAATATATGGCAGATCCGGTATTATTTATTGCCGGGTGAGCCAAAACCAACGTATCTGCTGTTGAATCCTGAAAGATGGTTACTACCGATGGAGTCCCCCATTGGGCTCCGGTTCGTGTAGCGCTGAAAATAGAAGCTCCATAGGCTTTTCCTTCTTCATAACGACACATTGTAAAATACAGCGTTTTACCGTCCGGTGTTGCAGATGCCACACCTTCATCTTCCTCAGTATTCAGACTCCCTTCTACCAATTCTGGTTTAATCCATTCGTCCTTACTGTCTTTCCTGGTCATATAAAAATCAGCGGGACGCATTCCGGTAATGTCGCTGTTTTTCATCGAAATGCCGCCTTCACGGGTGGAATTAAAATACACCACATCATAATCAGGTCCCACATATACCGGGCAAAAATCACTTCTTCTTGAATCAAAAGCCCGCTCACGCTTTACGATATATCTTGAACTTTCCTTGTTCCAGATATCCGTACTATCCAAAGAAAGCAACAGGTTCTTTGCAACAATGTTGGTAGAATCGTATTTCAGATAGGTATTGACAGCATCTACAGCCTGTTTTTTCTGCCCAAGGCCGGCAAGGGTCTGACCGTAATGCAGAAACACGACAGAATCAGGATATTTAAAGTTTATTGCCAGTCTGTAAGAATTTGCTGCAAACTGATTGAAATTGAGTATTCTGTAACACTCACCCTGACGGTAAAATACTGTAGCACGCTGTTGGTTGTTTTTTACTTTTTTTATCGCCTTTCTGTAAAATGATGCGGCTTTCTCATACTCCCCGATTTCATATGTTTTATCCGCTCTTGTAAGAATTTTTTTAGCACTGCAACCACCTAACAGGGTCAGAATTATTGTAAAATATGTTAATGTTCTAAGCTTTCTTCGCATCTTTATGTTTTGCAATTGTTATTGCATTTATATTTGTAAAAAAACCATCTTTTTAGCAAACGCTTTTTAGATCAATTTATTTTTTTGTCAACTATGTTTTAACAAGTCCGGTATGTCTTTAATTAAAGCACTTTTATTAGCACTACTTATATACTTTTTTTATAAAGTACTGGTCTTTTCATTCAGGATCAGAAAAGCATATAAAACAGCACAGCATACAACTGGAAATGACAGCACAAATCACGAAGGAGAAGTAACCATTACCGACAGTCATTCCAAAAAGAAAAAACTTGACAATGATGTAGGAGAATATGTTAATTATGAAGAAGTTGACTAACCCTCATTTTTCTCCGGAAAATCAATGGTATAATGTAACCCCCTGCTCTCTTTTCGTTCCTGAGCCATTTTAATTACCAGATACCCAACATTTATTGAGTTTCTCAGTTCACAAATATCTTTGAATACAATGGAGCGGTCAAAAAGATCTTCCGTTTCGCGATAAAGTGTCTCAAGACGGTCAAGTGCTCTTTTTAGACGCAAATTCGAACGCACAATTCCTACATAATTACTCATTACCATTTCCAGTTCCCGTCTGCTTTGTGTAATCAGTACCATTTCTTCAGGCAATCGTGTACCCTCGTCATTCCAGTCTGGCACGCTTGTATTAAAATCGTATTTTTTAAACTGCTTCAATGCATGCAATGCTGCCGAATCAGCATATACAATAGCTTCAAGCAATGAATTTGACGCTAATCTGTTTGCGCCATGTAATCCTGTTGAAGAACATTCTCCTACAGCGTAAAGACGGTTAATAGATGATCTTCCTTCCTTGTCCACAGAAATACCTCCACATAAATAATGAGCGGCAGGTACAACCGGAATCATGTCCTTTGTAATATCAATTCCAACTTCAAGGCACTTACGGGTAATATTGGGAAAATGTGTTTTGGTTTCCTCGGGATCCTTATGTGTCACATCCAGATATACAAAATCCTTACCGCTTATTTTTAATTCATTATCCATTGCACGAGCCACAATATCTCTTGGTGCCAGGGATCCACGTTCATCGTATTTATACATGAACTTTTTTCCTGCATGATTGCGCAATTCAGCACCATAGCCCCGCATAGCTTCGGTTATTAAAAAGCTGGGACGTTCTTTGGGATTATATAAAGCTGTTGGATGAAACTGAACAAACTCCATCCCACTGATAATGCCTTTAGCGCGATAAACCATGGCAATTCCGTCACCGGTAGCAATGCCCGGATTTGTGGTGGTTTGGTATATATTCCCGATACCTCCGGTTGCCACAAGAGTAACCCTGGATAAAAAGGTGTGAAGGGTACGCTTTTTAATATTCAGTACATATGCACCGTAGCATTCTATATCCTTATTCCAGCGATGAACCGTTTTTCCGAGATGATGCTGGGTAATCAGATCAACTGCAAAATGGTTTTCAAGCAAAGTAATGTTCTTATGTTCTTTAACCCTTCGAACCAGACTGTTCTGAATTTCTTTTCCGGTTTTATCCTTTACATGAAGAATACGATGTTCACTATGTCCGCCTTCCCGGTGAAGATCGAATTTTCCATCATCCGTTTTGTCAAAATCCACACCCCAGTTCAGTAGTTGCTTTATCTCTGTTGGCGCATCTTCAACCACCTTTCGCACTACGTCCGGATTATTTATCCCATCTCCCGCAATCATGGTATCTTCGATGTGTTTCTCAAAATTATCGGGATCATACATCACCGAAGCAATTCCACCCTGAGCATAACTTGTATTGGTTTCATACAGGTTCGTTTTAGAAATAATGCAAACCGATCCGTAATCTGCAACCTTAAGTGCAAAACTCAATCCTCCAATCCCTGAACCAATTACCAGAAAATCGTATGTGTGCTTCATTTTTTGAAAAATTTGGTCAAAGTTATAAAACAATCAACGTATTAAGGTATAAAACTATAACTTTACGAAAAATTCATTATATGATTCGAACCGGGGATTGCATAAGGATCGGGAAACTGGGTAAGGCACATGGCACCAAAGGTGCATTTAACCTCTCACTTTATGATGCTTTTTTTGACGATGAGGATACCCTTGAATATTTACTTGTGATGTTTGAAGGCTACCTGGTTCCGTTTTTTATAGAAGAGCTTATTTTGACAGATAGGAAGAGCGGAATTATAAAATTCGACCATATACATAAGCCGGAAGATACTCGCGAGTTTGTGAATTGTGAAGTTTATGCAGCACACGATCAGGTGGACTCTCACGATGACCGGAAACAGCAATATAATCTTGAGGGATTTTCAGTAACAGACAAACGTTTTGGGAACCTCGGAAAAGTTCAGGAAGTACAGCTCGACACACCTAATCCGTTATTGTTATCAGAATATAATGATAAAATTATCTATATCCCGTTTAACGACTCAATTATATTATCCATTGAGCCGGACACAAAAACCGTTATTACGGAAATACCTGACGGACTTTTAGATATAAACGATTAAAAGATGCTTAGAACATTACTGATTATTGGAACAGGAGGATTTTTAGGAAGTATTTCACGCTACGGTGTAACATTACTGACAACCAAATGGTGGGGAAATGCTTTTCCATGGGGAACACTGACGGTAAACATTATCGGCAGTTTCTTAATTGGCATTATATATGGCCTTGCCGTTCAGAATGACTGGCTTACCGCTGATTTAAGGCTCTTTCTGGCAATAGGTTTTTGCGGAAGTTTTACTACATTTTCCACCTTTTCGTACGATATTATACAAATGATTAATACCGGCCATTTTATCTATACATCACTCTATGTGGCAGGAAGTATACTTATGGGAATGCTGGCTGTTTTTGCCGGTATCGGATTATTTAAATACGCCTGATGTTAATATGAATATTAATTTATTTGGCTTGTATATTCCTTCATTTTGTCAAACAATATAAAAGCATCATATCCTTTTGCAATAAATAACAAACAAATTAAGACAATACGTTTAAAAATGCATATTTATAAAAGTGAAATGTTAAAATCTTCAAACATTCATTTGTGTTATACAACATAATGTTAAAATTTGTAGTTATTTAAAATTTATCCAATTTTGTCCATGTCCAAAGCAATCACCAAGATTCTTTTTACCTTAACATTCTAGTACCATTTTGAGAAAACTCAGAAAAAGAAACCAGCGATGGTTTCTTTTTTTTGTGCTAATATGTAAAAAATAGACGAAAATAATTTTGCAATATTAAGACGGAAACCTATATTTGCACCGCGTTTGAAAAATGCAAATATGGTGGATGTAGCTCAGTTGGTTAGAGCGCTGGATTGTGGTTCCAGAGGTCGCCGGTTCGAACCCGGTCTTCCACCCCTAAGAGCTTCCTGATGATTCAGGGAGCTTTTTTTATGTTGAAAACTTAGACCGGGTGAGAAGTCTATACCAACCGAATAAAGTGAGCGTGTGGAAATATAGCTTTCAGCCGGTAAAAGCTCCACAGAAAATTATTTAAACATTATAAACGGAATTTGTATATGAGCTGAAAGAATCAGGAAGATCATTTATTCGTTACACCATTTTAAAGCCTCATTTCTTGTTGTAAACATTTTTACCTGCCAGTTTGTATCTGCCATTATTCTGACATAGTCATCAACAAGATCTTCTAATTGCTTATTTACGCTTACGATTGCCACCTTTACATGATTGTTCCAATGGCTGGCCTTCTTATCAAGAATACCAATTATTTTCATATCTGCAGCATGCATATTGATGTCACAGGTTTTTGAAAAGTCAAACAACTGGAAATGCATATTTTCCAACCTGCTGTCTCCGTAGATAATATCATCAATTTTAATGATCTCCTTACCTTCAACGCTGGCTCCAAAAGTAACGTACACATTAGAATCGCACCATTCCATAGTATAACTCATGCCGCTAATATAGTACTTTATAAGTTAAGCCAAAAGTCCAATAAGAGAAGTAGTATTTGTTCAGAAATTCTGAAAATTATTCATCCTAAAAGGACCTATAAGAAAACACAAAGATTAAATAACAGATACGATACCTATGGTTCTCCTGATATTTCTTTAAAATAAAACATTCCATCTGGCCTCAGCATGTTCAATAATGCTCCTGATTTGGCATATCTATTCCGTATCACCCCCTACGGCCGGCAAATTATATTTTGCACTTGCTCGTGAAACAGCCAGACATGAGAAGAAGCCGATTCCATCATTGCTAACATTGCCAACAATGTTTGCCGGAGGCCCGCTAAAAAGAGGTATATTACCAAAAGACTCAATGTTCACCGCCTGAAGAAAATCGTAATATGCCTCCGAAATCTGAATTTGCTGCAGTGTAAATACATCACCGGGCTTCAACATTTCTGTTGAGTCTTCCTGGTTCAGATATTTAACTACAATTCCATTTGTATAATTTCCGTTAAAGAACTCATCATTGTAAAGTCCCCAGTCCGTAACAGATTCGGGCAATGGTTTACCGTTTACTAAAGATTTAAACAGGTAGTTGTTTTTCTCAGGAGGATCAAGCATAAATAACATTACGCCCACAAAATAATGGTCCGGTCCTTCAATATATGTTCTCAACAGGTTAATTGAATCTATTGGCACAGGATAGGTCATTGTATCCATCGCTCTGTACTCCTCAGGTTCCCCGTCTTCGTTTATATCTACACCCTGTATGACCAGCTCATATTCAGTATTAAACTTTGCCGCAAAATCCTTTGGAGTGTAATACATACCGGCCTCCTTTTCGTTCAAATGTACCGTGTCGCTTCCTTCCAGAATAAAAACAGTTGCATCAGTTACATTAGGAGTTTCTGTTCCATCAAAAAAGTCGGCAGATTTGGTCAGGCGTACCAGGTGTTCCATCGGATCATTCGATATACTCCCATCCACGACTATTCTTGTATAGGACTTATCTATCTGTATATCAATACGCTCAGTACATGAGACCAAAACAGCCATAAACAATATGTAAAGTACTCTTTTCAACCTTTAAAATTTAAAATTATACGTTATGGCCGGTAAAACCGGAAACAAATACGTCATTTCAGCATACAGCAAATTCGGATTGTAATCCTCCTGATAAAAATTGATCGTCCATGCATTATGACGGTTATACACGTTATATACCGAAAGGTTCCATTCACTGTGCCAGCGTTTAGCGGAATTCGGTTTCGGTGTATACGTGATCCCAATATCCAGCCTGTGATAATCGGGCATGCGGTAAGAATTTCGATCTGAATAAACAGGCAGTATTTTTCCTTTATACACAAATCTTCCGGTTGGAAAAGTTACTGCGTTACCTGTGGCATAGACCCAATTAGACGAAACTGAAAAATTATCGCTCAGTTTGTAATTAAATACAACCGAAACATCGTGCGTTTTATCGTATGGTGCCAGATACGTCCTACCATCATTGATTTCAGGAATTTTACGTTCTGCACGGGACAGTGTATAGGCTATCCAACCGTTCCATTTTTTTTGGTTGAACCTGACCAGCAACTCCATCCCATATGCCTGTCCCTCTCCCACACGAACCTCTCCTTCAAGATACTGGTTCAGGAACAGGTTAGCATGGTCTCTGAAGTCAACCGTATTTTTATATTTTTTATAATAACCTTCAAGGCTAAGCTCTATGCTGTTATCCATAAAATTTTTAAAATACCCCAGTGCAAACTGATTCACTTCCTGCGGTTTAATATTTGGACTTGCAGGAAACCAGATTTCAAAAGGTGAACCGGAAGTCGCATTAGATGCAATCTGCATGTACTGATAATTGCGATTATAACTTCCCTTAAATGAGGTACTCTTATTAATGATGTAGGTAAATCCAATTCTTGGTTCTATTCCCCAGTAGGTGTTGTAAATATCCCACTGACCATGAACTACAGAATCTGTTGGATTATAGTTGTCATTGTAATTATATATAATTGATTCACCCATGCTCTGAAAAGCTGAAATACGCAATCCAAGCTTCAGTTTGAGCCGGTTGCCTATATTGGGATTCACAGATGCATAAATTCCATGTTCCAGGGCCTGCGTTCCTTTGATCACAAAATCCTGAAAAAATGCCGAATCCGATTGGGCATAAAATGCTCCCGGTGAAAACTGGTGCATGGTTGTACTGAATCCGGTCTGAAGATTTATATTTTCCCGTATATGCCAGTTCAGATCATATTTGACACCAAAATCCTTTACACCCGACACCCATTCAAACGAATTAGTCGCTTCTTCCGGATCATTGTTACCCAGAATATAGCGGTATTGTGTTCCCAGTAGTGTCAGGTCGCTCCAAAGGTTATCGTTAAAAATATGATTCCAGCGTAACGACATGATCTGATTCCCAAACCGCATGGCAAAGGTGCTTTGACCAAATGTATCATCGCCAAGATAAGCACTTAAAAACACCCGGTCCCTTCTTGAAAAAGTCTGGTTAAGTTTCAGGTTCAGATCATAGAAAAAGAGTTTTGTATCTTTAAACCTTTCTTTATCATACAGTTTTAATCCCAGATCAGCGTATGTTCTTCTGCCGGAGAGAGCAAATGTTGTGGTTCTTGAAAGCGATCCCTGCAACATTAAACGTGATGAGATAGATCCTATTCCACCCTGACCACTGATCTTACCCGGTGTACCGTTTATGGATTTAATATCCAGAAAAGAAGACAATCGTCCGCCGACATTTGCCGGAATATCTCCCTTATAAAGCGTAACATCCTGCACAAAATCGTTATTGAAAACCGAAAAGAATCCCATCAAATGAGAGGCATTATAAACCGGAGCATTATCCAGAAGGATCAGGTTCTGATCGGGAGCACCTCCACGCACACTGAATCCACTGCTTCCTTCTGAGGTGGCCTGCACACCAGGCAAGAGCTGAATGGCCTTAATAATATCCACCTCTCCCATAAAAGCAGGAATACTTTTTATGGTATTTTTATCCAGCTTTTGAATCCCCATTTGAACTGAACGCACATTCTCATCAGGCTGCTTTCCGGACACATTAACTTCGGAGAGTTGCTTGTCAACTGGCTTTAACAGAATTACAACAGGTTTATCCAATGGAACATTTATGGTCACAGTTGTTTTCTGATAGCCCACAAATGTAACCATCAACACATATTCCCCCTCTGATAACATCAGTTCAAACTTACCATCAAGATCGGTTGCTGTTCCACGGGCTGTATTTTCAACAAATACAGCTGCACCCGGAAGATGGTCCTTCGTTTGAGCATCAAGTATAGTCCCTGAAACCTTATAACTCTTATCCACAGGAAGGTTATCCGGCTTCAGATTAAATACTGAGAATATGAATATGCAAATCCCTAAAACGTATCTGTTCATAAAATGTGTGTTCAATATAGAAACACCATAAGGTTTAAATTGATCATTAAAAGCCGCAAATCTAAATAAAAAAGCAACCCGGTGGAAATTATTATGAGAAAGCTATTACTAATATTCCGGGTTGCTAATTTCAGATTTTTACTTAACCAAAAAACATCTTTTATGATTACATCTTAATGACGAATCCTGTGTATTTAAGTTACATTCGGATGTTTTATATTAACATCTTTTATAACAGCAACAGTGTAAATCAGAATATATCTTCCTAAAAAATACTTCACAATACATCGCATATATTGTTTCTCTATATTTAGGACTAACCGGACTATCTGTATGGTTCAACTTATTTATTTTGAAAACATTTGAGTTCTTCAGCTTTTTTATTGTTCCTCATCTCATTATACATCAGATTAACACCGGTTTATAAAAGTTTAATAAATGTGACAAAAAAAATTTTCAGCTTATTAATAATGGAGTATTTTTGTCGCATAAAACTCAACTCCTTAATAAACGTATAATGAAAAGGGATACAATAATTTTCAATCTTATCCAGAAAGAATATGAACGCCAGTTAAACGGCATCGAACTTATTGCTTCAGAAAACTTTGTGAGCAACCAGGTAATGGAAGCCATGGGTTCTTACCTTACCAATAAATATGCCGAAGGTCTTCCGGGCAAACGCTATTACGGTGGTTGCGAAGTTGTGGATCAAAGCGAGATTATTGCTATCGAAAGGTTAAAAGAACTTTTTGATGCGGAATGGGCAAACGTACAGCCTCACTCAGGTGCACAGGCCAATGCCGCTGTAATGCTGGCAGTATTAAATCCAGGCGACACCTTCCTTGGTCTTGATCTTGCTCATGGCGGTCACCTTTCTCATGGCTCACTGGTTAACAGTTCAGGAATTCTTTACCGTCCTGTGGCTTATTCTGTAAAAGAAGATACAGGATTAGTTGATTATGATCAGATGGAAGAACTTGCTATTAAGGAGAAACCAAAACTGATTATCGGTGGTGCATCGGCTTACAGCCGCGACTGGTACTACGAACGTATGCGTGCCATTGCAGATAAAGTAGGCGCTTTACTGATGATTGACATGGCTCATCCTGCCGGCCTGATTGCTGCCGGTTTGCTGAAGAATCCGGTTAAACATGCACACATTGTGACTTCAACTACGCATAAAACGTTAAGAGGCCCGAGAGGTGGTATCATCCTTATGGGTGAGGATTTTGATAATCCGTTCGGCAAAACAACTCCCAAAGGTGTGATCCGAAAAATGTCTTCACTGCTTGATTCAGCTGTATTTCCGGGAACACAGGGTGGTCCGCTGGAGCACGTAATTGCTGCAAAAGCAGTTGCATTTGGCGAAGCACTTTCTCCTGAATACAAAGCTTACCAGAAACAGGTTCAGGTGAATGCAAAGGCCATGGCTAAAGCCTTTACAGACAAAGGCTATAAAATTGTTTCCGGTGGAACCGATAACCATTCCATGCTGATCGATTTACGCACCAAATATCCTGAAATCACAGGTAAAATGGCAGAGAACATTCTGGTTCAGGCACACATAACACTGAATAAAAATATGGTTCCGTTTGATGATCGTTCTCCGTTCCAGACTTCAGGAATTCGTGTGGGTACACCTGCAATCACCACGCGTGGTTTAAAAGAAGATATGATGCCCAAAATTGTAGATCTGGTTGACGAAGTTCTGGCCAACATCGAAGACGAATCTATAATTGCTAAAGTTTCGGAAAAAGTAAACGCAATGATGAAACCGTATCCTTTATTTGCAGAATAATAGGTTAATCAATACATAAAGTAAAAGCCGGTAAAAATTTTACCGGCTTTTATTTATTCTCAAATTTACCCCATCACATCAAAAAAACAATATTTTAATTGTCTTAGAGTGCTTTTCTGTTTCTACATTTAAGAGGTAAATCCCACTGTCAAAACTGCTTAATTCAATTTCCCCGTAGTTGGCATTCAATTTCTCCCTAAATAAAACAACTCCGTTCAATGCATAGATTTTAACTCTGACAGGATCACTAACAAAATCATTAATCACAATATGAAGCAGATTACCCGATATGTTTGTCCTAAAAAATTCTTTATCCTTACCATTGCCATTTAATGCTGTACCGGAACAATAGTTTTCCGCCGCGGGACTTGGGGTATCAAATATTATCCAGGCAGTATCGCATTTGCCATAACTTAAGTCGGCATTCAGGGGAGGTAGGGTTACAGAATCAATTACAGTGGTTCCATCGGATTTATACAAGCCAAGATATTCTCCGTTAGACGCAGACAATTTAAAATTTGTGTGAAACTTACCTTGTCCTTCTTCATCATCCGCCCACAACAAAAAATAAGTTCCCGGCTGCATAACGGTAAGAGGATCACCCGAAGGAATTTGCCAGGTATCCACATTATCCTTTAAGATAAGGCCTGCAATATCAACTTCAAAATCATTGGGATTGAAAAGCTCTATCCAATCATCATATTCACCGTAATTATCTTTGATTGTTGAATTGTTGGAGCTTTGAACTTCGTTTATAATGATCTGTGCCTGACTATTCAAAATGAAGAATAGAAATAACAGCGAAAGTGTAGTGGTTTTCATTTGAGGTGTATTTTCAGTAAAATGAGCTTTGCAGGCACAAGTTAGGAATAATAAATATATCATTGAAATAATATACTGAATATTAACAAGATGCACCGGAACGATTAAGCTATCCCGATAGTTGGAGACAAAAAAACCGCCCTGAAAGAGCGGTTTCTCAATATGTTTAATATTTTTTACCGGTAAATCTTATTTATCAACATCATATCCAGCATTACCATGGCAGCCATCGATTCTACAATTGGAACTGCACGGGGCAAAACACAAGGGTCATGACGACCTTTCGCTTTTAATACAGTTTCGTTACCTTCACTATCCACGGTATTCTGATCGCGTAAAACTGTAGCCACCGGCTTAAATGCCACCCTGAAATACACATCTTCGCCATTAGATATTCCACCCTGAATACCTCCTGAATGGTTTTTCGTTGTTCTTACCTTGCCATCACGAATTTCAAAGGGATCGTTATGCTGAGAACCTCTGAGTTGAGTTCCTGCAAAGCCGGATCCGTATTCAAACCCTTTTACTGCATTTATGCTCAACATGGCTTTTCCAAGTTCAGCGTGAAGCTTATCAAACACCGGTTCACCAAGACCAACCGGCAATCCCTGAACAACACCTGTAATCACACCACCAATGGTATCACCTTCTTTCCTTACCTGGTCAACCAGATCAATCATCTTTTCAGCTATTTTCTGATCCGGACAACGTATAATATTATCCTCAATGGTTGAGAGATCAAGTTCAGTGTAAGGCTTTTCCATGTGCAGATCACCAACACTTGAGGTAAACGCTGTTACCTGGATGCCATGGGCTTTTAGTGCCTGTTTCGCTATTGCTCCCGCAACTACACGGGCAATGGTTTCCCGGGCTGAAGAACGCCCGCCACCTCTGTGATCGCGGACTCCGTATTTGGTTTCATACACATAATCAGAATGCGATGGTCTGTAAACACTCTTCATGTTATCATAGTCCCCGCTCCGCTGATCATTATTGTGTATCAAAAAACCGATGGGCGTTCCGGTTGCTATGCCGTTCAGCACACCTGAAAGTATTTCGACCTGATCTTCTTCTTTTCTTGGTGTGGTTATCCTGGACTGACCAGGTCGACGGCGGGATAATTCATTTTGAATGAATTCAATATCAACCGGTGTGCCCGGAGGACAACCATCAATAACACCACCAACACCTAATCCATGTGATTCACCAAAAGAAGATAATCTGTAGATTTTACCCCAGGTATTTCCAGCCATCGACTTATCTGCTATAAATTAGTTACACCCACAACTTCCACTACCACAGCCACAACTTTCTGCTCCGGCACCGGCTTCAGCACCACAGCTGTCATCGCCACAACCGCAACCACCGCTTCCACAGCTACAACCGCCACTCATTATACCGGCAGCCTCAGCTAATTCGTGCTCACTGGCTTCGCGAACTTCAAGAACCTCACCCTTGAAACACAGATCCTGACCCGCCAACGGATGATTGAAATCCATTTTTACATTGTCATCAGAAATTGTAACAACAGTACCATTTAACCTGTTACCCGAAGCGTCCATCATTGGCACAACATTACCTTCAAAAAGGATCTTGTCGTCAATTTTACCATCCACTTCGAAAATACTTTTAGGCAGATCCACAATACGGTCTTCCATAATCGGACCGTAAGCATCCAGATGATCAATTACAAATTCATAATTGTCACCTTCTTCCAGACCAACCAGATTATCTTCAAATTTCTGGATCATCATACCTGCTCCAAAAACAAAGGTTAAAGGTGTTTCCTTTACTGCTTTTTCTTTAAGCTCACCCTCAACTCCCCCCGATCTTAACTCGTATGTAAGGGAAACAAATTTATTTCTGTCAATTTTCATCCTTTAAATTATTTTTTTTGATGAATAAATTATATACTATTTAAATTCAGTCCTGATAAAAATCAGATAACCTGAAAAATTTTCTGCAAAGATATACTAATATTTATAAACTATAAACCCCTGTTATTAACAGCTTTTTCAATCCTTCGAAGTGCATCTTCAATTACCGTCCTTGGTGCTCCCACGTTTAGACGCTGAAATCCTTCTCCACCGGGTCCGAAATCCGCACCATTGTTCATGCCTATCTTTCCTTCTTCAATCATTAACTTTCTCAAATCCTTACTATTAAGACCCATCTCTGTAAAATCGAGCCACAATAAAAATGAGGCTTTAGCATCGAAAGGTTTTACCTGAGAAATATTCCTGTTGATATAATCCAAAGCAAAATCAAAATTTCCCCGCAGGTAAATTTTTAACTGTTTTAACCAATCATCACCATTTTTAAACGCCTCCATTAAACCGATATACGCAAACATATTACTATGAGCAATGTGAAGTGCATTCAGGGCGTCGTAAAATTTCTTTCTCAATTTCAAATCAGGAACAACACAAAATGAAACTCCCAAACCTGCAATATTAAATGTTTTACTTGGCGCCATCAGCGTTATAGAGATCTCTCTGGCCTTTTTAGAAACAGTTGCAAAAGGAATATGTTCATGTCCCGGATGCACCAGGTCGCAGTGTATTTCATCAGAAATTACGAGGATATTATACGCATGACAAATCTCTGCAACTTCCTTTAAAGTCTCCCTTTCCCATACAATTCCGGCAGGATTATGCGGATTGCTCATAATAAAGACTGATGCTCCTTTTTTTGCTTTCTTCCTGAAATCGTCAAGATCCATTTCGTAACTGTTGCCAACCCTTTTTAACTGGTTGAACACCACATTTCGTTTATTCGCTTTGGGAATACTGATAAACGGCGGATAAATTGGTGATTGTATGATAACATTATCACCTTCTGAAGAAAATGTCTGCAGAGCAACAGCAATGGAAGGCAGTACGCCTGACATAAATTTTATCCATGAACTATGGATCTTCCAGTTATGATTGCGTTCAATCCACTCAGCAATGATATTGTTCATGGTCCTTGAAGGAACCGTATAGCCAAGCACTCTGTGATTTGCCCTTTTAATCACTTCATCCATTATAAAATCAGGTGTTTCAAAGTCCATATCTGCTACCCATAGCGGCAATATATCATCTGAACCAAAATAATACTGACTGAATTCGTGCTTGTAAGTGGATGTACCTCTGCGATCAATCAGCTTGTCAAAATCATATTTCATGTAATACTTTTTAGGGATGCTATATTTACAAAACCGGATGCCAAGTCATACCAATTAGCAATTGTCATCTCAATATGTCGCTTAAAGCTGTATTTGAAAAACAATTAGTATTATAAACAATTCATCCGGCTTTTGTTTACAGGGAAACAAATATAACCGTCGTATCTTAAATACCCGAATAAAAATGAAAGAAATAATTAAAACTTTAAGGGCATAAAAAAACCCGGTAAACCGGGTTTTAGTTTTTATGAATATCTTTTTCAGAACAGGATTTTAAATCCAGGTACTCATATGACCGTGCAAATCTTTTAATAAAATCTACCTTGTCCTGAGGCGCTTTACGAATAAATCCTTTTTTAATTCCCAAAGGTGATTCATTAAAATTTCTTGACGTCATTAATCGAAAAGTAAAATGTTTCTGCATAGGCAATTATTTTTTTGTTTTCTACCAAAACGCGAAACAGTATTTACTTATTGTATGGATCCAAAAATATTTTATGTGGTGATTTATGTATAAGCGTATACCACATCAAAACTTTATAAAAGGGAGAGCGACTCAAAGCCGCATTCCCGCCCAATGAGGTATTAATGAATTATTTTAAAGAAATAATGTGAAAAAAAATTTTACAGATTAAGGTCAATGTTTTTTTCTTCAACAATTTTACGCAGGTTAATGATCGCATAACGCATTCTGCCCAAAGCTGTGTTAATGCTCACATCTGTCTGATCTGCAATTTCTTTGAAACTTAACCCCTGGTAAAATCTGCGTTTTACCACATCCTTCTGTTCTTCCGGTAATAACTCAAGCAAACTTGTCACATCATCCAGAACTTGTTTAAATACCAGTTCATCTTCAATATGACCTTCACAATAGTTCAGTGAATTGAACTCATCCTTATCAGAGTCTTCATTGAAGTAGGTATTCTGACCTTTACCTTTACGGTAATAATCAATTACCAGATTATGTGCAATGCGGGTAACCCACGAATAGAAACGGCCGTTTTCAATATACTTCCCCTGTTTCAGTGATTTAATAACCTTAATAAAGGTATCCTGAAATAAATCCTCAGCAAGCTCCTGATTTTTAACGGTGAAAAAGATATATGAATACAACCTGTCCTTATACCTGTCAACAAGAATATCCATAGCTTCGAAATTGCCACGTATAAATTCCTGTACAAGCACGTTGTCATCAAGATTCTTTAGCTCAACCATCTTTTTTATGTATTAGTTAGTTAACGATGGTAGAGTTCACTTCGATAGGCAAATAATGTTTAGTTTGACAAATATTATATCTACAAATAAATGAAACAATTTTGAATTATCCAAATTTAACAAAAAAGAGGCTACTTTTAACAAGCAGCCTCTTCAATTTAAACTTTGAAATATTTTTTAACCCAGATAAGCTTTCAGAAGTTTGCTTCTGGAATTATGACGTAAGCGTCTGATGGCTTTTTCTTTGATCTGACGAACACGTTCCCGGGTCAATCCAAAACGTTCTCCAATTTCTTCCAGGGTCATTTCCTGTGTATTGATTCCGAAGAACATTTTAATGATGTCTCCTTCCCTTTCAGTTAAAGTGGAAAGCGCCCTCTCAATTTCACGGCATAAAGATTCATTAATCAATGTACGGTCGGCAATCGGAGAATCATCATTCACCAGCACATCCAACAGACTATTGTCCTCTCCTTCCACAAAAGGCGCATCAACAGAAATGTGACGGCCTGATACTTTTAATGTATCGGAAACTTTTTCTGCAGGAAGATCCAATGACTCTGCCAGTTCTTCAGGTGAAGGCTTACGTTCGTTTTCCTGCTCGAATTTAGAAAATGCCTTATTTATTTTATTTAATGAACCAACCTGGTTCAATGGTAAACGCACAATACGTGACTGTTCTGCCAATGCCTGCAATATAGACTGGCGAATCCACCATACAGCGTATGAAATAAATTTAAACCCTCTTGTTTCATCAAATTTTTCAGCAGCTTTGATTAAGCCGAGGTTTCCCTCGTTAATCAGGTCAGGAAGACTCAATCCTTGGTTTTGGTACTGTTTGGCTACGGAAACTACAAATCGGAGGTTTGCCCGTGTCAGTTTTTCCAACGCGATCCTGTCACCCTTCTTTATCCTCTGTGCCAACTCTACTTCTTCTTCCACAGTGATCAGATCTTCACGTCCAATTTCTTGTAAATACTTATCAAGTGAAGCACTCTCCCTGTTTGTAATCGATTTCGTAATCTTTAATTGTCTCATAACACCATATAAAAATTCAAGGCCGCAAAAGTACGTAAATTAAATATTAATGTCAATTATTTTTTCACGCTTACCCAACGCCGTCCTTAGGAAATATAACAATGCGAACAAATTTAAACCTTTTTAGTTTTAAGTGTCAAGTGTTTTTTTGTTAAAACCTGCTATACAAAACCCAAACGCTTAAAAAAACATATTATTATTGTACGATTTACACGTAACATTTTTTAACTAAAAAGTCATATAACACTCTTCATGTCATTGTGTTGCTCTCTTCATAAATTAGAACCCTGTTCTTTTTATTTAGTTTAAATATTTAATTCAATTTATCTTAAACTTTTTAAAATAACCGGAATATTTACATTTTTTTAAAGAGCTTCCTTTATTGAATGCTTATTTCACTTGCTAAATGTATGCATTACAAAAAAACATTTTTTATATTTGCACCCGCAAATGCAAAAACCAAGCCACAGGGTACCGTGGCCGAGTGGCTAGGCAGCGGTCTGCAAAACCGTCTACGGCGGTTCGAATCCGCCCGGTACCTCAACTTAAGCTCCTCTTTATGAGGGGCTTTTATTTTTTATCACCTATCATTCGCACACAAAAATACTTACAGCTGCCTTCGGGCAATATCAAAAATCTAATATCACCTTTCAAGCTTCCGTCTGAGAAAGATATTTTATTCAGCTTTTACGATTTTTTCATATTTAAAATTCACATGCTTTTACTAACTTCGTACTACAAAACACAAACTAAAAAACCATGTTATACGTATCAACAGAAACAATTCCCGGAAAAGAGATTACAGAAGCTATAGGCATTGTAAGGGGCAGCACGGTTCGTGCCCGTAACATAGGCCGTGACATTTTTGCCGGATTAAAAAACATTGTAGGTGGTGAAGTATCGGAATACACACAACTTATGGCCGATTCACGTGAACAGGCTATTGCCCGCATGTTAAAAGACGCTGAACGGGTTGGCGCCGATGCTGTGGTAAATGTACGTTTTATGACATCGATGATCATGCAGGGAATGGCAGAGATACTGGCGTATGGCACAGCAGTAAAACTAAAATGATATGATCATCTTATGGATTTATGGTGCGTTGGCACTGGCTGTATTAGTTATTATCATCTATCTTATATTCAAACGAATAGAAGACAAGAAAAAAGAGGATTTCGAAAAACGAAGCAACTGAGTTTGTCTTTTTAGGATCATTGCCGGATAAAAAACTAAGTCCAAGGTCTTTAATACAAAAAAAGTTTCTATATTTGCAGCCCGTAAAAAGTAGGTTGTTAATTATTAAATTTTTAAACACACATGCCAACAAAAATTCGTTTAGCAAGACACGGACGTAAAGGTTATGCTTTCTATCACATTGTGATAGCAGATAGCAGGGCGCCACGCGATGGTAAATTTATCGAAAGGATTGGTTCTTACAATCCAAATACAAATCCTGCTACGATAGATTTAAATTTTGACAGAGCTCTTGATTGGGTTCTCAAAGGCGCTCAACCTACTGACACAGCAAGATCTATTTTGTCCAAGGAAGGTGTTATGTACATGAAACACCTGGTGGGCGGCGTTAAAAAAGGTGCATTTGACGAAGCAGAAGCTCAGAAACGTTTTGAAAGCTGGAAAGCAGACAAAACCAAACAACTGGCCAACCAGGCCGATGATCTTTCTGCCAAAGAAAAAGCAGCTGAAAACGCTCGTCTGGAACAAGAAAAGAAAATCAACGAAGAGCGTGCTGCTGCCATTGCTGCTCAACAGTCTGAATTAGCTGCTGAAGAAGCCGCAGAAGAGACTACAGAGGAAGCTACAGAAGCAGAAGAAGTTGAAACCGCTGAAGCACCGGCTGAAGAGCCTGTAGCAGAAGAGGCTGCAACGGAAGAAGCTCCGGTTGAAGAACCTAAAGCATCAGAAGAAGCTGAAAAGCCTGAAGCATCTGATGAAGAAGAAAAGAAAGAAGCGTAATAACATATTACCTCTTTACACAAGCCATCCGTCGTTTGACAGATGGCTTTTTTTTGTAAATTTAAATATGAATTTACAAGATGCTTTGTTCTGGACTACTGTAAATGATCATGTCAACTGCCACCTTTGCCCCAACAACTGCAAACTAAAAGACGGCCAGACCGGACCGTGTAATACCCGGATCAACAAAGGGAACAAACTCTATACGCTGGCTTATAATAATCCGTCAGCCATACAGGTTGATCCGATTGAAAAAAAGCCGCTGTACCATTTTATGCCCGGCCATTCCACTTTTTCGCTGGCCACAAACGGATGCGTGTTACACTGTGTGCAGTGCCAGAACAGCTCTATTTCGCAGTGTGAACCCACACAGAAAAGCAGCGACGCATACAGTCCTGCAAAGATTGTAGAACTGGCAAAAAAGCACAAATGCGAATCCATATCCTTAACTTATACCGATCCGATTGCATACTTTGAATACAGCTATGATATTTGTCGTGAAGCGCACTTCAGTGATATTCCGGTCACACTTATTTCATCGGGTTATATCAGTGCTGAACCACTGGCAATGCTCAGCCCTTATATTACTGCAGCAAACATCGACATCAAGTCCTTCAATGATAAAACTTATAAACTATTTTTTAAAGGAAAACTCCAACCTGTTCTGGATTCGGTACTTTATTTACACAGCAAACAAATCTGGATAGAAATAACGGTTTTACTAATTCCGGGAGTCAATGACAGTAGAGAAGAAATAAAGGCATTGTGCACCTGGATGGTTCAAAACAACCTGAATAACGTTCCACTACACTTTTCCAGGTTTCATCCATCGCATAAATTACTTTCCAAATCACCTACTCCACTTACGTCTCTGGAAACTGCTAAAAAAACAGCGTTGAAATGCGGCATTAACTATTGTTACATTGGAAACGCAGAACATAAAGATTACCATACCACATGTTGTCCGAATTGCGGAAAAGCATTAATTGAAAGACACCGCTTAAGTCTTTCGTATATTTTTATGCAGGATGGCAAATGCCCGGAATGCCGGACTAGTATTGCCGGCATTTGGTAAGCAGGTTTCAATTTCCTTTATTTGTACAAAATTGATAAAATGATCATCAGGGAAGCAAAATTTCTTGTAAGTAACAGCAATGTCAGCAAATGTCCCGAATCGGACATACCGGAATATGCCTTTATCGGCCGTTCAAATGTGGGGAAGTCGAGCCTGATCAATATGCTGACAAATAACAAAAAACTGGCCATGACCTCGTCGAAACCGGGAAAAACAAGATTGATCAATCATTTCATCATCAATAAAGAGTGGCACCTGGTAGACCTTCCGGGCTATGGATATACCAGAACAGGAAAAGCCAGCAGGTTGCAATTTTCAAAGCTTATTCAGGATTATGTTTTGAAACGTCTGCAGCTCACGTGTATGTTTGTACTGATTGACAGTCGGTTAGCACCCCAAAAAATAGATATAGATTTCATTAACTGGCTAGGGGAAAATGAAATTCCCTTTTCTGTAATTTTCACAAAAGCAGATAAAGTTTCAGGATTAAAAGTGAACAACAATATCGAGATGTTCAATGACGAATTGATGAAAAACTGGGAAGAAATACCGCCTTACTTTATCTCTTCATCAGTTGAAGGAACAGGCCGCGAAGAAATTTTAAACTATATCGACCAAATAAACAATGAATTAAAAAACTGAGTTACATAATTTTTTCATTTTTGTTTCGTGCGGCTGTGCCTTAACAATAATTGTATTAAATTTGCACACCAAATAAGTTTACTAAAATTCAAAAATCATCCCAATGAGGAAAGCCCCTATTAAGATTTTTTCAGGGACATCAACTGAATATTTAGGCGAGAGAATCTGCAATAGTTTAGGCGTGGAGATGGGAAAAATGAAAATTCAGCATTTTGCTGATGGTGAATTTTCTGTTTCTTACGAAGAATCCATCCGTGGTTCCCATGTTTTTCTGATCCAGTCCACTTTTCCAAATGCTGACAATTTAATGGAGTTATTATTAATGATTGATGCAGCGAAACGTGCATCAGCTAAAATGATTAACGCTATTATACCGTATTTCGGATGGGCACGTCAGGACCGCAAGGACAAACCAAGAGTATCGATCGGAGCCAAACTGGTTGCTGACCTGTTAGGCGTAGCCGGAATTAACAGAGTGGTAACGATGGACCTGCATGCAGATCAGATTCAGGGATTTTTCGATGTGCCGGTAGATCACCTTTATGCCTCCACTATTTTTATTCCGTATATTGAGCAATTAGCTTTAGAAGATCTTGTGATCGCATCGCCGGATGTAGGTGGATCCAAAAGGGCCAACTCGTACGCAAAATTCCTCGGTGTTCCAATGGTTATTTGTCACAAGTCAAGGGTTAAAGCTAACGAAATTCATGAAATGCGCGTTATTGGTGATGTAAAGGATAAAAATGTTATCATCATTGATGACCTTGTGGATACAGCGGGTTCCATTACCAGGGCTGCGGACCTGATGATGGAAGACGGTGCTAAAACAGTCAGGGCCTGTGCCTCACATGGTGTGCTTTCAAATCCGGCCATTCAAAGAATTGAAGATTCGTCGCTTACAGAGATCATCTTCTCTGATTCTATTCCTTTTACAGGCAGTTCGCCTAAAATAAAGGTTTTATCTGTAGCAGATATGTTTGCCGACACCATTCAGAGGGTTTATAATTATCAATCCATAAGCTCTCAGTTTTTACTCTGAAAATAAAGCATTTAAATAATTCTCACCCTGAAAAAATTTAATTTTTCAGGGTGTTTTTTTTCAATCAATAATTATTATCTTTGCAGCCGCATTACAGCATTGGTGTGATGGGGAATTAAGCCCAATACCATTGACTTAATTTTGAGTAGCACATTTAAAAAATTAAAAATGAAAACTTTTGAAATCAACGGTTCTTTAAGAACTGATTTAGGTAAAAAGGCAACTAAAGCCTTAAGAAAAGAAGGTTTAGTACCTTGTGTTCTTTACAATGGAGAAGAAAATGTTCATTTTACGCTTCTAGCGCAGGATTTACATCACTTAATTTATACCGATCAGGTATACATCGTTTCATTAACAATTGGTGACAAAAAATACGAAGCTGTTGTTAAAGAATTGCAGTTCCACCCGGTATCTGACGAAATTTTACACATTGACTTTCTTCCTGTTACTGATGATAAACCAATCAGCATTAACATTCCTGTTAAAGTTGCAGGTTCATCAGAAGGTGTTAAAGCCGGTGGTAAACTACAGTTGCAAATGAGATATCTTAAAGTAAGAGGTGTTAAAGCTAATTTACCTGAATTCCTGAAAGTGGATGTTACCACGCTTGGACTGGGTAAGAGTATTCAGGTTGGTGATCTTTCATTCGAAAATCTTGAATTACTGAATGCTAAAAACGCTGTAGTTGTAACAGTTAAACTGACAAGGGCCGCAAGAGGTGCAGCCGCCGCTACTGCAGAAAAATAAAAATGCTAATAGTTATGCTGATGAATTTTTTAAAAAGATTCAAACGCCATAACGAAATTGACCCTATGAAGTATTTAATTGTTGGCCTTGGAAACATTGGCCCGAAATACGAAAATACAAGACACAACATAGGTTTTGACATATTGGACGCCCTTGCAAAGGCGTCCAATGTTGTTTTTGAGAATAAGCGTTATGGCGATGTGACCACCCTTAAATTCAAGGGGCGTACACTTATTTTATTAAAACCTTCCACATACGTGAACCTGAGCGGAAAGGCTGTTCGGTACTGGATGCAGCAGGAAAATATTGACATAAAAAATGTATTGATTGCACTGGACGATATTGCCCTGCCTTTCGGAACCCTTAGAATAAGGTCAAAGGGAGGTGATGCAGGCCATAACGGACTAAAAAACATCCAGGAAATATTAGGCCATACCAATTATACCCGGCTTAGGTTTGGCATTGGCGACGATTATTCAAAGGGCCAACAGATAGATTTTGTACTCGGAAAGTGGTCGGATGAAGAGCTTAAAACGGTAGAAGAAAAGAAAGAAGTGGCTGCTGAGGCCATTAAGTCCTTTGCTACCATTGGTGTTGAGCGAACCATGAACCTGTTCAATAAGAAATAATGGGTGACGATATCCGCATCGATAAATGGCTATGGGCAGTCCGGTTATTTAAAACCCGGTCAATGGCTTCTGAAGCCTGCAAAAAAGGCCGGATATTAATTAACGGACAGGAATGCAAAGCCTCGAGAACGGTAAATATTGGCGATCAGATAGAGGTAAAAGAACCACCGGTAACCTACCGTTACAAGGTGCTTGATCTGGCTGAAAAACGCATGGGGGCCAAACTGGTTCCGGGATATCTGGAAGATATTACCCCTGAAGATCAAAAGGAAATTCTTGAGATGCAGATTCTTGACCGCAAATACAACCGGAGAAAGGGCTTAGGACGCCCAACCAAAAAAGAACGCCGGGATATTGAAAAATTCAGGGACGAAAATTAAATCCTTTAATTTCATTTATCATGTTAATTGCGCAACAAAAACGCAAAGAAAATATCGCTGAATACCTGATTTACATGTGGCAGATTGAAGATCAGATCAGAGCATTCAATTTTAATATTGAAGCCATACAGCAGCATATTATCAGTAAATATGATCAGCCGGATGAGGTAAAAGCACAAATCGGGGAATGGTACGAAAACCTGATTCTGTTAATGCGGAATGAAGGCATTACAGCTTCTGGCCATTTACAGGTCACAAAAAACCTGATAACGGATTTGTATAACACACATCTTTACTTGCTGAAAACTCCGAATGAAGTCAGATATCAAACCACATTTGCAACAGCAAAACCTGATATTGAACTTCTGAAAGTAAAAACAAAGGAAGAAAATGACATTGCAGCAGCTTTCCAGTTTTTATACGGCTCACTGCTTCTCCGCCTACAGGGTAAAGATTTGACCAAAGACACACAGTCCGGTATGAAGCGGATATCTGCACTTATAAGTCTTCTGGCTACCAGACATCATAAGTTTGAACGGGGCGACGAGGAGATAGTTCTTTAGTTTGGAGTTGGGAGTGACTAAAGTTATGAGTGACTAGAGTGACTAGAGTTACAAGTGACTAAAACTGGAAGTGACTAGAGTTATGTTACCTATAAATAGATATGACGAAATCAGTTTTTGTATTTGATCTGGATTTTACGCTTTGGGATGCGGGTGGAACCTGGTGTGATTGCACTACACCACCGTACAAAAATGTAAATAATCATATCGTGGATTATTATGGTTCTGAAATTCATTTATACAAAGACGTACGGATAATACTGGAACAACTCAAAAACAACAACAAAATTATAGCTGCTGCATCGCGTACCAGTGCTCCTGAAATAGCAAGAGAATTACTCGAACGCTTTAATATCAGGCATTTTTTTGATATTGAGGAAATTTATCCCACATCAAAAACACAACATTTGTCAGAAATTCTGGATCAAACCCAAAAGACTACCGATGACCTTGTATTTTTTGATGATGAAATAAGGAATATTTACGATGTGGGCAATATGGGCATTAAAAGCGTTCACATACAGAACGGTATTACCATGCAGCATATTAAGAAATACATTTAACCCACCAATGTTTCATCCGGCTTAAATAATCCCAATACTTTTTTGATAACAAGATCAGGATCAGGATCAATAGGGAAAATAATTTCCGGTTTCAGATTATATATGTTATGCTCTTTTCTGAAACGCACACCGCCACCACCGGTAATATTAAGCATGATAATTTTATCCTTCTCAATCTTACCGCTTTTAACTTCATTTATAAGGGTTGCCAAAGCAATAGCTGCTGCAGGCTCTATATCAGAACCTTCAAACTTTTTAAACAATTGAACGGCTGCTTCTGCTTCCTCGTTATCAGCTACAAGAACCTCACCGTCCGTAGCTTTTAATGCATCGTACAAACCTCCGGTAAGACTGTAAGGTGGTTTTCTGTTGGATAAAACCTTAGCATTGATAATCTCAACCTGACGACGGGCTTCATCATCATCGAACGGAAACAGATCACGGGAATCTGCCACATAGGCATCGGCTATCGGAACAAACGGGTGATTCTGTGAAACCATAAGCTTCATCAAACGATTGCCGTAATTACCGTCTTCAAGAAAACGCAGATTTGCTTCCCATGCCGCAATAGCGCCAGTTCCACTTCCAACAGCCTGAAAATAATAATGCGGAATCTCACCAATAGTGGTCACAGCGGATAAAACTGTTGTTCCCATTCCATCGCGACGTGCAATATTCTTCGCACCGCCCTCTGGCAAAAAATGTGAATGTTTACAAACTATGTTGGATAAATGAATGGCATCGAAATAATCGGCACCTTTTTGTGATGCAACCAGTTTTACACACGGATCAATAGGATGATCGAACCACAGCGCATCCAGGTTATCTTCAGGAACACAAAGTAAAAGAGGAATCTTATTCCGGCTGCACACACTGGCAAATGCCCTTGCAGTATTTCCTGCAGAAGCCACAACCAGAACCTTGTCCCTTATACCATGTAAACGCGCACATACCGAATATGCTTCACATTCCTTAAAAGAGCCGGTTCTCATTTCTGCCCCTTTTTCAGGCCAGTAACCGTTAAACGTAATGTATAAATTTTCGAGTCCCAGTTCTTTGGCTAATCCTGTACTTTTGTATGTAACAGGTGATCCGGAACCTTCAAGAACAGTTTTAATTGGAAGCCAGTCCGCAAACCTGTATAATCCGGGAAGGTCTTCTCTTACGGTTAATTGTTTATTTTCATAATCGGCCCGGATCAACGACGGTGTTTCATCATTAGAATAATCCAGTGTCCACCCTTCATCTTCAAACTCAACAGCACTGCTAACAGATACTAAACAATATTTTGTAGGGGCAAAATTCATCATCCTCCGTTTAATTTCGCGTAAAAATAATAATATTTATTAGAGAATTCCAATATGCCACATGGTGGTATTATTTTATTTTATAATTTAGTGCGAAAATTTTATATCTGATAAAATATTGATAATTTTATATTCTTTAAAATTGATGCTTAACTGAGAACTGTGTATGAATCTACTAAAAAAAGTATTCAGGTTTTATTATGAGGGATTCAATGGCATGACAGTTGGAAAAACCTTGTGGACACTCATTCTTATTAAATTATTCATCATGTTTGTAATTCTCAGGCTGTTTTTCTTTCCTGATTTTTTAAATACAAATTATAACACAGATAAAGAGCGTGCAGAGCACGTTAGAAATGAACTTATTAATTTAAATTAAACCACTATGCTAGAGAACTTTGACTTGAGCCTTGTTAATTGGTCCAGGGCACAATTTGCACTCACTGCTATCTACCATTGGCTATTTGTCCCGCTTACATTGGGGATTACCTTTATTATAGCCATCATGGAATCAATCTATGTTAAAACGGGGAATGAGCAGTGGAAAAAAATCACAAAATTCTGGATGACACTTTTCGGGATTAACTTTGCTATTGGTGTAGCAACCGGACTTATTATGGAATTCCAGTTTGGAACAAACTGGTCCAACTACTCATGGTTTGTAGGTGACATTTTTGGTGCACCGCTTGCAATTGAAGGTATTATGGCATTTTTTATGGAGTCAACCTTTATTGCGGTAATGTTTTTCGGATGGAACAAGGTGAGCAAACGTTTTCACTTGTTATCAACATGGCTGACAGCAATCGGGGCCAACCTCTCCGCCTTGTGGATACTTGTTGCCAATGGCTGGATGCAAAATCCCACAGGAATGTGGTTTAATCCGGAAACGGTAAGGAATGAAATGGTCAATTTCTGGGAAGTCCTCTTCTCTCCCATGGCTATCAGTAAGTTTATACATACAACCTCATCAGGCTTTGTGCTTGCCAGCTTTTTTGTTATTGGAATCAGCTCATGGTTTCTCCTGAAGAAAAGACATATTGAAATGGCCAAAAAGAGTATATTGGTAGCCACTGTATTCGGATTATTATCGTCCATTTATCTTGCAAGCACCGGAGATTACAGCGCCAAATCAGTAAGTGAAAATCAACCGATGAAACTGGCTGCTGCCGAGGGACTTTACGAAGGTTCTGAAGAAGCACCACTTGTAGCGTTTGGAATACTGACAAATACGGGAACAGAGAATTTAGATGCTGAAGGAAAATTTCTGGTAAAAATGGATGTTCCTATTCCCGGCTTCCTTTCATTACTGGCATTTGGAGATTTTGAATCATTTGTACCGGGAATTAAAGACCTCGTTAAAGGAAATCCGGAACAGGGGATTTTATCATTCGAAGAAAAAATATCACGCGGTCATGTTGCCAAGGAAGCACTAAAGGAATTCAGTTCCATAAAGGATAAAACTGATCCACGATATCAGGAATTGTATGCTCAGTTTAAAAATGAACAATGGCTGAACAACTACTTCAAATATTTCGGATATGGTGATTACTATCATCCGGATAAATCGGTTCGTGAGAAAAACGCGTATAAACTGATACCAAATGTGTCATTAACATTCTATTCATTCCATGTTATGGTAATCCTTGGGTTCATGTTTATCATAGTATTAGGAATATTTGGTTATATGTTATACCGAGGAACACTTGAAAAAAACAAGTGGTTATTATGGCTGGGGATAGTATTTGTTCCACTTACCTACTTAGCTTCCATTGCCGGCTGGAATGTCGCTGAAATTGGAAGACAACCCTGGGTAATTCAGGATTTAATGCCTACCTTAACTGCAGTAACTAAAATAGATAGCGCTTCGGTAATTACAACTTTCTGGATGTTTGCTGCCATTTTTACAGCACTCCTGATTGCCGAACTGCGTATCATGTTTACCCAAATTAAAAAAGGTCCTCAGGAACACTAAAAATGAATATCATGGAACAAAGTACATATAATATATTTCAACACTACTGGTTTTTTGTGGATGCCCTTTTAGGTGGATTACTCGTATTTCTGCTTTTCGTTCAGGGTGGCCAGACATTTATTCTGTCACTGGCCAAAAATAACCAGGAAAAAGCATTGATAGCTAATTCGCTTGGCCGTAAGTGGGAGTTTACCTTTACCACGCTTGTAACATTTGGAGGTGCATTTTTTGCCTCTTTCCCACTCTTTTATTCCACCAGCTTTGGTGGCGCATACTGGGTTTGGATTTTGATACTTTTTGCCTTCATTATTCAGGCCATTTCATATGAATTCCGTTCAAAGCCCAACAATTTTCTTGGTCAAAAGACTTTTGACGTATTCTTATTCCTGAATGGCGCTTTGGGAACCATATTACTGGGAACTGCTGTAGCTACCTTATTCACAGGTTCAGCATTCAGCATCACAGAAACCAAATCTGTGATATGGGAAGGTCCGCTTAGAGGTGTGGAAGCAGCATTTAACATTCATAATCTCTCGCTTGGCTTAGCTGTATTTTTTCTGGCCCGCGTGAATGGGTTACTGTATTTCATTAATTCCATCAGCGATGAAACTTTTATCGCAAGAGCACAAAAACGGATATTGCCTAATACAATTGGCTTTCTTGTAACCTTTCTCACGTTTGTAATCTGGTTATTCCTCAGAGATGGTTATGCGGTAAATCCTGATACGGGTGAAGTATTTATGCAGTCGTTCAAATACTTCAATAACATGATCCAGATGCCATTGGTCGGAATTTTCTTCCTGATCGGCGTTGTCCTGGTTCTGTTTGGATTATTCAGGGCATTATTTACAGATAAAAAGAATGGAGCCATCTGGTTCACCGGAATAGGTACGGTACTGGCAGTTGTAACACTTTTGCTTGATGCCGGATTTAACAATACAGCCTTTTATCCGTCTTTCAGTTCTTTACAGAGCTCACTGACCATTCATAATGCATCTTCAAGTCCGTTTACATTAAAAGCCATGTCAATTGTTTCAATCCTCGTTCCATTTGTACTGGCTTATATCTGGTATGCGTGGAGAGCCATAAACAAAGAGAAAATCACCACCACAGAGCTTGAAAGCCACGATGGAGGTCATGTATATTAATAACCATAAAAATTAAACACTATGTTAACTGAAGTATTTTGGTTTCTGACCTGGCCCGTTCTGATTGTAGTTAGTTATTATCTGACTACATGGCTGGTTAAGAAATATGAAGAAAAAACTGAAAAATAGTCAATTCTTATAGCATACTCTACCCGTTATGCAGGACAGGCGTTCGATCTAAATCTGATCAAGATCGTAACGCAATCGGTCCAGCATAATGGGTATTTCATTTTGATCCACACCTTTCTCCACCAAAAGCGTTTTATCGACGTTAAACACCTTTATAAACTTTTCCATGTCTCCTCTGAACAGGTTCACGCTTTGTTTATACATGTTCAAGGCCCCTTGTCTGTCCTTCGCAACCCACTTAACATGCCCAAGGTTCATGTAATCGTGCATATCGGGTTTGTTGTCAATAATTTTCTGGTAATATTTTGTAGCCTGATCCAGTTTCCCTGTCACAAAGGAGCACCAGGCAATGGGCTTCCAGACCTTTGTATTTTTTGTATCCAGGTATTCCACCCTGAAGTAATATTTCAAAGCCTCATCAAATTTCTTCTGATCCAGCAAACAATGTCCTACAGACAGCTGTACGCTGAGGTTCTCATCGTCGATAACCTCTGCCTGACGATAATATTCAAGCGCTTTATCAGGCATATTTAACTGCCGGTAGCAATATGCAATCTTTTTTATAGTCCACAGTTCCTGAGACCGGATCAGGTCCGCCTTTGAATAAAATTTAAGGGCTCCCTGATAATCACCTGCCAGTTGCATGGAATACCCTGCTTTTTGCAGAATTTCAACATTGTCAGGATCATCCTCAAGCAATATTTCAAATACTTCCAGCGCTTCTACAAAATAGTTTTTAGCAAAATAATATTCCCCAATATTACGCCACCGTTTTTTGTCTTCAATTATCTTTTCAAAAAACCTCTTGTTGTGAAAATCCAGACGCCAGTTGAAAAGGTCTCCAAAATCGCGCTTTTGTGGATGAAGTTTGACAAAACGGTACAGATCCTGAATATACTGGTTAGAGACTTTTTCTGCATTCAGATCAGGATTAATCACTGATTCGTCCTTATCATTTTCATCAAACTGTCCCAGTTCTGCATTCAGCGCTTTAGACATCATCTCCTTGTAAGACGATGGTACCTGCTGCACACTGAGCACAAACGAATATTTGTCCGAATTGCATAAAAAGCGCGTATCTTTTAAGGCGACAATAAAATCTGATTTAAGGTCATCACCTGCCGATCTGACCAGATCCGGGTGCTGTACTGAGAATGGAATAAACCAGTTGATCAGGCGTTTAAAAAAAGGAAAACTTTTCAGCATGGCAAATGTACTCATGAACACATCTGCGCCTTCCATCTGTAGTTCTGAAAATTCTTCCAGTTTGTTGGTCAGGCCCGGAACATCGTCGAACATATGTTGCCAATCCGGGTTTTTATCTTCCGTCATATCATCTTTCAGCAGGTTATCCAGATTCAGTTTATCCATGATATACGGATTCATTTTAACCATTTCCGGCAAAATCTCCTCCTGCATTTTCTTTGTCAGTTTTTCTGTTTCCTTACTCCGGATCAATTGAATAACGATTTTCTCCACACTTTTCACAAAGCGTTTATCTTCACTTAACAGCTCCAGCCGGTGATTAATTTCAGGGAAAAACTGCAGTCTGCCATCGTAAAGATAAAGCACAATCAATGCACCGAAAATGGCCCTCTGTCTGATCTCATCATTCGTATGCACCGAATAATCGAACAGCAGTTTTAATTTTTCCGGATCAAAGCAGCGCATGGAACTCAGCGTTAATGCAGAAATCATCAACGACTTTGAATAAACCGGTCCGTTACCCATTTCCACAAATTCTTTGAAATGCTGAGTTATGTGCTCGCTGTAAAAATCAGTTGTCCAGAAATAATTAAAAAAGAACTGAAGATCTTCCAGAAACCTGTCCCCTTCAACTGAATCATCAGAGGCAGTTTCAACCAGGGCAGACAGTTCCAATTTATCACAATAGCGTTGCACGGATTCAATTCGGTCTCGTACCAGTTCTGCCTTTGGAGCTGGGAATGAGCGTTTAACAGTAAAAGGTAGTGCTGTAGAATTTTTGGTAAGCATTTGTTGTGTCACCTCATCCAGCAGATGAAAAGCGGATGTAATAAGATCGTGATAAATGGTGTCCCTTTCCGGATCCTTTACCCCGGCCACGGTATATTTCAACATAAACTTGTAGGTAGTCTGATATTGTTCCAGCCTATCCTTCAAATCCACCGTTTGCAATTCTTCCAGCATCTGACCTATAATATCAAAGGTATCCTTTAGCAGACGTTCTTTGAGATAAGCTTCTGCCTTTTTATGTAACTCGTATATTTTTTTTTCTTCCATTGCTATTTCCTGATAAAATATGCTGTTGCCGTATAACTGCCATTATCCATGCTGTAACTGTAATCCAGACGAAACTGGTCTTTATCGCTGACAACACCACTGCTGTTTTTCACTTCAATTACATCTACCTGTTGCGGATCCACAATAAGCCGGTTACCTTCCACCCGTACCTGAAGCATATAATTCTGAATTGTCGTTTCCGGATCATTTGCCGTATTCAGAAAGTTTGCGATGAGAATCCGGCTGGAATTATTGGGGTCAACCGTAACAGTAACCTCATACGCATAACCATCGTAATTTCCGCCAACCTCATTCACAATCCAGCTACCCTCAAGGTCTGTTATCAAGATCTCTGTGTTGTCACATGCTGTAAAAAGCATGGTTGTAAGCAGTAACAGATATAATGTAATTTTATTCATATTTCTTTTAATGTAAAGATACGATTTAATTATCCTCTTCTACACATTTCAATCACCTCCAGGTCCTTGATGTTTTTACCGTCAATTACAAAGCGAATCAGCGTACGAACCTGATGAAGTCCAACATTACCGGCAGCACCCGGATTAATGTGCAGTAAGTTGAACTTGTCATCATACATGACCTTCAGTATATGTGAATGACCGCTAATAAAAAGATCTACGGGAGATTCGGCAAACATGGTTTTCATTCCGGAAGCATATCTTCCCGGATATCCACCAATGTGCGTCATTAATACATTGACATCTTCGCATTTAAACCGAAGAATTTCCGGATATTTCTTCCTGTACTCCCAACCATCAATATTTCCATGAACCGCTTTGACAGGAGCTATTGTTTCAAGGTCGCTTATTACCTGCCATGAACCAATATCGCCTGCATGCCAAATCTCATCACAGCCTTTAAAATTTTCATACACATGATTATGGATTTCCCCATGAGTATCTGAAATTAAACCTATCTTCTTCATCTCTTGTCATTAACGGTTTCAGTTTGACAAATTACATGCCACCAATTTTTTTTGTCTAAAATTGCATATTATTTCAAAAAAAAGTGAATATTTGTCATATGAAAAGATACCACATATCCATTTGCTTCTCATGTATATTCTAATTATGTCTAATTAATAAATTCAAGTATTCTTATTAAAAATGAAACGATTGATTTTTGTGCGTCATGCTAAAGCAGAAACCTTTGATGGCCAAAAAAATGATTTCGAAAGGCAATTAGCCTCCAAAGGACAAAACGATGCAGGTATAATGTCCACAGTTTTATTAAAAGCCAACATACGACCTGATCTGATCTATTCAAGTTCCGCTGACAGAGCCTTTCAGACAGCACAAATCTTTGCTGAAAAGCTCAACATTAATCCGGGTAAGGTTAAAAAGAACGACGATCTGTATGAAGATGTGACAACATCTGATATCCTTGAAATTATTTCTACTACAATGGAATCGGTAAAATCACTGATGATCGTAGGTCACAACCCATGGATTTCGGATGTTACAGGTACCATGTCTGACAGTTATGATGACATTATGCCAACCTGTGGTATGGTAGTTCTTGACTTTAAAGTAGACTACTGGGACGAAGTTCTTCCTGGTAACGGCTCCGTAAAACTGGACGATTTTCCTAAAAATTACAGGTAGTTCAGGTATATAATGCTTTCATTTATAAACAATTTATTTATTTTTGCGGACGAAAAATTAAAAAAGAAAAATTAAAATGGCTACAACATCAGACATACGAAACGGACTTTGTATTGATTTTAAAGGAGGATTATACACGGTAGTCCAGTTTCAGCATGTTAAACCCGGTAAAGGACCGGCTTTTGTAAGAACAAAATTAAAGAATGTAATAACCGGAAAAGTAATTGACAATACGTTTTCTGCCGGTCATAACATCAATGACGTAAGAATTGAAAGACGTTCGTATCAGTATCTTTACAAAGATGATTTGGGATACAACTTTATGAACAACGAAACTTTTGACCAGATCAGCATTAATGAAAACCAGATAGAACATCCGGGCTTTCTGAAAGAAGGTGAAAGTGTGGAAATTGTTTTTCATGCTGAAAATGACACACCACTACTGGTTGACCTGCCTCAGCACATTATCTGTGAGATTACGTATACCGAACCGGGCGTAAAAGGAGATACGGCTACCAATACTCTTAAGCCGGCTACAATTGAAACGGGTGCAGAAGTAATGGTTCCGTTGTTTATTGAAATTGGCGAAAAAATTAAAATTGACACGTCAACCGGAGCTTACGTTGAAAGAGCAAAATAATAAGTTAACATAAACTTTTATATGTATCGAAAGCACGTTTAAAACGTGCTTTTTTTGTATCCTAAAATAACTAACAACTTCCCTAAAGCATCAAAATTTAACAATACATTAATATTTTATTTTAAATATTTGATTATTTTAACTTAATATGTTATATTTGTGTTATCTATTAACTCAAAGGACATATTCAAGGATGAAATATTTTATTTTTTTGTTAATAATTTTGATTCACTCCGAGTTTACATCCACTTCAGGACAAAACAATTCGATATTAACATTACCTGACACATCAATCACATATGCCTATGATACGAATGGTGATTCATTGGCCTGGACAAAAACTTTGCGAAAAAAAGATAGTGATACAATCCGGATCATAACACAAAAGTTTGACGGAGAAAGATGGAATAATGAGACTCAGGTAAAATATACATCTGATTTTTTTTCAACAACAGAACTGGCATATACATGGTCCGGCTTAGCCTGGATTCCTGATACACGTACAACAAAAATATTTGAACAGGACTATATTACAAAGGAAAGTCGTGATTTCTACTCTTCAAAAACCACTGATTGGGTGTGTTCAGAAAAGACTGAATATTTCAGGGATGTATATTTTGGCGTAGATTCAGTTTACACATATAAAATTAATCATGATTCTTCTGATCTGGAACTGGTAACAAAAGAATACCGGACTAATTGCTATGACAAACCGGTTCAGGCGTTGTTGTACAGTAGAAGTGAAGGTGCTACCTGGCTACTAACGGGAAAAACAGAATACATGTATAATGAAGAAAATCATGATGTGACGGAAACTTTCTACAGCCACACTGATGTTTTTGAACCGGACAGAAAAATTTTCACTGATTATGATGAAAATGGGCGCATTGCATTACAACAGGAATTGAGCTGGCAAAAGCATCGAATGGATTGGAGTGGCGTTAAAATGTATGTAAAAAAACAAAACGGCAGCAATTTTACGGAAGAGATCAATTATAGATTTAACGGTCAAAACTGGGAAAAGGATTCAAAGACCGTAAGATATCCTGATGCCGACCGGATCAGGCTAATTACAGAACAATCAACATGGATTGATTCTCTGAACAGATGGTCTTTACAAACAAAAACTTTCGACAAATCATTAACTACTAACACAATCACTATAAATAATACCACAATGGATGAGCAAGTCTATTTATCTGACAGGAGTATTATCATTCAGAATGATAAGTACTCCCGATCCAGTTATTCGTTGTACTCATTAGGTGGTTCCCTTCTTCAAAAAGGAACCATAGCACAAGACCATATCGATATTGACCCAAAAATTCAGGAACAGACACTTGTATTGATCCTGATGAGTCATTCGGCTATTTTTTCAAAAAAACTACACTTCATGCAATAACTCAGAGATTTTAGGAAAAAGAAAGATGCTCCTTAAAACGGAGCATCTTTTTTATTATATTCGCATAACGTTTTAACCACTGTTTTGAATATTAGCAAGTTAATATTATCATACCTGTTGTTTACCGCCCCCATAATGGCGCAGGATCTTGTCATACTGCACACCAACGATCTGCATTCACGTCTGAATGGATTCTCTCCAGAGTCTGAATATACACCTCTTACCGTTAATGATGATCCTACTATTGGCGGTTTTTCCCGAATAGCTTCTGTTATTGAAAATGAACGCAGGATAAATGAAGACAAGGTTCTGACCGTAGATGCGGGAGATTTTCTCATGGGAACCCTGTTTCATAATCTGGAACCGACAACCGGTTTTCAGTTATCATTAATGAAAAAAATGGGTTACGATGTTGTTGCTTTAGGAAACCATGAATTTGATTTCGGACCTGAAACACTTTCAGAAATCATACATAAAAGCATACAAAATGGCGGTATTCCTTATCTGACTCTATCAAATATCCATTTCTGCAAAGCATTGGACAAGGATAATTCTTTGGAAAAATTATACAAAGAAGATGTAATATCAAAACATAGGATTATTGAAAAAAACGGAGTCAGAATAGGTATATTCTCTCTGCTTGGTAAAGAAGCAGAAAAAGCGTCCGGCGGTGCCTTCCCTGTTACTTTCAAAAATTATATTAGATGTGCAAAACAGGAAGTGAAGTTACTAAAAGCACAAAATGTTGACTACATTATTGCGCTCTCGCATTCAGGCGTTACACAGGATAAAGCCGGTAACTGGACCGGAGAGGACGTGGAACTGGCTCAAAAGGTTCCTGAAATCAACCTGATAATAAGTGGTCACAGCCACACCAAATTAAAAGAACCTCTATATGTTAACGGAACATATATCGCGCAGGTTGGATCATTTGGATCAACAGTGGGTAAGATTGAAGTTTTTAATATTAAATCGAACCCGGAATATGTTTTTACTCCGATTGAAATAAATGACAATATCAGAGGAGACAGCACCATTCAAATGGCAATTAACAAGCAGCAGGAACTCATAAAAAATACGATTTTAAATCCGCTTGGACTAAACTATGACCAGAAAATATTTGAAACTGATTTTCCTTTGTTACTCAATAAGTCCAACAGTTTGGAAGGAGGTAATCTGGGGCCATTTGTTGCAGATGCCATACTTAACGAAACAAATCGTCTGAAGGGAGGTAACACGCATATTGCGCTGATTCCGGCAGGTATGATCAGGGGTAATATTCTACCAGGATATAAAGGATTGCTCACAACACCGGATCTGTTCAGCACATTATCGCTGGGCAGCGGGAACGACTCCGTTCCGGGCTATCCATTAGCCAGAGTATTTCTAACCGGAAAAGAACTTAAGCGTATTATGGAAGTTCTTCTGATCGCCTATCAGTCGGGAGCATCACGTTACATGTACTATTCCGGCCTCAGGGCGACATACAATCCTGAAAAGTTCTATTTAAAACAAATACAAACCCTGGAAGTAAGAAACGAAGAGGGTATTTTTGAGACCGTCAATTTAAATGACGAAAAAAAGTTATATGGTCTTGTCGGTAACTCGTACCTGCTGAGCTTTGTTAATATGGTCAAAAAAATGAGTTTAGGGGTCGTACAGATCACACCAAAAAATATTGATGGCACCCCTATTGATCAGATGTATGAAGCAGTTATTGATTTTGATCCTGTAAAACCAGGCATACAGGAAGGTAAAGAGTGGATTTCAGTCATCCATTTTAGCGAAACTTTTTCGGATATTGACAATAACGGTGTTCCCAATGTTCCGATAACCTACAAAGAAAAAATAAATCCTGTTTATACCTTAGAATCATTATCAAACGAACAAACCATAGTTGAGAAATAAGTTTTCAGTTCGTTTTTCATGACTTTTCAGTATGCTTTTCATGTGTCTCCCGTTCCAGCATTTCACCAATGTAATCCGGAATAATGGTTTGCTCCTCAATAGGAGGCCTGATATAGGATTTGTTTTGTTGTTTTGGAGGCAGAGTCAGCTCCTCATATTCTATTTTTTTATACGGAACCATGGTCAGAAGGTGGTGAATGCAGTTCAGTCGTGCACGTTTTTTGCTGTCTGAAGGAATCACATACCATGGTGCCTGTTTAATATCAGTATAATCCATCATTTTATCTTTGGCCATGGAATACTCTACCCAATGCTTACGCGATTCAAAATCCATTTTACTAACCTTCCAGCGCTTGGTTGGATCCTTAATGCGTGCCTGAAACCTTTTTTCCTGTTCTTCATCACTCACAGAGAACCAGTATTTAATAAGAATAATACCTGAACGCACCAGCATTTTTTCAAATTCAGGGCAGCTGCGTAAAAACTCCTGGTATTCATCGTCTGTACAAAAGCCCATAACACGTTCTACTCCGGCCCTGTTGTACCAGCTGCGGTCAAACAGAACCATCTCGCCTTTTGCGGGCAGGTGTGGCACATAACGCTGGAAATACCATTGTGTTTTTTCCCGTTCAGTAGGGATTCCAAGCGCAACCACACGGCAGACACGGGGATTCAGTTTTTCGGTTATGCGTTTTATGGCACCACCTTTACCGGCAGCATCACGCCCTTCGAATATTACCACAATCTTCAGTCCCTCCTGCTTTACCCATTCCTGCAGTTTTACAAGTTCAACCTGCAACTTGGCCAGTTCTCGATCATAAATTTTATGGGTAAGTTTTAATCCGGATTTCATGATACAGTGATTTAAGAGATGTAAGTATTTGTATTATACAAATATACACCAATTATATCAGCATGTAAAGCAGAAAGTTTTATGGGTAAAATTCAGAATTGGCGGTATTCTATTTCTTCAGAATGGTTTTTAAAGCTTCCTCCACCCTTCCGGCTTCATAAACTTCAATACCTGACTTTTTCACAGATACATTTTTCAGGTTGCCTTTAGGAATAATGATCTTTGTAAATCCCAGCTTCTCTGCTTCCAGGATACGTTGCTCTATTCTGCCAACAGGACGGATTTCGCCGGAAAGCCCAATTTCACCTGTCAGACATACATCCGGTTGAATAACCATATCAATATTGGAAGATACAATGGCAGCCAGAATAGCCAGATCAATGGCAGGATCAGCCACCTTGAGACCACCGGCGATGTTCAGAAAAACATCCTTGGCAGCCAGTTTAAAGCCCACCCGTTTCTCCATCACCGCCAGTAGCATATTCAGGCGTCGTGTATCAAAACCGGTGGCCGAACGTTGTGGTGTACCGTAAGCTGCCGTACTCACAAGCCCCTGAACCTCGATCAACAAAGGCCGAATCCCCTCAACTGCAGCGGCAATAGCCACACCACTCAACCCCTTATGTTCATTCATCAACAAAAATTCTGACGGATTTTCCACCTCACGCAAACCGGTATGCTGCATTTCGTAAATCCCCAGTTCAGATGTGCTTCCAAACCTGTTCTTAACCGAACGTAAAATACGGTACATGTGGTTCCTGTCGCCTTCAAACTGAAGTACGGTATCCACAATATGCTCCAGAACCTTCGGTCCGGCCAGGCTTCCCTCCTTGTTAATATGTCCGATAAGGAAAACCGGAAGATTCTGTTCCTTGCTGTATCTGAGCAACATGGAAGCACATTCCCTCACCTGGGTTACACTCCCCGGAGAAGATTCCACACGCTCTGTTGAAATAGTTTGAATGGAATCGATGATAAGCACATCCGGCTGCACATTTTTGATATGCGTGATGGCTTTTTCAAGCGAAGTTTCGCTCACCACATAGCAGTTCTCTGTTCCGCCTTTCAGACGCTGTGCCCTTAATTTCAGTTGCTGAGCCGACTCTTCGCCGGATACATACAATATTTTTTTATTCGGAATGTTCAACGCTACCTGCAATACCAGGGTTGACTTGCCTATTCCCGGTTCACCACCAATAAGTACCATAGATCCCGGAACGAGACCTCCTCCCAGCACCCGGTTCAGCTCGCTGCTTCCGGTATCAATACGTGGTGCATCTTCTGCTCTGATATCACTAATTAAAAGTGGTTTTGAGTTGGATTCAACCAACCCGGAATGAACACTACCGGACGTTTTGGTCACAATCTCTTCCACGTAGGTATTCCATTGTCCGCAGGACGGACATTTTCCGATCCATTTTGGCGAATCCACACCACAATTCTGGCAGACATATACGGTTTTGGTTTTGGCCATCTTAAAATGCTTTTTTTATGCGATCTATTAATGCAGTGGTGGAATAGCCCTCAACCAGTTCCACTGTAATCACCTCACCTCCTTTCGCCATCACTACATCGTATCCGGCAATATCTTCGGGTTTATAATCATTTCCTTTCACCAGTATATCCGGCTGTAACAACTTTACCAGTTCATACGGTGTATCTTCATCAAATATCACCACAAGATCGATAAACGAGAACCCTGCCAGTAAAAACGCCCGGCTATCCTGATCCACCACTGGTCTTGCATTACCTTTTAAAAGGCTCACCGAAGCATCACTATTCAGTCCGATCACCAGTTTATCGCCCAAATCACGGGCACGGGCCAGGTAATCCACATGTCCCTTATGTACCAGATCAAAACACCCGTTTGAAAAGACCACTTTCAAACCCTTTTCTTCCCATTCGGAAACGGTTTGCTTTGCCTGATCCCAGGTTTGAATTTTTGAAACGATCTGTTCAGTCTGGTTCATACGACATAAATTTTGGTGGTAAAATGTTTACAACGGGTAAAGATAAAAAAACCGTTCCTTTTGAGAACGGTTCACAATATAATTATGTACTAATAATTTCTAATCGACGAGTTTGTTGGTTGCCGTGTCAGGAAAAATAAAGATTGGCTCATGTGTTTTAGCCTCTTCGAACGGCATTGATGCATAGGTAATAATAATAATTACATCTCCTACAGCCACTTTACGTGCTGCCGCACCATTCAGACATATTTCACCTGATCCGCGTTCTCCCTTAATCACATATGTTTCAAAACGTTCGCCATTGGTGTTATTCACCACCTGTACTTTCTCGTGTGTAAGGATGTTCGCAGCATCCATCAAATCTTCATCTATCGTAATGCTACCAATGTAGTTCAGGTTTGCACCTGTAACCGATACATTGTGCAATTTTGATTTTACTACTTCGACATTCATTCCCATACCGCAAAGTTAATAGATAATATTATCAATTAAACGAATTTTGCCTGCAAAAACTGCTATACAGCCGATCAGTTGCTCATGTCCGTGCCACGAAGCGACCGGTTGTAAGTTATTTACATCTGATATTTCAAAGTATTCCACTTCCAGTTCCGGATCATCGTTTACATAATCCTTAACCCATTTTTTAACGGAATCAATATCCGTTATACTGGCCATGTGACGGGATTTAAACAATGCCTGCGAAATACGGACAGCGCTTTTTCGTTGTTGCTCTGTCAGTCGCACATTTCTGGAACTCATGGCGAGTCCGTCCGCTTCTCTTACAATAGTACAAGGGACAATCTCCACCTTATAGTTGTACTCACGCACCATAGCCTTAATAACGGCAAGTTGCTGAAAATCCTTTTCACCAAAATAAGCTTTATCAGGCTGAACCACATCAAACAACTTGCTGACTATCTGTGCTACTCCATTAAAATGACCTGGCCGGTGAGCACCTTCCATTACGCTCTCCAAAGATCCGAAGTTGAATTTTCGTGTATCCGGTTCAGGATACATCTCCTCTGCTTCGGGATTAAAAACCAGATCAACCCCTAAAGGTTCCAATAACTTCAGATCGTTTTCCAAAGTGCGGGGATATTTCTTTAAATCTTCGGGATTGTTAAACTGGGTCGGGTTTACAAAGATGCTTACTACTGTAAAACCGCAATCGTTTAAGCTACATTCTACCAATGATAAATGTCCCTTGTGTAAAGCCCCCATGGTAGGTACAAAACCTACACTTTTACCGGCGCGTACAGCGCCATCAATAACGGAACGCAGTTCCCTTACCGTTTTTACTAATTTCATGTTCCAAAATATCGCTGCAAAGTAACAAAATTATATAATTACTCTAAAGCAATAAATGTGATATTCTGTTAAACGCAGACATATACCCCTATTGTTTAATCAGTTACATTCAATTAACAACAATTAAAAATAATTAATTATTAATTAAATTTAAACTAAGTAATAACTTAAACTTAAATGTCTTCAATAAGTATAAAGAATTTACGTTTGTTAAGGTATAATAATTAATTTTGTGCGATAATTTTCTAAAAAATGGCGAAAGCTAATAGAAAGCAAATCAGAAGAGGGTGGGCACTTTGGATAATTGACCTTTTAATACTGGTTATTGCATTCCTCTTCATTGCCAAACTAAAACCTGCAACAGTCAGAATATACCTTCCGAGGTATTCTGACCCGTTTTATATCTTCCTGGTTATCTGGAGTATAATTTCATTCGTTACAGGTAAATATTTTCTGATACGAAAACTGCGCCGCAAGGACTACCTTGTCATGATACTGCTATCCAATGCAGTAATAACAGGTATCGTTTCTTTCGCTATTTATTTCCTTGGGTACTATAATTTCAGCCGTTTAATCGTTTACGGAACCATTGGAATGGCAACGCTCATGGAGCTGTTCTTTGCCGCCATATTCACCTATTATTTAAAGCTGAACCGAAAAGGATTCTACTACGAAGGTGAACCGGAGGGAAGGCTGCTTGAACCATTAAAAAGCAGGAAGGAACGAAAAAGGTTAAAAGAAGAGGCTGAAGCCAAAGAGATTGATGAAGATTCGGAACTGGATCAGACGCTGATAGAGGCCTCATCGCAGGAAGTTCATGATTTTATCGTGAAATATGTGGATCTGAATTCACCAAAAACTGTACTGTTTTCAACCACTACACTCTTTAACATACAGAAACTGAAACGAAATAATGCCGAAGCCATCATTAATCTAAAGCGCATTAATGACGTGCGGCACCTCAACACCTTTTTCAAAACAGTCAATGAACGCCTGATTGAGGGCGGAACTTACATCTTAAATGCAGAAACAGCAGAAGAGCGCAGAAAGCGGCTCATAGCCAAATATCCGCCGGTTATTAATTACATTTATTTATCCCTGGATTACCTTCTAAAGCGTGTTGCTCCCAAGATAAAAGCAACCCGCTGGCTTTACTTCATGATTACGCGAGGCAATAACCGCGTGCTAACGCATGTAGAGATACTTGGCCGTCTTTATTACAGCGGATTTGAGCTGATACGTGAAAAAGAAATTGAAGGCCGTTCCTACCTGATTATGAATAAAAAAGGTGCTCCTAAAAATAATTCCAATCCATCATATGGCCCGCTGATTCGTCTGCGCCGACAAGGAAAAGATGGTAAAACCATTGGGGTATATAAATTCAGAACCATGTATCCCTACTCCGAATTTTTACAGGAATACATTTTTAATCTGAACAACCTGCAGGAAGGCGGCAAGATAAAGGATGATTTCCGTGTGAGCCCGATGGGTAAATTTTTGCGTAAAGTATGGCTGGATGAATTTCCGATGATCCTGAACCTGCTGAAAGGACAGTTAAAAATAGTAGGTGTAAGGCCGCTTAGCGCCCATTATTTCAGCCTGTATTCCGATGAACTGAAAGAAAAACGTACTACAGTAAAACCAGGGCTTATCCCGCCCTTTTATGCAGACTTACCGCATACTCTGGAAGAAATACAACAGTCGGAATTACGCTACATTGAATCCTACCAAAAGTCTCCTTTAAAAACCGACTGGAGCTATTTCTGGAAAGCCGTGGGTAATATTGTATTGAACCGGGCACGATCAGCATAGTCAAATAGGAATTAGGAATTTCTGATTCGTTACATAACGCTTCGGATCACAATGGAATTAGAAGTTTTGTCTGCGTAAATCTGCGAGAAATAATAACCACCTGACTCACCCCGGTTCTGACAGTCAGAGAGAACGCAATATCCGCCCCTCTCTATCCTAAAGGACAAAGAGGGGATTTCTTAACCAGATCAATAGTATTAACACACAATGAATTAGAAATTTATCAGCTATTATGCAATGGCCGACAAGTGCCATAGCGGGATATTCAATAATATTGCGCGGCCATGATTTACATTTCATATACATTTTGCTACCATACTGACACTCCTTCGGAGTTTTGTCGGCGGAAATCAGCGTAAACCTCTGCGTACATCTGCGAGAAACTTTTTCAAATCGTTAGCCGTGAATCGTTACTTCGATACATTCCGGCTTGAAACCGGCACACTCAGTAACCGGGAACCCTTTGTCTTATCAATTTGCGGGAAATATTAATATGGTAATTTATCTGCAGTATTCTGCGCAATCAGCGGGAAAAGTTTAAAAAGCCCTGAATACCACCAATGCACCATCTGTAAATTCAATCCGGAAAGAGGTTTCAAGTGCTTCGTTTAAGGTGCCTTCCCAAAGATTTTTCAGCACATAATCGTTTAATGAATATTTAAGATCGTGCAATGTGATGGCAGGATTACCCATGACAGAGAATATGGAGACCTGTTGCGCTTTGAAAGAACCAAATATTGTCGTCTCATAAACCGGATTAAAAATGCCGTAATCCGACACCATCTGCAATTGCAGTTTTTGTCCGTGTTCAGCCAAAAGTCCGATGTTCCCCATTGTATGATCTTCCCGTAAGCCGGTGGCACCCAGTATCACCACCTTACCCAATCCCAGCTCCAGAGCTTTGTTAACGGCTTTTGTAAGATCGTTGGTCAGTTGATCGGCAGATGATGAGATGATGGATTCAAAGCGGCGTTTGAACTGTTCCGGCAGCGAATCCATGTCGCCCACAATATAATCGGGTTGTAACTCGTGCTCCAGCAACTTTACCGTAGCACCGTCACAACATATTATGGTTGATGCCTGATGTAAAAATTCCAGTACCCGTTGTGATTCCGGAAACAATCCGTCCGCCAGAATAACAGGAACACCCGGTTTTAAATCCTCAATCTGCTGCATGTTAAACCTGTTTATCATAATCCCTACGCCATCGATAATAGCCTACTATGGCGAGCACTGTATAAAAGAAAAAGAGCACCACCGTAGGATATAATCCTTTATAGATATAAAGCCCCAAAGATACAGCATTCACCAGGATCCACACCAGCCATTGCTCCAGAATTTTCCTCGCCAGCATCCAGGTGGCGGTAATGCTCAGCGCTGTGGTAAAGGCATCCCAGTAAGGCACCGGTGAGTCTGTCCAGGAAACCAAAACATAAGCAATCACAATAAAAACAGGAATGGTCACGCCGAGTAATGTTAATGCCAACCGTGGTGTAATCCGGCTTACCGGCAACTCTTCACTCACCTCCTCACTCTCACACTGTTCCTCACACTGTACTTCACTCTCTTTCCTCTTTCCTCCTTTCAGCCAGTAATACCATCCGTAAATACTAATGACCACATAATACACATTCAATCCCATGTCCGCATAAAACTTGGCACTGAAAAAGATGAAGATGTAAAATGCAGACGTGAGAATTCCCAGCGGCCAGAGCAGCTTGTTTTGCTTTATCTCAAACCAGAGATAGAGTATCCCAAGCAGTGCGCCGGTTATTTCCACATAATTTTTTATGATCCAGTCTAACATATAATCAATTAGGAAATATAAATGAACAATGAAAAGTGAAAAATAAATAATCATTTTAGTGACGCGTGACAAGTTACCTGTAACAATTGTAAACTGTCACCCGTAACCTGTCACTTTAAATCCTCCGGCCTTCTTGCGAAGTCCACCTCCTTTTTGCTTCGATACGTCCTGTAAAGGACTACTCAGCAACCTCAGGGAGGACGTCTCTAGAACCTGAGAACGAGCTTAACCGCATAATTTCTGAACGCCTGCGGGAAATAATATGTCCAGCGGGCTTCATAGAAATCAGTGGTTGATCCTTCAACCTGTACCATATCCTTTCCACCGTATGCATCGCTGATATAGTCCTTATTAAATAGGTTGTTAACCATTATCTTTATATCTACATAATCTGCAAATTTAAGCGGCAGACGATAACCTGCCACGAAATCAGTTATCATATAGGCATCAAGTTTTGCATCTTCCTGTGATGTATTATCGAAGTACTGATCACCCACATATTTACTTGTCAGGTTCAATGTAACACCTTTTGCAGGATAAAACGTAAAGGCATTAGCAGCCACCACATTTGGTGAATAAGCAATATCCGTATTTCCTCTTGCTGTGCCACGATAATCTACCACGTTCCAGTAATACTCATCATAATACGTGTTGTACTCCACAAAATCTATAATCTTATTCTGACTAAAGGTAGCATTAGCTTCCCACTTAAACCAGTTAACAGGAGCATAGGCTAAAGCCAGTTCCACACCTGCTCTGTAGCTCTTTGGCACATTGGTCATAATGTCGTAACCCACGCTGTTTTTCTCTCCAGTCGGAACAAGCTGATCCTTGTAGTTCATATAGAACAGGTTTGCGCTGGCCGTAAACTGACGGGAAGAAAACTGATATCCCAGTTCGGTGTCGTACAATGTTTCAGGAGTTGGCACGGAACGCGGATCACCCACAGCATCTTTCAGATTGGCACGGGTCGGTTCACGGTTAGCTACTCCAAAAGATGCAAAGGCTTTATGTCTGTTTTTCTCGTAAACCAGACCGGCTTTCGGATTAAAGAAATTGTACATCTTCTGAATATCCAGATAAGGCTTATCCGGATCACTGTTTACACCATCCATAGTGTAGTTGATATGGCGATACTGGACATCGGCGTATCCATACAGACTGCCTGCAAAATTGTACGTAGCCTTGCCATACAGACTCTGCTCATCCTTTATGGACTTGTTCAGATAATATTCGTATTGTGTAGGAATACCGGGATTAAACTCAGCCCACAGCACCCTGCCGAAATGATCGCCATCGTAACGGTTGGCCGAACCACCAAATACCATATTCAGACCTTTTTTATGGTATTCCAGAGAAAAGGTTCCTCCGTAAAAATAATTTTTCATCCATTTCTGACGGGTCAGATCCGAAGTTATTGTGGTGTCACCCGACCCGGGATGAATAAATATGTCATTAGGAAAACCATAGTAAGCATACTCTGTGTCGTGCAACCAGTTTCCGTCATCCTGGAACTGCTCGTAATAACCCTTTCCATGAGTATAGTGCAGTGCTACATTCAGCTTAAGAGCAGTATTCAAAATCTGCGAAAAATGCGCGTGGATATGATCCTGCCAGTAATTATCTTTCTGGTCTTCGTAGTAGTGCTCCACGCCCTGCGCATCGGTATACAAGCCAGCAGGATTGTAACGGCGGTCGGTTTCCATGATCCATGGTTCTACGCCCCACCAACTAATCCCGGTATGTTCCTCATTACCGAATACCTTAACACGCAGTGTGGTTTTATCGGAAAAATAACCCCCGGAAAAGAAATACGACTTATGGTTCATACCGGTATGCTTTACATAACCGTCGGTAGTCAATGCAGATAAACGTGCATTAAACACAAAATGATCCTTAATAAGCCCGGTATTGGCCTGAACGCTGTTTTTAAAGGTATTGAACGATCCGGCATAGGACGAAAATTCGCCATAAGGATCGGCATCGTAGCCTTTGGTCTGTACGTTGACCGAGGCGCCAAACGAAGCTGAACCGTTGGTTGATGCTCCCACCCCCCGCTGAATCTGAATATCAGACACCGATTCGGTAAAATCCGTCATGTTGACCCAAAACACGGTCTGCGATTCGGCTTCATTCAGGGGAATACCATCCACGGTGACGTTAATACGCGATGGGTCTGAACCGCGAATGCGGAACTTGGTATTTCCGAACGGTAAACCATTCTCTGTGGATGTGACCACAGAAGGTGACAATTTCAACAGTTCCGGCAGTTCTGCTCCTGTATTTTTGGCCGCCAACTCCTCTGAATTGATATTGGTTACGGCAAACGGATCGTTCTCTCCTGCTCTGGTGGCGCGGACTTCAAAGTCCTTATACACAAAAGGCGCCACCAGCATAGTGATATTCAACACCTTGGTTTCATCAGTATTTACTGATACTAACTTTTTTTCAAACCCGATGCGAGAGAATTCCAGCTTCACTTCTCCTTTCAGGTTCTGAATGGTAAAGGAACCGTCTTCACCGGTTACTGTACCAAAGGGCGTGTTTAATACACGCACATTCACACCATACAAAGGTTCGCCGCTTTGGTCCACTACCTTACCGTTAAACACACTCGTCTGACCATAAACCACTACCGAAGCCAGCAGCAGGATGGCCATTGCCAATAAATTTTTCATGAAAAACACAATTTTTTAGTTAATAAAAAACTATGTGAAATGTGGGTTTACTCCGATTCCCTTCGCCGGCACTACCCGGATCAGGTTCAAAGGGTTTGATCTCAGCCCGTTTTATTAAGGCACCCCCATCACACTATCGCCGCAAAAGTAGAAATTAATTAGGACACTTCGATAAACTCAATGTTAAATTTGGAATTAGTAACCTTCGTCCCTTACGGACTTCGGCTACCAAGGGAATTACGAATTATTGAGTAATTTAGAATGGGTGGAATGGTAAAATACATTTCTGAAGTGTTACAAACAAGGGAGATAATTTAGAATTTAAACGTTGCAATTATTTAGATATATAATCTCATTCTCAGTAAACTATGAGCAAAATAACATTAGGATATTTCAATACTTTAAAAAAAGTTATATCTTGTAGTGTTATTAATCCAGTAGTCAAAGATTTAAAAAACCTTATTTAGAACGATGAAAGAAATTGTCAAAGCATTTAAACATCTTGCACGTGACATAATGATTTATATATTACCTGGATTCACTTTATTAGCATATGTTTTATTTATATTCAATTATCAATTTAATATGTTTGAAAAGGATGAAATTCTTAGTTCTAAAAATCTATTAATTATTCTAATTGGCTCGTATATAATTGGACATATTATCTTAGGATTCATGGAATTATTTGTCTATTCAAAAGTGGACAAGCTCTTTTTTAAGAAGGAGCGCAGAGTACTTGAAGAAGCTACAAATAATAAAATAGATGCAGAACTTGAAATTTTAGCATACTCAAAAAGAAAAGCTTATGATTTCTTTGTAGAAAGACATACGCAGTTATCATTATTTCGCTGGAATTTATCTGGTGCATTTCTTATAATTTCTATATTATCTTTTTTATTTATTATTAATAATTACAACTGCAATCTGTTGATCATTGGGATCTTTAGCTTCATAATATTTCTTATTTTGTTTATCTTTTCAATTAGAACAGAATTAGATGGCCTAAACCGAAGAAAAGTGTTAGCAGCAAAAAAATAATAATCTACATTATAAAATTAAAAGTTTTGCTTTCGTTTAAATAACCCGTATAACCTATTATTCAAAAAATTTTCCAATATAAAAAGTTCAATTTTTTTGTTGGGGAATATCAGTATATTTTACTCGATAACTCTCTCATTATATACTAAATTGGTTACCATATTTTTATCAACAATTAATCAATTCATTAAAAAATCAAAACAATAAAAGCTAATTTTGAGTAAACCTATAAAAAAGTTCTTGCATGTCATTTAATGAAAGTGAAATTGTAAATTTAAAAGAAGAGATTAGTAAGGAGCTCAACAAGAAATTTCCAAAATTTGAAGATTCTTGGAATAATACTGTTAAGGAGTTAGGAAATGAATTTGTTGGATTAATTAAGGAATTACTACAAGACGAATTTCAGTTATTAAAGGAAATAACAGAATTTCGTTTTTCTATTGTAATTGATAATAACTTTATATTCGGTCAAATAAAAAATATCATTGAAAAAAATTTAGATCTTGAAGATTCATTTATTTATAAATTAACTCATACTTCATACGTAGATGTATACGCCCCTTATAAACTGAAAGAAGAACTTTATGATAAAATTGAGTATGTTTTAAAAGCCAATAAAAGTAAAGCTAGACAATTTGCAAATTTTTTATTAGAGAAAATAATAATAAAAGATGCAGAATGGATCGATGAATGGAAAAAAGCAAAAAACCTAATAGGACATATTGATAAAGATGATGTTCCTTATTTAGCATTGGCTTTTCACACTCAAAGTCATGCAATTATTTCCATGGACAAAATATTTAAAACTCAGAGTTTATCAAAATCATGGAATGTCCAAGAAACAGATAAAATTATTACGTCCTATAATTCCGGATTTATATCATTTTGTTTCATAGGTACTGGATTGAAAATTATGGAATTAATTTGGAAAACATTGCTAATCGTCTTTAAAACAATAGCAGAAATATTCATAGAGATAATATTAGGGATTGGTGTTATTCTTTCAGGCGCTTACGAGCTAATATTAAAAAAAATTCCGCCTTGGGTTTATTTAGGAATTTTATTTCTTGCAATAGGAGCCGCATTCATATCTGAGGATTTTAGGAATTTGGGCAAAGATTTCTTTTCTAGGGCGAACAAAGTTCTAAAAGATTTTTCAATTAAAATTAAAGAATTTTTGGATAAGCTTTTAGAGACGATCAAAGAGTTTTGGGAAGTGTTTAAACCAATCGGTGTTACGAGTCTTGAAATAATTGGTTATTTAACGCTTGAATACCAAACAATGGTAAAACAAGTGGAAAAATTAAATATTGAGAAAGCTAGTTAAAACTTAGCTTTTGCCATTAACTAAACCTCCAAATGTTAAAATCCAAATTTAAAAATCTACCGCTAAACTTAAATAATTCAAAAAAAGTCCAGACATTTTGATGAAAAAGTCCAGACATTTTTGGTAAAAAGTCCGGACTTTTTTTGGAGAATGTCAGGTCATATTACCCGTTTACTCCGCTTCCTTTTCATACTGGATAGTTTTCATGGCATCTTTCAATTCTTTTCCCGGGCGGAAAACAACCTTTGCCCCACGGATATTTGCCGCGGTAACCTTGTCGGCCGTATCGCTTCCTTCGGAAGAAATGTTTATGGAAAAACTTCCCAGATCGCCCAGCCGCACCGTCTGACCTTCGGTCAGTTCCTGTGGCACAACCTCAAGCAATGCCGTTAACACCGCCAGTGTATCCGTACGGGATACGGTTGAAATCTGTGCAATACGCTCAGAAAGACGTTTTAAAGTAATCTCTCCGTTACTGCTGAATGAAGCAAAAAACTTTTTAGGAGCGGCCTGATCCAACGGATTGCCCCTTTGAATAACATGATACTTTACAGACATGTTGTTAAAATTTAACTGTTTAGAGTAAATAAAATACGTACAGGACTTATACAATAAGCCCATTAATAAGAGAAAATCTTTAAATGTTTATGGTACATTTTCGGTTTATGTTCGGGTACAGTTACAAATATATACGTAAGCAATAAAGAAATTATTATTTCAGAAGACTGGTTTTCACGATTTTATTAACACTATGTTCTTCTCATATTCCCATGAAACATATATTACAAATGTTAAAAATAAAATTTTAACATTTACCTGCTAAGCCGGTTTTTCAGCGGGATTCATTAACATTTATTAAGTCTTAATAAGCTACTACTAAACCGCAAGGCTTGACTTTTATAATGGGTTGTCATACATTTGGTTACAAGAAACCCTGTTACCCGTCCCCCATCAATTTACCTTCATAGAAATTTGTATTGAGCCTATTACATTAAGCTCAGGAGGACTAATAAATTTATAGAATATATTTTTTTAAATAACCAAATATCCGAATTTCAATTTTTAAAAAATAAATTATGAAAAAAGCTATTTTCATTCTAGCGTTGTTAATATTAACAGTAGTCTCACATGGACAAAACATTAAAGAAAATTCATATGACATAATACAAAACATACAACTAAAACCAAACACGGTTGCAAAATTCTTTGAGATTGACAACAGAGGTAATTTGCAAACAGACACAATTTTTATTGCTAGTGAATATTTTATTTTTAAACCTTTCTATGAAGAAAATATAAATGGAAAAGATTATGTTATAATTAAATTCCCCAACTTTAGCGGTAATAGTAATAGCGGGAAAATGAGTAAACATACTCCCGCAATTGGAGGTGTTGCCAAGGGAACAGTAAGAGTGGAGCTTTCTGAAGCATATAATGGTAAAATTCTGGCAATATCAAAAGAAGATTTTGATAAGCTACTCACTAATAATATTTATAAACGAAATATTCATATTACAGGTGGGATTCTAACTCTACCTTTTAAATTTAGAGGTAAAGTCGGGGAAATTCCTCGTTCTATGACAACCGATGTGACATTGGGTCCATACGTAGGCCCTCGAATGAGATTATCAAGAAAATCAGACTTTTTTGTAACCATGCCTTTTACCTTAGGTCTAACATTTATTAACGTAAATAACAGTAATACTTCTCCAACAAATCCTAGTAACAACCAAAACGAAATTGTTCCTGGACTAACATTGGGATCTGGGCTTGTTTTTCAAATAAGGCAATATGAATTCGGTCTTATTGGTGGCTGGGATTTTGGGACAGGGACAGCTGGTTCAGAGTGGATATATAATGAAAAGCCTTGGATATCGTTTGCAATTGGGTATAGCTTCTTAAAATAAAACTAGCTCTAAAAATTTATAAACTTCACTTAATTTATTATGATAGCCAGTCATTGAATTATATACTGTAGTTAACAAATGCTCTATCTCCTCCCCAACCAGCAAAGCCAACGGCTTAGTTTCCGTTTACTACAGCGCAGTGATTTTAACAACCAAGGCACTGATCAGAAATAATAATAATAATAATAAAATAATCTTAAGCGCCTTTCTAAAATGGGAATAAGCTTATAATTCAATTTAAAAGCTTAATTTTAGTGCATGAAATACCTCCTCTCCAATCAGCAAACCAAACGACTTAGTTTCCGTTTACTGCAGCACAGCGATTTTAATGTCTGGCTAACCTTTTTTGAGCATCCGGATGCGGCGGCCTATTTAGGTATGCAGGATATTGGTTCTCCAATGGAACAATGTGAAGCCTGGTTTAACAAGGTTGAAGGCAGATACAAAAACAATACAGGTGGCTTAAATGTCCTGGTTGAGAAAAGCAGTGGCAGATTTGTAGGTCAGTGTGGCCTGCTGGTGCAGGAAGTTGATGGTAAAGAAGAACTGGAGATCGGCTATTCCCTTTTACCGGAATTCTGGGGCAAAGGCTATGCCAGCGAAGCCGCCCGCTTTTGCAGGGATTATGCCTTTGAACACAACTTCAGGGACTCACTTATTTCCATTATTCATGTAGATAACATCCGGTCAGAGAAGGTCGCCCTGAAAAACGGAATGACCATAAGCAAACAAACCACCTATCACGGATTACCAGTGAATATTTTCAGGATCACGAAGAAGGAATGGGAGAAATAGTGACTCATCCCGGTTCATTTAAAATTGAACGGTTTGCATACAGTGCCCCTCTCTCTCACGATTGTATCGTGACAAAAATTGGTTGTCCATATCAATAAATCTATTGAGATGACTGTGGCAATTCGCGTTGACACAATGTGCGCTGGACGCTGGAAAGGGTGCGGAATTGCGTGTAGGAAATCACCATGCTAAAAGTATCGGTAAATTTATTGCGGTTCTTTTCAGCAAGCATTTTGCGCCACCGCTAAAGCTTAAGGCGGCACGCGGTTGAATCCTTTTGATGCATCAAAAGGATTAACTGGGTGAATTTCGAGTGGAATGAGAAAGAGGGTGTTAAATCCCTAAAGACCTGTGCTAAAAATGACTCACCCCGGTTCATTTTAAATTGAATGCCTGATATATACTGCCCCTCTCTATCTACAACTTCGTTGTGACAAAGAGGGGTGCCCCACATTAAAAATCTGTTGGTACGGTTGGACTCCGGATGGAGTCCTATGTATGTAGAAATCAATTCGATTACAATCGTATGACCCCGGATGGGGTCAAACAGTGCGGACAGCTATGTCACCGGATGAATATAACCGGTATTGCAAATTTCAACCGGTGAATGTGTGCCAGGTGATCCACCATTAAACATTTGCCGGTTGATATTATTACAAATTGGTGCTTATAACATAACGTAGTTTTCCCAAGACGCTATAAATAGACGTCTCTATCCAGTTCATGCTTGTTTAACGGTTCAGAATATTTTATATCTTTAGGCTCATGAAATGTGTGTAATTGTCTGTTGAAATTCTTGTAAACATTTTATACTCATAAGTAATAAAACTTAAATTCAACTATGAAAATTATAGTTACTATAATCATACTTATTAATTGTATTACGATTACTAATTCTCAGAATATAGACACTACTAAGCTTGGTGATAATTCGGACTATGAGCTTATTCCCTGTAAAAAGAATCATTATGAACCCACAAGATGCAGAATAACTCTTAATAGCGGCTTTGCATATATTTTTTCAAAAGCCAGTTCTGATATACCCACTGAATATAAAAATTATTACGATGCATTAAGGTCCGGTATTAACTATAGTGGTGATGCTACTTATTATTTGACTAAAAATATAGGGATAGGATTTAAATTATTACGATCTTATTCTCATAATAGAATGGACAATATAGTCTCTATCGATGAAGATGGAAACAGACACTACGGTAACAAAAGTGATAAATTGAGTATTAGTTTTATAGGACCTTCCATTTCTTCCAGATTCTACCACAATGAAAATATAATTTTAGCGAATGTATCAATAGGTTATATAGAGTACTCAAATGAGAGAGTGATAATTGAAAACTACCCTATTACAGGTTATACATTTGGATTAACCTATGATTTAGGGTATGATTTTCATATTTGTCAAAATATTTATTTAGGTTTTCAGCTATCACTTATTTCAGGTTTTTCATATCAGTTTGAATCAGGAAATAGTGAGTTGCTAAATATTATTAATACTGAATTTAAAAGTCCGCTCAGATTTGATATTTCTACTGGATTGAGGTATTATTTTTGAATATTTAATTTGACAACTGACTTTTTCATATAACATAAGAAAATTTTCAAGCAATTTCTTTATATCAACCAACAAACCCAGCGGTTTCAGTTCCATCTGATATAAGGAAGAATGTTCTGAGTTTATCGAAGCAGGGTGTTAAACCCCAATAGGCTGGTTTTAAACATGACGCACCCCGGTTCATATTAAAACCGAATGTTACCAATACACTGCTCTCTTTCACGACTGCATCGTGACAAAGATGGATTGTCCAAATTAATAAATCTTTCAGTACCGGTTGGACTCCGAATGGAGTCCTATGTTTGTAGAAATCTGCAGTGCTACAAACGTGTGACCCCGGGCGGGGTCATACCTTACGCACCGGATTTTCACCGGATGAATATAACCGGTATTGCAAATTTCATCCGGCGAATGTGTGCGGTGTGAACCAGCTATTAAACATTTGCAGGTTGTTATTATTACAAATTGGTGTTTATAGCATAATGTAATTTTTCCCGAGACGCGATAAATCGACGTCTCTATCCAGATTCCTTCGTTACAAAGAGGAAAAAATCCATATTAAATAATCTGTTACTACAGTTGGACTCCGGATGGAGTCCTATGTTTGTATAAATCAATTCGATTACAAACGTGTGACCCCGGAAGGGGTCAAACATTATGCGACGAATTGTCACCAAATAAATATAACCGACTTATAGATTTCATTAGGTGAATAATTTGATTCAGGCACATTAATTGCATATGCATTAAAATACAAATACCAGAAGCTATGAACCGAATAACTACACTACTAATGATGGCTCTGTTAGCTTTATCGGGAAGTATGACCGGTCAGATTTTTACGGATAAAGAAGGAAATCCTTTTTCAGGGATATTCAGAACCTATTACAGAAATGGTTCAATTAAAAGCCAGACATACTATAAAGATGGAATGCCTGTAGGTTTAATGCAGGAATGGCATGAAAACGGTGTGGTCAAAAGTGAGAAACACTATCTTCATTTAATGGGAGAACCGGTTATTAATGGTCCTGTGTATGCCTGGAACTCTGACGGGAAACTTATTTTGGTGAAGAACTATATGTGGGGTAAACTTGACGGGGAATGGATAAGATAAGATGCAGCAGGTAAAATTATTTTCCATGCTGTTTTTAGAAATGGTAAACATATCTCAGGAGATAAAATAAATATGTATCCTCACCCTCCTCCAAGGATGATACCATATGCATCCTGCAGATAATTGTTTATGTAATTTCTTATTGCAATTCCACCGACTTTCTCTATCTCAACTATGTTGTGACAAAGAGGGGAAATCCATATCAAAAAATCTGTTAGCACGGTTGGACTCCGGATGGAGTCCTATGTTTGTAGCAATCTACAGTTCTACAAAAATGTGACCCCTGATGGGATCATACATTGTGCGACAAATAATCACCGGTTGAATATGAAGGCTTATAAATATTAACCGGTTTATTCCGTGGAATCATCGGATTCAAATTGCAGGCTCACCTTATTCAGGCTTTCCAAAGATCCGACCACGGTAAGCACATCACCTTTACGTAAACGGGTGTAACCGTGTGTGATAATAATGTTCCCTTTTCGTTTAACAGAAAGAATCAGCACATCAAGCGGAAGTCGAAGGTTACGCAAGGCCATGCCAAACAAGCTTTTATCTGCAACTGTGACATCCAGGGTATCTTTATCAGGTTCCATTCCCATTAATAAGGATGTAGCCAATGGTGACCGTACAAAGTGCTGTAATAAATTTACAAATGCCGTTGAAGGGTCAATGACCAATGCACCCAAATCATAGAATTTCTTCAAATTTTTTCGGTCCGACAAACGCACGATAACAACTTTTTTTCCGATATTTTCATAGATCCATTCCGTGATCTGATAATTTCCCTTATCGGAATGAAGCAACACCATGGTGTCAAACCTCTTCAAATCCAGTCGTTCCAGTTCTTCAGCCTGAATACCAGAAATATAATGCATATTTACACTCGGTATTTCATCCACCACTTCTTTCGGTTTACGTGTAGCCACAGACACTTTCCAGTTATTTTTAATTAATTCATAGGATAAGGCAACCGATTGGTTTTCATAGCCAAAGATTAAAACACGGTGTGAATTATCGTAAGTATCCTTTGCCAGGTTTCGGTTTTCTCCTACCCTCTTTATGGCCCATTTGAATAAAGGCGGACCTATCAACTGATTTACAATAATAACGGCAACAATGATGGTAGCCGGCTCATTTCCCCATTCCGGAAAACTTTCCGCGACCACCATAACCAAAGCCAGACTAACGCCTGCCTGCGTCACATAAGGCATCCAGCCTATCCGTCTGAATAGTTTCGGATCACCGGCAATAATTCCCCCCAATAACGACCCTCCTATCATGCCAATTAAACGGATGAAAAAAAACAGCAATGCAATTTTCCATGCATTGGCTAACACATCAATGGACATCATGGATCCTGCCAGCGTAAAAAATGCCGCGTAGATGGCCGGACCAACCTTTTCAACAATAATCTGGAATTCTATGCGCTGTCTGGAATAATTTACAATAATAAAACTGACTAAAATACAAACCAGTAAAGGCTCTATCAATATCTCAAACGGCAAATAGAGCTGACTTAAATGATGAATATAGCGTGAAAGCGGAAACGTTAGATACCCGAATCCAAGCAGAACTGCAATCTTAATATACTGATGAAGCTTTAAGGAAAAAAGAAATCCCATAACTTTGGCTAGCAAAACACCCATTCCAAAAGTAGCCAGAAGTTCAATAAACAGTTCAACCATCAGAAAATAACTAAACCCAACACCTTCCACAAGGGTATTGGCGATAGAAAAACAGATGGCAAAAATAAGAATGACCAGTACATCCTTTATCACTGTAACACTGATAGCCGTTTTTGTAAACCTTCCTTTTGCCCGCATCTCATTCATTATGGCAATAGCAGATGAAGGTGAACGGGCAATAAAAATAGTTGCCGTAAGGATGGCAACAGCCAGCACATTATTATGTGATAAGTCTGAAAGAAAGGGTATAACAGGGGCTAGCAGAAGTATCAGAAAAACAGATACAGCAAACGTAACCACTAACTGACCAAAGGTATTCCATAAAATACTTTTAATGCTGCTAAGAATTTCTTTCATATATAGCTCAACACCCGCTGCAAAGGCAATATAAGCCAGAGAAAAATCATTAATAATCTGAAGATTTGGAATGGCTTTATTGGAAACAAGTTTTAAAAAAAACGGACCTACGATAACTCCTGAAATTAAAAACCCGGTAATCAAAGGCAATCTGATTTTTTGAAAGTATTTTGCTATTTGCGAACTTCCAATCACAACCCAGAAGAAAGCCAACAGAAAAAACAAAAAACTTTCAAACTTTAACATAAGGCACTTTTTCTGTAAGATAACCTTTACTGGTTAGAAATGCAAAACTATGTGTTGCCATTTTATTAATTGGGAAACATACAGATAATTAAGTTATAAACATGATCATTTAATATTCTCAATAAATTTTAAAATTTACCTTTTAATAAATATCTTGTGGTGTCTGATCCCAACAGAAAAATTTAAAAATTAATTAATGAATATTGACGGCAAACATTACCGTACCATTTGGATAAAAGAAGATAATGTCAAGGTCATTCAAATCATAGATCAAAGTCATCTACCCCATAAATTTGTCATCGAAAATTTGAAGTCGGTGAATGATGTTGCCATAGCTATCAAAGACATGCTCGTAAGAGGCGCCGGACTGATTGGAGCAGCAGCCGGGTTTGGTATATACTTAGCAACATTGGAGGCTCCGGACGATAACTCCTTTGACGGGTATATATACGAGGCTGGTGAGAAATTAAAAGCCACAAGACCAACAGCAGTAAATCTTTCCTGGGCCGTGGAAAAACAATTAAAGGCTATAAAAAATGAAATTTCCATTCCTGAAAAAATTTCCATTGCGTATAAAACGGCCATAGAAATTGCAGATATGGATGCGGATTATTGCAGAAGAATTGGCGAACATGGTCTTAAGCTTATTGAAGAAATAAGCAAAAACAAGAAAGGTAAAACTGTAAATATACTTACCCATTGCAATGCTGGATGGCTGGCGTTTGTTGATTACGGTACGGCCACATCTCCGGTATATGCCGCATTTGATAAGGGAATTGATGTGCACGTGTGGGTAGATGAAACCCGTCCCAGAAATCAGGGTGCAAGTCTCACAGCTTGGGAACTGGGCAATCATGGTGTTCCTCACACCATAATAGCGGATAATGTTGGTGGTCATTTAATGCAGCATGCCCTGGTCGATCTGGTGATTGTAGGGTCAGACAGGACAACCTGTACCGGAGACGTAGCCAATAAAATAGGGACTTACCTGAAAGCCTTAGCCGCAAACGACAACGATATACCTTTTTACGTGGCCCTTCCCTCATCAACAATTGACTGGAAAATAGAAGATGGCATCAAAGACATACCAATTGAAGAACGGGGAGCTGAAGAAGTAAAATATATGTCAGGGCTTTGTGATGGAGAAATAAAAACGGTATTGTTAACTCCGGTAAACAGCAATGCCACAAATTTTGGTTTCGATGTGACCCCGGCACGTTTAATTTCAGGACTTATTACTGAAAGAGGAATATGTGAGCCAAACAAAGAAAGTATTCTTACATTATTTCCCGAAAAAAGACCTTGAATGGATGAAGGATATATAAAATTCAATTGCAACTGGATAAAAGCAGCTCCCTGCCCGAAGCAGCAGATCGAAAACATTAATGCATGGAGAGACAGGTTGTATCAGCTTGGTTTAATAGGTGCATACCCAAACGGTATCGGGTTTGGCAATATAAGCATCCGGTCTGATGGGCAGACCTTTGTCATAACAGGTTCAGCAACAGGCAACTTTAAAAGACTGGATGAATTTCATTATGTTTTGGTCACTGAATACGATTTGATGCAGAACAGCCTGACGTGTTCGGGCCCCATAAAGGCCTCTTCAGAATCCTTATCCCATGCTGTAATATACGAAAGTTCATCGGAAACAAAAGCTGTAATCCATATTCATAGTATGGAAAAGTGGAAGAAATACATCCATAAGTTTCCTACTACAAAAACGGACGTATTGTATGGAACGCCTGAGATGGCTAACGAAATAGAAAGACTTTTCAGGGAAACAGATGTTCCTGAGAAAAAAATTATAATCATGGGCGGTCATGAGGAAGGAATCATAACCTTCGGAAAAACTTTGGATGAAGCAGGGAAGCTCCTTTTGGATTTGCTGTAGAAGGATATCCGTCTCATTCTCATTATTCAGCCCTTATTCATTAAATTATCATAAAGCACTGTCAGCTGGTGTTGATATATCATCCTTTAGTTGTAACTTCTGAGCCTATTTAAAATATACGTTCATGAAAATTCTGCTCATCTCCCCTTGTCCGGAGAATAATCAACGCCGTAATTCGATGGCCATACCACAGCTAACACTTTCCTTAATTGCGGCCATGACTCCTGAAGAGCATGAAGTCGAAATAATTGAAGAGGTTAACAACGAAACAATTGATTTTGATGTTGACGTTGACATAGTTGGGATAACGCTTATGACCCAGACAGCTATCCGGGGTTATGAAATCGCCAATGAGTTTAAAAAACGTGATAAAGTTGTAATTTTTGGAGGAATTCACGCAACAGTCATGCCCAACGAGGCGATCAGATATGCAGATGCTGTTGTTATTGGCGAAGCTGAAAACGGCCTGTGGAATCAAATTCTGAAGGACATTAAATCTCATAGTTTAAAGGAGTTTTACAAATTGGAAAAATTTCCGGATTTATGTGATTATATCATTCCGCGCAGGGATTTAATAAATACTAAAGCAGGTAAATTTGGTATTTCACCGATTGAAACCGGACGTGGTTGTCCCTATGGGTGTGACTTTTGCACAGTACCTTCATCGTTTGGAAAGAAACAACGGTTTAAGTCAATCGATCTGATACTTAAAGACATAGAATCGATAACAGACAAAGTATTGTTCTTTCTGGATGATAACATTGCACTCAATAAGAAATATGCTAAAGAGTTATTTACACGAATGATTCCATACAACAAATACTGGGTGGGTCAGGCATCAATTAATATTGTAAAGGATAAGGAACTGATGAAACTTGCCTATAAGAGTGGGTGCCGTGGTTTACTTATTGGTTTTGAATCGATGACGGAAAAAGGAATTGGCCAGTACAAAAAAACCTTTTCTTCTTTTAATGAAAATGTTGAAGCCATTAAAACGTTACAGCAAAATGGCATTATGACGATGGCTTCTTTTGTTTTTGGCCTGGACATAGATGATAAGCAGGTTTTTGAAAATACCTGGAATTTTATAAAAAAAGCTAAGCCTGCCTTTTTACAGGCGTGTGTATTAACACCATATCCCGGAACTGAAGTTTTTAAACGGATGAAGCAGGAAAACAGAATTCTGACGGATGACTGGCGGCAGTTTGATGCTAAAAAAGTTATTGTATCCCCCAAAAATATGAGTCCCGAAGAACTCCAATATGGTTATACTTCAATTAAAGATCAAACATATAGTTATCAATCGATTTTCAGCAGAGCAATACCTCATATTTTTTCAGGGTTGACTGAAGCAGCCCTTTACTTTTCATTAAATGGTGGAGCGCGGAAATGGCATAAAACAGGTTTAACCGCAGAAATATTCAGAAATAAACCGGAAAAAGCCGTTGATTTTGATGTAAGCAAATATGTTGAACCGATAAAACAGAAAATTACGTCCAAAACATACGTGCGGTAGTTCAAACAATATTTAGCCATTCTTAACATGACAGTCCTCTGATAGATTGCATAACTCATGTATCTTTTTTTCTATTAAACATGATATTTTAAGATTTAGTTTAATGCTACGATGCCTAAAATATTGAACTCAAAAAACAGTTCCGCTTTTTTGTTATGCATGCGTGTTTTTTTCGTTATTTAGATTAGATGAACGCAACAGAATTCAAACAACAGGTGATTTCACTATCGGACAGGCTCTATCCCATGGTCACTCGCATGCTGGGAAACGCGGAAACTGCAGAAGATGCCATCCAGGAAATTATGATTCGCTTATGGGATAAACGCCGGCAATTAAAACACCATCCGAATGTTCCGGGATTTGTGTTCTTAACGGCACGGAATTATTGTCTGGATCTTTTAAAGAAGAGCAAACCAGTATTTGATGATGCCAGCGAAAATCATATAACAAATGTTACTGAAAATAACGGACCGGCTGAGCTGGAGTGGAAAGAACTGAATGTTCTGGTTCAGGATATTATTAAAACCTTACCGGATCAGCAACTGGAAATCATTACACTCCGTGATCTGGACGGACTGGAATACAAAGAGATTGAGGGGATAACAAATCTGAACGTGGGGCACATCAGGGTGTTGTTATCCCGTGCACGAAAACAGGTTGCTTTGGAACTGAAAAAGATTTACAGCTATGAAGGAAAACATTGATAAACTGATTAAGACATACGAAGCAGGCGAAAGCTCTTTAGCTGAAGAAATGTTTCTAAAGGATCATGCTGAAGAAATAAATCATTCTCATAAGCCCTGGTTTAAATATATTCAACGCAATAAACACACGGCACCCCAACAATTCAATACATCCATTTGGGAAGCGATTCAGAGAAGAAGAAAAAACAAACAAAGGTTAAGCATTGGCATCCTGACAGCGGCTGCTTCTGTTGCCATCTTATTGTCGGTTTTTATTATTAATCCGCAGAAAAACAGGTTGAGCTACCAGGAAAAGGAAGCCATATTGAATGAAGCCTTAAGCATGTTCAATGCGCATAATACGACACAGCAGCAGACTCAAAATGTGCTGTATGAAGACGATATGATAGTCATCTATTTGGAGCAGGAATAATGGGTATCGAATGAAATGGGCTAAAGCCCAAATTAAGCTTTGGCTAATAAACCGGGCTTAAGCCCGGTTATATTTAAAAGAGATACTGCCGGACTTCAGTCCTATAAAACTAAAAATTAAACAATTAAAACATAACTCAAATGAAAAATCTTATTTTAACAGCATGCCTTATCATTCTTTCAGTGTCTATCCTGTCAGCACAGGATACAACAGCGGTCAGGAAAAACCTGGGAGAGCAGGAAAAACTGCAGATTAAATTAAAGACCGATGCCGATCCTGACTTTTATATTGATGGCGTTAAATACGATGCTAAAATATTCAATTTGCTCGATCCCAACAAAATAGAATCGGTCTCCGTTTTTAAAGGAGAACAAGCCTTGGAAAAGTACAATGCACCGAATGGAGTTGTTCTGATAACAACCAAGCTGGCGGCCAAAACCGATTCCGCTAAAACTGCGAAAAACATAAAAATCAAAGGCTATGGCAACACGGACAAAAAAGAACCAATGATAATCATAGATGGTGAAACATCAACACAAGACGCACTAACAAAGCTGAACCCGGATAAGATTAAATCGATCAACGTTTTTAAAGATAAAGCTGCAATAAAAAAGTACAACGCCCCGGAGGGTGTCATAATCGTAGAAACAAAAAAAGGTGAAAAATGACGAACTCCACTCATACGCATTCATTGAACCTTTATGACTACACTCCTCTCTTTTTTGATAATATTGTTAAAATAGGGGTAATTCATTTTAAGAATCTCTTGGTACAGTTGGACTCCGGATGGAGTCCTATGTTTGTAGCGATCTGAAGTTCTACAAACGTGTGACCCCGGATGGGGTCATACATTGCTTGCAACTGAATATTTCAATGCCGTTAATATTCACCCGGTGACTTATCTTTCCATCCCCTTTTGTTTTCATTTACTTATTTGATACATTTACTCTTTCAAATAACGAAATTTAATACCACCATGAAAACGGGATACACTTCACCAATACTTTTATTGTTACTGGCTTTAACAGGTTTATTGGTTTTTAACTGTAAACCGAAGGAAGATGTCCCTGTTCTGGAAACCGGTTCTCAAAGTCCAATGCCCAATCAGTGGATTGATAAAGATACACACCATAAACTGACCAAACTCACCAGGAATGACGGTGATAACCGCAGTTTCTATTTTCATAATAATCCCTTTCTACCTACAGCTGATGGCAAAGGAACCCTTATGGTATATTATGGCAGTCCTAGAGAGGGCGTATCCGATCACTGGTACCGGGGAAGAGAAGTTCGCCAACTGCATGTTATGAACCTAAAAACACTCAAGACAAAACAGTTAACCCACAATACAACGCCGATACGCGGAGAAATTGTCGCTAAAAAGCACAGGGAAGTCGTTTATCAAAGTCAGGATACTGTATTTGCTACCAACGTGGATGACAAAGCAACGCGTGTACTTTACATTTTTCCGGATTCGCTGAAGCGGACTGGAATTACAACCTTAAATGCCGACGAAACATTACTGGCCGGAGTTTTCAGCATCAGTGAAAAAGATTCTATTCTACGCCATCACCCCAGCAAAGGTGAATTCTTCAATTTAATATATGAAGCCAAACTTCCACATACCATCTTTACGGTAAATGTTGAGACCAAAGAACTCAAACCGGTAATTACCGATACAGCCTGGCTGAATCATGTGCAGTTCTCCCCTGCTGATCCTGATGTTCTGATGTTTTGCCACGAAGGTCCATGGCATAAGGTGGACCGCATATGGACCATCCGGATGGGTGAAAGCACACCTAAATTCATGCACGAACGCACCATGTACAGGGAAATAGCAGGACATGAGTTTTTCAGTCCCGACGGGCAAACTGTATGGTTCGACCTGCAGAAACCACGCGGTGAAACGTTTTTCCTTGCCGGAACCAATATTGAAACAGGGAACGAAACAGATTACGAAATGACCCGCGATGAATGGTCTATTCACTTTAATATTTCGCCTGATCAAAAATTGTTTGCAGGAGATGGCGGAGATGAAGGTCAGGTGGCACATGCTGAAAACGGCCGTTGGATCTACCTTTTCCGTCCTGATACGGATAACCATAAGCTTGTAAGTGAGAAACTGGTGAATATGCAGCACCACAACTACGATCTGGAACCGAATGTACATTTTACTCCTGATGGGAAATCCATTATTTTCCGGGCAAATTTCGAAGGTAAAAGCCAGATCTATAAAGTTGATATCTGATCCTAACGAGTCACCCGGTGAATATTGTAAGCAATGGCTACATTCACCAGGCGACTTAATAATATCTAAACTATGACAAAGCAAATTGACGTCTTAACGGAATTGCCCAATATTGGGAAGACACTTGCCAACAGGTTACACCAGATTGGTATTGACACACCCGGCCAGTTAGTACAGGAAGGTGCGGAAAATACATTCATAAAAATTCTTGCCGTCGATAAAGATGCATGCCTTAGCATGCTGCGTGCCCTTGAAGGAGCTGTACAGGGTATTCGATGGCACAATATAAGTCAATCCCGCAAAGATGAACTTAGCGAATTTCTTCTAAAGGCAAAACAAGGTAAATTATAATAATTTAAAAACGTTAAGTAACTTTAATGATATAGTTTTAAAATTGACATTTTTTCCTGTTTGCAGTACATTTGAATTCAGAATCTTTTCCCATTTATACTCAAAAATTTAACTTACAGATACTCAATTTACCTTGTTGAACTTTGGACAACAGTACGAGTGTTACTTATCTCTGTTCCGGAGCATTTTATCCGGCATACGAACAAGAATTTATAAAACCAAAATACGAACACGATGAGAAAACTTAAACTACAGGTTCAAATCTCGCTGGACGGTTTTATTGCAGGAAACAATGGAGAATTGGACTGGATGGAATTTAACTGGGATAATGAGCTCAAATCATACATTGAAAAGCTGACAAAACCGGTTGATTGTATCGTTCTTGGCCGGAAGCTGGCAGAAGGATTTATTCCGCACTGGGCCAACATAGCTGCTGAACATGAACATCCTGAACATGAAGCGGGTAAGAAATTTACAGACACCCATAAAGTTGTATTTTCCAAATCACTAAATCATACGGTTCCTGCAGCTTACGGTTGGGAAAACACCGTTATGGCCAACGGCTATCTAATCGATGAAATTAAAAAACTGAAAGAACAGGATGGTGGCGACATCATTGTTTATGGGGGTGCGGGTTTTGTATCATCACTCATAAAAGCCGGTCTTATTGATGAATATCACTTATTGGTTAATCCTTCGGCTATTGGTAACGGACTTCCTATTTTCAGGGAAATCGAAGAGAGTTTAAAACTAAAACTGGTAGAATCCCATGCATATAGTTGTGGTATCATCATCTTAAAATATGTGCCAGATGTTTCACACACGGATTAAGTGAGTTTGTGATAAGGATAAACAGCCTCATTAGATTATATAATCTATTCTACTCCCCACTATTCAAGATAAAACTGAAGGGACGAATTCAAATACGAAATCTAACGTTGCAATATAATTTGTATAAATTTTAGCCATTGAATCTTATTTTTAATTATATTGTAAACTAGTTTTCAAGTAATTAACCAAAATAATTACAGGATTAATATGTAAGCTCTCAACTCTCATCAAATACTTCATGCTATGAATTCCCATAAATCAACACATTACATTTTACCGGTAAAACGAATCTTAACATTTTCTTTGTTCTGGATACTTTGCTGGACAGTCGGTAATGCTCAGGCAACAAAAAGCATTAATAATGATGCACTGAAACAAAAGCAGGAAAAACTGGATGAATTTAAACGCACATTTTACTGGTGGCCGGAAATAAGTCAGAAATCCTACACATGGTACACATCAGACGAAGGGAAACAAATAATCGAAAATATACTATCGTGGCAGGATAACGGAACTGGCTGGCCTTTAATGAATACGGCCAGACGACCATTTACCGGAGATTCAACGCTTGCAGGTCCCTGGGGCATGAAAGCTGCCCTGGTAAAAGCAACATTAAACGAGATCCGGTTCATGGCACGGGCATATACAGCCACAAAAGACGAACGCTGTAAAACAGCATTGGAAGGTGGAATAAACTATATTTTGGATGCACAGCATAAATCAGGTGGCTGGCCACACTCCTATCCTTACCGTATGACGGATTATTCGCATTATGCCACTTACAATGATGATGTTATCCCCGATATCATGACGCTTCTATCGGAAATTATGAGTATGCCGGACTACAGAACAATTGGCGAGGATAAACTAAAACAGGTCAAAGAGGCCTATGGAAAAGGACTGGATTTTATCCTGAAAAGTCAGATAACAGACAATGGCGAACTGACAGCCTGGGCGCAGCAATACGATGAAAATACGTATGAACCGAAACCTGCGCGTGCATTTGAGCCGGCCGCCATCAGTGGCGGCGAAAGCGCTTCAGTATTATTGTTTTTAATGGATATCCGAAAACCTTCTAAAGAAGTGAAACAGGCAATTGAGGCCGGTGTAAAGTTTTACAATGACGTTCAGATTAATGGATTTAAAGTGGTTAGGGAAAATGGAGATGTTGTCATTGCAGAGGATAAAAACGCAGGTCCGTTGTGGGCTAGATACTATGAACTTAAGACGCATAAGCCCATTTTTGCGGGAAGAGACGGCATTATAAAATATAATCTTTCCGAAATTGAAAAAGAACGACGAACCGGTTATGCCTGGTACAATCAAAACGGCATAAAAGTTTTGAACCGGTATGCCAAATGGAAAAATGAACGCAAATGGGACAGTCAGCCAGCCACCAACACGGACGAGTCAAAAGTGGTTGAATACTCACTTCCGGATCCGCTTTTATCAAACGGTAAAAAAGTGAAAACCGTTAAAGTATGGGAAAAGAAAAGACGCCCGGAAATAGTTAAGCTGTTTGAAGAATACCAACACGGTAAAACACCAGATCATCCTATCAGAATTAAAAATGAGGTTCTGGAGAAAGACGTTCCCGGCATGAACGGATTATCAAAACGCACCCAGGTTCGCATTACCTTTCCTGATTACCCGGAAGCACATCCGATCCGGGTACTTCTTAATGTACCGGCAAATGCCACAGGTCCTGTCCCCACTCTGCTGCATATCAGTTTTACACCAAATCCCGTCCTGTTTAATGAACCGGGCATAGATGAAGATATGGCCTGGAACACCAGGTTAAAGATCCCCGTTCCGGACAAAGAATCGTGGCGATTACAGGATACTGATCCAAAGCATTTTATCGATCATGGTTATGGTATTGCCACCGTTTTTTATGGCGATATAGAGCCCGATTTCGATTCTGAAGGGAAATATGGTGTACGTTCCTGGTATAAACGGGATAATATTCAGCATCCTGATGACTGGGGAGCTATTGCCGCCTGGTCATGGGGACTGAGCCGCATTATGGATTATCTTCAGACTGATCCGGATGTGGATGGCTCAAAAATTGCTTTATCCGGCGTATCGCGCCTGGGAAAAACCGTAATATGGGCAGGAGCCAGTGATCAGCGTTTTGCTATGGTCATTCCGATGGTTTCGGGAGAAGGAGGAGCTGCGATAAGCCGCAGAAACTTTGGTGAAACCATTGCTGACCTTACCAATCCTCAGCGATATTATTACTGGTTTGCGCCGCGCTACAGCGATTATGCATTTCAACCGGATCAACTTCCTGTTGATGGCCACATGCTCATTGCCCTGATTGCACCACGCCCGGTATTACTGATTGTCGGACAAAAAGATACCTGGTCTGATCCCAAAGGTGAATGGGTTGCAGCAAAAGCAGCAGAACCGGTATATGAACTTTACGGTCGTAAAGGGCTGGAACAGGAAGAATACCCTGAACCTGAGAAACCGATATTAAATGATATGGGGTTTTACATGCACGAAGAAGGGCATGGTGTTTTTCCAAATGATTACCAGGTTATGACGGATTTTATGGACTTGCATTTCAAATAGACAATCAGATCAGGTAGTGAAAGAGATCCGGTTTTTCATTGATATATTCATATACGAAACCGTTGTCTGACATGCGTTTAATAAGGGCATTAAAGTCGTTTTTATCCGTCAGCTCAATGCCGACAAATGCAGGTCCTTTTTCGCGGTTATTCTTTTTTGAATATTCAAAATGAGTGATATCATCTTTTGGCCCAAGCACTTTATCCACAAAATCACGCAACGCACCTGCACGCTGCGGAAAGCGGATGATAAAATAATGTTTCAGCCCTTCAAACATCAACGAACGTTCCTTGATCTCTTCTGTCCGGGTAATATCATTATTACTCCCGGAAACAATACAAGCTACATTTTTACCTTTTATCTTATCGGCATAGTAATCGAGAGCAGCGATGGATAGTGCACCAGCCGGTTCCACTACAATGGCTTCACGATTATACAGCTCCAGTATTTTTGTACAAATCTTACCCTCAGGAACAAGCACGATATCATCCACCACTTTTTTACTGATCTCAAAAGGTAAATCCCCTACCCGTTGTACCGCTGCACCATCCACAAATTTATCAATCTGATCAAGCGTTACCACGTTGTTCTGTTTCAGCGATTCATACATGGAAGGCGCGCCGGCAGGTTCCACACCGATGATTTTGGTATTTGGGCTCACCTGTTTAAAATAACTACCAACACCACTTACCAGTCCACCGCCTCCAATAGGCACAAACAGGTAATCCAGCTGGCAGGTCGATTCCTGGATAATCTCCAGTGCAACTGTTGCCTGACCTTCAATAATTAAAGGATCATCAAACGGATGAATAAACGCCATATGGATTTCCTCGCAGTCCTTCATGGCAGCAGTGCTGGCCTGATCGTATGTATCACCTTCCAGTACAATATCCACAAACTGTTTTCCGAACATCTGAACCTGTTTTATCTTTTGCTTGGGAGTAGTAGTTGGCATATATATTTTAGCCTTTATACCCAGCTTAAAGCACGAATAGGCCACACCCTGCGCATGGTTACCGGCACTGGCGCAGACAACCCCGTTTTGCAGTTGATCCTTACTCAAACTTTTAATTTTGTTATAAGCACCACGTATCTTATAGGAACGGACAATCTGAAGATCTTCTCTTTTTAAAAATACGTTTGCACCAAACTGCTCCGATAAATTCAGATTTTCGGTAAGCGGTGTGGCACTGATTACTTCGTTTATGGTCAGTTTTGCTTTATTAACAGCCTGTAATGAAGGATAATAGGATTCAGCCATGTTCTGTTGATTAATATTCAGACAAAAGTACAGTAAAGTTTTTTGAAATTACACGTTAAAGGTTTCTAATAAACCAGCTTAAACAGGAACACTCTCTTACTAAGTTAAGTTCAGAAAGCCCTAAGTTTTAATTAAATATTTGCTGTAAACCGTCCTCCTTTCAAGGAGGACTTACCCTTAAAATTTTGTCTTACGTCTTGGTTCTTGTGTCTTGTATCTCTAAATTTCATCTTGCTTTTTTAGCAAATACCGCTAATTTTGAATATTAATTTGAAAAGCGGGTTATGGAAGTTTTATTATTAATGCTTCTCACATTTGGAGGTTACATTGCAGCTTATCATCTGTACGGTAAATTTTTATCGCGTAAAATCTTTAAAATAAATCCGGAATCTACAGTTCCATCGCACAATCTGAAAGACGGTGTGGATTTTGTGCCTTCGAAGAAGAAAGTCGTATTTGGCCACCATTTTACGTCAATTGCAGGAACCGGACCTATTGTAGGACCGGCTGTAGCCATCATCTGGGGTTGGCTTCCGGCTCTCATATGGGTATTTCTTGGCAGCATTTTTATGGGAGCCGTTCACGATTTCGGTTCACTTGTCATTTCTCTGCGAAACCAGGGGAAGTCTATTTCAGATTATACAGCCAAATACATGCACAAACACACCCGTTTTCTGTTTTTCCTGGTTGTGTTTCTGGAACTATGGATTGTGATAGCCATTTTCGGACTGGTAATAGCCATTATCTTTAATATTTTTCCGGCATCGGTATTTCCGGTTTTTATGCAGATCGCCATTGCAGTATGGCTTGGGCGTATGGTAAATATTAAAGGCCGAAACATCAATATTTATACGGCAATTGCTGTCGTTCTGATGTTTGCCACCATTATTGCCGGAGTATATATTCCGTTTAAAATGCCCGAAATCGCAGGAATTCCGGCAACCGGTATCTGGACCATCATATTGCTCATTTACGCATTTATAGCCTCAATCCTTCCGGTAGCGACTTTATTACAACCAAGGGATTATATTAATGCTTATCAGCTGATAGTGGTTATGTTGCTATTGGTTGGCGGTGTTATTGTGGCTTCGTTCAGCACAGATTTACATCTGGTCGCACCTTCAGTAAACATTGATCCGAAAGGCGCACCTAATCTGTTTCCATTCCTGTTCATTACCATAGCATGCGGAGCTATATCAGGCTTCCACTCCGTTGTTTCATCCGGGACATCGGCCAAACAACTGGACAACGAAAAAGACGCCTTGTTCGTCGGATACGGATCCATGTTGATGGAAGGAACGCTGGCTCTGCTTGTGCTCATTGCAGTTGCTGCCGGAATAGGCTTGGGATATACAACCGGCGATCAGACTCTGATCGGTATTTCTGCCTGGAATTCCCATTACGCATCGTGGCAGGCCGTCTCAGGTTTGGGTTCCAAACTTAATGCTTTTGTGGTCGGATCGTCAAATATGATAGAAACACTGGGAGTACCATACCAATGGGCACTGGCCATTATGGGCGTATTTATTGCTTCTTTTGCCGGAACCACTCTGGATACAGCAACACGATTGCAACGGTATGTAATCAGTGAAGTATTTACGGGCGTTAAACCCATGCAAAACAAATGGCTGGCCACGTTTATTGCGGTTTTTACTGCTGCTATCCTTGCATTTGCCAACGGGGCCAACGGTAATGGAGCCTTGAGTCTGTGGCCATTGTTTGGCGCTGTAAACCAGACGCTTGCCGCACTGGCACTTATTGTTATCACCCTTTACCTGAAGAAAAAAGGAAAGTTTTACTGGATGGTCTCAGGTCTCCCCGCTGTGTTCATGTCTGTTATGACCATTTGGGCACTTGTGGCAAATGAAGGGGATTTCTGGAGTGATAAAAACTGGCTGTTGGTCGTAGTTAATTTTCTGGTTATTGCCATTGCTTCAATAATCACGCTCGAAGGGGTAGGCCTGTTTATAATGCCATCACGAAAAATTAAAACGAAAAAGATTTCAGAGCCGTCGGTTTAATTTGTTTCGTTTTCCGGTTCAGGTTCTGAATGGAAATAAAAAACGGTATAAAAAATGGCCAGCATCATAATACCCCAATACCGGTTCATCATCGATTCAAAATACATACTGACACCAAATAACACAGCAAAAACAATCATCAGGAAATTCCTGCGTTTAATTCCAAACCAAATCAAAGTACCCAATATCCACAACAGAGACAGTAAACCAGGAATACCTGTTTCAGCCCAGGTATGCAAATACTGGTTATGCGGATTGATCCTCATTTCCTTCATTTTCATTAGCCCCTGTTCTTCATACTTTCGCTCCATTGTGCTGTAAAGATCTCCGTTACCAATGCCCAGAACCGGATGTTCCTTAATAATCTCCAATGTAACTTCCCGGGCTTTCAAACGCATACTATTTTCGTCTGAACCGGATGATCTGCCGGATAATATCTGAAATTGAGGGTTATAAGCGACGCCGCTCAGCAAAATCATTGCAACCAATATAAGCCAGTATTTTTTCAAATCCAGGTAATGTCTGTATCTAATGGTTAATACAATAAGTGTTATTGCCAAAATAATTGCCGACATCAATGCTCCGTTTGTTGAAAGAAGTATCAGTGTCATACTTTCCACGATGAATACCGGAATAGCAATGCGTTGAATGAGTATGGATTTATGTTCATGGATCAATGTAAACACGGCTATTGCAATACTTAAAGCAAGGAGAACACCTGTATATGTCGGGTGCATCAGAAACGAAAAATTATCACCCATTAAATGGTTGTTATGTATAACAGTATCCAGCAACACAGTATTGTCACCTGAAAAACCCGGTACAATGCAGAGCATTCCATCTCCAATTCTTGTAGAATGATACAAACCGGAAATAATGTAAAGTAAGGAAACAAGAAGAGTTCCCAGCACAAAAAACCGAACACCCTTTCTTGCCAGTTTTCTGCTGAATGAGGTGAATAAGAGCAACAGAGGAATAACAAGGAATGAGCTTTTCTGAATAAGCAAGTCAAATCCTCTTCCCGGATGTTTGCTGTAAATCAGGCTGATCAACATAAAGAGAAAATATGCAAATACGGGAAGAAAGTAAGCTATTTTTTCTTTTGAAGGACAGGTCCGTTCCTTTAAAGCTTTCCGGAACATTAATACGCCAAATAGTAATAATGGAATAATAGAAAACTGCCACCCGAACGGAAGGGTCATCATCAGAACAGAAAACACTAATTCATCAACAGTATCAAAGACATCAATAATCCGAACGGCTGTTTTATCCATGAGTTATCATTTAGCAGTAACAAAAATAAAAATAAATTTTTGTCTGCCGCTAAAACTCAGAAGTAAAGAAGAATTCGATGTCTTTAAAGTTATCCTGTGCCATTTGCAACATATACTGTGAATCGGCCAAAAACACATCCCGATCATGTTTATCCTTGGCCATGTATTGTGCTTTACGTTTTTTAAAATCCTCAAGCGCTTCCTTGCTTTTACTTCTTATCCAGCATGCCTTGTACAAGTTAATCGGATCATACCGGCACTGTGCGTTGTACTCGTGTAATAAACGATACTGTATGACCTCAAACTGAAGCTGTCCGACCGTACCTATAATTTTGCGATTGTTAAACTGATTTACGAATAGCTGTGCCACACCTTCATCCATAAGCTGATCAATCCCTTTTGCCAATTGTTTGGACTTCATTGGATCGGCATTTTCAATGTATTTAAACATTTCAGGTGAGAAACTGGGCAATCCTTTGTAATGCAGATTCTCTCCTTCCGTAAGTGTATCCCCAATTTTAAAGTTCCCTGAATCCGGCAAACCAACAATATCGCCTGGCCAGGCCTCTTCCACAATGCTTTTTTTCTGCGCCATAAAAGCGGTCGGACTTGAAAATTTCAGGTTTTTACCTAAACGAACGTGTGTATAATTGGTGTTGCGCTGGAACATACCGGAACAAACCTTAACAAATGCAATCCTGTTTCTGTGATTCGGATCCATATTGGCATGGATCTTAAAAATAAAACCGGTGAATTTTTCTTCGTCAGGCAGAACTTCACGTTCTTCTGCTTTCGATTTACGCGGTGTAGGTGCGATATCTATAAAACAGTCCAGCAATTCTTTTACGCCGAAATTATTGAGTGCACTACCAAAAAAGACCGGGGCCACATTTCCTGCCAGGTATTCATCCAGATCAAATTCAGGATAAACACCTTCCACCAGTTCGGCTTCTTCCCGCAACTTTTCGGCATCGGTTTCCCCCAGCATTTTATCCAGCCTTGGGTCAGACAAATCGCTTATTTCATGCATTTCAGTTACGACCTGCTTGCTCGGCGCAAACAAACGTAAATCTCTGCCATATAAATTATATACACCTTTAAATGACGGCCCCATATTTATGGGCCACGAAAGCGGACGAACATTTATCTGTAATTCCTCTTCTATCTCATCCAACAACTCAAAGGCGTCCTTCCCGATACGGTCAAGCTTATTTACAAAAACGATAACAGGTGTTTTACGCATACGACAAACTTCCATAAGCTTACGTGTTTGCGTCTCCACCCCTTTTGCCACGTCAATTACTATGATTACGCTATCTACAGCAGTTAAGGTACGAAAGGTATCTTCGGCAAAATCCTGGTGGCCTGGAGTATCCAGAATATTGATCTTTTTTCCCTTGTATTCAAATCCCATCACCGATGTAGCAACAGAAATTCCACGTTGCTTCTCAATCTCCATCCAGTCGGATGTAGCTGTTTTTTTTATTTTGTTCGATTTTACGGCACCGGCCACATGTATGGCACCACCAAAAAGCAGTAACTTCTCAGTTAATGTTGTTTTTCCCGCATCCGGGTGACTCACAATAGCAAATGTTCTGCGCCGCTTTATCTCTTCGTGTAATCCCATAATTGTTCTAAAAGGCTGCAAAATTATAAATTAAGTTTTGCAATCCATACATTCATACAGATTTTAAGCTAATTATCTGAAAATAAGTTTACGGGAAAAGGTTTCGGTTGCGAAATCAGAATTTATAACCGTACTTAACGCCAATAATATGCGCATCAACAGGCTTTACTACGTTAAATTCATTTTCGAACATGTAATATACATCAATATTCGAATGTTTTGAAAGCAGGTATGATGCTCCGGCTTTCAGTCTCCACTGATTAAGAATGCTGCCGTTAGGGTGGTTCAGGTGATGAAACAGCTCAAATTTAATACCCGGCTTGATTTTCTTTCCGAACCAGTCGTAATCAACCTGCACTGAATTTCGGTTTATCAGTTTCTGATCCACACTGAAACCGGCATTTGTGATATCATCAAAGCCATATTGTAAAATAGAGCGAAGTTTTAATTTGAAATCAAGGTACGAAACATCATATTTAACAAATGCAGAATAGCGCTGTTCCGAAAACATTTTGTAGCTGTTATTTTCCCTTATTTGAATGCGCCAGATAATACCAGTGCTGAAATGTTTTGATATATTATAGGAAAGGGACGGCTCAACAAAGGTTTTGTCATAGCTGGAAATATTATGCATATAACGCTGCTCCAGTTCAATATGAGCGTCCAGATTATCAATAATCTCTTTTTCAACCTCCAGCCCTAACCGCATTTTAAAGTCGGTGTATTGTGCTTTCAGTGAAAAAGGGATTATTGAAATTAGTAATAATAAAAAGCTGAAAAGAAAGCGTGATCTAATCATCGTCGTCGTTCGCGAAACCATCTATATCGGCGTCATCGGCCTGATTCTCACTCTCAAAATAATAAATATCAACCCGGGCCGTATCACGCAGAAAGTCAATCTTACCAACTTCTACCCTGTTGATTTTAAGACCGGTGCGTTCTTCGAGATCTCTTTTTAGTTCGGATCTGGTTTCAGGCTTTATTAATTCTATTTTCTCGTAAACGATCGATTTTGTTGACTCATGACGCAGCAACATCATCCTTTCCAGAAAATATGCTGTAATCACAAGAATAATATTAGTCAGCAATAACTCGGCATACGATATTTTTTTGTTAGCCAAAGCGTTAATTACTGAAATACCGATTACCAGAAAAAGATACGTCATTTCTTTTATCGGGATTTGCCTGGTTCGGTATCTGATAATACCGAAAATGGCGAATAAGCCAAGTGCAAAACCAATTTCCAGTTTTACGTTTTCCAAAAGGAAACACAATAAAAAGATAACTGTGGAAATAATGATGTATGTAAAAAAGTAATCTTTACGCTTTCTGACTCTGTAATATAAAAACCGTACAATTATGAATACGAATAAAAAATTTACGAGGAATCTGATAAACAATTCAAGCGTACTGGGACCATCGATAAGATCGATATTAAAAATTTCTACCATTGGGTTTTTTACTTAAAATTTTGGATTTTATTTATTCTGCTTTTAAAGTTATTCTGTTTCAAATTATTTTGTAATAAACTGACGCCCACACAGTATTTACTGAACCCCATCGGATAAACCCTGTTATTCTTTAATAGTGTGGCAAAAGCTGAATTCTTTTCGTACAGATTCCGTTTAATTTCAATAATACAAATAGATTCGTTTGTGAGCGATTTTTCAGTTTCAATATCAATAAAATTCAGTTTATAATCAATGGTTACCCTTTCCTGAATTTGTTTATTTACCAGAGTGATCCTAATAAATCTATTCCCGAGTTTTGGTTCAAGTAATTCCGATTCGTAAGGCGTATGCTTTGCAACAAACCATCCGTCACCATTTATAGTCTGCTCGGTATGTTCACCAGAATTTTCAATGCGTTTTTTTATGGTCTCACCCTTGTTATTCTTTCGCTTTATTTCAAGGAATTGCTTATTGGTATATACATATCGTCTGACCCTGATTTTATGCCTGTTAAGTTTGCCATTATGATGCATTTTGTACATGCTGAAATCGTTGGTATCAAAATATGTGGTCTCGTATGCATGTTCTCGCTCTTCTTCAATTTCCAGCACATAATAGTCCTTACGGAGCTGTTCCAGAAAGAACGGCAACTGAGACCTGCTGCATACATATTTTGTATCCTTCCGTCTCATCAGTTCAACATTCCCCATTTGATCCAGAGATATCGGATCGAATGAACTGATGACTTTTCTGATATCAGGATCGGAATTCGTACTCATACTTTTTCTTTTTATACAATCTGTCGCGGTCGTCATAATAATGACGTTCAATTTTCAAATCGTCTTTATATATTGTTACTATGCGTTCCTTTTGTTCCCCCTTTTCATTCAGCTCAATTTCCTCAATCAGGTTTGAATTGGTATCATATTTATATTTAATCCACTTCTTCAAATCATCCCCCTTATCTGAATATTCCTTATATTCAATTAAATTTCCCCTGTTGTCGTAATATTCAATTTCATCTATCCAGTATTCTTTGTCCCCGTCGTCAATGCGCATCTCGGAAGTTTTAACCACACTAATACCTTTCTGAACAATTTTCTTACTTGATTGCGCAAAACCTGCGGTCATACAAAACACAAAGATAATAAGACTAAAGACTCTTAATTTACTCATAATTATAGTTTTTCAATGGATATATCACTCAATTCTACATATTGTCCATCCTCAGTAATCGTTGCAAATACTTCCTTAACAATATTTGCTGTTCCTCCGGTAACATCCTCTGAATATACAAATATCCGATAGGTCCCTTTTATAAGGTTCCGGAATTCAAAGGTACCGTCATCCTGCGTTCTTATCCTGTCATCATAAAAGGTATGATTACCATATGTAATGTATATTTCCTGTTCCTGGGCAGGTGTTATATCCTTAATAACCAGGTTAGGATAAGTACTGGAGTTTTTATAATTAGTTACCATTACTTTACCCCGGATGGTTGCAGAACCCTCGTTCCATTCCTTAATTTTATAGGTGTACATTGTATCAAGCTGTACCGTTGTGTTATTCGATAAGGAAACGGTTTGCTTTATTTCCATATCAGGCTGAGAAATATCTGCTGTATCATCAGACATATAATATATGGTATAGTCACCTCCCCAAATATTGTTGAATTCAAACTGACCGTTATAACTTGTCTCCACTTTATCATTAAATGAAGTATTGTCACCTAACATTATAAATATGTCCTGGGCTTTTGCAGGGCCTTCCGACAGAAGAATGGAAAGGTCATCATTATAGATCCTTTCAATCAGTACCCCGTTTATAGCACTGCTACCCTGATCCCAATCCTTAATTTTGTAGGTATATAATGACCCCAGATCCAGTGATTCATTTTTTCCAAGTGTCACCTGTTTCATGATCTCCATCTTGGGTTTTGAATTATCTGATGTGTCGTCCGATAAATAAAAAATGGTATATTCACCCGGCCACAAATAAGAAAACTTAAAATCACCGGTATAACTGGTTTCGACCTTATCATCTACTACAGTATTATTTCCAAACATAATGTAAATATCCTCTGCCTTTGCTGGTGTTTCTGACAAAAGCACTGAAAGATCCTTGTTGTAAACCCTTTCCATTAACTCACCCTTAATCTCGCCGTTTCCACCGAAGCCTTCATCCTGAGAACAGGCAGTTAATAAAGTAATTCCCACAACAAGAACAATGAAGAGGAATTTAAACGGAATATTCTTTACCATTTTGTAAAATTAGTGTTAATTCTTGAAACAATCACCCTTTAAACGCGCTAAAATTAATAAAATAATTTTAACATTACAATACACTTGTATCAAATCTGTAATATTATTGTAATAACCAAAAATTGAGCTAAAAAATATCTATCAACAAAAGGAATCAACAAAACAGAAACTTTCTTCTCCGAAGTATTATTAATCCAATATGTTTACATAATCATACTTCAAAATCCACCTGTTAATTTATAAAACAAGACGTATTTCGACTTACCAAATTAAGTTCTTCCCATCCAAAAAATTTCTTATACATTTATTATCTGTACCGCCAGGTTTTGCAGATTGCGTTTTATTATACCACGGTTTTAATTATATTTGCTTGCCAATTTCTAAGCATAAAAATTGATGTATGATTAGCTATATAAAAGGGGAAATTGCTGATAAATTTCCAACCCATGTTGTAATAGATGTGCATGGCATTGGATATCATATCAATATTTCCCTTAATACCTTTTCTCAAATTGCGGAGCAAAAACAAATTTTATTGCATATCCATGAAATAATTCGTGAAGATACGCATGAATTATACGGATTTTGGTCGGTTCGTGAACGGGAAGTTTTTCGCCATCTTATTTCTGTTTCAGGTATTGGAGCCAATACGGCCCGAATGATCTTATCTTCCCTGCAGGTTGAAGAACTGGAACAGGTGATTATATCAGGAAATGTAAATGTGCTGAAAAGTATAAAAGGTATTGGATTAAAGACCGCCCAACGGGTAATTGTTGACCTGAAAGACAAAATCGGAAAATCTGCTTCAGCAGCCGAAATATTTACTCTGACAGACAATACTATAAAGAATGAAGCGTTATCTGCTTTAGTTATGTTGGGCTTTACACGTAATGCTTCAGAAAAGGCCATTGATAAAGTGTTAAAAACTTCAGGAAATTATGCCGTTGAAGAAGTAATAAAACTTGCCCTAAAACAGTTGTAAGTATTTAATGAGGTTGATAAAAAAAGTGCATTGGAATCTGTTCAGGCTTAAATTAGTACTACCCGTTTTGTTCGGTACTTTTTTGTTGTTATCGTCGCATGGTCAAACCAGCGATACTACATTGCTTTATCCGGTTAAAAGTATACAGTCTGATCCTTACACACAGGATGATGCTTCAGGCATAGATTTGAAAAATCCTAAAAACTTCAAACAGGTTACAGAATACGACCCGGAAACAGGAAATTACATAATTCGGAATATGGTGGGTGATGTGGAAGTTGGCTCTCCTACCCTCATGTCGTACGAAGAGTATAAAAAATACGACATGAACCGCTCTCTGAATGACTTCTGGCGCAATAAACAACTGGAGGAAGCAGGGAGGAAACAAGGTGGTCCACTCGACATCAACATTAACCTGGGGAAAGCCAGTGCCATATTCGGAGAAGGAGGTATAAAATTGAAACCCCAGGGATATGCTGAACTTCAGTTTGGGGTTAAAACCAATAATATAGATAACCCTGCACTTTCTGAAGACCTCAGAAAAACAACTATTTTTGACTTCGACGAAAAAATCGTACTAAGCGTAGCCGGTTCTGTGGGTGATCGTATAAAGATGAACATGGACTACAACACGGAAGCTACTTTCGATTTTGACAATACCATCAACCTTAATTATGAAGGAAAAGAAGACGACATCGTTAAAAAGGTAGAAGCCGGAAATGTTAGTCTCCCTTTAGGTGGATCTCTGATTCGAGGTAGTCAGAGCCTCTTTGGTGTAAAAACAGAACTTCAATTCGGGAAATTGAGTGTGGCTACTGTTTTCTCACAACAGGAATCGGAAACAGAAACCATGACATTAAAAGGTGGAGCCACGTCCAGCGATTTTGAAATCAGGGCGGATGAATACGATGCCAACCGCAACTTTTTTCTGACACACTTTTTTGAAAAAAACTACGATAACTGGATGAAAAACATTCCTGTTATTATGTCTGGTCTTGTTATTAATCGTATTGAGGTTTGGGTGACCAATAAACGGGGTGACTATAACGATTCAAGAAACATTGTAGCCTTTATGGACCTTGCTGAACCTCAAGCAGCAGATATCTATAATGATAGATGGACACCCAGTACTGAAGGGGTAAATCCGGCATATATTGCGCCTGCCAATAAATTTAATACCCTTTACAGCCAGTTGAACTCAACCTATACCGGATTCCGTAATATCAGTGAAATCTCGAATGAATTTAACGGTGTAATGCAAGGAGGTGTGGATTATGAAAAAATTGAAAATGCCAGACTATTATCTTCCAATGAATATACACTTAATAAAAACCTGGGGTATATTTCCTTAAATACAGCTCTTAATTCTGATGAGGTGCTTGCTGTTGCTTTTGAATATCAGTACAGAGGTCAGGTGTACCAGGTTGGTGAATTTTCAACTGACAGTATTCGTTCACCTCAGGCTCTGGCAGTAAAGTTATTAAAAGGAACAAACCTGAGTCCACAACTGAAAACATGGGACCTGATGATGAAAAACATCTACTCTCTTGGTGCACGACAGGTTGATCGTGAAGATTTCAGATTTGAGGTAATGTACCGTTCCGACAGTTTAGGAACAAATATTAATTACCTTCCTGAACCAGGATTAAGAGATGAGCGTCTGCTGAACCTGATGAAACTCGACCGTTTAAATTCTCAAAACGAACAGGGCTCTGATGGTTTTTTCGACTGGGTACCAGGTTTGACTGTTATTCCTGACAGAGGTAAGATTATCTTCCCGGTAACCAAACCGTTCAGCTCAAAATACCTCAGTACATTTATGAGCCCTACGCTGGCAGAAAAGTATGCCTACGATTCACTTTATACACAAACCATCACTATAGCAACACAAAACGCAGAAAAAAATAAATTCATTCTGGAAGGTTCCTATAAAGCAGCTTCCGGTTCTGAAATCAAGCTGAATGCCTTTAACATTCCACGAGGCTCGGTGGTTGTTACGGCCGGTGGACGGACACTGACTGAAAATGTAGACTATACGGTGGACTATGCATCAGGATATTTAAAAATACTGAATCAGGCTATTCTTGATTCAGGAACACCGATCCAGGTTTCAATGGAAAACTCAGCGACTTTCAGTTTACAAAAGAAGACCATGATCGGGACTCATCTCGATTACCGGTTCAATGATGATTTTACATTGGGTGGTACCATCATGCACCTTTATGAAAGGCCTTTAACCCAGAAAGTGTCTATCGGAGAAGATCCAATTTCAAATACAATCTGGGGACTGAACGGTGCATACAAAGCAGAAATGCCTTTCCTGACAAAGCTTATTGATAAATTGCCGCTCATAGAAACCAAAGCGCCATCATCCATTGCAGTGAACGGAGAATTTGCACAATTAATTCCGGGTCATGCCAAAGTTATTGGTGGTGGTGGCTCCGTATATCTGGATGATTTTGAAGCCACAAAAATAGGCATCGATATCAAACATTATTTCTCATGGAAACTGTCCTCAACGCCAACGGAGATAATAAATGCCACCAGCCCAATTACTGATCTTGATTACGGAAAACACCGTGCCCGCATTGCATGGTATACCATTGACAGGCTTTTTCAATATGACAACAGTAACCTGATGCCCAGCCATATAAAAAATGATCCTGAAATGCGTTCCAATAATTATTCCCGCGCGGTAAGTGAGAATAACCTTTTCCCTAACAAAGATAACGCATACGGAGAATCCACATTGATTCCAATTCTGAACGTCGCATATTATCCAACTGAAAAAGGACCATACAACTTTAGTCTTGACCTGAATCCTCAAACCGGAAAAATGAATAACCCTGATCAAAACTGGGGCGGTGTAATGCGCAGAATGGAGACCACTGATTTTGAACAGGCCAACATTGAATATATAGAATTCTGGGTGATGGACCCGTTTATTGAGGGCGACTCGCCAAATAAAAATAAAACGGGAGGTAAACTTGTCTTTAACCTGGGTGAAATTTCAGAAGATGTATTAAAGGATGGCCGGAAATCATTTGAATATGGTCTGCCGGCAACCAGTGATATAAACGGGCTGGTTGACACAACAAGTTGGGGACGTGTTCCGGTTAAGCAGTCCCTGACCCAGGCATTTGCCAACACCGAAAACAGCAGGATTTACCAGGACGTTGGACTGGATGGTTTGGATGATACGGATGAAAGTACATTTTTTAGTGGATATCTTGATTCGCTTACTCAAATACTTACCCGGGGTTCCAGTACATATGTTGACAGTTTATTCAATGATCCGGCCCAGGATGACTATCATTATTACAGGGGATCAGATTATGATGCTGCTAAAACAAGTATTCTGAATCGCTACAAACTGTATAATAATATGCAGGGCAACTCACCTACTGATGCGCAATCCAATGAAGCCTATTCAACCACCGGATCGAACCTGCCGGATGCCGAAGATATTAACCAGGATAACACATTAAGCGAGAATGATAACTACTACCGGTATGTTGTAGATCTTTATCCTGATCAAATGAAAATTGGCGGGCAAAAGTATATTACGGATGTCAAAACGGAACATGTAAAACTGGCTAACGGAAATGAAGATTCTGTAAAGTGGTACCAGTTCAGAATTCCTGTGTCTGACTATGACAATGTCGTAGGATCAATTTCCGGTTTTAAATCCATTCGTTTTATGAGAATGTTTCTGGAAGATTTCGAAGAACCGGTGATCCTTCGTTTTGCAACGTTGGAACTGGTTCGCGGAGAATGGCGCAAGTATACTGTTCCTTTGGATGAAATAGGAGAAAACAACTACAAAGATGGTGGTGTCATTGATATCGGTTCGGTAAATATTGAAGAAAACAGTGACAGGACTCCGGTCAACTATGTACTTCCTCCTGGTGTAGACCGGGTTATTGATCCGGGTCAGCCACAACTGAGACAACTGAATGAGCAGTCTATGACCTTAAAGGTCCTGAATCTGGCACCTCAGGATGCAAGAGCGGTATATAAGACCCTACAGATGGATATGCGTCAGTATAAACGCCTGCAAATGTGGGTACATGCAGAAGAACTGGTCAATGCTCCCGGTGTTAACACCAATCTTGAAGATGATGACCTCTCCATCTTTATCCGGTTGGGATCCGATTTCAAGAACAACTATTACGAATACGAAATTCCTTTAAAGCTAACGCCTCCGAGGGTTTATAACAATGATAATACGGCACATCGTGAAATGGTATGGCCGGATGCAAACAAGTTTGATATTCCATTCGATCTACTGACAAATTTCAAGTTAAAACGTAACCGTGAATCCAGGGCTTCAGGCAGTGATGTAAAAATATCGCAGCGCAAAGGTGAACCGGTACCGGATGATCCTACACACTGGGTTTACATTAAAGGTAATCCTTCACTGAGCGATGTCAGAACCATTATGATTGGAGTACGTAATAAACGCCGTCAGACAACGGAATACCGCTCTGGTGAAGTTTGGGTAAATGAACTGCGTTTATCAGAATTTGATGAACAAGGCGGATGGGCAGGCATTGGAAGTATGTCCTTAAAACTGGCGGATCTGGGTACAGTAAATATGTCCGGAAGTATTAGCACAGCAGGATTTGGTGGACTTGAACAGAATCTTATGGAGCGTCAGATTGATGACCTGAGCAGTTACGATGTCTCAACCAATTTGCAACTGGGTAAATTCTTCCCAAAAAAAGCTCAGATTAGTTTGCCGGTGAATTATTCCTATTCAAAAGATGTTGTCAGTCCTAAATATAACCCTCTTGATGAAGACGTAAAACTTCAGGATGCCATAAACAGCGCCGTAACTCAAACCGAAAAAGATTCTATCAAGAGTATGTCTTTGGATGTGACCACCAGAAAAAGTATAAGTCTGCCGAATGTACGCATTGGATATGGGGGCGAAAAGAAACAGTTCTTTGATCCGAACAATGTAACCATGAACTTTGCATATAACGAAACGGAGCGTACATCCCCCACTATTCAGCGGGATCTTTCTAAAAACTTCCGTGGAGGATTGCAGTACAGTTATGCCACATCTGCAAAGCCGGTTGAGCCTTTCAAAAAAGTGAAGTTTCTGGAATCGGATATACTGGCATTGATTCGTGATTTTAATTTTTACTATCTGCCAACAACGTTCAGTTTCAGAACGGATATGAACAGGGACTACAACGAAATGCTCTATAGGGACATCAGCAATACCGGCGTTGAGTTACCGCTTTCTGTTGGTAAGGACTGGTACTGGAACAGGCAATTCGATATTAAATATAAACTTGCCAACTCCCTGCAGTTAAGCCTTACATCGCAATCAAACGCGCTTATTGGCGAACCTGATTACCTGAACAACGATTCTGTGACTGTTTCTTTAAATAAAAGAACACAGCGGGCCTATTATGCGGCATGGCAGGATTCAGTGATGCAAAGCATACGTGAATGGGGTCGCTCCGTCATGTACCATCAGGTATTTAGCGCAAGCTATACTGTTCCCTTTTCTAAAATTCCGTTACTGGATTGGATTTCAGCTGACGGTACGTATAATGCCACTTATGACTGGCAACGCGGTGCAAATTCTTTAAACCCCAAATTCTCCAATCTGTTTTTGGGTCATACCATAGAAAACTCACGAAATATCAACATCAATACCACATTAAGTTTTACAGGGCTCTATTCAAAATGGAAGTTTCTGGATGATGCCAATAAAAAGTATGGCAGAGCGGGTTCAAACCGGTCAAGCGGTGCCAAGAAAATGGTTACTGTAAGGTACGAGAATAAGTTTGATTTCCCCGAGGGCCAGAAAGTTGTGATCAATCATAAGTTGGGAAGTAAAACGCCGAATGTCAGGATTTACGATGCTGATAATAAACAGGTGATGGGTAAACGAAATATAGTGGATGAAAACACCATTGAGTTTACAGCCAACCAGACTGTAGATGGTGCAAGAGTTGTAATTACCGCCAGAGTTCAGGAAAAGAGTAACCCGGTTATTGAGGTATTGCAACGGACTGCCCGTGTACTTATGGGTGTGAAAAATGTGTCTGCCAATTATACCAGAAATAACAGTCTGATCATTCCGGGATTTGACGGTGAACCCAACATCATTGGTCAGGATAACATTGGTGGTCTGCCTGCACCGGGTTATGCCTTTGCTTTTGGAAGTCAGAGCCTTGACATAATTGATCAGGCGAACCAAAACGGATGGCTGATTAATAATGCACTGATGACCGATCCTTATATCAGCCAGCAAATGGAGCAGTTCAGGGGACAGGCATCCATCGAACCGATTAACGGACTCCGGATCACTTTAAATACAACATGGGCACAAAACCAGGTTACAGGAGCCAATTATTATTACGATACAGAAAACGGCAACCGGTTTATTCCTGAAGCTAATAAAACCATGACCGGTAATTTCTCCATGTCGTGGATATCCCTTCGTACAGCATTCGAAAAGGTTCATGAAGATGAAAGTTATACTTATGCACCATATACTGAATTTGTAAAACACAACAGATCCATTATTGCCGGACGAACCGGAAATAAAGATCTCAATTCACAGGAAGTGCTTATTCCTGCCTTCCTCGCAGGTTATTCAGGAATTGATGCACATAAAATAAGGCTCTACGAAAATGGCATGCCGGATATTTTCAGCCAGTTACCAAACTGGAACATCAGGTACGATGGTTTATCAAAAATTCCGTTGCTGCAAAAGTATTTCAGGAACGTAACATTGAACCACAGTTACACAGCCACATATAATATTGCAGGATTCAACACCAATCTTTCCTCAGGTCAACTTGAAATACCAACCGTAAATATTACAGAAGCACTCAATCCGTTGTTAAATGTTGATATGGCGTTTAAAAACAGCCTTACCGGTTCTTTGGAAATGAGCAAAATGAGGAATATCATGCTCAACATCAGCAACAACCAGGTTGTTGAAACCGTCTCAAACGATTTCTCTGTAGGCTTAGGGTACCGTTGGGATAATTTTGATCTGGTCATTAACAGTGGTGGCCGTTCAAAAAATGTAAGCAATGATCTTAACCTCAGGGCAGATTTCACGTTGCGGGATATGAAAACCATCATTCGTAAGATTGAAGAAAACTATAACCAGCCGTCTACGGGACAGAATGCACTGAATATAAAATTAACTGCGGACTATACATTAAGCAGAAGTGTAACAATCCGCTTATTCTATGACAGACAGGCCATCAATCCTTTGGTATCAACATCATTTTCAACGGCCACATCCAATTTTGGTGTAAGCTTTAAATTTCAGTTGATACAATAGTTTATCAATATAGATTGTTTTAAATTATTCGTATGAGACATTACCTGATTATTCATCAGGTATTTGCACTATTGTATGATATCCTCATACTTCAATATTACTTTCAAAGGTCCGGAAAAGAATGATTCTTTGTAAGATAGTGGTTTATTGAAATGTACAGCCACCGTGAATTCACATTTAATGCTTTATCGTTCGTGATCAGTCACAATTACCCGGAGCAGGTATTCGAATCCTCTCCATTCATTTTGTTACGAACTTGATTGTTTTAGTATTTTTTTCCGTAGATAATACGCATAGATATACGCCTCCTTCTGGGAGTATATTTGGAACAGAAACAGAGTGTGACCCAGCTTTCATTCTTTCATTGAACACAGTACAAACCTCTCTTCCGTGAATATCAAAAATGGTTAGCTTAACATTCCCATGATATTGAGTATGGAATGAAATAATGGATTCATAACTAACCGGATTGGGATATACTTTAAAATTCGAATCAAAAATTAGATTAGAATGTGTAACAACCCCTTCCGCCTTAAAATTATCAACATACAACTGAAGGTGCTGCTCTCCCTCTGTCTTTAATCTGATCCCAACAAAAACTGTATCCGGCAAATTGCTTATTGTTATCTCACCCGTGTTGCTCCATCCCCAATCAACCGGCATCTCCACTGACTTTAGTAAGCTCCAGCTGGTACTGTCAGTAAATCCATTAAATCTATCGGTGTACAAAATCTCCAGTTCCAATCCTTCACCAAATCTGGCAAAATCAAATGATAGTTGTAACTGGTCTGTGTGCTCCAAATTCAGGGCTGGTGAAACCAACCATGAATCAACCGGCTCGTTAGCGTCGCTGTGGGTATAATACCTAATACAGCTTGTCCCGTTAATACCTCCATCATCTATATTCCAGTTATCAGGATTTAATACGCTGGGTTTAGTCCAGCCATTGGAGAGGGCATTAAAAGGTTCATTAAACGGCAATTCAATCAGTGTGTCTGTAAAGGTAAGGTGTTGATACATCTTGAGACGCCTTAAATATCCCTTTTCAATCTGATCATACGATTGACTAAAAACACTGAAATCCATCCCCTTATCAAAGAACTCCTCCAGTTTCAATATTCCATCCAATTCATATAAATACCTTATAAATTCAAGTCCGAAATAATAGGGATCAATATTTCCTCCTTCATCCATATATGGATTTGTAATAAACTCATTAAGAGTTGGTTCCCTGCCAAACTGCTTCAAAAAATAATATAATACTGATTCTATTAGCGGGCGATTTTCTGCCCAATCCGAACCGTACTGCATGAAACCTGAAAAATTAGCCATCCCTTCATGATAGAATCCAAAAGGCATTTCGGGACATAAGACACTGTTATATACATGTCCGAATTCATGTGCCAATAACCAGGGAAATCCATCAATTCCATCAGGAAAATTATGAGGCGATATATTCAGTCCTCCACTTCCTCCGTTCCAGTTATCATAACCAGTCATATCCATACCGGTTTTTTCATCATAATAAATCACAAGATTATACTTCCGGTTAATCTCCAACCGGAATGAATCAATATAAAACTGTTGGGTTTGCTCCAGCCACTCAAAAAAGCGGTCAATAAACATGGTATCCCGTGAAGAACAATATATGTCGAAGTTATCTGAAGAGGCATATTTCTTTATACGGACCACATCTGTAGTATCGTAAAAATAAATCAGAAAATTATTCCAGATTGGCTCAAATGAGCCATAAGGTGCCGTTCCGTTATAATCGAGTAAACAAACAATTTGTCCTTCAACATACGAAACAATAATGTCCTTTTGTGCTGTTCTGCTGAAAACATTCATATCGTTCAGGGCTTCATGAGTCAGATCCTCCGGATGTTCTGACCGAAAACGAATGATCGAATCCAACCTTGGACGAAATCCCTGCTCATAAAGTCCAAAACCTTCTGTGTAATAGTCAGGCAATCCATAAAATCCACCCTGATCCCGGTACAACTGGTGATATTTTGCATAACCCGCGAACGTATTGATTGCCAGCCCTTCCATGCTTTGATAGTACTCCAGTTTTTCAGGTGTATCTAATGGCGAAAGATAGATTGAATTATTTTGTAGATCAAAAAAGCCGGACTTGATTTCAGGCGTCTCAGCATTTACAAAAGGAATATTCGCTTTTTCAGTATAATATATTTTTGTTTTAAGGTTTTTATCAATAAAGTCTGTTTTCCCCCTAATGTTCCATATGTCACAGTACTTTTTAAAACTTTGTTCCAATCCTTCTGATATACCGGTCCAGTAGTTTGTTTCCTCTGCCATATTGGTATAAAATTCAAAATACGCAGTACTTGCGACCAATTCATATTCCGGTGAAGCCACATATTTACTTACGCTAAAATTATCCAGCAGAAACAGAATGCCATTATTTGCTTCCTGATTACTGTGAAAGGCAAACCATATTTCCGATTCAGGAGCTTTTATATTAATTTCACCAGAATGGTGCCACGATTCCGTGCTTTCACCCAGATCATATTCTATTTCACTCCAGACATCATTTTGAGCATCCCCGGAATAGGCAGTAGTATAAAGCAACTCCGGTTTGGTTCCCTGGAAATTGTAAAAGCTGTAAAAATGAATTACTAACGAATCAGCATCTTCCGTATTTATTGGATTCGTAATTAACCAATCGTTCTGATTAAGATCATTATTTTCAAAGCGTACACATTGTCCTCCTCCAAATCCACCCCACGGGATCAGGTGCCAGTGTTGCCATCCTTCAAGATCTTCAGTTGACCAGTTTTCGAATATAGCGTCATTGGTTATGGATTCTTCAAAATCCTCATAAAAAGGTAATTCCAGGCTTTGAGATTGAGCATTGATGGCAATAAGAAAAATAAATAGCTCAGTAAAGATTGTTTTCATTATTATTTCGCATTTTAATGTATCTGCTATCCTCGTTATATCAACATATAATTTTTCATCTTCTCCCCTATACTTTAAAGCCACTTTATCTTTAATATTGAAAGTAATTGCAAAAAGTGATTCTAGTTTTAGCTAATTTGAATAAAAAAATCATTTCCAATCACCCTAAAATATAATCTCAGATTGGTTTTGCGGCTAATTGCTTACATTTAAGATATTGATGTTAAGATTGATATATTTACAAGTTATGCAAAAAATGAATAAATCAAGAAAATTTAGAATATGTTATGTAGACAGTAAAGGTATTTAGAATTATTCTATATGATGCCTGCCCAGCTTCCTGTGATGACTGCTTACTTGTTATGAGTTACTCAGAAAGCAGAGACTGCTTTTTAGCCATGTAAATTAACGAAAACTTCCATGTTAAAGCTGGCGACACTCAGAGCTGATAAGTCATCTATTCGTCAGGAAAGATTGCCTGCCTCTTTATCTTAAGGTCCATAGATAAGCTTTTCCAAAGTTTTAAACTTTGGAATAGTTAGTCACTGTTTGATAATCCAGTCAACGGCTGCATCATAGGTAGTGAAAGGCTTAATTTGCAAATCCTGTATAAACTCACCCATAGAAGGAAAGATAATTTTTTTCGGATCTTCACAAATCACTGCCAACCGGATGCGTTTAAAGGCATCTTCTGTCTTCAGATATGCTATCAGATATTGAAAACTGTTCATATCCATTCTAAGATTGCAGGCACAAATGTTATTAATAACACCGAGTACGTTTTCTCCAAGCATATTATTAGTCAGTAGAAACTTCCATGATTCTATGATGTCTTCTACTTCTACATTTCCCTCAAAATCTCTTATCAGGATCGTTCCTGAAGGATAATTTTGTTGCTCATAATGGATTGACATAATAATATTTTTCGGGTTAAGCTAGCATTTACCTCTTCGTATTACCGTATTAGTTTCCAGTGAACTAAATGAGACAGAAGATAAAATAATTTATCATTTTGAAAATGAACACCCCCGCAGAGCAAACGGAATATCTATAAGGAATTATTCGTTTAAGCACCACAAGGCAGTAATAAAACCCATTGCTCCCTCGACAAAAGCTCGGGATCATTTCGACTTTGTAATTTCAGTTCACTTCGTTTCTCAAATCACAGTCTCACTGATTTAAGCAGTACTCAATTTACGTATTTTTACGTGAGATATCAATACGGCTTTTACCAATACCCCTTACACCTCTCTTTTTCGGCAACTTTAAGTACCGTAAATCCTTGTTCTATTGCCTTTTTAAAATCGGCACATCCCTCCTCTTCATTTCCTGTAGTATATTTTGCCAGACCACGAAGAAAATAAGCATTCTTATTATCCGGTTCAAGTTCTATGGCTTTGTTACAATCCACAATTGCCTCATTCAGTTTATCAGGAAACCAGGTTCCGGCCCTGTTGATATAAACTCTTGCATTTGCTGAATCTATATCAAGGTAGGTTGAAAAATCGTTCCTGGCCATTTGAGGATTTGCCGTTGCCATATAAATTCTGGCTCTGTCCAGATATAAGTCAGGTTCAGGGGCCTCCTCTGCAAGTTGTTCATTCAAATGCTGCAGCTTTTCTGTAAAATCAGGATATACCCAGAATCCCATTGTTGACTTTACCCTTCCTCCACAGGTATCGTCAATTAGGTCAAAAGACACGTAATAATCATTTTTATTCATAGTGTAAATTCCGGGGCCAGGACAGGAAATACCGTCCTTATCAGTAAAAATTATAGTATCTCCCTGAACCGAATACAGACTTGTTACCTCAACTGTACTGTCGTTACCAAAATCGACATCCACCGTTCCATCTGTATTAAAATTTAAACTTACAGGCCCCTGCATCGACATGCGCAGAATCTGCATATCAAGACTGGTTATAGTCTCGGAATCATGTTTTGTCTCTGACTTTTTGGAAGTATTCTTACATCCGAACATGGTTAATAAAAAGACAAAAAGCAACAGCGGGGTTTTCATGGCTGCAATTTTATGAGTGTTTGATTTCCATTGAGTTACACAAATATAAAGCATTTAACATAATAACGGAAATCTTAAAATACCTGATCAGCAGGAATTTATCCTTATGGCATATTATTTTTAAAGAGTAAGGTGTTGTTTATTTCAGCAGCAATAGCCCGGGCTGTTGAAGGTGCCCAGTGTGTATCCCCATAGTAATATAAATCCTTTTGCTTACGTTTTAAGCTATCCAAATAGCTTTTGGTATCAACGTACAAATAATCCTTTTGCAGGTCATCCAAATATTCAAAAAACATCGGCTCAACATAATTTGACTTATCTTTTATGCTGGAATAATACAAATCGTATTTATCAGGACAAACCAATACTATTAATTTAATACCCCATGTTCCCAGTTTTTGTGAGAGCAGATTTAGCCTGCTGTTTAACTTTTCCACCGAATCAACAGAATTATTATAATTCAGATAATCAATATCTTCGTTTATAAACAACAGTTCATTTGTTTTAGCTGAAAAAAGTGTATCACGGGTACGGACTTTATAGGTGAGTGATCCGGGAGGATTATCCATAAAATTATATAGCAAGTTAATGTATAAAACTTTAAAAATCCGTTCCGAAAAAAAATCATATTTTTCATCCTGACCATCTTTTGATAGATTTGATTTTCTAAGTTTAATAATATCCTTTTGCGTAAATACGCCTGATGTATCAGCCTTCAATCCTCTGTACGTAATATATCGTTCTGCAGATTCAAGAATGACATATTTTACGTGCAACGTATCAAAAGCATTGCTGTTTATAAAGTTTATAAGTGACTGAACCGGATTCTGATCATAATACCGGTTAAGATTTAGAACAGAAACAGAATCATTTGCCAAAAAATTATTGTAGCCAAGATTAGACTTATCTGAATAAGAATCGCCAATGGTAAAGTAAGTAAATGTATCTACAACTGACTGCCCCTGCCTGGAAAAATAAGTCATTCTCATTGGCACAGATTTAATCGGGTTACTAAACTCTTGGTTATGTGATGTTTGAAGTATATATCCCACTCTAACTAAATCACCCTGATCCTGAGGATTAAAAAGAAAAACAACAATACTCAGCAGCAATACCGGAACAACGAAATATGAACTTTTTATAATAAACCTTCTCATGACTAAAACTGGAAATAAATAAATTGTTGTTCTTTACCTCCGAACCAGAATAATGCAAAAATTATCAGATAATAAAAACTGTATCTGAGATATTTATTCCATTTCAGAGCCAGCTTTTCAATGGCATAATTATCTGCTCTTCCAAACCATTCTGTTATCAGAAAAATAATAGTCAGAATAATTGTTGGTATAGCCAGGGTTCCATTCTCAAAATAAGGCATCGAAAATATAGATTTGGAGAATACTTTAGAAAAAATATGCATAGCCTGCCCCATAGATTCTGATCTGAAAAATATCCAGCCAAGCGTTGCAAGTAAAAACGTTATTCCAATAGAAAATATCTCCATAACACCCGGAATAACCTTGCCTTCGGCTGGTATATTAAGGTATTTTCGGTTGCTTTTTGTGAGTAAAAGTGGTAGAAAATATATGGCATTCAGAGCACCCCATGCTATGAATGTCCACTTGGCACCATGCCAAAACCCACTGACTAAAAAAATGATAAAAATATTCCTAACGTTCTGCCATTTAGAACCTTTACTTCCACCTAAAGGAATATAAACATAATCTCTGAACCAGGTAGAAAGTGAAATATGCCACCTTCGCCAGAATTCACCGATATTTCTTGAAAAATACGGGAATGCAAAGTTTTTCATAATATCAAATCCAAATAATCGTGATGTCCCGATTGCGATATCTGAATAACCTGAAAAATCACCGTAAATCTGAAATGCAAAGAATATGGCACCCAATAATAATGTACTGCCTGAATATTGTGTTGAATGATTAAAAATTGTATTTGCAAATTCAGCACAATTATCAGCGATAACAACCTTTTTGAATAACCCCCATAAAATTTGTCGCATTCCATTCACTGCTTTTGAGTAATCAAAATTTCTCTTTGAATAAAACTGAGGCAACAAATGTGTTGCCCTTTCTATAGGTCCGGCAACCAGTTGCGGGAAAAAGCTTACAAATGCTGAAAATGCAATAAGATCCCTTGTTGGCTCAAGCTTTCGTTTATACACATCAATGGTATAACTCAAAGTCTGAAACGTATAAAAACTTATTCCAACGGGCAATATTATCTGCAATGATTTTGAATTAAATGTTGATCCGAAAAACTTAAAGGCTTCGATAAAATTATCCAGAAAGAAATTATAATATTTAAAATACCCAAGCAAGCCTATATTCACAATAATGCTGATCCAAAGGAGCACCTTCCTCTTTTTTCTGTTCTCTTCTTTGCCAAGTTGCAGACCAACCGTATAATCCACTAAAGTACTAAGCATAATCAATGAAAGAAATCGCCAGTCCCACCAGCCATAGAACACATAACTGGCAGCGACAACAAGAATATTCTGAAACTGTAAATTTTTACTGGTTGTAAACCAGTAAAGTATAAATACAACAGGTAAAAAAATTACAAAATCTATTGAATTAAACAGCATATTAACATGGTAAAGAAAAACAATTGACGTCCTGACAAAACGGCTGCAATTTACATAAAATAAGAGACTGATCAACCAGTAGCAATTTTGTAGAAACAGTTTAACTTTTTAAAATTCACGATAACACATATATTTTTCTTAGCCCGACTATATGGCCCTGCCATTTTAACCGCACAATATAAATACCAGATGGTAATGCAGAAATATCCAGAGGTGAACGTCCATTACGGATACATATCTTACCTGTAATTTCATAAACAGAGATTTCAACTGGTTCATTATAAATAGTAAACAGCATCTTTTGTACCGGATCGTAAATCACTTCGTTCTTTCCATTTGTTACATGAATAATCGAATTTTTATCTGAAAACCTTAATCTGAATAACGATGCTTTTCCAGTCGTGCTTTTCTCAGAGGTCACCAGATAATTATCAGTTCCGGTTGCTGCAATACCTTCAATTTTTGCTGAATAACCATCAAATACACCAAGTTGAGTTCTGGAAACGGGTTTTAAACTTAAGGGCGTTTTTGTAAACTCATCAATTTCAACCATCAAAGGATATTCATCCGTATACCCGCACAGCAGGATTTTTTGACTTGTAGTGTTATATGTTGCATCTGTAATTAAACCGTAGGGATTGATGCTGTCACGCAGGTATGCCACCTGATCTCCCGGAGTTTTTGCAACTTTATAGATATTGCATTTTGCATCTTTCCAGTTTTTGGTAAAGATCCATAGCGAATCACTAAAGGCTAAAAGGGTCTCTGCATCATAATTCGAAGCATAAGGTTTGGGTGTAAAATCAGTCTGATCCGAGTAACTGAACCGAATTGTATCAACCATTAACGTATCCGTATCACCCGTCAGATAATCATCCAGCGATAAACGATATACTCGCAAATCAGTCCGTGCTCCGTAGTTATTTCCAAAATCTCCGATATACATGTAATGATCATCGGAACATACTGCTTCCCAATCTACATTGGATGCATTTTTCAGAAAAACAGTACGTAAAACTTCACCGGAAATACTGTCCAGCTCAAACAGCTCCGGTTTACCATCAGAATCGTTATGAGAAATTAACCTCTCGTGTACAAAGTTCAGTCCGGAAGACTCAGCAACTCTGGTATTTAAAAAAGTAACAGGATCAAATTGTTGCGCAGAAAGTTGAAGGAAAGAGATCAGAATAAAAAAAGCACATGCAAGCCTGTATTTTCCTGTTAAAGATTTAACAATCATTCCGGATCTCGTTTAATCAGACATATAATAAAAACTTCCGGTTACTTAAAACCGGAAGTTTTTATTTGTACAACTCAGTAGGTTAATTTCATACTGTTCTGATAATACAATCAGCCTTGTATGAAAGTCAAACAGAACCTAAATTTACAACTTAAATGCTAAGTCGCCAAGTCATTTTAAATGAAGAATTTAACAAATATGGAAATTACCTACTAATCAGGTTGAATAAAATGCAGCCTATTAATCCAGTCGGAAATGATACGTTATGGTACCTATTTGTTTTATCGGAGCAGTAGGATTATCGTTGAACCGGGCTTTTAACGCGGCCTCCTTAGCCACTCGCCACAATTCGGAATTTTGTGTGGTTGATCCTTTTAAAATAGGCGTTGCACTAATAACGCGCCCGGAGCGATCCACTTCTATTGAAACAACTACAATGCCCTCTTCCTGGATATTGTAAACCGGTTGAGGTAAGGAACCTACAAGGCTTCTTCCTGTAAGATCAAAACCACTTCCATCTGTACCCAGCCCTGTTCCGGTATATGTACCGGTATTCGGAGCACCGTTGGGTGATCCCTGATTACCATCATCTCCGGTTTGACCTTCGCCTGAAGTATTGGCATTACCGGCTCCACCCCCAAATGCATCCTGTGTCCGCTGACGTATTTCTGCTGCTTTACGTTCGCGTTCCAGGCGCTCGCGCTCAAGCCGTTCCGCTTCTTCCTTTTTCTTCCGTTCAATCTCTTCCAGACGTTTGCGTTCCGCCTCTTCTGCCGCTTTTCGGATGCGTTCCGCTTCTTCTGCTTCTTTTTGTTTTCTAAGTTCTTCCGCTTTACGGGCTATTTCTTCCTCAGTCTCCTGTTTGCGTTTTCCGCTTTCAATAACCGGCGCTTCATCAAAATCCTGAGTCTCTACATCTTCTTTCACATCTTCCGATGTCTGTGGCTGAGCCTTTACAGGTTCTGAAACAGTAGGAGATTTTGGTTTTGATGCAGGCTTTTCAACTGATGGGGCCGGTTCCTGAGGACCTGTTCCCACGACGGAATTACCAAAATCCACCAATATGCCTTCTTCGGAATCCGGCATAATGGCTTTGAATCCGAAAAAAATCAGCAATAATAACATCACCACAACCGATATGATGGTATAAATTGTTGCTTTGGTATTTTCCTTTTTGTGTTCCAAGTCTTTCTATTTTCCCCTTGTTGCCAGAATCAGTTTATACTTATTGCGTCGAGCTATATCCAGTATTTTTCCCACCTCTGAAAACGGCACGCTTTCATCTGTATGTAAGGCAATATAAATATCCGGATCCAGTGATAACTTTTCCTGTAAACGTGGCTCTATTTCATTAAAATTCACCTGCTCTCCTTCGATGTAATATTTCATATCCGAAGTTATGGAAACCGTGGTATTCGGTTTTGCAGATGTTTGATGCGCACCAAACGGCAACTTCAGTTTTCTGATGGCTACCGGTGTTACCAGAGTGGAAGTTATCATGAAAAAGATAAGCAAAAGAAACACGATATCAGTCATGGAAGACATGCTGAACCCCGAATCAACCTTATTTCTTTTTCTGAACGCCATTTATTTAATATTTAATGCCACCTGGTAATTATTATCCTTTGCCAGGTTCAAAACCGTAACAGCCTGTTTGGTGGTCACACCTTTATCGGTTGTCAGGTTAATGTAAGTTTTTGACGGATCTTTTATGACAGTACTTATTTCCTGAAGCAGTCCAGCCTCATCCACCCGTTTACCATTTACAAAATACGAACCTGCATTGCTTACTCTTACCGTGATATAATTGCTGATCTGCTCTGTTTTATGTTCGGCTTTTCGCGGCATTAACAGTTTTAATGCATTCGGATGTACCAAAGTTGAAGTAACCATAAAAAATATAAGCAACAGGAATACAATGTCAGTCATTGACGACATACTAAATGATGCATTTACTTTGGTTCTCCGCTTATAAGCCATAAAACGATAATTACGCCGGTTCGTTTAACAAATCGAGAAACTCCATGGTTGATGATTCCATTTTATGCACCACCTTATCCACACGGGCCACCAGAAAGTTATACGCAAAATAGGCAATGATCCCGACTATAAGACCTGCAACTGTAGTTACCATAGCGGTATAAATACCATTTGAAAGCAATCCCACATCAATGTTATTGCCTGCATTGGCCATATCGTAAAATGCCCTGATCATCCCAATGACTGTTCCAAGGAAACCGATCATCGGCGCTCCTCCTGAGATAGTTGCCAGAAATGCAAGACCCTTTTCCATTTTCGCAATCTCAAGGTTTCCTACATTTTCAATGGCAGCATTCACGTCTTCCAGGGGACGTCCTAACCGGGTAATCCCTTTTTCTATCATTCTGGCAACCGGTGTTTTTGTCTGTTCACAAAGATTAATAGCTGAATCAATCTTATTATCTGAAATATAATCCTTGATGCGGTTCATAAATCCCGGATCAACCTTTGATTTTTGTTTAATTACCAGAAACCGTTCGAAAAAAATGTATAAGGCAAAAATGAATAAAAGCGCGATTGGGATCATAATCCACCCGCCTTTTAATGCCAGATCAAAAAAACTTATACCGGTCTGGGCTGTCTCTTCAGCACTTTCGGTCAGTACCGGCATGTCACCCTGAGCCTGTGCAAGCATTAACACGAGAAAATTCATATAATTTGCTTCTTTTATGGTTTACTTAATAACGCAGTGCTAAATTAATTATTTTCCGGCAAAGAGAAATGGGTTGTTAATTGTGTGTTGAAAGGTTCAAATAAATGAATAACTGAGAATGAATAATGAACAATTTAAAATGAAACTTTAAACTGTTTAGATCCCTAAAAAAGTTGATCGTTAAGGTTAATACTTCATTGTTAGTTATTAATTCTTCTTTCTTATTTTATCGTAAACAGTGATCATTTCACCGGCGTGCTTATCAATTTTAAAATGTTTTTCCACACCTTTACGGGCACTGATACTTCTTTTAGCATGATGATCAGGATCATCGAGTAAGGTTTTAAGAGCTTTTTCCAGCTCTTCCGGCGTATTGTTTTGGTACACCACACCTCCTTTGGTTTTATTGATAATTTCGGGGAAAGCACCCAGAGCAGGCTGCACCATAGGAATTCCCGATGCCATGGATTCGATCATATACAATCCAAAAGCCTCGCCGTTTCTTACCGGTACAGAAATCATAGATACCCTTTCGAAAAAGCTATGTCTTGCCTCTCCTTCAAACTCCTCCAAAACTTCAAAATGGTCTGCCAGTCCGGCCTTTCTAAGTTTGCCCAGGTTTTGCTTAATGAATTTGGTATCTGCCCCGGTTGAACCTCCTGTCAGGATCAGTTTTACGTCCGCATATTTTGAATCCTTTTTCAGACGGATAAAGGCATCTACCAGAATATCCATGCCATTTTCATGACACATTCTGGACACATAGCCAATATGTCTGTCACCGGTTCCCCGCTCAAAAAAACGATAATCGTCCGGATTTACGCCCAAATGTATGGTATGCATTTTATGATCCGGAATATTCAGTACCGGTTTCATCCGTTCTGCAAAATAACTGCTTACCGAAATGTATGCATCAACCTCCTGTCCTTTGTCGGCCATTAGTTTCCATACGCCTTCCCTGACATCAGGCTCCATCACATCCACCCACACATCTTCATCCTGCAACGAACATACAATAGGTACATTCAGCTTCTTTTTTATCTGATGTGCGAGTCCTAACAACAACGCATTTGATATATGGATCACATCCGGCTTACAATTTTCGGCCATCCAGTCTGTCATTCGTTCCAGTTCCTCTTTCTGCTTGCCTTCTTCGCCCATTAACATCGAAATGGTCATATCTTCCAAACCGGTTGCATCGGTCGATCCGGACATTTTTGCTGCAAATTTCAGCATCGGACCTGAGTTCAACAGGTTATCAAACCATTTGGGCGCTTTTCTGAAGATTGGCATCAATTGCTTCAGGTAAATACTTATAGCACCGTAAAACACCGGTGTATCACCCAAATCGTGTTCATCGGAAAATAAAGGAAGGTACATCGGAATTTTAACCACGTTGTGCCCCTGTTCGCGTAATGCCTCCACGAACTTACTGTCACGCAAACAGTTTCCGCAGTAAAACGAACCTCCTGAACCAGGTATGATTTGTATGATATTCATCGCATGTGTTTTTTAGTGTGGAAAGCAAAGATAGTTATTTTCATTGTTCCCCAAGGCAATACAGATTTCCATCCTCTGCAGCAATTATAATTTTTCCGTCAACCACGGCAGGCGTGGCACTGATGGCAGATCCAAGCTCATAACTCAGTAACTTTTTCCCGGTGTTAAGATCCAGAATCAGTAAATCGCCCCGCATATTTGCGGCAAGTACTTTTGAACCACTTATTACAGGTGAGGCATCCACCCTGCTACCGGTGTTGTATTTCCATATGACTGAACCGTCTGATTTATCGAAACAGTATAGAAACTTGTCTCTACAACCAGCCACAACTTTGCCATCGGACAGAGCCGGAGAAGCAATAAACGCAAGATTCTTATTTACATCTTCCCATCTCCATTTAATAGTTTTGTGCTCCAGGTCAATGGCAGAGAAGCGTCCGTCATAGTCGCCGGTATAAGCCATTTTATTTTCGAGTGCGGATGAACCGGCCACATAGGTAGCCACCTCCACTTTCTCATTCAACTTCCCATCTAATACACTGATAACGTGCAAAAAACCATCACAACCGCCAAATACCACCTCTCCGTTTAAACAGGCAGGTGCCCCATTAATATAGTTATCCGACTCGTATTTCCACAACAGTTTTCCGGAATCCGGATCAAGTGCATATAAAAAGTAGTCATAACTGCCAAACATCAGAATATCCTTATTTTGCCAGGAATAAACAACCGGCGATCCCATAATCTGACCATCCGTTTTAAATTGCCATAGTTCTTCTCCGGTCTTCAGACTAAGACAAAAAAGCGTTCCGTTCAGGTCACCAACAAATACATAAGCACCATGAATAGTTGCCGGTGCTTCAAAACCGCTTTCTGACTTAAACGACCAGAGTTTTTCTCCTTTCATGCTGATGGCATATAATGTTCCATCCATAGCGGCAACCACGATGGTTTTCCTACATACAACAGGACTGCTCTTAAACTGATCCTCTGTAGAAAATGTCCATATAACCCCCATCTCTTCCGGAAAGGTTGATTGTGTGACACCAGTCAGCGCTGCATCACCCCTGAAATTGGGCCAGCATGTTTTAATCTGCCCCGAAACTATAACGGATAAAAACAGAAATATAAATATTACAAATTGTTTCATGAATTATGGAGCTCTTTTAATAAATCCGGTGGTTAAGATACGAAAATTTAGCGCCTTTATTTTATTCCGTAAATTCTTTTAACAAACCTGTTTTACCAGCCCTAAAACCATCCTCTGTTTGTTCAACCAAACAGCACTCGTTATACAAATCGTGTTCCAAAAAAAGGATATAACCGTTTTCTGCTGCTTCCTTTAAAAATGATTCTTTCTCATGAATTGAGATCAACGGGAAGGTATCGTAAGCCGAGATCCAATCCGGTTGAACCGATGCCGCCATGGGAATTAAATCAGCAGTATAAACCAATGTTTTACCTTTAAAGGTAATAAAAGGCAGTATTTGTCCCGGCGTATGTCCGTTAAATATTCTGACAAAGAAACCGGGAGCAAGCTCTTTGTTTTCATCAATGAATTTAAGCTTGTCTGCCTCAAAAACTGGCATCATATCTTCCTTAAAAAAAGCGTCCTGTTCCAGTCTGTTTGGATTCAGAAAGTTATCCCACTGCGCTTTTCCGACCCAATAGACCGCATTCGGAAATGTAAGTTCCGGTTTAGTTCTGTCCGCATTATAGAAAACACTTCCGCCACAATGGTCAAAATGCAAATGAGTCAGTACCATATCAGTAATATCTTCCGGTTTGTAACCTGCGCTATTCAGTGACCGGATCAGTTCACCGCTCCCATTCAGGTGATAATCCGCATAGAACGATTCGCTTTGTTTATTGCCCATGCCATTATCTACTAGGAATACCCTGTCTCCGGTATCAACAAGCAGGGAACGCATGGATAAATTACAGTAATTATCTTTGTTACAGGGATAAAGATGACTCCATTGCACTTTGGGTACCGTGCCAAACATGGCCCCTCCGTCAACCATAAAGTTTCCCGTATCAATTACATGAAATTCCATCGCTTTAATTCTATAATACAAATATAGAAGTAATGCGAATCAAGAGTTAAAAATTACGACTATAAATCAGGATATTAACTTTTCCAAAGTTTAAAACTTTGGAAAAGCTTATCTACTAACCTCATAATAATGAAAAGGCACTTTACAAATCTGTTTTTATATTGATTTTACTCTGAATAATGCCTAAATTTAGTCTGCAAAATCCTTAAAATTGAAATTATGGAAACCCGGCAATCAGAATCCGTTTCATACTTTGTAGTCTTCAGTGAACGGTTTGATAATCAGAAAGATTTTATTATTCAAAATCTTGAAAACAGGTTTGGAAAGACAGTTCCTAATTTTTCTGAAGACGTGGAAATCAACTTTTTAGATTCCAGTCATTTTGGAGAAGGTTACAGTATAAAAATTACGGCTCCTGTTATGTTAGAAAACCTTCTACACGAGCATTTCCTGACCAGCAGCAAAGCAATGGCCATTATAAAAATTGAATGACGGGCTTATACTTTAGCTCTTTGATACTGAACCGGCCATTCAATATCTTCGCCCATCTCAGAAGCAGCGATCAAAGGAAAGTAAGGATTCCTTAGCGACTCCCTAGCCATAAGAATAAGATCTGCCTGGTTCTGATCCAAAATCTTTTCGGCCTGAACAGCTTCAGTAATCAATCCCACAGCACCCGTCATAATTCCGGTCTCGTTCTTTATACGATCTGCAAACTGAACCTGGTAACCAGGTTCAACCGGCACTTTTGCGTGCGGAACTATACCGGCAGAGGAACAGTCAATCAGATCCACGCCTTTACTTTTTAATACCGCAGCCAGTTTTACCGATTCATCAATATTCCAGCCACCTTCTACCCAATCAGTAGACGAAATACGTACAAATAACGGCAGGTTTCCCTGCCAAACAGATGTTACCGCAGCAACTATTTCGAGCAGCAAGCGGATTCTGTTTTCAAAGCTTCCACCATATTTATCCACTCTGTAATTCGATAGCGGCGATAAAAACTCATGAATCAGATACCCATGCGCTGCATGAATTTCCAGAACCTTATATCCAGCTTTTAAGGCTCTTTCGGTTGCTTTTTTAAAATCATTTATAACTTTCGAAATTCCTTCTTCATCCAACATTTCAGGTGCTGCATCCTGATTAAAAAACGGAATAGGCGAAGGCGCTACGGTTTGCCATCTGCCGTTATCATGAGCAAGTTGTTTTCCGCCGTCCCAGGGCCTGGCACATCCAGCTTTTCGTCCGGCATGTGCCAGTTGAATTCCGGCAATGGCGCCATGCTGATGAATAAATGAAGTGATGCGTTGCAGCATTTCAATATGTTCATCTTTGTACAGCCCTAAATCAGCAGGCGTAATTCTCCCCTCAGGTGAAACGGCTGTTGCCTCCTGTATAATCAGGCCCGCACCACCAATAGCCCTGCTTCCAAGATGAACCAGGTGCCAGTCGTTGGCAAAACCGTCCTCAGAGGAATACTGACACATGGGAGAAACAGTAATTCTGTTTCTGAACGTTATATCTTTAATTTTTAAAGGTGAAAAAAGTTTTGACATAGTATAAATTTTCCAAGGATGTATTACAATTTATATTCTTTCATTTTATCACGATCTGCGTTGGTTCCAAACACATAAATAAGCGTCTGTCCGGGTTTCTCTTTTATATCAAAGGTAACTGCACCTTTCACCTGCCAGTAATCATCCACTGCATATTGCTGTTTTGTTACAGGATCCCACATTTCCGGGGCTCCGGCAAGTGTTCCAAAAGTACCTTTAAATTCAATATCATCATCAGAGTGATTAGTGACCACGAAAAAATCAATCCCCTTATAATGATACTGGTTCCATTCAAGATTAAGGTCGGCCGGGTATTTAAACTGTGGTTCAACTTTCATCATACCCAAAACCTTATTGGGTTGTTCACCACTAACAATACCGCCACCTCCGAATTTTATGGTCCTGAAATCATTCAATGGTAAATTTTCAATCGGACTGTCCGGCACATCGTAAGATATTACGCCGCCATCTTTAACGATTCTCTTATACGTTGCAAAATCTGATACGGCATTGGCATATAATAAATGATATACCTGGCTATCAATTTTTATTGTCTGGTTGCTGACCTTTGCTTTAGCAAGATCCACCGAACTAATTTCCCGGTAAGCATAACCGTTCATGTAGAGGCTGTCAAGATAAACCTTTGAAGGAGCCATTGCTGTATCTACCAAAACCGCTACATCATAAACCGGTTTAGAAATGTCTGACATTCTTTGTAAACACACATCCACACTTCCATTGGCAGCGAACGCATTTTGCAGCTCATTACTGTTTTTGCCATGTCGGCAGGCTGAAAAAATAACTACTGCAAAAAACAGGAATAAATAGTTTTTCCTTATCATGACGAATAACTTAACATTTTCATTTCCATCTATTAACCTTTGACGCTGCAAAATGTTTGCTGTAAAGCCTTAATTATTCTGAAGGATTGCCCTGGTTAAAATTTATTCAGACCAGCACTAAACTTTTTAACAGAATTTAATGTTTTACGAAAAAATAGTTATGGAAATCCTGAATTCTTTCTCAGAAATCAATTGGTTGTCAGTCATAGTTTCAACCATTATAGCATTTGCTATTGGAGCAGTTTGGTATTCTCCTCTATTGGTTGGCAATGCATGGCAAAAAGAAATTAATCTTTCAACTGATGATTTGAAAAATACCAACATGGCGCTGGTTTTCGGGCCTGCTTTTGTACTTACATTTATAGGCGCTATTATATTGGAGTTGTTGATCGGACAGCAATCAACATTAGCAGAAGGATTAGTTACCGGATTGATTGTCAGTATCGGTTTTATTACAACGGCATTAGGTATTAACTATCTGTTCGCCAGGCACTCACTAAAGCTTTTTCTCATTGATTCAGGATATTTTATCATATTCTTCGCTGTAATGGGAATGATATTAGGCGCCTGGTGATTAAAGCCACTTTTCGAAACAACAAAACAGGTCTTTCTTTTTTCTCAGCACTATATTCCCGGTATAACGATACTCCATCTTCTCAAAAATGTGCAGCATGGGTTTATTTTTACAGTTGGTATCCGAGCGCAGGGATCTCACGCCATACTCAGATGTTAATTCTTCAGCATACTGCATCATTTTTTGACCAAGTCCCGATCCGGCAAAATTACGGTTAATCACCATACGGTGTATTACCAGACTCTTAGGAGGTGTTTTCCAGTCAGGAGAAAAATATTCCGGAGGTTGATCCAGATTCAGGCAGATGAAACCCGCTATCTGTGAATCAATCACCATTTTATATAACGATCCGCTGTTAATATCTTTTTCAAATGTATCCACCAAAGGATATTCATCGTCCCATTGAAAGTTCCCTATAGAATGCATGAATTCTTTCGCATCCCTAACCAAAGTCATTATTTCCGGCAAATCCTTTACATCTGCCTTAAGCATGTTGTAGTTTTGTTCAATTCCCATACCACGTAACTTAAACTGAGTAAAAACTCAAAGTTGCGTTTCACAAATTTTGTTTCGATCCCAAAAATAATGAATTCGTTAAGTTTATGGTGATAATGTATCAGAATATTTAAACCTCTGCTAAAAATTTAATATTTTTGATGTCGGCGATCAAAACCAAATTAAAATGAACGGAGCATTTTTTATATTTGACTGAAAATGATTAATATTGCATTCGTTAAATTTTTAAGTGTATTTTTTACACAAAAGACCGCACAACATTAAAAGAATAATTATAATCCAAAAATAGAATGTCAGTAAACAGTAATGATTTAATGAAAAAAGCAGCAGATAATATCCGTATATTATCCGCTTCTATGGTTGAAAAAGCGAAATCAGGTCATCCGGGTGGTGCCATGGGTGGAGCAGATTTTGTTAATGTATTATATTCCGAGTTTCTGGAATACGATCCGGATAACCTGTCATGGTTCAACCGCGACCGTTTCTTTCTTGATCCGGGGCACATGTCACCAATGTTATATTCTGCATTAAGCCTTTGTGGAAACTATTCGATGGAAGACCTGAAAAATTTCCGTCAATGGGGAAGCGTAACTCCGGGGCATCCTGAAGTTGACGTTGAACGTGGTGTTGAAAACACATCGGGTCCGTTAGGACAGGGTCACACATATGCAGTTGGTGCCGCCATTGCTTCAAAATTTTTGGCTGCCCGCTTCGGAGACTGGATCAACCACACCATTTATGCTTACATTTCTGACGGTGGTGTTCAGGAAGAAATTTCGCAGGGTGCAGGTCGTTTGGCAGGTCACCTTGGATTAGGAAACCTGATAATGTTTTATGATTCAAATGATATTCAGCTGTCTACCGAAACCAATGCCGTTACCAGCGAGGTTGTCGGACAGAAATATGCAGCATGGGGCTGGAACGTTGTAGAGATTGCTGGTAATGACACTGATGCCATCCGAAAAGCATTAAAAGAAGCTAAAACCGTGACTGACAAACCAACTATTATAATTGGTAAAACAGTTATGGGCAAAGGTGCCGTAACAGAAGATGGTTCAAGTTACGAAAACCAGTGTTCAACGCATGGTATGCCTTTGGGTGAAGCCGGTGCATCGTTTGCAAAATCCATTGCAAACCTTGGTGGAAATCCTGAAGATCCATTTGTAATATTTGACGATGTAAAAGCATTGTACGAAAAACGTCAGGCAGAATTACGTGAAATCGTTGCCGCTAAAAAAGCTGCAAAAGCAGAATGGGCAAAAACGAATGCTGAAGCAGCTGCTAAACTGGAATCTTTTATTAAAGGTGAACTTCCAAACGTAGGCTGGGCTGCGATTGAGCAAAAAGCAAACGTTGCGACCCGTGCAGCTTCAGGAGCAGTTCTTGGAATATTGGCAAAAGAAGTTGAAAACATGATTGTTGCTTCCGCCGACTTATCTAATTCTGATAAAACGGACGGATTTCTTAAAAATACCAAAGCATTTGTTAAAGGCGATTTCTCAGGAAAATTTCTTCAGGCTGGTGTAAGTGAGCTTACCATGGCAGCTGTGATGAACGGTATAGCCCTCCACGGAGGTGTTATTCCAGCTTGTGCTACCTTCTTTGTATTCTCGGATTACATGAAGCCTGCCGTTCGCATGGCAGCCCTTATGGAACTTCCGGTAGTTTACATCTGGACGCACGATGCGTTCCGTGTTGGTGAAGATGGGCCTACACATGAACCGGTTGAACAGGAAGCCCAGATTCGTTTGATGGAAAAACTTCAGAATCATAACGGACATAACAGTATTACCGTACTGCGTCCTGCTGATGCAGACGAAACAACTGTTTCGTGGAAGATGGCTATTGAAAACCGCTCAACCCCAACTGCTTTGATCCTGTCACGCCAGAACATCACAAACCTTCCGGCAAAATCAAGCCGTTACGAAGAAGCATTGCAAACTGATAAAGGAGCTTACATTGTTTCAGATTCTGAAGGAACACCTGATGTGGTTCTTATTGCCAGTGGTTCTGAGGTTTCAACATTGGTTGAAGGAGCTGAGCTGTTGCACAAGGATGGCATTAAAACACGTATCGTTTCTGTACCATCAGAAGGTTTATTCCGCAATCAGTCGAAAGAATACCAGGAATCTGTTATTCCTACAGGAGCCAAAGTATTTGGTCTGACTGCAGGTCTGCCTGTTAACCTTGAAGGTTTAGCCGGTGCCAATGGCAAAGTTTGGGGTTTGAATTCATTCGGCTTCTCTGCACCTTACAAAGTATTGGATGAGAAACTCGGTTTCACCGGTGCAAATGTTTACAACCAGGTTAAAGAATTTCTCAAGTAAATATTCATCATAAATTATAAAAGGCCGGTCCTGATTTGGGATCGGCCTTTTTTATGTCTTGTACTTTAACCACAAATCCCAAGCAATCAAATAAGCGGAATAACAATTTTGAGAAATTCTTATTTTAATGCAGAATTCTTAATACTGTTGAAACAACAACATTCCCAAAAGTTATAAATGTGACAGGTTTATTTAAAAATGTTATACGAAATTGAATGGTTCGTCTGTAATTTTACAAACGTAATAAAAACAAAAAATGCCTGAGCAGATTAGATAGTCAGGTTATAATAGTATTAATGAATACTTACTAAGATCATAAAAAATAATTTAAATAGGTTTTTTTCATATACAATAATCAAGGATTAGTTAGCACAGCCGTTCCGCCTGGAACGGCTTTTTTTTTACTTCAGTACTCTGGATAATTAATCACTTTTCTTACTTATTAAAAAAATATTACCAACTTTCTAAAACGAAAAAAGCTTCTCAAAAAAACTGAGAAGCTTTTAACGGTACCCGGAGTGGGACTTGAACCCACACAACCATTTCTGGTTACTGGATTTTAAGTCCAGCGCGTCTACCAATTCCGCCATCCGGGCAACAATATCTTTGGATGACTTATTTCAATGAATCGTGCTCATTTGAGCGGTGCAAATATAATGGTGTTTTCTTTTTTTCCAAAATTGAAATGCCAATTATTTCCCCTTAATCAGCTTTTTTATCTCATTCAGTTTATTCAATGCCTCCACCGGCGTCAGATTATTGATATCCGTGCTCAGAATTTCATCACGGATTTGCGACAAAACCGGATCATCCAGCTGGAAAAAGCTCATCTGAAAGCCTTCCCTTTGCTGGCCTATTTTATCCACCGGTTTTGAAATACCCGATTTACGGTTGTCTGTCTCCAGTTGTTTCAGAATATCCTCTGAACGTTTCACCACACTTTTTGGCATTCCTGCCATAGCTGCCACATGAATACCAAAACTGTGCTCACTTCCCCCACGCACCAGTTTACGTAAAAACAGAATTTTATCATCCAGCTCTTTTACGGATACATTGAAGTTTCTGATCCTTTTAAAGCTTTTCTCCATTTCGTTCAGTTCGTGGTAATGCGTGGCAAATAAGGTTTTGGCCTTTGCCTTTGGATGTTCATGAATGTGCTCCACAATGGACCAGGCTATGGAGATTCCATCGTAAGTACTTGTTCCACGCCCCAGTTCATCAAACAAAATCAAACTCCGGTCCGAAATATTATTCAGAATGCTTGCGGCCTCATTCATCTCCACCATAAATGTGGATTCACCCAATGATATATTATCGGAGGCACCAACCCGTGTAAAGATTTTGTCCACAAGGCCAATTTTAGCACTTTGAACGGGTACAAAAGCACCAACCTGAGCCATGAGTACAATCAGAGCCGTCTGCCTCAACAAAGCTGACTTACCGGCCATATTCGGACCCGTAATGATGATGATCTGTTGCGAATCACTGTCAAGCAAAACGTTATTCGAGATGTACTCCTCTCCTAACGGCAGTTGGGTTTCTATTACCGGATGGCGTCCTTCCACAATATCAATAACAGCTGAATCATTGACCTCTGGTCGCACATATTTATTTTCTTTGGCCACGCGGGCAAACGACAGGAGACAGTCCAGTTTGGCTATAAGGTTAGCGTTTAGCTGAATAGGTGCAACATATTCTGCCAGATCATACACCAGCTGGCTGTATAATTTTGCTTCCAATACCTGTATCTTCTCTTCTGCGCCAAGAATTTTGGATTCATACTCCTTCAGCTCTTCCGTGATATAGCGTTCAGCATTTACCAGGGTCTGTTTACGGATCCACTCTTCCGGAACCTTGTCCTTGTGCGTATTTCTAACTTCGATATAGTAACCAAACACATTATTAAAAGCCACCTTAAGACTTGGAATTCCTGTCCTTTCTGTTTCACGCTGCTGAAGTTTCACCAGGTAATCCTTGCCGGAATAAGCCAGATCACGCAGATTATCCAATTCCTCATTCACACCGGATTTTATAACATTTCCTTTCTGAACCAGGGATGGTGGATCGTCATTAATTTCTTTTCTTATCCTTTCACGGATTGTATCACAAGGATTAAGCTGTTCTGCCAATCTCTGTAGTCCTTCATGATTCGTAGCAGCACAGGCTTCTTTAACTGGTATTACAGCATCCAGCGCTACGCGCAGCTGAACCACTTCGCGTGGAGTTATACGCGAAACAGAAGCTTTGGAAATAATACGTTCCAGATCACCAATCAGATTGATTTTTTCTTCCAGCAACATTTTAAAATCCGGCGTCTTAAAGAAATGATCCACAATATCGTGCCGCTCCGAAATAGCTTTAATGTCTTTCAACGGAAAAGCAACCCACCTTTTTAGTAATCTGGAGCCCATAGGTGAAATGGTTTTATCCATTACATCAACCAAAGCAGCTCCGCCTTCATTGATAGGATGAAACAACTCCAGATTCCGAATTGTAAACCGGTCAAGCCATACAAAGCGTTCCTCCTCAATTCGTGAAACGGCCGTAATATGTCCCAGTTGCTGATGATGTGTAATATCAAGATAATGGAGAATTGCACCGGCTGCCGTGATCCCGGCTTTCAGCTGCTCAACTCCATACCCTTTTAGGTTTTTTGTTTTAAAATGCTTAATGAGCCTGTCATACGAAGAGCTATATTCAAACACCCAGTCCTCCAGTTCATAGGTAAACAATTTTGAACCAAAAGCCTCCCTGAATTGCTGTTTTTTATTGCGTTCAAACAGTACTTCTTTAGGTGCAAAGCTATTGATGAGTTTATCGATGTATTCTACCGAACCCTCAGCCAGCAAAAACTCACCGGTTGAAATATCCAGAAAAGAAATACCGGCTTTGTTTTTCTCAATATTAACACTGGCCAAAAAATTATTTTCTTTATGATTAAGGATATTATCATTGATAGAAACTCCCGGAGTCACCAACTCTGTGATACCGCGTTTAACAATGTTTTTGGTGGTTTTCGGATCTTCCAGTTGCTCGCAGACCGCCACACGCAAACCTGCCCTGACTAATTTGGGCAGGTACGTATCCAGCGCATGATGTGGGAATCCGGCCAGCTCCACGTAAGAAGCGGATCCGTTTGCTCTTCGGGTCAAGGTTATACCCAAAACCTGGGAGGTTTTTATGGCATCATCAGAAAAAGTTTCGTAAAAGTCTCCCACCCTAAACAACAGTATCGCATCAGGATGTTTATCCTTAATCTGGTAATACTGCTTCATGAGGGGTGTTTCAACTGCTTTTCTTCCTTGCGCCATAGTGTAATGTTCTGAATATGCAAATATAAAACATCACAGCGGTGAAGCCGAAAAGCCTGTAAAAAGTTTTAAACAAATATTTAAAATTCTGTACTCTTGGTTTTATTCCATTAAATTTGCAGGAATCATAAAAAATTGGTCATGCAAAAAACACTTTTACTAACTGGTATAGCGCTGATTATGGGCGGATTAATTCCGGTTCAAAGCAGCCTTAATGCATTTCTTGGTCAGCAGCTCAAAAGTCCGCTTCAGGCAACCTTTATAAATTTTGCAGCCGGTCTGCTCCTGTCCGTATTCCTGTTATTATTTGTGTTCAGAGTAACCATCCCTTCCATGACTGTACTTAAGGAAATTCCCTGGTATTACTACTTTGGAGGATTCATAGGCGTAAGTTTTGTAACCATGGTGGTTATGCTGACCCCCAAAATAGGTATCACCAATGTGTTAGCCGGAGCACTGGTAGGACAGCTGATTATATCTGCTATTATGGATCATTTTGGTTTACTGAACCTGAATGTGCATCCCATAACATGGAACCGTGTTTTTGGCATTATCTTTTTAATTGTCGGTATTATTTTAACTCAGAAGTAGTATGAAGACCAGACGTTTATCCATTCTGTTGCTAATCATTATTGCAGGTGCATTTCTTGTTATAAATTTCAATAAAGGGGAGTACATTCGTAATCAGGGACTTATTCACGGTACTATTTATCATTTTATTTATAACAGTCCCGATAAAAAAGATTTGCAGTCCGTTCTTGAGCAGGAAATGCACCAGTTCGATAATTCCCTTTCCACTTTCGTTCCTTCATCTACAATATCTAAGATCAATAGCAATACCGATATGTCAACCGATTCGTTGTTTGAAGTTTTATACAAGCGTTCTGTTGAGATTTCGGATCAAACCGACGGCGCATTTGATATGACTGTAGCTCCGCTGGTGAACGAATGGGGTTTTGGATATGAAACATCTGGCGACAGTACCGTGAGCAAACAAATCATCGATTCTTTGCTTCAGTTTACCGGTTATGAGATGGTTCATCTTGTGGATCACAAAATAACTAAGGATGACCCCAGAATAAAACTCGACGCCAGTGCTATAGCCAAAGGTTTTTCGGTAGATATGGTTGCAAATCTTCTGGAAAAATATGGCGTGAAGGATTACATGGTGGAAATTGGTGGTGAAATTCGGGTAAAGGGTAAAAATCCGAAAGGGCATAAATGGGTCATTGGCATCGATAAGCCGATTGATGATCCCACTGTTTCGCATGAAGAATTGCTGCAGACCATTGATATAACCAATAAGGCCATCGCCACATCAGGTAATTACAGGAACTTTTACGTAAAAGATGGCGTAAAATACAGCCATACCATCGATCCGGCCACAGGGTATCCGGTTCATCATAACCTGTTAAGTGCCACCGTAATTGCAGATGATTGCATGACTGCCGATGCATTTGCCACGGCCTGCATGGTTTCAGGTGTAGAGAAGAGTCTGACCTTTGCAAAAATGAACAAAAACCTGGACATATTCCTTATATACAGTGATGAAAACGGAGATCTTAAAACAGCCTCCAGCAATAATTTTGATGCATATTTGTCAAAGGAATGAATCCTGAAGAACTCATAAAAAAATATTACGCAGAGAATCCTGACGCTTTTGACAAACTAATGGTACACAGCACCATGGTTAAGAACAAAGCGCTGAAAGTAGTAGACGATCATCCTGAATTGTTGGCAGACAGGGAATTTGTGGAATCAGCCGCCATGCTGCATGATATCGGGATCATCTTCACCAATGCACCTTCCATTGGATGCAACGGCAGCTGGCCGTATATTGCACACGGACACCTTGGAGCAGAGCTGTTGCGCAAGGAGGGTTATCCGTTTCATGCGAGGGTATGCGAAAGACATACCGGAACAGGCCTCACCCGCGAAGAAGTGGTCAACCAAAACCTTCCCATTCCTCCGTCACGGTATGTACCGGAAACCATCGAAGAACTCATCATATGCTATGCTGATAAATTTTATTCCAAGGGAGACCTGACATATGAACATTCCGTGGATGAAGTCCTTCAAAATCTAAGCCGGTACGGAGAAGATAAGAATGAAACGTTTTTAAAGTGGCATGAGATGTTTAAGTGAAATAGATATAAGATATAAGATACAAGATACAAGATACAAGATACAAGACCCAAGATTCAATACTCAAGTATCTGGACTCAGGGGTTTAATAATTTCATTTTACTTTTCTAACTTTAAGTTCCAAATCGAAAAACTATGGCACAGAAATTTAAATGGGCAATCATAGGAACCGGGCGTATTGCTAATGAAATGGCTCACGACCTGCTGCTTTAAAAAATATTGAACTGACATGCATTCACCCTTTTGACTTTTCAGTCATGAAAGACCTTGTTACTTTATAATTTCACCCTATATAATGTTGAAGTATTTGCCCAAAGCTAACTTTACTTTTCCTGTGTATTAAGTTTTATCCAACCCGGATAAAAATGACATATTTAACAATTGTTTGTCATATTTTTTTGTACATTTATATGTTAACCACCTTGTAACTACTTGATTTTAAATACACAAAATAGCTTGTAGTGTATATACATTTTATGTGAAGTATAAGCAATAAGATGTGAAATATGCACAACAAATTAAATAAAAAACCGCTTTATGAAAACTTATTTACTCTCCTTTATTTTTATTTTTAGTGTAACCGCATCTATTGCTCAGGATCACAGAGTAATTTTCAGCGCTGTGGGCGATTACAATTCAATTGATTCTATACGTGTAGAAAACATTACCCAGGGAACTTCCGTAAAATTGGGCGGAACCGATACGCTTTTATTAATAAGGAGCTATACCCCACTGCAGATTCCCATAAAGTCAGATGATAATATCGCAATATATCCTAATCCTGTTTCAGATAAGTGTAATATCGAATTTACTCTTACTTCCACAGAATCCGTAAAAATCCGTCTGTTTGATAGTTCGGGAAAACTAATAGTTCAAAACAATTGTTCACTGCCAAAAGGAGATCAACGTTTACGAATTGAAAATTTAGACAAAGGAATATATTTCTTAAGTATTAATTCCAGAACATACTACAGTTCCGGTAAAATTATAAGTTATAGTGGAAATGGCCATGCCACTCCTGAAATAAGTATTAAGTCGGGTGGTTTTAATGCTGAATTTATTCATAAGAAAAGTATTAAAGAATCGGGTCTGGTATACCTTCCTTATATTTTTAATGATAATATTATTGCTACAGCGATGTGGACTAATGAAATAACAACCATTCCTTTTAGCAACGTCATACCTTTGAATTTTACGTGTGATACGGTATTGGATAAAGATTTTGAGGTCAATATTGAATTTACAGAATGCATTGACGCTATGGGAAAAAGTTATCCTACAATTGAACTTGGGAACCAGGTATGGATGGCTGAAAATTTTAAAAGTAAATTACAGCTTGGTAGCTGGAGCTATGAGGATGATGAAAATAACGCTGAGCTTTATGGACGATTATATGATTGGAAAGCAGCAAAGCAAAATGCACCTGAAGGATGGCATCTGCCCTCCTTTGATGAATGGGTTCAACTTTACGGATATTTAAATTCGGGAAGTTACCAAACCAATGATACAACAATTAGCGGATTAAAATCTGTTTCCCATTGGGAAGATACCGATGAAGGCCAAACTGGTAATGGGACAAACACCAGCGGAATGTCTCTTTTGCCTGGTGGCTATAGAAATGCAAGTGGCTATGACGGATTAGGCCTGACCGGAAATTACTGGACTTCAACAACCTATGAGGCTGATACAAGTTATGCCCAGGTCTGGAGGCTTTTTAGATGGAATACGTCAATTGGGATGGGTTATATGACAAAGGCAGACATGAGTCTTTCTGTCAGGTATATCAAAGACTATGCTCCGGAAATAGTAACTATGGCTGCCTCTGACATCAGTTCAGCAGAGGCAACAATGAACGGCGTCATAAAAAATGATGGAGGAAATGCAGTAACCGAATGCGGTTTTTACTGGAGCAAAGTGAACCAGGTTCCGGATTCTGACGATAGCGTTTCCTTATGCACAACTCCATCGGATACGTTTGAAATAAAACTCGAAAATCTGGAACCGGATTCCAGATACTTTTATCGGGCATTTGCAACGAACAATCTAGGAACATCCAAAGGTGAGGTGCAGTTTATCACAACAGATCAGGATACCAATAAAATTGAATACAGCAGCTTTATAGATAGCAGAGACGGAACCACATATAAGACCATAAAAATCGGAGACCAAACATGGATGGCAGAAAATCTTGCATTTATGCCATTTGTTAATCCTGCAGACAGCGTATCAACAGATGTACCCTTTTACTTTGTATCCGGATATAATGGAAACAACATTAATGAAGCTAAATCCACCTATAATTATGCCACCTATGGCGTCCTGTACAATTGGGTAGCTGCAACTACAGCCTCTCCGAATGGCTGGCATCTGCCATCTTTTGACGAATGGGAAGCTTTAACTGATTATATCAAAGACAATCCTGAATTATTTAACAATTGTACCGTTACATCTTCGCTGGCAGCTACTTCAAACTGGACCTACTCACCCAATACAGGCGCGGCGGGTAACGACTTGCAAAACAATAATAGTTCCGGTTTCTCTGCTCTACCCGGAGGAATGTGTCAGGCTACGATAGGGCAGTTTCCGCATATTGAAACAAATGGGTACTGGTGGTTATCAACTGAAAAAGCAAATGTTTATGGTATGTTTACAATGGCATATTGTTTTAACCTGAGTTATAATATGGGATACTATTTTGATTCATACCATAAATCAGATGGATTCAGTGTCAGATGCATAAAGGACTAATTATAATAGTTTACATTCGGATATCGAGTTCAAATTAATCAGGAAAATAAGCTCCATTAATCAGATATGTTAGCTAAATTTAATGCTCGATAAATTTATAATTTCATACGATGGCAAAAACATTTAAATGGGCAATTATCGGGACAGGGCGTATTGCCAACGAAATGGCTCACGACCTTCAGCTTCTGAAAAATGTGGAAATAACAGCAGTTTTGTCACGCACTCAGGAGAATGCCGAAAAGTTTGCAAAAAAATACAGTATCCCGAATATTTTTTTCAACCGGGATGAATTTGCAGCATTTACCGATGTGGATGTGGTATATGTTGCTTCGCCACACAATGCACACTATGCCGACACCATGCTATGTCTGGAGAGCGGTAAAAACGTGTTGTGTGAAAAAGCAATGGCTGTGAATGCCAGGGAAGCAGCAGCCATGATTAACAAAGCCGGAGAAAAGCAATTGTTTTTAATGGAAGCCATGTGGATGGCATTTTTCCCGGCTATTCAAAAGGCTCAGGCGCTTATTCAAAAAGGTAAGATTGGTGAAGTTCGCCAGATTGATGCCAATTTCTTTTTTTATAAAACCGACGATCCCAAACACCGCTTACTGAATCCTGAACTGGCCGGGGGAGCCATGCTGGATATAGGAATTTATGTGCTCTATTTTGCCATTCTGATGATGAATGAATTACCGGTAAGCAGTTCTTCTGTGGCATATCTTGGAAAAACCGGTGTGGATGAATCTTCATCATACCTGTTGCGATTTAAAAACGGAACTGTTGCTACACTGGCCTCCAGTGTTATGGTTGAGGCCGAACGTAATGCCGCCGTTTACGGAACAGCTGGAAAAATTCAGGTTCCTTTATTCTGGAATCCTGATAAAATTTATTGCATTAGAGACGGCAAAAAGAAAACCTATAAATACAAACGGCAAGGCAATGGTTTTACGTTTGAAGCCGAACATGTGATGGATTGCATTAAAAAAGGAAAGATAGAAAGTAACGTTATAACCCATGAGCATTCCTTAAAACTAGCCGAACTTATGGACAGCTTCCGAAGAGAATGGGGACTGAAATATCCGTTTGAGGCATAAAGGACCATAACTTACGAATCAGTTTTAACGAAAATATCTTTTTACTTTTAACCTTTTACTTTTAACTTTTTACTTTTTACTTTTAACCTTTAACTTGGTACCTTTAACTTGGTACCTGGTACTCACCAGCCACCATTCTTACTAAAACTGAATTATTTTTAAAAAAGATATTTTTATTGTCACCATACCTAATTATATTTTATCTTTACAAATTGTAATCTGCATATGGCATTTTAGATATAAAACTTAACAAAATGCTTAACATGTGATAATTAGATGGCAAAGCAGGGAAGCGATAATTGCAGATTGCAGGGTTGATGAACGGAATCAACCACCGGACAAGCTAAAAAAAAGAAGAATATAATGGAAAAACGATGGAATTTGCGAACTCCATCAGATGAAGAACTAAAATTTATTAACGATTTATCCAAACAATTAAACATCAATCATGTATTAGCACAATTACTGGTACAACGTGGAATCAGATCATTTGAAGAGGCAAAGGATTTTTTCAGGCCGCAGCTTGAAAACCTTCACGACCCTTTTCTGATGAATGACATGAGAGCAGCAGTAGACCGTTTAAATACGGCTCTGGGGCACAAGGAAAGAATTCTGGTTTACGGAGATTATGATGTTGACGGAACTTCATCTGTGGCGTTGATTTATTCATTTTTAAGGCATTACACGTCCGCACTCGATTACTACATTCCTGACCGCTACACCGAAGGTTACGGTATTTCCTACGAAGGCATTGATTACGCAAAAGAAACCGGCGCAACGCTGATAGTTGCGCTTGACTGTGGCATTAAAGCCATTGATAAGGTTGCTTATGCCAAAGAAAAGGGTATCGATTTTATCATTTGTGATCACCATACACCCGACGAAATTTTACCGGATGCTGTGGCTGTACTTGACCCCAAAAGGCCCGACAGCACCTACCCTTTCAAACATCTTTCCGGCTGTGGCGTGGGTTATAAGCTGATTCAGGCTTTTGCGCTTGATAACCATATCAATTGCAAGGAAGTAAGGCGTTACCTCGATCTTGTGGTCGTAAGTATTGCTTCGGATATTGTACCAATAACCGGAGAAAACAGGATACTCGCGTATTGGGGTCTGAGAAAACTCAACAGCAATCCGCGCATTGGGCTGAAAACCATTATTGACATTTCGGGTCTTGACCGTAAAGAGATTACCATCAGCGATATCGTATTCAAAATAGGTCCCCGGATCAATGCTTCCGGCAGGATGTACAGCGGCAAAGAAGCTGTTGAACTGATGGTTGCAACCGATCTGGAAGAGGCTCGCGCAAAATGTCTGGAACTCAATGAATACAATCAGGAACGGAAAGATCTGGACAAAGGCATTACAGAAGAAGCACTCCAACACATTGAGGATAATGATAATTTGCAGGAAAAAAAATCTACGGTCCTCTACAATCCCGAATGGCACAAAGGCATTATCGGAATTGTGGCCTCAAGGCTGATAGAAAAATACTACAGACCTACCATTATTCTGACTAAATCGAACAATAAAATAACCGGTTCTGCACGATCTGTAGCAGGATTCAATATCTATAACGCCATTGAGCATTGCAAGGACCTTCTGGAGAATTTTGGTGGTCATAAATTTGCCGCCGGTCTGACCATGAAGGAAGAGAACCTTGAAGAATTTAAAAGACGTTTTGAGGAATTTGTAGCTTCGAAAATTCAACCGGTTCAAACAATTCCTCAGATAGATATTGATGCGCGCCTGAACTTTTCGAGCATTACACCAAAGTTTTTCAGGATTTTGTCGCAGTTTGCACCCTTTGGACCGGAAAATATGAAACCCGTGTTTATTACAGAGAATGTGCGGGATTCAGGTGGCACGCGGTTGGTTGGTAAAGATGCTGATCATCTGAAGGTTGAACTTGCCGATCCGGAAGATGGTATTGTTTTGGGCGGCATTGGATTTTCAATGAGCCAGTTCAACGATCATCTCAAAAAATCGCGTCCCGTGGATATTTGTTATACCATAGAAGAAAATTCCTTTAACGGGAATCGCTATATCCAGCTGATGATAAAGGATATCAAAGAGAAGTAGCAGCATTGGAACTGAAAGAGATCATCGGGTTTTACGATTCACTCCCCTTCCATTTTGAATCCGGGAGCGGACAGATACACCTTTTAAAAGGGCTTTCGGGCTCGGCTCAGGCTTTAATGGTGGCCAGAATGTTTTCTGAACACAAAGGTCAGCACGTTATTTTTATCGAAGACAAGGAAGAGGCTGCCTATTTTTATAATGATCTTACGGCATTACTTACTGATAAATCCGTATTCTTTTTCCCATCATCTTACAAACGTTCCATTCGTTACGGTCAGACCGAAGCTGCTGATATTATTCTGAGAACTGAAGCACTCAAAGCGCTTCACTCCCGTCGTCAGGCACTCGTGGTAACCTATCCCGAGGCGGTAATTGAAACTGTAATCCGGCCGGATGAGCTGGAAGAAAAAACTTTGGAACTGCATAAAGGCGAACAGGTTGATAAGACCTTCATCCAGCAGTTACTTGACGAACTGCAATTTGAACGGGTTGACTTTGTATATGAACCCGGACAATATGCCGTACGGGGTGGGATTATTGATATTTTTTCGTTTGCACATGAAAACCCGTATCGTATTGACTTCTGGGGAAACGAGGTAGACAGTATCCGAACCTTTGATACTGAGACACAACTTTCCATAGCCGTATGCGAAGAACTGACCATAGTACCGGATATTCGCAGCGGATTGTCCCAACACAAGAAAATAACGCTGCTTGATTTTATCAAACAAAAAACCACGCTTTGGTTTAATCAGGTTGATGTATTCTGTCAGAGGCTTGAAGAAATAAAGACTTCTGTGAAAGAAGCCAGGGATGCAGCCGAAGGGGCTATGGAAAATGTGATCGATACCGGAAGCTTTAAAACATCTCTTGAAGGTTTCGATCTGTTTATTTTAGGTAACACGCCTTATGGAAAGGATAATATTCAGGTAGAGGGCAATTTTACACCTCAGCCCTTTTTTCACAAAAACTTTGATCTGCTGTTTGATGATCTGAAACAAAAGAAGAATGACGGTTATAAAATCTTTATTCTGAGCAACAGTGACAAGCAGATCGAACGCCTGCGGGCTATTTTTGAGGATCAGGAAAAAAATATTGAGTTTGAAGCCATAAAGCCGACGGTTCACCAGGGATTTATAGACAATGATCATAAGCTTTGCTTTTATACGGATCACCAGATCTTTGACCGCTACCACAAATTCAAGCTCAAATCGGACAGGCTACGCACCAATAAAGCCAGTCTGACGCTGAAGGAAATTAACCAGCTGAATCCCGGTGATTATGTTGTGCATACCGATCATGGTATCGGCCGTTTTGATGGTCTGACCCGAACGGAAATCAACGGGAAGATGCAGGAGGTCATTAAGATCAGCTATCGCGACAGTGATGTGCTGTTTGTAAGCATTCATTCCCTGCACCGTATTTCGAAGTACAAAAGTAAAGATGCCACACAACCATCCGTTAATAAACTGGGAACCGGTGCATGGCAGCGACTGAAACAAAAAACCAAGTCGAGAGTAAAAGACATTGCCCGTGACCTGATTAAATTGTACGCCAAACGGCGCGAGGAAAGTGGTTTTGCTTTTAGTCCCGATTCGTTCATGCAAAACGAGCTGGAAGCATCATTCATCTACGAAGACACACCGGATCAGTTAAAATCAACACAGGCCATAAAAAGCGATATGGAACAGGCCATTCCAATGGACAGGCTTGTTTGCGGTGATGTGGGATTTGGGAAGACTGAAGTTGCTATACGTGCTGCATTTAAGGCTGCGACGGACAGTAAACAGGTAGCCGTTTTAGTACCGACAACCATACTAGCTTTTCAGCATTACAATACCTTCAAAGAGCGACTGAAGGAATTTCCGGTCCGGGTAGAATATATTTCCAGGTTCAGGACAACGGCAGAGATCAAAAAAATACTGAAAGATACCAGCGAAGGAAAAGTAGACATTCTGATCGGCACACACAGGTTAACCAGTAAAGATGTGCAGTTTAAAGATCTGGGGCTGCTGATTATTGACGAGGAGCAAAAATTCGGGGTCTCAATAAAAGAAAAGCTGAAACAGATGCGTGTAAATGTGGATACACTTACGCTTACAGCCACCCCAATCCCGCGTACGCTACAGTTTTCATTAATGGGTGCGAGGGATTTGTCCATTATCAATACGCCTCCACCAAACAGGTTCCCGATTCTGACAGAGGTTCACACTTTTAACGAAGATATTATTCGCGAAGCAATCACTTATGAACTGGATCGCGATGGCCAGGTATTCTTTATTCATAACCGCATTCAGAACATCAAGGAAGTTGAAATGATGATCCGGAGAGCTGTACCCGATGCACGGACCATTATCGGTCACGGACAGATGGATGGAAAACAACTGGAAAGGGTGATGCTTGATTTTATTGCCGGTGAATATGATGTACTTATTGCTACCACCATCATTGAATCCGGGCTGGATATTCCGAATGCCAATACCATCATCATCAACGATGCTCAGAACTACGGTCTCAGTGATCTGCATCAGTTGCGGGGACGCGTGGGACGTGCCAATAAAAAAGCTTTTGCCTATATTCTGGCTCCACCGGTAACAACTCTGCCACAGGAAGCAAGACGCAGACTGGAAGCCATAGAAAACTTTTCTGAGCTGGGAAGTGGGTTTCAAATCGCTTTACAGGATCTGGACATTCGCGGTGCAGGAAACCTGTTGGGTGCAGAACAAAGTGGATTTATTGAAAATATTGGTCTGGAGACCTACCATAAAATTCTGAATGAGGCCATCAGGGAACTGGCAACGGAAGAATTCAGCGACCTGTTTGCCAACCGGCAGACAGAGCAGTTTACAAGTGGATTCTTTACTGATTGCCAGGTGGAAACGGACATGGCCTTACAGTTTCCAACAGAATACATCGACAATACTGCGGAACGTATCAGCCTGTACCGCCGGCTGGATAACATCAATACCGAAGAGGAACTGGGTAAATTTGAAAAGGAAGTGGAAGACCGCTTTGGAAAATTCCCTGAGGAAGTATTACAACTCATCAATGTAGTACGCTTGCGCTGGATGGCTCAAAAACTGGGCATAGAAAAACTGGTGTTACGAACCGGCAAGATGTTGGCCTATTTTATTCCTGATCAGGAAGATCCGTACTATAAAAGCGATGCATTTACCGGCTTACTGAAATATTTGCAGGCCCATCCAAAATCCTGTAAAATGAAGGAAAAGAATGAGCGCCTTTCATTGGTATTCCCTGAAGTAAAAAGCGTTGATACGGCGTTGAAAGTTCTTTCGCCAATAATACAATCAATGAATAATTAATAGTGAACAATGAATAATTCGGATTGATCGGTTATCTTCCCTGTTCAGATAAATTCAGAGTTCTCGCTGATTAGCGCTGATGATAACGCTGATTTACGCCGATAAACAGCTCCGTAGGAGCGACAGAATGGTAGAACATTGTCATAAATGATGTCTATTTGGCCGCGCAATACAAAAGAATTTCCATACTTAGTTCTTGTCGGCTGTTGCACTTCGAAAATAGTGGTGATAAATATAAATGCGCCTGTCGGGACCTACGGCCCTCTTTTATTAATACTAATCCTTTGCTATCATACCATAACCTCGACGAGGCTTATTTTTCCCACATATAGCACAGATTATTGAATTCCGGTTAGTGAGTGTTCCAGTATCAAACCTGAACGTATAGAAGTAACGACTCACGATTCACGGCTTACGATTTAAAAAGATTCTCTCTGATTGAAGCATTTACAGCTCCGTAGGAGTGTCAGTACGGTAGAAAAATATATGTGAAATGTCAATCATAGCCGCGCAGAATAATAACATTTCCGAAACAGCTCGTCGACCTATCTGATGATGGAAAATGTAGTCAAAAATTTTCTCGCTGATTGGCGCAGATTAAGCCGCAGATTCACGCAGTCCCGATAGTTATCGGGATTACTCCGTAGGAGTGTCAGTACGGTAGAAAAATGTATGTGAAATGTAAATCATGGCCGCGCTGAATAATTGAATTTCCTGAAGCTGCTCTTGTCGGCCGTATCTGATGATCCAGTAAGATGGGAAAACTAATATTAAATTTCTGGCTGATTTACGCGGATGATAGCGCTGATTCTCGCAGAGAACTTCAAATCGTTATTCGGAAATCGTACCTGGTCTCCTGAAACAGGTAATTCCACATTCGTAATTCGTAATTAATTCAACAGCGGTAGCTTTGTACCTTCGTTCAATGTCAGTTGAAGGTAGAAATCAATATCGCTGTCCAGCTGATCCAAAACGAACCGTTTTTCATCCGGATCCTTGATTTCATCTTCCAGTTGGTAAAAGCTTAAAAGGTCTTTGTAATCGAGTAACATGTTGATTTTGTCGTTGATGTTTTCTGGTCTCATGATCACTTGTTTTAAATCGGTCTTTCTTTTACACCATCAAATTTATAACCCAATCTCCAAAACATGATTGTAAATAAATGAAGTTTTAATGACATTAACATTACATAACAGATGACCTCAAATCTGGCAGGATAACAACAATCTTTGACATATTAACCTAAATTTCGTAACTTTCTGATTGTCAACCTCAATATCTCACATCATGCAAAAAATAATACTTGTATTTTTTACCGCAATACTCCTGTTTAGCTGCGGGGAAACGGAAGAATCATTCAACTATATCCAGGTTACTGTAACAGGAACGGTAACATTGGTTCAAAGAGAAGATAACGTGTATAAAATGGATGAGCCTTATGCAGGAGAACCTGTGAATATGTCGCTGATTAAGGCCGGTGGAGAACGGTTTCAGGAAACCGGGTCAACAGGAAGTGAAGGAGAAACTTCCATAACAACCGTTTTTAATCTTTATAAAGAGCAACCCATTGAATTTATCGCAGTACCGGTCAATTATCCGGAACTGGCTAAATCAGGTACATTAACATGGGAACAGGCTGATAAATTGGCTTATGACAGCGGACAGCCATCAAAATTAAGAACATTAAGCCACGAAATCTGGGTTATAGTGGGGATACCGTAAAATAACGTTCCAACAATATTGATGTTTAAATTATTTTCCAAAAAAACTGAAAGCTACAAGGTTTAATATCATATATTGGTATCAACAAAATAATTTCTAAAAGCCTGATTTATTATTCTTTTATATACAAATCGGTCCACAACAATTTGAATATTCAGGTTGAATATTATAACTACCGGTACAATACCTAAAAAAACGAATGTATCAGTCCTTGATATCAGAATTAAAAATAACATCAGAACAAACAAGATTGGCATGAAAGTCATAATCACACGATACCATGGCGAAAGCTGGACTTTTCCTTTTATCGTTATTATCTTATTTTGACACGTAATATCACCCTCAAAATTCGTCAGAAAAATTGATAAATACCTGCGATAAGTGAATGCATCCATTAAACTGATCCAGTTTTTTTTAAGGTATATGCTATCTTCAGTCAGTACAACCCTGTAATTTGGTTGCTCTTTGGCAAAAGATTCAATATTCCTTTTAAACAGACTAAAATCGCCTTCTTTATGTATATCGAACCTGGTAACTTTTTCCAACATTTTCAGGTAATTTGATTTTATTCACACTGTCTAAAATTATGTAATTCAGATGTTATATGCAATATTGCTATGCCGTTAAATTAAAATCCCTCGTCCCTCCGCTGGCTTCGGGACACTCCCTTTTTAAAAAAGGGAGACATCTCGTAATTCCACTTTCCAGTGCGATCTGAAACTTTACGCAAACGATCAATAATTCGTAATTTCATCTTGTGTCTTAAATCTTAGGTCTTATATCTAAAAAAAAAGTATTTTTATAAAAAACAAATTATTGGAAAATCTCACCATCTATAAAGCTTCTGCGGGTTCCGGTAAAACATACCGCCTGGTTCGCGAATACATCTTATTGTTGTTCAAAAACCGGTACAACTTCAGGCATATTCTGGCGGTAACATTTACCAATAAAGCCACAGCAGAAATGAAAAGCAAGGTGGTGAATGAACTGTTCCTGCTATCAAAACCAGATACAGAAAACCGGAAAAGCGAACACCGGCAGGCATTAAAAGAGGCCTTCCCGTTTATGAGTGATGCCGAAATAATGAAAACCGCCGGAAATATTCTGAGCCTGATCCTGAATAATTATTCGCACTTTTTCATTTCCACCATCGATAAGTTTTTTCAGTACGTTATTAAATCTTTCTCAAAGGAACTGGGAATTTTTAATAACTATAACCTGCAGCTGGACAACAAGGCTATTCTGACCGAAGCCGTGGAACAACTCTTCATGAACCTGGAAGAGTCGGAACACTCCGAGCTACTGAACTGGCTGACCACCTATGCAGAGAGCCGTGTGGAAGAAGGTGAAAAATACGATATAACCGGAGACATCATACGACTGGGGAATGAACTGTTTAAAGAAGGCTTTAAAACGGAAAAACAAATTCTTTTTGATGCACTGAAAGATAAGCAGACCATGCTTTCCATATCAAAAGATCTGAAAAAACGGATCAGGTTGCTTGAAAATGAGTTTGTCGCATTTGGTGAAAAAGGTCTGGAAATGATCGAGAATTTCGGTCTTGAAATTACCGATTTTAAATATGGAAAGTCCGGTGGAATGAACCTGTTCGCCAAACTCTTCAACCGTAATATTGACGATAAGCTTATAACAAAGCGGACTCTGGATATGGCGGAAGATGACAATTCCTGGGTCACCAAAACAAGTGATTACGTCAATGAGGTCTCTACCGCCAGGGATAACGGGTTAAGAACTCTTTTACTGGATTACCTGGCATTTCACGATGAAAACTATGAGACACTGCAGTCTTTAAGAGCCGTATCGCGGAACTTTTTTACGCTGGGAATTTTTGTTGATCTGCATCAGGCCGTCAAAGCGTATGCAGAGGAACACAACCTGCTGCTCCTCTCCGATTCCAATGAAATGATCGATGCCATTATTGGCGACAACGATACACCGTTTATTTACGAAAAAGCCGGAAATACGTTTGGTTATTTTATGATCGATGAGTTTCAGGACACATCAAATATGCAATGGAAAAATTTCAGACCACTCATTAACAACAGTCTGGCTTTCGGACATCCAAACCTGCTGGTGGGCGACGTGAAACAATCCATTTACCGGTGGCGAAATTCTGACTGGCAATTGCTGGCCAACACCATTTACTCGGAGTTTACGCAGGAGCAGATTAACGACGAATACCTGGATAAGAACTGGAGAAGTTCAGAAAATATCGTCCGGTTCAATAACTTTATTTTTGATCATGCTCCCGGAATTCTACAGAAAAATTACAACAGCACGTTCCCTTCCGAAAATAAGGTTTGGGAGCATATGATCACCAAAGCATACGAAGGACATAACCAAAACATAACGCACAATGACGGATATGGCTATGTATATTTTAAAAACTTTGGAAAAAAGGATGAATTTGAAACTGATGACGTTTTTAATCATACCGTTGAACTGATAGAAGATGTGCAAAAAAGAGGCTATCAGGCCGGTGATATAGCTGTGTTGGTGCGCAAAAACCGTGAAGGTGCTGACCTGATCAAATATCTGCTGAATTATAAACAAAGTACACAGGCAAAACCCGGCACATGCTATGATGTGATCTCATCAGATTCACTGATTCTGGGAGCATCAGAGGTGCTCCGGTTTATTGTTAACATACTCAGACTTGAAACCGAACCGGATAACCTTTTGCTAATCTCAGAAATCAACTATTTCGCTTCCGCCCCGGATGCTGTAACAACTGAAAAGTTCAATGCGGAAGAAGGGAATCAGGTTGTGCTTCATACCAAAGTTGCTGAAAAACTCACAGGATTAGATAATCTTTCTTTGAAAGAAAAAACGGATGCCATTATTCGTCGGTTCAACCTGGAAACTGATCCGGAACAGATCATCTTTATTGAGGCATTTCGCGATGTGATGAATGAATTTATCAAGCGGTATGCATCTGATGTGTATGGTTTTCTGAATCACTGGGAAGAGATCCGCATGAAAAGTTCGGTTCAGCCGCCCAAAACAGAAAATGCGATACAGGTGCTCACCATTCATAAGGCCAAGGGACTGGAATTCCCTGTCGTGATTATTCCGTTTGCCAGCTGGAAAATGGACATTGACAAAAACACCAACGTGGCCTGGTGCAAGGTTCCTGAATCGCTTGGTCTGCCACTTCCTATTGTTCCGGTTCAACTGACCAGTGCCCTGAAAGATACTGTGTTTAAAGATACGTTAATGGAAGAGCAGCTACTGACCAATGTGGATAACCTGAACCTGTTGTATGTGGCGCTTACGCGGGCAAAAACCGAGTTATATATTTTGGGTTCCCTGGTTAACAGCAACAATGTTACTACACTTTTGGAAACATGCCTTCAAAATGCTCCGGATAACCTTAATATACTGGCACATGATGAAGGCTACACTGATTTTGGTGAACGCAAACCAAAGAAAAAAACGGCAGAAAAACAGGATCAAACCGAAATTATAAACCTGATGAACTTCGCATCGCACAGTCAGGCCAGTCCTGTTATCCGGCAAAATGCACCACGAGTATTCTCTACTTCAGATACAGACCTGATGGAGAAAGCACATATCGGAACGTTTTTGCACGAAGCTTTCAGACAAGGTAAAAATGTGGACGATATAAAACGAAATATTGAAAAGCAGGCGCGTGAAGGTAAAATAACCGTGGATGAGAGCAACAAACTAAAAGAAATTATCACGAATAAATTTAAAAAACCACTTGTACAAAACTGGTTTTCCAATGATAATACCGTTTTGAATGAGATATCTATCCGTCAAGGTGAACGGGAATGGCGCCCCGATAAAGTAATCCTGAAAGACAAGGTGGTACAGGTGATCGATTACAAGTTTGGTGAAATTGATAATCCCAAATATCACCGGCAGGTAGCTTCCTATAAAAGTCTGCTCAACCGCATGGGCTACGCGGATGTAAAAGGGTATTTATGGTATGTGGCAATGGATAAGATAGTGGAAGTATAAAAGTTATAAGTTGCAAGTGATAAGTTGTAAGTGATTTGTTGTAGAATAAAAGTTGGGCGTAGTCTCCCGGCTACGTCCTAAAAATTAAGTATTTAATTGGATTTGAAATCAATTTCTGCGGAAATCCGCGATCCCGATAGCTATCTGCACTAAGCTTATCAGCGAGAAATTTAAGCCTTGTTAATCCTGAAATGTGTTTCAATAAATAAAAACGCAGATTATTTTGTTCTCAGACTATTTAAATATTCATCCGGTGTTAAAACAGGAATTTCTGATTCCTTAAAATCTTTAATATTTCTTGTAATCAATATCTTACAATCCATTTTTATAGCACAGTAATATTGTAAAGCATCCTCGAAATCTGAAAATTTTGACGATAATCCTTTTTCTACAATTTTATCAGTCAAATCTGATGTCTCTGCAATAACCTTAAACTTACGTATCTTTTCCTTAACCAATTCCTTATCCTCAAATCTTGAAAGTAAATAATACACGGTTGAATATGTTAAAGCAGAAACAATCAGTTCAATTTCGCCTCTATCAGCGAGAGTCGTAATTTTAGCAGCAGAATCATAAAAAGGTTCTCGCTCTCCAAGCAAATCAAGCACTACGTTTGTGTCAAAGAATAATCTGTCTTTCATTTGTATTTTTCGGCTAAGTAATCAGCATATACTTTCTTATAATCGAAATCCGCCGGGATTTTAACACCAGTCTTCATACTTCTAACAAACGGAGATATTTCAATCTCATTTTCAGAACATTTGTTTTCTTTATCAATCAATGATTTGAGATAAGACTCAATCATGCGCGAAAGACTTCTTTTATGCGATGAAGCGTACTCCTTTGCTTTTTCAATCACATCCTTATCTAATTTTAATGTCAGTTTTGAATCCATTACTCATATTATTTGTACGTACAAATGTATAAAATATATCCGTACTAATCAATCTGTAATTTTCGTTTCATCGGCCTATTTCTTTAATAGAATGGCCGACAAGAATTACATCCGGAAATTCATCTGTATTGCGCGGCCAGATAAATATCGTTTCTGGCAATAATCTACAATACTGACACTCCTTCGGAGTTATCCCGATAGCTATCGGGACTGCGTGAATCTGCGAAAATCAGCGCCATCTTCGGGAAAGCACTAACGCAAAAAAAGGCGTAGCAAAAATGCCACGCCTGATCAATATAATAAACTCAGCTAGTCTTCCAGTAAATGAACTACCAAGCCTGAACGCAATTTAGGTTCAAACCATGTTGTTTTTGGTGGCATAATATTGCCGGAATCCGCAATATCTATCAACTGCTTCATGGAAACCGGATACAATGCAAAAGCCACTTCCATCTCACCGGAGTTCACGCGTTTTTCCAGTTCTCCCAGACCACGGATTCCACCCACGAAATCCACACGTTTGCTGGTCCTCAGATCATCAATTCCAAGAACATCGCGTAAAATAAGATTCGAAGAAATCGTTACATCAAGCACACCGATTGGATCATTATCATCATAAGTACCCGGTTTGGCAGTCAATGAATACCAGGTATTATCCAGGTACATTCCGAAGTTATGCAGCTTTTCAGGTTTATAAATGCTTTCACCTTTCGCCTCTACTTCAAAATTTTCCTGAAGTTTCGCAAGGAATTCTTCCTTCGACAAACCATTCAGGTCTTTCACCACACGGTTATAATCAATAATATTCAATTGGTCGTCCGGAAAGTGCACAGCCATAAAATAGTTATATTCTTCGTCGCCCGTATGATTTGGGTTTTGAGATTCTTTCTCTGCCCCTATTCTTGCAGCGGCAGCAGTCCTGTGATGACCGTCCGCAACATATGTATACGGAACTTTGGATGCAAATAATTCTTCCAGTCTGGCATTTTTTCCTGCATCATTAATAACCCAGAAAGCATGACCAAAACCATCTTCCTCTGCCACAAAATCGTAATCTGCCACCTGGTTTTCCACCACACCTGCAACAATGTCGTCAATCTCAGGAACGGCCTTATAAGAAAAGAAAACCGGTTCAATATTAGCATTCGTATAGCGTGTAAGTACCATCCTGTCTTCTTCCTTATCAGGGCGGGTTAACTCATGCTTCTTTATAATCCCGTCTTCGTAGTCTTTACATGCTGCACAACCTACTATGCCATACTGTGTACGACCATTCATTGTTTGTGCATAGATATAATATTTTGCCTCATCATCCTGAATGAGCCAATCCTTTTCTATGAAGTTCTTAAAGTTATCGACAGCTTTTGTATATACCGATTCAGAATGGACGTCAGTACCGTCAGGACAATCAATTTCTGCTTTTGTAATATGCAACAATGAAAATGGTTTTCCCTTTGCCATTTCAGCAGCTTCTGCGCTGTTCATTACGTCATACGGTAAGCAGGACAAATCTTTGGCAATTTCTTTAGGAGGTCTTAAGCCTTTAAAAGGTTTTATTATAGCCATTATAAAAAGTTTTTCAGGCTATGATCCCAAAAGAAAGGATCATAACCCGGAAGATTTAATATTGTGAATACTATTATTTATTGACTTTGAAAGTGGCATCGCCATTATCCAGGAAGCCCACAATTTGTTTTGCAGCTGCCACACCGGCATTAATATTTGCTTCGGCGGTCTGCGCTCCCATTTTTTTAGGTGTAAAGAAATAGCGTCCGCTATATTTTTCAGTAAACACTGAAGCACAATCCGGAGCGATATCAGAGATATATTTAAAATCCTGGCGGTCTTCCATAATTTTCAGAAGACCATCCTCATCAATCACCTCTTTACGGGCTGTATTAACCAACACACCGCCTTTGGGCATAAAACGGAGTAAATCGTAGTTAATGGATTTCTTTGTATCTGCTGTGGCAGGAATATTGAGTGACACATAATCGCATGTGGAATAGAATGTTTTCAGGTCGGTAATAAGGTTAATACCGTCTGCTTTGATTTTATCCTCGCAATAAGGATCGTAAGCATAAACTTCCATACCAAAACCTTTGGCAATCCGGGCCACATTTTTACCAACGTTTCCGTAAGCATGAATACCTAGCTTTTTGCACATCAGTTCAGTTCCTGCAGAACCATTGTACTGATTACGTGCCAGAAATACCATCATGCCCAGAGCCAGCTCTGCAACGGCGTTTGAGTTCTGACCCGGAGTATTCATCACACATACATCTTTTGACGTAGCTGCAGCAAGATCCACATTATCATATCCGGCTCCTGCCCTGACAACGATTTTCAGGTTCTTTCCGGCGTTAATAACTTCTGAATCCACAATATCACTTCTGATAATTACTGCATCCACATCAGAAACAGCATCAAGCAACTGTTGCTTTTCTGTGTATTTTTCAAGTAATACCAGTTCATAACCTGCACTGTCTGTAACCTCTTTAATCAGTTTTATAGCGGCTGATGCGAAAGGTTTTTCTGTAGCTACTAATACTTTTGCCATAGTTTTGTACGATTATTGTTAGAAACAAAAAACGCAGGAATTTCCTGCGTCTTAAGATTTTATTTAATTAGATTTTTTTTTCAAATTCTTTCATTGCATCCACAAGTACCTGGACACTTTCGATTGGCATGGCATTATAAATAGATGCTCTGAAACCACCAACACTTCGGTGACCCTTTATCCCCACGATACCTTTTTGAGAGGCTAACGCCAGAAAGTCAGCTTCCAGATCTTTATATTCTTCCTTCATCACGAATGTAACGTTCATATCAGAACGATCTTCAGCACTCTTAACAGTTCCTTCAAATAATTTATTGCTGTCAATCTCGCCATAAAGAAGATCTGATTTCTGCTTTTTAATTTTTTCAATGGCAGGAATACCACCCAACTGTTTGTACCATTTAAGCGTTTGTAAGCTTGTATAGATTGGCGCACACGGCGGGGTATTAAACATGGACTCTTTGGAGATATGCGTGCGATAATCCAGGATGGTTGGAATAGCGCGATCCACATGGCCCAGTAAATTTTCATTAACAATTACGAAAGCAGTTCCTGCCGGACCCAGATTTTTCTGAGCACCACCATAAATGACTGCATATTTTGAAACATCAATGGGACGGGAAAAAATATCGGAAGACATATCTGCAACCAACGGAATTTCAACATCCGGATCTGACTTGATTTCAGTACCGTATATGGTATTATTGGAAGTATAGTGAAAATAATCAGCATCTTTAGGAACCTCGTACCCTTTGGGGATATAACAGTAATTTCCATCTTTTGATGAAGCAACAACTTCTGTTTCACCAAAGAACTTTGCTTCTTTAATGGCTTTTGCCGCCCAGGCACCGGTATCAAGATAAGCTGCTTTTTCTTTCAGCAGGTTATAAGGCACCATGCAAAACTGTGTACTGGCTCCTCCTCCCAGGAACAAAACCTGGTATCCATAAGGTAGATCCAAAAGCTCTTTCACCAAAGCCTGTGCTTCAGACATCACAGCAATAAATTCTTTACTTCGGTGAGAAATTTCAAGGATTGATAATCCGGATCCTTCAAAATTCAAAACAGCATCTGCAGTGTTTTTAATGGCATATTCCGACAATATAGACGGGCCGGCGTAAAAATTGTGCTTTTTCATTCGTAAATTTTTATTTATGATAACCTTTTCCCAATATTTTTATTATACCCAATACATTAATTTGGAGCCTCAAAATTAACATTTTCTGTCACAATTTAATACGGTAATTGACAAAATTAAAGCGCTTTCCTTCAATATTTATCAACAGTTTTTCATTATCAGTTTTTTAGCAGGGAAACTAAAGGTGAAAATAATTTTCTATATTTGTTGAATTACTTAAGAAACAGAAGGGAGACGCTTTCCCAAATCCGTTATATATGGAGAAAATAAAGTTAAACGTTCTCGGTTTATCATACAACCACTCTAACTCGGGTGCTTATGCCCTTGTTTTAGCCGAAGAAGAAGGCGAACGCAGAATACCGATTATTATTGGGGGAGTTGAAGCACAGGCCATAGCCATTCAACTTGAAGGTCTGACTCCACCCCGTCCCTTAACACACGATTTATTTGTGTCCTTCGCTACGGCATTTAATATTAAAGTTGAAGAAGTATTTATATATAAGCTTAAAGACGGCATTTTCTATTCGGAACTCAGCTGCTTTGATTACACCACAAAAAACAAGGTTCGCATAGATTCCCGCACATCCGATGCCGTTGCGCTGGCCCTGCGTTTTCATGTTCCGATTTACACATCCAAAGAAATTATTGAAAGGGCCGGTATTATCCTTGATATCGAAAACAGCAGTTCTCCCAAACCTGAAGAAACAGAGTCAACACTGAACGATCTGATTAATTCACCGGAAGATACGGGCAGTATCGATTTCACCGAATTTACGATTGAAGAGTTAAAAAAAGAACTGCAGAATGCCATCGGTAACGAAGATTACGAACTGGCATCCAAAATCAGGGACGAAATTAAAAGACGCGGAAAATAACAAAAAAATGGTAATAGAAAGTCAGGGGATTTCCATGTTAAGTGTGGTAAGAGGCATTATTGGTATAACAACCATTATTGGCATTGCCTGGTTGTTCAGCACCAACCGTAAAAAAGTACATTGGGCAACCATTGGTAAAGGATTATTATTCCAGCTTATTCTGGCACTGGGTGTTTTGTATGTTCCTTTTGTTCAGGCCTTTTTTGAATACGGCGGTAAAGTATTCGTATTAATCCTGGACTTTACAAAACAAGGCTCAGAGTTTTTAATGGGCGACCTGGTAGACCTGAGCAAAACAGGCTATATTTTCATGTTTCAGATATTGCCAACCATCATCTTCTTTTCTGCGCTTACCAGCTTATTGTTTTATCTTGGTGTGATCCAAAAGATTGTGTATGGCCTTGCCTGGATTATGAGCCGCTTTTTAAAGCTGTCGGGTGCCGAGAGCTTGTCCGTGGCCGGAAATATTTTCCTGGGCCAGACCGAATCACCCCTTATGATCAAGGCTTTTCTTGAGAAAATGAACCGGTCCGAGATTTTTCTGGTGATGACCGGAGGTATGGCCACCATTGCAGGTGGTGTTATGGCGGCGTATATCGGTTTCCTTGGTGGCGATGATCCAGCCCTGCGTCAGATGTTTGCCAAACACCTGCTGACGGCTTCTGTAATGGCTGCTCCGGGTGCTGTTGTGTTATCGAAAATACTTTTCCCACAAACCGAAGACATTGATAAAAATATTGAGATATCGAAGGATAAGGTCGGTACAAATATACTGGATGCCATCTCAAACGGTACAGTTGAAGGCATAAAGCTGGCGGTGAATGTTGGCGGTATGCTGTTGGTGTTCATTGCATTTATTGCCATGTTTAACTATTTTACCAACAACCTGATTGGAAGATATACCGGATTAAATGAAGTCATAGCCAGAATTACTGATAATCAGTACGATGGCCTGTCACTGCAATTTATGCTGGGCTACGTCATGTCGCCTTTTATGTGGCTGATTGGCGTGGCGAAGGAAGATATGACCCTGGTTGGCCAGTTGCTGGGCGAAAAGGTCATCATCAACGAATTCATAGGGTATGCCAGTCTTGGTAAAATGCAGGCTGCTGGTGCTTTCACCTACGAAAAGTCCATCATCATGTCAACCTATATTCTGTGCGGTTTTGCTAACATCAGCTCTATAGGTATACAGATAGGCGGCATTGGTTCCCTTGCTCCCGGTAAAAAAGTCTGGTTGTCTGAATTTGGCTTTCGTGCACTTCTGGCCGGCACACTGGCCTCGGCACTTTCTGCTACCTTTATTGGGATGATAATGGGGTGATTTCAGATACAAGATACAAGATTCAAGAACCAAGAGCCAAGACCCGAAAAATCCAAATCTGCGATTTGTTATTGGACCAGGGATTCAGATAGCCATAGGAAAATGCAAATTTTATACATTTCCTGGAACTGAAGAGTTCTGACGTAAATGCTATTATTTTTTAGCGGTTCTGGTTGTTCGTACCCTTCAAAACAGAAACAAGCTTTAATTCGATTCAAAAATGCAAATTAAGAACGGTTTGTATTAACAATTGATCACCATATGACCGCTTATTACCAGCTTTGAGTTATCAGTGTTTCATATGTTTCCCTGTCTATTTCATGTATTAACATCGGATATATCATCCTGATATCCTCCTGTCCTTCATACTCTGAATCCTCCTGTTGAAACTTAAGAAATAATTCCTCACTATTCTTTTTACTCTCTTCTTGATATACTGCTCTCAGTTTTGACAATTCCCGTAAATAAGTTTCAAAATCCATCCTGTCATCGAAGTAAACCTCTACTATAACCCCCTGAGTAGACATCATCTTTTCTTTTAAAACAGAATCTAACTCTTCTGATTTTATCGGCTTCCCGCTAATTTCTTTACCTGTAGCTGAAATTTTACATATAACAGCATGTTCGTTAATGTCTTCAGGATTTGAAAACAAAGGTGGCGGAAGAGGTGGATATTTTGACAACAGAGAATCCGGGATATTATTTTCAGTATAGGGCAGAACTGATTGTATTCCACAAAGATGATCAGAGCTATCCTGCGTTACGTATATTATTCTGTTTCTACGTGCTTTCTGCAATACGGATTTAAGGTTGTTTAGGACACTAAGTCTTATCCTGCCATCACAAAAAACTAAATTTTGACCTCCTCCAAATAAATAATCATCAATATCCGGCAGTAGTTTCAAGTAGGTTAAGCTATCTAATTTAAACTTTTCGCCATTTAAATAGACTGCATTATCGTTTTCAATGTCAAATACAATAGTGCTACTGTTCTCCTTCCTCTCAATGTCAGTGGCTTTAAGAACTGGAAGCACTATCTCTGTATGCTTTTTAACATTAAAATAATCTATAAAGTTTTTGTAAATGTTTCTTTCGAACTTACCCAACAAAGAATCACTGTTAATATCGTAAAATAATAATTCGTTCTCTGCTACTTTAAATCGTATTTTATCCAGCCCCATGAAATTATCAAACAAGAATGTGTCTTTCTTAATTTTATATAATCTATCCTGGAGAATTGGTCCGTTAAGTGTCCTATAAAAATCCTGTCGAATTTCACAAATTTCAGGATTAACAAAATTATCCTTCTCAATCCAGTTACCCGTAATGTGATTTTTATTGGTGCACGCACTAAGCGTTATAAATAGAAATAGTATAGGAACGACTCTTTTCATCTTTTTCAATGTTTGCTAAATCAAATATCTAAGAAATTTATTATCAAATGACATAAACCAACATTACAAATGACCATCAGGATAAATGTCAGTGATAGGAATAAAAATCGTAGTGTTTTCATAGTTCGTTATTTCCTGGGTTTGCATTTAAATATAACATTCTCATTATTTATTGTCCCTATGGCTGTTGAGATCACATGAAGTGATGATTGTCGTGCCTAAAACTATAGTATACGAAATAAAGTTTGGCAGATAATTAAACCCGCATACAATATGACCACATGTTATCGTCAGTTGATTTCATGCCATTAGTTCATTTTATTATATATTACCGGCATCTGCCCTTTCCACTTATTCCACAAATCAGTTTCTACAATTAGTCTGGACATAAAATTCCCAACATTAATCCTGCTGGTTTTACCCGGATTAGAAAGTGCACTCCGTATCGGTAAAGGGTATATCTCGTATTCACTTACATTATCTTCATCAATTAAAGTATCTGGTCGGACAGCTACCCATTCAATTAATTCATTTTTTTGCCCAATGTTAACTCTTAAAAAGTCAGCTGCGTTTTCATTATCTGACTGCGGTGGTACAAAAAAACGAATGAGCCCCATTACCAGTTTTTCTCCAATTGAAACGGGCTCATTTAAATCTCCGTTTCTGTTCGCAGTTGTGTTCATTAACACAAACCGGATTGGTTTATCGGGTGAATTCTTCTGAATTGCAATACAAAGCAATTTAACGGCATCAGTTACTAATTTTCTTGGCTTTCCAAAAATTCCCTTCAAATTAATATTATGGCCAAGACAAGAAGCGACTGACTGGCAATCAATCAAATGATTCATCATTTCATCAACGCTGATCTCTGAGATATTAGCTTTGATGATTGATATCTTATCGTTTTTCGTCCACGTATCCGTCACTTTTCCCGAAGGACGCACTATCACCTTGACGCTTTGTCCCATACTCAATAATTGTTCAACCAATTGTTTTCCTGTAGCACCGGTTGCTCCTACTATTAATGTTGCCATATTTTTATTTTTTTAGTCAGGACAGATTTCTTCAATTGCTACAACTATTATATACCGACCTTTATTCCACTAATCCTTGCAAATAAGTCAATAAAGCGAAAAGTGGTTCAACTTTTTTCTCTTTTTATTGTAGGTATTTGTTATTAAATAAGACATGTTATCATCAGGCTAATCCAGACAGGAACGGGGTCATTTCAATTTTATCAACCTAAAAGTAAGTATTTTATATGAACAATTGAAAATGAAGAATGAATAATTGCTCATATTAGTTTTGAATATAATTAAACGTTTAATTCTCAGGACTTAGCCGGTAGACCATAACAAACGTGAAGAGGATATTTAGGATTGGCTTTGTAAGCTCTTGGCAAGTCCTGACTTCAGCGAAGCTACTGAGAGATCAGAGCAGGCTGTATGACTTGCCAATGTGCTTACAAATAGGGAGGGCTTTTTCTAACCCTATATTTTTTTTTGATATTAACTTAAAATTTCTTCGATAGTAATGAAATCACCTACTTTACCTGTCATTTCTTCAACTTTTTCCTGAACTGGTAATGTCTTTTTTCCAGGTCTCCATCCAGCAGGACAAACTTCACCTGTTTTACTGGCATGTTGCCATGCCTGAATTTGTCTTAAAAATTCATTTACATTTCTACCTACAGAATCAGCTTGTACTTCCTGTGCAACACAAACCCCATCAGGGTTGAAAAGGAAACGTCCTCTGAGGGCTACACCTTCTTCTTCAATAAGTACGCCAAAAGCACGGGCAACCTCTTTCGTCGTATCTGCACCAATGGTTATTTTAAGACCTTTAAGTATTGGTTCAGTTTCTACAAATCTTTTATGTGAAAACTTTGAGTCTACAGAAACAGGCAAAAGCTCTACTCCAAGATTTTCAAATTCATCGTAGTGAGCATTCATTGCAGCAATCTCTGTCGGGCACACGAAAGTAAAGTCAGCAGGGTAAAAGCATACAACTGCCCATTTATCTTTATAATCTGCACTTGAAACTGTTTTGTAATGTCCTGTTTTTGCGTCATACGCTTCCATTTCAAATTCAGGCATTTCTTGTCTTACCATTGTTGCACTCATAGATTTTTCCTCCATTTTTAAATTTTGAACTTCAATTTCTTTGTTTTTTTTCTTTTTTACTGGTTTTACACCGTTTACACATGCCATAGCAATTAGTTTTTATGGTTATTATTTATGACTCCCGTTCTTATGGTTTAGTAGAATTGAAAGACTATTTTATTGCTTCACGTATAATTAAACAAAATTCTTTATGAGATATTTCTCAATACAAATATAATGAGAATATTCTCAAAACAAAATATCTATGAAAAATGTATAGAAAGTTTCTTATTAATTTATACAAATACGGAAACCCTAAATTCTTAGCTCTTTTATTAACTTTCCTGCTTTCATATTATTTTTTGGTACAAATCAGGGTAACTTTCCAACTACAAAACACGACATCCCTGTCTTTAATTCTAATAAGGTCTTTAATAATCTATTATGTTGTAATGGTCGATTGCAATATCACACAACTGATGGCAGTAAGAAATCGTTGAACACTTAAATACGTTTCAGTATCAAGCGGCTAAGCCTTATATTAAATGCTGTATTATTCAAATATAACATTTATCTGCACGATCTTTTATGACCGTGTTGTTATGGGCTGGGCATTATTCAAATCAATTATCCCGGAATATATAACCCACACCCCGAAATGTTTCAATTCTAATCATCGGATCATCTTTGAAGAATTTCCTTAGCCTGCTTATAAATACATCCATACTCCGGCCTAAGAAATAATCGTTTTCTCCCCAAATTGTTTTTAGCATGATTTGTCTTTTAATTAAGCGGTTTTTATTTTTAATTATAAAAGCAATCAGCTCAGATTCTTTCTGGGTTAATTTATATTCATTTTGGGGTGTACAGAGTTTTAATTCATCATGTTTCAAACTGGAATTTCCAATATCAAGTGTTTGATTCCCATTTTGTAAATTCCTTCTAAGCACAATATTAATGCGTAAAACTAATTCTTCAGGTTCAAAAGGTTTTGTAATATAATCTTCAGCACCCAGTTTTAACCCACTTATAATATCTTCCTTTTTGTTTTTAGCAGTCAAAAATAAGAATGGCAAATCAGGCTTTTGTTGTTTAAATACTTTGGCAATTTTAAATCCGTTGGTGTCGGGTAACATCACATCAATAATGGCAAGATCAAATTCTATCCGCTCAAATAAATCTAGGGCTGTTTCTCCATCCCTGGCATGAACAACTTCAATATCGTTCATTTCAAGAAATTGGGTAAGTAACTTGCCTAAATCAACATCATCTTCAATTAATAAAACAGACATTTTACAAGTTTTTATTTTGGTAAAGTAATGATTGCTGTTGTTCCTTTGCCCCACTCGCTTTCCAGTCGTATTGTACCATGATGGTCTTCAATAATTCGTTTTACGATATACAGTCCCAATCCAAGGCCTTTTACTTTATCAGGATTATCGGCTCTAAAGAATTTATTGAATACATCTTTTTCATGATTCTCTTTAATTCCAATGCCGTTGTCTTTTATTTCTATTCTCAGTTGTTCGTTCAACGTAATTCCAATTTCAATTACCGGATCCAGTTTACAATATTTTATGGAATTATTTAAAAGATTACCTATGGCCCTTGAGAATTGCAGCGTGTTGATATGATATATAAAATCATCCGGAATTGAATATTCTTCAATAATTTGAACGTTTTTTTCAGCTGCTTCGGTATTTAGAAAAGTGGAAACAATCTCTGAGAAATATTGTTTTAAAGGAACATTCTCCTTTTCGCTTTGAATCGACTTTCTGTCTAATAAACTTGCATCAATCACATTATCAATCATTTTTGAGAGAACTTTGTTTTGCTTTTCCAGCTGGGTATAAATTTCCTTAAACTTAAGATCATCTTTTTTAATCTTCTCCTGTTTTAATGATGAAGTAGCCACTGAAATAATTGATAAGGGTGTTTTGAACTCATGACTGATATTATTGATAAAGTCATCTTTCAGCTCTGTCAATTTCTTTTGGCGTTGCAGGGTAATCAACGTATAAACAAAAGTAAAGATAACTGCAGACAGGGTAAGGATGACCATAATCAGCAAACCTTTCATCTCGGAAAGTATCACGTTATGCTTATGAACAAAATCGATATAATAGTCGTATTGTATGGCATAATAATTACCTTCCTTATAATATGTATTAATGTAAATTCCTTTTGCTTTTTCTTGCAGGGTGGTTTGAATGTTCTTATATACAGGTATCTTATTATCAAAATCCATAAACGATATTTCGTTTATGGAATAATAGGTTTTAAAAACAGTATCCAGGTTATTATTCAATAGATAGTCTTTAACTTTTGAAGTATTTGAATCATATCTTAATAATATGTTATCGAATTTTGTTAAAACATAATCCTGTACAGTACTATCCAAGGGATTGAAAAATTCCATCAAAAATGAAGATGCAGTTTTATTAAACATGATATCGAGCGAGTCAGATAAAGAATCATAACTGTTATTATCTATTGTGCTTAATATAGCACTGGAATAATTCATGTCGAAATTTTCACTTTTTACATTGTAGTAGTTCCAGATAACATAGATTTGGATAATGACCAAAACCAATAGTGATAAAGATGAAATAAATGTGAGCGGTCCTTTACGCATCTTTTTTTGTTTCTAAAATACTAATAATATTGATGAGAAAATTGCATTAACCTTCCATTAACCCTTCATTAACCCAATGCAGGTGATTTTGTAATAATTTTACTCCTGATAAATAATTTAAGAATGAATTAAATAATGAAATTATGAAACGCAAATTATTATTACTTGGACTTGTATTGGGCATCCTTTTTTCGGGAATCTGTGTTAATGCACAGAATTCTACAGGAGATGCTATAAAAGAATCTGAGAGGAAAGATGTATCAGAGCTGATGCTGCGAAAAACATTCAATGGACAATCCTTGGAAGCAACTAAAAAATTTTCAGTGGAGACCTACTATAGTAAGTTAAAACTGATTATACAAGGCGAAGTAAATTCGGGAAGCATAATTATTACTTTCATTTCGCCGACCGGCAAAGAATTCAAAACCATAACAGTTGACAATACTTTCGATGTTTATTTCAATCAGGAGTTGAATTTAAAGTCGAATCCATCGGAGTGGATTGGTGAGTGGAAATTAAAAATAAAAACGGAAAAAGCTGACGGATCCTATAGCGTGCAGATTCATTTAAGGTAATTTAAAATTTGCAGGTTCCATAATCTAATTGGAATCTGCAAATTTTAGTTTGTTTCAACAACCTATCAATGCTAAATGCAAGCCTTGCCTACCCTTCCCACAATATGGTGTCATCCCAATGTACAATGAACTGAATATCGGCCACAGTTTTTTATTTTCCATAATCTTTATTACATAAATCGATCAATCCGTTTTCTGTATTTATCGCCATTTTTACATTAAAAATCAGATTGTCAAGAACGCTCATATCACCTTGTATAAATTTTTTAGCATCATTATAGATTCCATTATTTGTTTGGATAATACTATATAGCGATTTATAGATATATTCCAAGCTCATTAAGTAATCAAAATCGTAGGATGAAATGATATTACTACTTTTTAAAGTCTCCCATGCTATGGTTCTCAGTTCTACCTGTTCTAAAGTAAAGACCAAATTTAAATTCATTCGGGTGTATTTAAACATTCCATTTTCCAATCGTACTGAGTCAATGGGAGAAAGTAAGCCAGGGTGCTTTGTTCTAAACTGAATCATATTTTCTGATGAAGTAATAAATTCACTTTCAGCGCTTAAACACTCATTAAAAAAGATGTATATGTCGAGCATTTCTGTGTAATTTTTTACTGATTCCGTTAGCAATTTTTTATTTGCACTTATTTCGGTTAAAATATTTTCAGTTGCAATTTCTTTTTGCTTTTTAAGTTTTCTTGAGGCATTCCATTCGTTTAAATAAAGCGCAAGAAAAACACCAATTAGGGTTGCGATAAGTGTTATAATACCTTCCCTACTCCAAAAGACTGTTTTTTTTATCATATTTTTAAATTCTTAATACTGTCAATTTTATATGTCTGTGTGCCCAACAGTAATAATAAACCATCGTTCTAATGTGGTTTATTTTGGGCTACAGCAGGTTCATTCCGTTAGTCCAATTTTTTTGTTTTTAAAATCAATAATTAAATCTTTATCAACGAATAATTTATTCCCAACAATACAAAAATAGATTTCCTTTTTATCAAGCTAAAAGTAATTGTTTTAAATGAACAATGCATGATGCAAAATTAATAATTACTCTTATTCATTTTGAATATATTCAAACGTCTAATTTTCAAGATATAGCCTGGAGACTACACTAAACATATATTTTTAGATACAAGAACCAGGACATAAGCCTGTAACATTATACTACATTTTTCAGGATAAGAAGAGCATCTGACTTACCAATATGTTTACAAAGAGGGTTGGCAATTTATTTATTTCTGTTTAACCATTGTGGATGAAAAATCAATCCCATTTCAATGCTATAGTAGTTCAGGATGTAGTAGTTACTTCTGTCAAATAAGTCATAATAAATGCCAGGCTTAACAAATAGTTGGATGTTGGTATTTGCTTTTTTCGAAAAATCATACCCCAGACCTATCGAATACCCCAAGGTCATTGTACTCTTCAATTTTCTACCTGTATTAACAATATCTCCATCTGAATTAGTTCTATAAATATCGAAATTGTAATACTTACCTAAATAACCCATGTTTACTCCATGTTCCAGATATAAACCACTGTTCCATGTTCTCCTGAGGGTGCTTCCTAAATTAAAACCGGTAGAGGTAAAAACATCAGGTTTTTGGTTCAGTTGTAGCGTTGCAGAACCAAGAACTGAATATTTTGCCGATTGAAGATAAGTTTTTTCAATGCCCAGACTCAAGCCTGGGGTATTTCTTATTATCCCCCGATAACTCACCACAATACCAACACTTCTACTGGTTGAATCCGGATTTGAAGCTACTATTATTTGGTATAATGACAAAAAGATTATTATAAACAGGACAGGTAAAATTGTACGTTTCATAATTACAGATATCTGGGTTTAATTATTGTCGTTTTGCGTAAAGTAATAAGGCATTTCCAATTGCAGCTTTTCGCGAATATATATTGTTACGATTAGTTATCATTATGTAACCTACACGTTGGTCTCTGTCAAAAAACATTTCAGCTGCTGCACCATATATAAGTCCGGTGTGTCCCCAAACCGTGAATTTTCCCATTTTTCGCCCCACAAAAATTAAGCCCTGACGATCTTTATAGTCATGTAGAATTAAGTCAACTGTCTGTGGTTTCAATAGCTGATAATCATTGTATGATCCATCCATAATAAAAGCCCTCATAAATTTAGATAAATCTTCAGCTGTAGTAATCAAATTCCCTGAAGGATAATTAGGTTGACTATAAAAAGGGCTTTGTGGATCAACATTAATTATGTTAGCATAAGGAATTGCCATTTCATCTTTTGGGGTTTCACTATACAACCAGGTAGTTTTATTCATTCCCAATGGGTAGAAAATATTTTCTTTGCAATAGGCGTTAAAACCCTCCCCGGTAACATATTCAACCAAACAAGCTATCAGTGATGCAGCAACATTAGAATAAAGATAAGTTGTTCCCGGCTTTTTATCGGAATAGTTATCTTTTGAATAGTATTGACCATTTGCCGTTAAATAGTTTTGTTCAAAATGCATTAGACTTTCAGGAAAATCCTCATAGCCCCAGAACAATAATAAAGAACATGTGTACGAGTCTGAAATGGATGAAGAGTGCATAAGTAACATCCTAACTGTGATAGGTACATCAGCGTAACGTGGGTTTCTTACCTCAAAAGGTAAATATGAGTTTATGTCAGCGTCGAGTTCAATTAATCCTCTGTCATATAATTGCATAATTGCAGTTAAAGTTAAAGTTTTAGATACCGACCCCACTAACATTCGGGTTTGCGACGAAAGCTCCACTTTATCTTTCACATTTGCATAACCTCTATACCCTATATAAACTATCGAATCTTCTTTTACTGCTGCACAAGTCAATCCGGGCATCTCACACCGACTGAATTCAGAGTCAATAATTTTTTCTAATTCTGTTTTCTGCATTACATCAATAAATTCTTCCTTTTCGCAGGAATAAAAAGAGGCGATGAAAAAGATGGGTAAAAAAAATAATTTTCTAAATTTCATGTGCATTGTAGTTTCAGGCGTTTCTGTTAAAGAAAAGGAGATTTATTATCAAATCAAATTATTTTGCAAATCCTTAACTGTTTTATGTTGTTAGTTACCGTCTATTGTTTTTCTTGAATCATATATTTCTGCGGATTTGCTCGGTTTTTATACTTGTAGCTAACGGTTCTATAACCTCAATAGTATTGCGGTTATTTTTACTTTGTTCGTTGTTATTTAATTGCATTTTTAAATGCATTCTGCTTTTTATATTTTTTAAAATTTATGCTTAATTCATCTGCATCGGCCACAGGAAAATGGGTGAACTCAGCGAAGCTAATGTTTTATGAGATTGTGAGCGCTGGTTTTATTATTTGGTATTCTTTACATTAAACACTTCTTTTTTTATATCATCAATTATTTCTGTACTAATCCAATAAATATCCGAACTGTTTTTTCGGTTTGGTATGTGTTTATTAAAAAAAAGATACTTTCCATCGGGAGAAAGGGTTGGTCGGGTCTGGAACCGGGTATTGATATTTGATTCACCTTTATCCATATTTACAGGTATCGTCCATTCCCCATTTCCCTTGTTAAAGCTTATATAAAGGTGCTCATAGTATGTATTTGACTGGGTGAAAATTAAATATGAGCCATCCTGGGCAATACAAGGCGTTAAATTCTTAGACTCTAATTTATCATTAATCCAGGATTCTTTGCTTGCAGTGAATTATCAGGCTCCTGATTTATTTGCCAAACATTAAGATACCTACCAGATCCACCGGGACGACTGGACCCGACATAAATAGTACCATCAGTTGTCTCGGTGTAACTATGGTCATTCGAAGTTGAATTGATTTGCACAGGAAGGCATTGTGGTTCGCCCCATCCATTGGTAGTGCGTTCGACCATCCATATGTCATCGTCTTTTTCGAAATAAAGTTTTTTCCCGTCTGAAGATAAACCGGACAACATAACTTTCTGATTCAATGAAAATGGCACTTCCATTAGTTCTGTCCAGGTATTGTTTATTCGCTTTGTAAAATAAATTTTACTGGAATCCCTAATAGAACAACCAATATAACATTCGTTTCCGTCAGGGGTGAATTTTAATACGTATTCACTGCGATCAGGAAGTGAAATGAAATCAGGTGCAAATTTAATTGCTTTTTTACCTGGAGGAGTTCGCCCTAAATAATCTCCATATAAATCGATAAATGAATTGAATCCTGTGCATAAGTAATGTTTGTTATCGCAATTAAAAAGAAGAATAGAATTGTTTTCATGATTTATTTAATTAATTACAATTTTTTGAGCAAACGTCTTTTTAGCAATAGAATAACTAAAAAAATAAGCTCCCGTTGAAATACCTGAAATATCAATTATATCTGTATCCAATTTACCTTCTTTAATTACTTTGCCGTTTATATCCAACAATTGATAGTTTGAGATATCTGTAAAATCTCCATTGGTTTTAATTTGAATGGTTTGGTTGGTAGGGTTTGGAAATATGCAAATTCCATTATTATTTATTTCAAATATGTCCGAAACATCAGGATATGTTGCATCACTTTTTAAATCTTCAATAAAACTTGTATTCACCCAATATAAATTTCCATACCAGTTTGAACTTTCTTCCCAGTTTCTGGTAAAAAGCAAATATTTACCATCGGGTGTAATAACCGGGCAAATATCCCTGTCGGTCGAATTAATATTTCTACCTAAATTTATTGGATTACTCCAGTTTTTACTTTCAGACAGGTATGAAATATATAAATCGGTTTCACCGAAACCGCCTGATTTGTTTGAGTTAAATAAAAGGTAGCTTTCATCCGGAGCAATAAAAGGGTGAAATGTACTTATTCCTGTAGTGTTAATTTGTTCAGGTAATTTTACCGCCGTTTCATTTTTACCATTCATAAATTTTGACACATAAATTGAAGCTATACCATTTTCTATTCTTGAAAAATAAATATTGCCTGAGCTTGTTGTTGATGCGTAATACTCATTATTGCCCGTATTAATTTCGTCTCCCATTTTTTGTGGCGTGTCCCATATATCACCATTTTTTTCCATAAACCATATATCACCATCACCAAAAAACAATTTTGAACCATCTGGTGAAAAAATAGCTTCACGTCCATCAAATTCAGCCCGAACAGGATTTTCCCAGGAATCGTCATGGTATTTTGTCATTAAAAAGGTTTTCCTGTCAGGGTCGCGAGTAAAATAAAATGATTTACCATCAGGAGAAAATGAAGCGGTATGTTCATTATTGTCATATAAAGAGATAATCGACAAACCAAATGGTTTCGGTATGGTATCGGGTTTTTCCTGCCCAAAGTAATCTCCTGTTAGTTCAATAGTATCTTTAACACATCGAACCGATTTATATCCATCTGTTTTTGACTGATAGTAAATGTGAATGCCGGAATTGTTATAGCCCAGACTTCTATACCAGGCTTCATTGCTGTTTTTTTCATCTGCCCAGAATTGTGCAACGGTATTCTCTCCCCAAAACTGACCCATAGCGTAATGTCCTCCAGGCAAAGCACTAAATCCACTTGAGTTGTTGTTGGTATTAGGAGTGTCCCATAATACCGTATCTTTCAACTTATCACCTTCATTGGTACCATAAAAATTATTGGATTTAACCGGCTCGTTTTGTTTGAAACCTAATTCCATTTCGAGATAACGCCATTCTTCATGTGTAGGCAGGTGCCAGCCAGCCGGACAAGAGTTTGCAGCTGTTTTCCATTCATATAACAGACCATATTTACTTGCATTTTGGACACTATCGTTGTTTAAGTATTTGATGCCACTAGTAACATAATAATTCAGGTTCTGTGAAAACCACCATTGATTTCCAATTTTTATTGTCCTATAGGTATTTCCATCTCTGTAATCAGTTATTGTTCCTGAGTTTTGAGCAGGAGAATCTTTCAGTTCATTATCATTTCCAAAATCAGTACTTTGAGCATACGTGATCCCAGTAAGAGTATAAAACATTATAGTTAAAACTATATTCTTCATATCGTGTAGTTTATTTAAATAGTAGCTAATGCATGTTAGGTCATGCTTATTTAGTGATATTATACTTTTCTTTTAATCTGCCAATAATCTCGGCACTAACCCAAAAAATATCATGATCAAAATCGGGGAAGCCTGAACGTGTTAAACGGGTAAAGAAAAGATATTTTCCATCAGGAGACAGCCCGGGAAAGCGCTCCTCTTTGTTAGTATTTATAGGTGCTCCCATATTTATTGGTTCTGTCCAGGTATCTGCATTTATGTTGTGGAAACTAATATATAAATCGCCACCACCAAGGCTGCCTTCGCGATCAGAGATGAAAATCAGATAACTTTCGTCGGGTGCAATAAATGGAAACATATCATGACCGGGAGTCTGATTGATGCAAGGTGGCAATAATTCCAATGTGGTATATTCACCATTCACCTGTTTAGCCCGAAAGATCTTATTGTCCGTAGTCTGTTCTTTTCCACCAGTATCACCATTAAAATAGAATGTACCGTTTCTTGTAACCGAGAAACTTCCGGCACCCTTTATTTCCGGGAAGCGGGCTACAATGCCAAGGTTTTTAGGTTGACTCCAACTTTTGCCCTGCTTTTCAATAAAATAAGGCCCATCGGCTTTTTTGTCAGGATATAGTCCCGGAAAATAGAGTCGTTTACCGTCAACGGAAAATGTGGGCCCTCCATAATTAGGTGTAACCTCCGGAGCAGTCCATCTGCCTTTAACAGAACGCATGGCCATACCCCATGATGTCCATTTTTCGTCACTTGTTTTCGGACTCCTGACAATCCACCAGAATACTTCTTTTCCATCAGGAGAAAATGTTGGGGCACTGTGCTCGATAAGGGAATCCGTTGAAATAATTCCCGGTGCAAAGACAACTGGCGTTTCTCCCGGGGGTGTTTGCCCTAAATAATCACCGTATAGATTGGTAAAGTGGATTGAATTCTGTGCATTTAAAAAATAAGGAAATCCTAATAGTATTAGAAATAAATATTTTCTCATATTGTAAATTTTAATTCATTTTTAAAGACCCATATATAAAAGCAGTTGGTTCTTTTCTTATCGCATTTTGGGTTAGAGAAAAATTAGTATCATTTGTAATTCCAAAGTATCGTATATTTCCATCTTCATCCGAGGATATATTAAATCTACTGCCTCCATTGAAATATGTAGAATATAGCAGTTGACCTTTGTTAATGTCGATAAGTGAAACAAAGAATTTTCTTTCACCTAAAAAGCCCGGATGATACAGGCTATCATTTACAGGATAAATTGTGTCCATGGCATTTTTTGTAAGTGGAAAGTCAGTAGAGTTTGTTTCGCCACCGATTAAAATGGTCTCTTCATTTAGAAAGAATGCATCCTCTATCATATCATAGCTGTTTCCCCCAAGCAAAGTGGAATACTCAAGTTCCATTTTATCAGAATTAAAAATGGAGATATATCCATCCCGATCTCCCATCGGTTCTGAATTCAATGCACTTTCTGTTATTGGGAAACACTCAGAATTGACATTTCCGGCTATTAGAATTTTATTGGGTTCTTTCCAGTTCAGCGTTTTTATCGGACGACTTTTACCGCCTATGTATGATGAATAAAGTATTTTTGAACCATCGGATGAGATTTTCATCAGATAGTTATCCGTACCATCCCACCATTCGCTATCATTTATATTTTCGCTTTTGCTCCGAAGCGCATCCATAGTTACAGGAAAATCAGTAGAGCGTGTAAATCCTGCTATATAAATTTGATTTACATTGTCTGTTGAAATGCAGGTTACCTGGTCGTTATTATTTCCACCTAAAAGGGTGGAGAATAATAGTTTCTCTCCTGTAGGATTGAACTTGGCAAGAAATGCTTCAAAACCTCTGAATTCCCTGTCAATAATATTTTCAGTGGTTGGAAAATCAGATGAAAGCGTACAACCTCCAATAATTATATTTCCTTCATTGTCAACATGAACAACGTCGGCTGTTTCCTGAACACTACCTCCAATAAAAGTGGAGAATAACAGTTTACTTCCGGTTGGGTCAAGTTTTAATAAATAGACATCACCAGCCCAATCCTTTTCTCCGTTAAAAGTTCTGTCATAAGCATTCTTAGTAACAGGAAAATCGTACGAATGTGTACCACCAACCAGGTAGATATTCCCTTGTTCATCAACGGTTAACCCTGTGTGGTGTTCCCTTTTACTTCCTCCAATATATGTGCAAAAAACAAGGTTGTTTTCAGGGTCAAACTTAGCTATAAATGCATCGGCCTTCTCGCCGTTTAATGTGGTTTGAAATGCACCTTTTGTTGTGGGAAGGTCTTTATTTTTAGTATTACCGGAAATATAGGTATACCCCTGTTTGTCAGTATAAATAGATGAGGCTGGCCCACCAAAATCTATATCTGCAATAAATGTAGCGTAATTTAAAGAATAGGATAATTGCTCGTCTGTTTCAACTTTTTGATTTCCGGATTTACAAGATATCAACAGTATAGCGATCGGAATTAGTAAGCGAAATCTGTTCATGAATTTTTTTTTGTGAATATTCATATTTTCCAGATGGTTTGAGCAACGAGATATTCCAAAAACAAGCACATCTATTCCACCATACTGGAGAATTAAACTCACTTTACTAATTGCTTCTGTATTTCACTTTGTCTCTTTATGCTTGTTTCCCGTTTTACATTTTATTCATTAGTTATATGTAATAGTCAGGTTCCTGTACCGCCCAAGGGTGCTGGCACCAACCCATAACCCGACACCACCGCTAATATTTTCACCCATTTTTAAGTCGTTAACAAGCAAGACCGGTTGTTTGGAATCGTTTATATACAACTCTGCTTTTTGTCCGTTTACCTTAATTTTTATTTTGGTCCATGAGTTTTTTGTAAGATCGTAATAGGCCACATATTTACCCGGCGACTCATTTTTTTGTACCTGCCATGTATAGTATGGGTGAGAAGTATATTGTACTGCAAAGTTTCGGCTTTCCATGTCGTTATCCCTGCCTGCAGATGGTCTGATATAAATACACTCGTAGGTTGAATCATTCTGTATACGAAAAGCTAAACCCAGAAATGTCCAAGACGTTTCTTTAACATAGGGCCCGGGTGTACCTAATAACTCCAATTCAATGGTGCCATTTGTAAAAGAGGTTTTAGATATTTCAATAAAACTTTCATTATTGTCATTTTTATCCCAGTATGCCTCAATACAGTCTAGCCCCTGATAGTTCGATGCTTTTGCTTTATAACCATTTAATTCCAGTCCTTTCAAATCATTTAAAGGAAAGTGTTCTGCTTTTATAAAAAAATTTGGCAAAGACCGGTCTAATAACATTGAGGCCTCCCAGGTGGGTTGCAAATTGACCAGTTCATGTTTTACATCCTCATAATGAGTTGCTGTTTTAAGTGAACTATTTGCTTTTTGCAAATACACGATAAATTCATCAATATTTTCGTTTGTTGCAGGTTTTCCATGTCCTGCCAGTAGTAGCTTGTAATTTTTTGTTTTAATCTTCTTTAATTGCTCAATCCGTCCATTAATATCCTTTGGGATAATCGGGTGCATACCATAAGGCATCATATGATGGGAAACCAGTATTTTTTGATGAGGCAATTCAAGGTAAACCGGTCCTCCTTCGTTTATTTGGAAATTGCGAAATAATACACCATCTATTATTTCATCTTCAAAAAGCAGTTCTTTTATTGAAACATTCAATTCAGCGGGCAGGTTTTCACCTAACTGTTCTTGCCTTTTTTTATAAATACCGGGACCTTCTTTGCGGATATAATTAATAACCGACGGTGTGGCATAAACAGGGTATTCTTTAAAATAACACAAACCCAGCCAATGGTCATCGTGTTCATGCGAAATATAAATTGCCTTAACTTCCTTTTTTAACGATTTAATGTATTTCAGAAAATCCAGGCAATCATCTTTCTTTTGAAATACATCGTGAATAATAAGATGGTTTTTGGTTTCGAAAATATGTGCATTCGTTAAAAAATCATCTTTTGCCACATAGGTATGAACGGTAATATCTTTAAACCTATTTACATAAATATCACCTTGAAATCCGTTAACTTTTGTATTGTTTTGTGCGAAAATGCTACCGGTAATAAGATAAAATACTAAAAGGAGTAGTGCAGTTTTTTTAAAAGTCATAATTTTAGTTTTTTGAATTTGTTGTGTCGGTGTATTTCTGGTAATCTGCAGAGTACAGGATCATTGCATTCAAATCATCGTCCGAATCGACATCTCCTAAATCAACACAAGAGATATCTATGGAATCGAACGGAATACTTTTAATGCTCGTACAGTCGAAATTTCCGGCACCGTTGTTTAGCCAGAACCGAATGTATATTTTATCTCCATTCATATTCCCATTGCGGGATACAATATCCCAAAAACCATCATTATTGATATCGGCAAGCTTTACCTCCCGCCCAATATCGTTTCCAAAAGTTTGCACTGATTTATCAAATTTAAGTTGCGCATTTATAGTTGCATAAGTTGTATTTATAATTAAAATAAGGGCGATTATGTGATTTGTTCTCATAATGAATTCTATAAAAAACTGAATTTCAATTTTTATTTAAGCTCTTTATTATGCGAATATTGACATTTTCCTAAGGATTGAACAGACGAAACATTCCAGCTTTCATCAGATTTGGGTCAAAGTTGTGAAAGGTTAATATCCAGTTGGATTGCATTTATTTTTACAGGCATGATAACGCAAAAGCTCAAAAAAAGCATTCTTTAATTCAAGCTCCCTTTAACACTTAACAGCGCATAATCTTTAGGGTATTCGCCAAAATATTCTTTAAAACAGTTATTAAAGTGCGAATAATTACTGAAGCCTGTAGCATCCATTACTTCGGCAATGTTGTTCTGGCCATGTTTTAGAATTTGTGCAGCTCTTTTCAGGCGGATAATACGGATAAACTGGTTGGCTGAATAATCTGTCAATGCTTTCAACTTACGGTATAACTGGGTTCTGCTAACGCCTAATTCAAGGGCAAGTAAATCTATGTTCAGGTTGGGATCGGCAATATATTTTTCAATAAGACCAATGGTTTTTTCAAGGAATTTCTGATCGGCATCTTCAATATGTATTTCCTTGGGTTGCAGGTGGAATTCCTTTGAAAATTTTTCGACCAGATGTTTTCTTAAGCGTAGTAAATTTTCAACGCGCGATTTTAGGACGACAGAGTCGAAAGGTTTACTGATGTAATCATCGGCACCTTTTTCGAAACTGCTAAGTTGTGTGCTTATATCATTTTTGGCCGTGAGTAAAATAACAGGGATATGACTGGTTGTTTCCTGGTTCTTGATCTGCTCTATCATCTGAATGCCTGATAATTTGGGCATCATAATGTCGCTTATTATAATATCGGGCACATGTTTTATGGCCAGCTTAATACCCTGTTCCCCGTTATTTGCCTCAATAGTTTGGTATTCAGTAGTGAATATATCAATAATGAATTTTCGTAAATCAGCATTATCCTCTACAACCAACAAGCTTTTTTTGTTAACATCGTTTTCTTTTTCGTCAGCACGTTCTGTTAGTTCGGGTTGTTCTTCTGCGTCTATAGTTTCTGTATAGTTATCTGTATCAGGTAAATAATCTTTGTTAGACACTATTCTTGAATTTTCATAAAAATATTTTTCTACCGGCAGTAGTACTGTAAACACTGTCCTCTTGTTTTTAACGCTTTCGACTTTTACACTGCCTTTATGGAGTTCAACCAGTTCCTTCACCAGTGCCAGACCAATACCAGATCCCTGGGACGTGTTTTCATTTACACGATAAAACCGGTTGAAAATATTTTGCAACTCCTTTTCTGCTATGCCAACACCTGTATCTGCTATGGCTATTTCAACATATCCCTGTTTTTTATCTTTTGCTAATGAGATTTCTACTGCCCCATTTTGGGTATTGTATTTAACAGCGTTTGAAACCAGGTTCGATATAATTTTTTCCAGTTTATCGTGATCGAAAAAACCAGTAAAATCATTTTCTTCCCTTGTAACCCGGATGATAATGTTCTTCTGATTTGCGATAGTTTCAAAAGAACTGGCAATACCTTTAATAAAGTCATACAGATCACCTTGGCTAACATTTAACACCATATTGGAAGTATCCAGTTTTTGTAAGTCTAATAAGTGATTAATCAATTGGAGTAGCTTAAAGGCATTTTTTCTGATAACAGGAAGGAATTCTGAATCATTCAGAATTGCCTTAAGTTTTTCCGTTACACCAATTATTATGGTTAATGGGGTTCGTAATTCATGGGAGATATTTGTAAAGAATTGCAATTTTGCCTGATCCGCCTCATGTACTTTTACAGACATTTTCCGGATGGCTTCCTTTTGCTCATTGAGTATCCTGTTGTCTTTCTTTTTTCTGCGGTAACTTAAGTATATAAGGAATCCAAGAATCGATAACATAATAATACCAATAAAAAAGAAATTGCGTAATAATTTTTGTCTGGCAATTTCCTTATCTGCCTGCAGATTATCCAGTTCCTTTTGCATTTGCAGGTTTTGAAACTCGAACCTGGTTTCGAGCCGGGCTATGTTTTCCACATTGTTCAGAATATTGATACTATCCTTTAATTTATCGGATGATGCTAAAAAAATGTATGCCTGTTGATAGTTCTTTTGACTGGAATAGATTTGGGTCAGGTGCTCAGAAATGTCCTTTTGCAAAGGCAGAGAATTTGCTTCTTTAGCCAGGTTAAGTGCTCGATGGTTATAATTTAATGAACGGTTGATGTCCTTCTGTGCATCGTAATATTTTGCCAGGTTAAAGTAGGAAACGGCAAGATCATAGATTGAATTTGTTGAGTCGGCCAAAGCAATTGCTTTCTGATAATATATAAAGGCACTATCCGGTTTGTGATCAAGCAGGTAAACATTTCCTATATTCACCAATGCTGAATGAAAAACAATTTGCGGACATATATCGCATCCTGTAGTGTAACTTTTTTGGTAGTATTCCAGGGCTTTATCATACTCTTTGGTACTATAATAAATCTCACCTATGTTCCTGTACGCATCGGCCATGGTATGGCGGTGATGGTGTTCCGTTGAAATTTTGAGGCTTTTGTTATAGTATTGAATTGCCATAGAATTGTTTCCTGCCAGTTTGTAATTGTATCCGATATCGTTATACAGGCTTGCAACCGCTAAAGGCTTTGCTTCCTTTTCATATATCTCCATTATTTTACTGTAATAGCTTAAGGCTGCAGGGTAATTTTGCTGTATGTCCCTAAAATAGCTGGCAATTAAATAATACGACTTTATAATCCCTTTTAAATTCTTAGCTTCTTCGGCTAAATCCACTGCAATTTGAACATAGTATATTGATTGATTCCGGTTTCCCAGTTTATTATACAGATTTGCCAGGTCGATATAATAAAATAGTTTTTCGTTTGGATCTTCTTTTTCATCAATTATTGTTTTGATACTGGCTATCTGTCTGTTGATATTCTCTTCCTGATTTTTAGGATCAGTTTTGATAAATAACCAACCCAGTTTAATGAGCATATCGGCACGATTGTCCTTTTTAAAGGCTTCTTCGCTAATTTTTAAATACGACAGTGCTTTATCTAAACTGTCCTGTTCCAATAATATTTGGGCAATATGGTACGAACCGAAACCAATCCGGTCGTAAAAATCATTCTCCTGGCCTATATTTATATTCTTTTGAAATAATGCTTTGGCTGATTCAAGGCTGTCGACTGCCTTATACCCGCAAGCAGCTGCATCATATGCTTCTGCAATTTTAAGTTTATCATCAGTTTTTAGTGCAGTTTCAAGGGCAAAATTCCCATAATAATATTTTACCTGTGCATTGTCATATGGAGTATTCCATGTTATCCTGCATAGGTAATAAACACTGTCATCGGTAGTTTTGCATTGAGCCAGTTCATTTTTTAAACTATCGACAATGACATTTATCTGCGCAAATGAGTTATGATAAGAAATAAGCATGAAGATTAGCAGAACATACAGACTTCGCATCATTGTATAAGGTTTGATCTATTTCAAAAGTAAGATTTTCTTTAAGAAAGAAGCGACGAAACAGTTCAAAAATGATCCTGAATGTTTCAATTGGCTATTGCTCTCCTTATTTATTACAATTCAATTCTTTATTTAACTTTGATATTATCAGCGTCTGAAGTAAGTGGATAATTTAAAAGCTCATCAATTGAAAACCTTAAAAATACAACATCGCCACCTTGCCTTGCCTCTCCGCCATAATTCTTGAAAAGTGCATGTTCTGTGACAGGAAAATCATTTGATTTTGTGTTGCCCACTATATAAATTTTGTCATCGTTTACGATAGCCCTTGGCCAATAATCATTCCCGGTTCCACCAAGGTAGGTTGAGTATTCCTGTGTGCCCATAGCAGAATTAATTATCGAAATGAAATAATCACCTCCCCATGTACTGCCAGAAGCACCATTATATGAAGCATCGAAAGAATTTGAAGTTACCGGGAAATCTTCCGATAGTGATGTGCCGGTTATCAATAAGTTTCCATCATTCGTTTTGGCTATTGAAGTACATATATCCTTGTTAGAACCGCCAATGTATGTACAGTAATTAACTTTATTATTGACCAGACTATATTCCATTACAAAAGCGTCCTGATCGTTGTGATATTCTTTTTGAAATGCATTTTTGCTCACAGGCAAATCGGATGATGTGGTCGATCCACCCAAAAGTAAATTTTTATCATCTTTAAAAATGACAGTGTTTATAAAACCAGGGCTATTGCCCTTTAAATATGTACAATGATTTATTCTTTTGCCGGAAGAATCAATAACTGCAAGAAATAAATTTGCCCCATTTCTGCCCGAAGTTGTATCGGAGCTGGTGAAATAAGAGCCGTCGGTTACCGGTAAATCATTCGAGGAAGATTGACCTGCCAGAATCATATTGAGATCGTCATCAATAATTAATTTGCCGGTTTCATTACCTCTGCCTCCAAAGTAGGTAGAATAAAGCAATTTACCCTGATTGCTAAATTTTGATATGGCAATATCTGCGAGATAGCTACCACTATTGTATCCATTAAAACTATTATTAAGTGCATTCGGTGTTATGGGATAATCGGTAGAAGAAGTGGAAGAACAAACATAGATATTCCCGTATTTGTCAAGTTCTAAGTTTTCATAGCTTTCGGTCCCTGATCCTCCCAGGTAGGTAGAAAACAGTAACCTTGATCCATCATTACTCAATTTCGCTATATACAAATCTCCATGATTCCCGCCTGAAGCACCATTAAAGTTTCTATCGTAGGCATTTTCGCTTGTTGGAAAATCAGATGAAAGGGTATTGCCAATGATGTATACATTCCCTTGATTGTCTATTTCCATATCACCCAAATAATCAACACTTGTACCTCCAATATATGTTGCCCATATAATTTTGTTGGTGTTGATATCGATTTTTACAACATAAGCATCTAAATCGCCCATGTGGTGTGTTGAGAATGCATTTTCAGTAACCGGGAAATTATCTGACATCGTAGATCCGGCTATATACAGAAATCCATCTTTATCAATTTGTACACTGTTTACCTGGTCAGCACTACTGCCACCCAAATAACTTGAATAGGCATTTGGTAAGCTACTCAAGTCCTGAGCTGAAAGACAATTGTTGAAACATAAAACGATTGAAAGTAAGATAAATGTAACTAAGATTGAATTTTTCATATTTTGACTTTTATGAATTAGTATTAAGTCAAAACTAAGATTCAACTATTGCAGCAATCTTTCAGGTAGATTACACTTTGTTAATGTTGGGAAATAATAAAGGTAGTTCTATTTTAAATGTAGTTCCTTTGCCGGTTTCACTGTCAAGCTTTATGTTTCCGTTATGCAGATTGATATATGCCCGGGCAATGCTTAACCCCATTCCATTTCCCAAAGTATTCCTGCTTTTATCAACCTTATAAAATTTATCAAAAATGCGTTCTTGTTCTTCCTTTGCTATGCCAATTCCTGAATCTCTAATGCTGATTATGACCTTATCTCCAAGGATATAATATTCTATAAAAATAGTACCCCCTGTTTTTGTGAATTTAATGGCATTATCAATGATGTTGGATATGGCACGTTGTATTAAATTTATATTCCCGGTTAATTCTATATTATCAATTGAAAAGTTGGTTTTAATTTCAATTCCTTTGTCCTCAGCAACAGGAGTGAAAATATCTACAGCTTTAATTAATAAATTGAATAAGTTAAAGGTGGATTGTTGATTAATGAAAACACCTGTCTCTATTTCTGATATTTCGAGTGTACTGTTCACCATGTAGATTAACCTGTCGCATTCCGAGATGATTTGTCCGAAGGTTTCGGTTTGGTCACCCTGTTCTTTTAAACCTGCTTCTGACAGCCCTCTGATGCCTGTTACAGGGCTTCTAAGGTCATGGGCAATATCGTCGGTCAATTGTTTTTGCTCCCTGATCAGTTCTTCGATTCGATGCAACATATTATTGAATGAATCAGTGAGGTTATTAATTTCTTCACTGGTGCTATTCCCTTTTACCCGTAATGAAAGATTTCCCTTTTGTATATCATTAACAGCTTTGGTAATGCGTGTTACATCTTTCATTGATTTTTTCGCCAGAAAAAATCCTAATGCACCTCCAATAACAACAGATAAAGCCAGAAATACAATAATCAGGCTTCTGATTTGCTGCATAAATAGCAAATTCTCTTTTAAGGAGATACCACCAACAAGGATTTCCCCATCGGGCAGCCAAACATAACCCACACGCACTTCAATATAAGGCTCCTGAACACTGCCTTCTTTTACAAAAAGATAATTTTTTTCAGGATAGTGCTTATAAAACAATGTTGGAATTATTCTGACATCTTTCTCCTTCCATGGATCAGGTAAATCATTATTTAGTGGATTTACTGTTTTGACCTTGGGAAGAGTTGGTAAATTTTCTGAAAATTGAGTCAGGTCTCCCCATATAGCAATGTAAGATTCGCCAATAATTGTATGCGTTGAATCCAATACCAGATAAAAAGTATTTTCTATACCATCCGCCCCCGACTTATTGCTCAGAATTTTTGTCAGGTACTCATTTTCTTGGTTTCTTACAAGGTTAAGGGTTGATTTTAAATTCGAAGAAAGTTGTTTGTCTGTTTTCCGATCCTGAAATAATTCAATTCGGTTAAAAATAAGAAAAGCCAAACCAATGTTTAGGATGAGGTACAACACAATAAACTGAAAGGTCAGCTTAAATACCAAAGTTTTAAAAAACCTACTTTTTCTCCAAAACATATCCCGCACCTTTAATTGTGTGTATTAATTTTTTTTCGAAAGGTTTATCCAGCTTTTCCCTGAGACGGCATATTCTTACATCTACCACATTGGTTTGAGGGTCGAAATTAAAATCCCAGACATTTTCAATGATCATGGTACGTGATACAATATTTCCCTGATGTTCCAGAAGATATCTTAATAAATCAAAATCAAGCGGTTGAAGGTTTATATTTATTCCATCTCTGGCAACCTTTCTTTTGCTTATATCCAAACATATTCCTTCATAACAAAGAACATCTTCCGGCCTTGATCTTCGTTTCATAATTGCATTTATTCGGGCCAGCAACTCGGCAAAAGCAAATGGTTTTACCAGGTAATCATCGGCACCGAAGTTTAATCCATTTACCCGGTCTTCGGTCTTTCCTTTTGCACTAAGAATAATAATTGGTGTATGATTGTTTTTTGCCCTTAATTGTTTGATCAAAGAAAATCCATCGAGCCCGGGCAGCATAATATCTACTATCGCTATGTCAAAACTATTATTAAGTGCAAGTTCATAGCCGGAATTTCCATCCAAAGTATGAACCACACTGAATCCTTCCTTTTGAAGCCCTTTCTGAATAAAAGAGGCAATTGTTAAATCATCTTCAATTAACAGAATCTGCATATTACAAAGGTAAATTTTAAATCATATTAATTAAATCAGGCAGATTACAATGTTGTAATGTTATATGGAAGTGCTGGTGGGAAAAAACAACTCTTTAGCATCCCGAAAACTATCAGCATAGGTTTGTGAATTAGCACCTCCATGTATCGGAACCGGTTGTGTGACTTACCAGGGCTAGCAACCTAAATTTCAGGAAAATACATATCAATTATTGCTTTTGCTTCATTTAACCATTTAACCCTTTGTTCTTTCGTGCTGGTTACGATAATGCGAAACATCCTTCGCTCAAATTGTTTTATCCCACAAAAATCAAAAATGCAGTTTTTCCAGATTGATTCCAGCGGATCCTGAAAAATTTCATTTTCCCTTTTTTCACTGGTATTTGACGTATTAAAAACAATCCCGGTTTTTGCTTTCAATAAGCCAATTGGAATTCCTTCTCCGTTATCACCATCCTTAAACTTATAGGCTATCCCGGGCCTTATAACCCTGTCTATCCAACCTTTTAAAACTGCAGGCGGCTGTCCCCACCAATTAGGATGAACAATGATGATTCCATCGCTATTTACCAAATCATCACAATGTTTTCTTATGAGATCGCTAAAGTTACCTTCTTTGGGTATTTCTTCGGACGTAATAACAGGATCAAATTTTTCCCTGTGCAAATCATGGAAAATAACACGATGTCCGTTTTCAATAAGTCTCTGTTTACAGGTATCTGCAATGGCGTGATTAAAGCTTCCCTGATCAGGGTGGGCCAGTATGACTAATACATTCATAATTTTCTTGCAATAATAAGGTTAGTGGTAACTCCATGAAAAAAATTCACTGATTCAACGATTTGAAAACTTCCGTTCTCCATCATTTTTTCTAAATCCGCACTTGTTAATAAGTTTAGATTTATGGGAAGAATTCCAAGCTTTTTAATGACCAGGAGCGCATAAATTTCAAGTCTTTTTTTTAAAGTCATTTTATCTTTTAAACATACGGTGGTTAAAATAAATAAACTGCCTGGTTTCAATAGGTCATGTATTTTTTGTAATACCTTTTCAATATCTTCCAGGAGATGAATTACATGATAAGACACAATTGCATCGAAAGAAGCATTTTTAAAATCATTGTCAAAGATAGTCCCCTGAGAAAAAGAACAATTTCTGATATCAGCATCATTTTTCTTTTGTATTGCCCTGCTAATCATTTCAGCTGAAATATCCAGCCCGTGAATGTGTCCTGTTGTTTTAGCAAGTTTAATTGTTTTTTCACCGGTAGCACATCCAAAATCCAAAACATTATCATTTGCATGAAGATACTTTTTTGTTTTGGCAATTACTTCCTCAAAAATAGTTTCGAATTGTCTTTTCCTTGCATCATATTTTTCCGCTTCTCTGTCCCAAAAGTTTTGGGTTTTATTTGTCATGATTCTGGTTGTTTTTTAGCATTTCAAAAGAGGTTGTACAAACTTTTTTAATATCTATTTGTAATAAACCAATCAAATATAGATGTGAACAATTTCTCCGCATCTTTATTAAAAAGATCAACCTTTACTTTTATTATTACTCTGCCCTTATCTTTTAATTCATTTATAGTAAGGTGGATATCTGAATCAATTATATTAGCTCTTGAAGAAATTACCCCATTTGCAGGTTTACTGTATTTAATTTCAACTTTTCTGACTACCGGAATGATATCCAATTGAAAGTCTTTAAACTGATTTAATAAATACTCTCCACTTGATGCTTCTGCTAACGCAAACATTGCACTTGCATGTATTGTACCCAGATGGTTCATATATTCATCTTTTGGTTCTAATTTGAAAATATAATTGTCATCATTATTGGCACTTTCTAAGCCCAGAAATTTATTAAATGGTATTTCCAATACTTTCATCAGTAATATATAAATCTGTTTACGTCTTCTTTTATTGTTTCTTTACATTGAGAACTTTAGCCTAACCCTATAACGTTTTTAACTATTGTTAATGCATTTTCGGGCTCAAATACTTTAATCCCAACAATAGGTATTTGAAACTCTTTTTTCTCAAATTGTTTTTGTAATTCTTTAATGAAAACTCCTTGCCCTGCTATTTCTTCATTATCCATTGAAGTACTTTCAACACCACAACTTGGGGAACGATTAATGCCAATTACCCCTTTAATCTCAAATCCATTTTTTAAGTATTCCTCAATTTGATAAACAACAGATTGAATCAGACCTCTAATTATTTTTAAAGAACTTTCTTGTTTAATCACGTTTCGAATTCTGCTGTTTTCCTCAATAACAGGTCTCATGCTTCCATTAACATCACCTCTGTCTAAACCCAGGCAATGCAATTCAGGGCATGGCATTTGAACAATTCCAATATCTATTGAATTTATCAAATCTACAAGTTCTGTTATTGTACCACCATATGAAGCTGTTCCATCTGATTTAGCATTCTGGTTAATTATGCAATGTGCTAAAAGTATGATTGATTTACTTCTTTTGTCTTCAAACATTTTTCTTTGTATTTGAATCAATTTTATCAGTTGTCCTGTAATTTAATATCTCGGTTTATCTTTTATCTCATCATAATAGTTTTCCAACCCAATTTCACGAATCCTTCGATTTATCTTTAACCATCTCTGCTTTAAATTATTGTCAAATCCAGTATTATCGCATGGGAAATCTGTACATTGATAACAATAATCTACCGTTTTGCCTTTATAACAATGTCGCACCATACAATCCCTAAACAAATGGCACTCCTGTTTTCGGCATCCCTGACAATTGCCCGAAGATAAAAGGTTCAATAACTCATTAAAATCGTGATATTTATTAAAAACAGGCTCATCCAATAAGGTCACAAACCGTTTTGCATAATTGTCAAAATTACCAAGATTTGCTTTTAACTGCTCTGCGTGATATTTAATCTGACCATTGGCATATGCAAAGCACTTTTCACATAATAATCCACATGGCCCAAATTTATTATTTAAATCATTCTGCACCTTTTAACCATTTTATAGGATGTCCCAATGTTCTTTTTATTTCTTCCATCTCGGCTGCATGCCACATTTCATGCTTAAAACACCAGGACAACGCTTCATATTTAGTATCAGCAACCGGATGTTTAAAAGGTATTGGTTCTAATGCATCAAACAGAATATCATCGTTCAGCTTACTTAAATTATCCAAACAAATTTCATGAACCATATTAAATTGTTCTTTTAATTCTTTTGCTGTTATAATATTTTGCTCAACAGACCTGTGTAAAGAACCCATTCCATTGAAAATTTTATTAAACTGAACCGGGATCACTTTGTAAACCTGTTCATTTCTACCAGTTATCACTGTCAAAGCATGAAAATTCTGAGCCATCATTAAATGCCCTATTTGCCAGGAAAAATTAGAATCTGTATTCTCTGGAATGGTAAACCATAAGTCTTCAGGTATTTCCGAAACTAATCTATTGACAAAATTTCTTGATTCGACAAACTGCTCTTTTAAAAATTCAATTTTACTCATAATTATTTATTTTAAACCATTGTTTTCCGGCTAAAAGTCGATACTCCTAAAAGATTCTTCGCTCCATTTTACTACGCTCAGAATGACAGTCTTTTAGTTTCATATGGGGCTGGAGGATGGTTGGTTTGAGAGTCTGTCGCGAACCAAACATCCTCCGGCCCAAAAGCCAGCAAATGTCTGTTATTCCGAGTGAAGCAAGAAATCTCTGAAGCTTTAACCGGACAACAGCAATTTTAAGCTTATAATATAATTAGTGAGTTAAGCATTCCGATTTGTGACAACTCAGTTCAATAATTTTTCCCAATAGTTCTTTCTCGGCAATTCCTTTTCAAATTTTTGGTATAAATCAGCCAGACGGACCATTTTTTGTACAGTTGAATATTCCTGTTCAAAATCAATAGATGCAACCTGTTTGCAAATTCTGCATTTACAGGTTCCTTGCGGATTGTACAGTGGACAGGTATCATTCATAAAATTTTTGATTTTAGACAATGAACGCGAGGAGATTTGCCTGATATTATCCTCTTTCATGTCCATAATCTCACTAATCTGTTTGTATGAAAGCCCAATATTTTCGCGAAATATAAATATTAACCGGGCATCATTGTTCAGACAGTGGTTAAGAGCAGTCAAACACCAGTCGCATATTTCTTTAACCCATTCCTGTCTTTTTTCTTCAGTACCGGAATATTCAACCTCCGGCAAAGCTCTGAATTCCTCCAATTCTATAATTGTTGCTGTTTTTTCGTTTTTCGAATACTTAAGAATAGTACGTTTGGCAATCGTATAAATCCATGTTGACAATTCCGAATTGCCATTGAATGAGTCTATGCTTTTGATCACCTCGAACCAAACCTCCTGGGAAGCTTCTTTTGCAAGTTCTTTATTCTGTATCATTCTGTGAGAGATACACGAAACCATAGTTCCGAATTTTTCTACAAGTTCTTCTAAATCAATATTCATTAGTCATAATTTGTTTGGGTCGGGACGATGCATATTTTAATGTTCATTTATCTCTGGTAGAATATAGCATCCATTTAAGAAGATATCCACTAGCCGATAAATATTCTGTCCGTTTTAGTTCAATCGCTTTTGCCAGATGTATCTCCTCCCAGTATTCCCCTTTTAAAGAAGATGTCTCATCAAATCCGAGAATCTGTGCACCAAGATCAATTAAACTATATTTAATTAATTCAAACCTTCTTTTTGTTTCAATTCCGATAGGCCAGTAAATGGCACCATCCTTTTTATAAATAGTGCTGTCCCCGTACCAGGCATAATCATTAAAGTTGTCATATATACGGGAACAATTAAATGTGTTTACCAAAGGAACGGATTGCCCCCCTAATTGTAAGAACAGTGCTCCTTCAATAGAATGACGCAGAGTGGCCGCCATATAATCCGGGTGAGGATAAGCGAAGTGATTTCCAAGGGCCCCCAGCGTATCCATATTGTATCCTGAAACCCTGTCCTTGACCTTTTTACCTTCTACTAAGGATTCATTTTCCAAATCTGTAGGCATAGCCACAGCTGCAAGCCTGTGTTCGTATGATTTCTCTAACCAGGCATTATAATTACTATGATTAGGAAGCATAGCACAGGCTGTTTGTAATGCCGTCGCATTCCAACCAACTTCTTCTGCCATCGTATTAAAAATATAATTCCCGTTGGCGTAAGGCGGCATATTATTCAGAAAGCGGTTAGCCTCATATTCAATCATTCGGGTTACATTGTTTTTGGCTTCCTTATCAAGATATTCCCACATCAGCCATCCGGCAACAGCAACTTTACCGGCCCATTGCGCTGACTGCCACTGATCGCCCCATGGATGATTTATACCTCCATTTATTTTATGATCTTTAGCCAGGGATTTAATGATCTGTGTTGTGCGTTGAATGATAACAGATTTCGGCAAATCAATCATTGATGCTTCATATGAATCAGTAAAAATTAAAACCGCCAGTGTATAAGCATACTCGGCAGCATCCCGGATACCACCTTTGGTTTCCTTACCAAATTCAGCTTTTTTGTTATTGTTCTCTAAATAACCAAAGTCAATGAAATCATTTTTATCAGTTTTCCCATTTTTATCCTTAAGGTCCGGTATTGAATTCCACCAATTATTCAGGACCTCTTCACAGGTAAATGTTAACAGCGTCTGCCATTGATTCAATACAGGATCATCAACAACGTCGTAGCTAAATCTCGATTTATCAATTGGCACAACTTCGTTGTTACTGCTTTGAGCCAATGAATTTGAAATAGTAGCAGTAAAAATTGTTACAATTAATATTATCCTGATATGAAAAACGTATGTATTCATAACCCTGATTTTTTATTGATATTTTCGTTACATGCTGTACTTACTGTATACATAACCGCTGGCGGTTTATCAATCAATCGTCTTTCCGCAATGCGTGCATTTTAAAAACTGATGAGGTCAACATTGTTGCCAAGGTTACGGTAATTAATTTTTTCCAGCGGGTTGGTGCCGTTGAGGTATTCTTCCACATTGGTATAAATATCACCGTCAGTATCCAAAGAGCCGTCTGCAGGATTCGCAGGATCCAGCTTGTATTGACGTTCCCAGTCATCGGGCATGCCGTCGCCGTCAGTATCAACAGGAACTTCTTTAGGATCGTAAGCCAGGTCAGGATAACCACCAACTTCTGAAATGTCCTTAATGATCCCCGTCTCAGTCATGGGTTTGCCGCTAAGAACCATTTCGGTCACACGCTTATCCACAGCATCGCGTTTGGGCAAAGTAGCACCCACATGGGCCAGTACCGATTGATAGGCCGCTTCAGCCGTTTCGTGTGGTGCCACAGGCCAGCCCACGAAAGGAGTATTTACACGGGCCAGACGCTCGTAAGCTGCATTTACCCGTTCATGACGTTGAGGTCCGCGCATGCCTGCCCAGTTATTATTGTTAAGCTCTTCATTGCCCTCCATGATATTACCGGCAACGTACCATTTTCCAGGACGTTTTTGAGCCCGGGGAAACCAATTGCCTTCAGCCCATGCACTGCCGGGCGAATACATGTCGCGTTGCTCAATACGTGCAAAAGCATCACGCATATCATCGTTGGTAGCCGGACCCGGTTTGTAATAATTATTAATGACATTGACCTGGGATGTTTCGTCACCGCCATCCATGGTTCTGTGTTGCCAGTTGAAAATAACATTGTTGCGAAAGTCAAAAGGACCGGACATCCCAATGGATGGATTGCGCGCTGTATTGCAGGCAAAAAGGTTATGGTGAAAGGTAGAAGGGTTTCCGCCCCAGGTGCCGCCAAAGGCATGACCGCGGGCATTGAGTGCTTCACTGGAAATGGTCCATTGAATGGTAATATTTTTTGCAGGATCCTTAATCCGTGTGGTTCCGTCCAGGGAAGGCCTCATACGCCGGTAAAGCGAAATATTTTCGTCCATGCCCCAACTGGTTGAACAGTGGTCGATGATGATGTGATGATCGGGGCTGCCGCCACCAATATTGTCATCGCCCTGTCCGCCCTGTGGAATACCCCGACGGACACGAATGTGCCGCATAACGACATTGTGCGTATTGATATTGACCGTTCCCATGATGCAAACACCATCACCCGGTGCTGACTGGCCTGCAATAGTGATGTAGGGATAATTGATATTGATGTCGTCCTGAATTTTAATGTTTCCTGCTACGCGGAATACCACAATACGTGGCCCTTCGGCTTCAAGGGCAGCACGAAGGCTACCTTCTCCGCTATTGTTTAAATTGGTAACCGCAATTACTTTTCCTCCACGCCCGCCTTGCGTAAACATACCGCCACCCCAGGCACCCGGAAATGCCGGAATAACCGCTTCAGGTAATCTTGGCGGATGTGGTGGAATCTGCCCCTGCTCAGGCTGCCGGGTTGAAACAACTTCTTCCTGTGCACTAACAACAAGGCTTGTGCACAGTGCAACAAGGGAAAAAGCATGGATAAAAATTCGATGAACAGGTGTCATATTAATTATTATTTAGTTGATTAAGCTGTTTTTCTAATTCAGCATAGTTTTTTATTTCCTCTTTTCTATCATACGTCCGATTATTGAATCCGAACTCTAACAAATTAATTAAAAACTCGTCTTTATATTTTTCAGTCAGTCTGTTTTTAACAAGTCCTGGATTACAAATAAAAATTCCACCAAGGATATTGGATGGAGTTTCGTTTGCAGAATCTTTTGTCTTTAAAATCATTTCAAGAAAACAGTCAAATAATATGGTGTCATTGTTTTCACAAATTATTTTCTCGATTTTTATTATTCCCGGATTCAATTTACCGTCAATAAAATCAAAGCTGTAATTTGGTTTCCCATAATTTTCGCCATATTCATTCATTAGGGAAATGATTTCTTCCCTATTCTGTCCGTTTGCAGAAAGAGTGAAAATAATAATTAATAATGGAATTACTCTTTTCATTGTGGTCCTTTTTCTAATTGGCTACAACCTTACCACGGTATGGTATCGTCCCGATGTACACCGCGATGCACTGTGAGCGTGTGTTGTAACCAGTTTTTTATTTAATCTTTAATATTCTTCTATAAAAGGATTTATTTAATTCATCAAGTTCCAATCTTAACCTAATTCTTTTATTGTCTAAAAAAATTATGTTCCCTTCTTTCATTGTCACTATTACCTCTTTTGAATTTATTTCGTTCAAAGGAATAAATGCATTAGCATAGCCCAGCATAGAAATCTTAATTAAAGAATCTGAGATTTGGTCCTTATCAATTAACGCAATTCCGTTTATATCTGAAATTACTCCAGTGTGTTTATTTGATATATCCGCAAAAGTTAAAGTGGCACCTCCTTTTATAGGCCTGTTAAACTTATCTTGAATAATAAATTTGATATCAGAATTATCATTAGCCTGAGGGGTGATTGTTTGGATGAAGGTGGATTCATATTTTTTATCGTGTGATGTGACATCGATAATTATTTTATTTCTCTTTAATTTATAAACTCCTTGTCCAATATAAAATTCTTCTCCAAAGCAACCTGTAACTTCAAATTTAAACGAAACAATATTATTGGGTTTAAACTCAATATATTCATTTGTATTGGTATATTTTCCTGTAGGATTTTGAGCTAAAGTGTTAATCCCAAATCCAAGGATGACTAATATGAGCGTAATGTGAATTTTCATCTTTTTAAAGTTGGTTACATTGTTCCCGCCGTATGGTATCGTCCCGATGTATTTCGGAACGCAATAAGACCGCATGTAGTGTTAGTTATTTAATTAAGTGTCCAATTTCCTTTCCAGTATCTCCAACGTTTGAGTAGCTCTTTTCTTATAATCTTCTAACATCCGCACAAATTGAACCGAATAATACAGATATCTTGCACTTCTTTGCTGATGCTCCTTGCTTTCGTAGATGTATTTTAAGTATTCTTTATCATATGTTTTGTTATATACTATAACATCAGAATACCAATCATATTTTTGATAATCTTTGATAGCTTCATCCGATAATCGATAGAGATATTTCCCAAAATCTTTAATATTTGTTATACGTCCATCATATAAATAAAACAAATACTGAGAGAGCGTATCCTTGCCAAAATCAACCTGATCATTGTTTATTTCTCTGTATAATTTATACCCTTTGTCGGTATTGTAAAAAAGATGATTTACTATCAGTCCACAATTACATTTACTACAATTCTGATAGTTATTTGCGTTTATGGTGTCGAAATAGGCCATCGAAACTTTTTTATCTATAATATCAGCTAAATCCAGGATGATTTTTTCATAGTAATCAATAACATAATTTGCATATAATGTATCGCTTCGTAAATCTTTATGCATTTGATAATATACTTCCTGCAAATAATTCTCCTCTTTTCTATCCTCGTTCCAATTGTTTATTTTAAGAGCAAGTAAAATACTCAACATTATCAATAAAATCTCTCCTAATGAATACTTTAAGTAGTCTGATATTTTATCTTTCTTCATAAAATCTAATCGTTTTTTATTAAAGAATCGTTTCATTGCAAGGTTTTGTTTTAATTCTGACTAACGTTCCGGCGATATGGTGTCGTCCCTATGAACATTGGGATGCTATATGCCCCCTGTGTCATGGGCCGTAATTCTTTACTCTTTAATTAATTTACTGATTATCGTTTTTTCAGAGGTTATAATTTTAACCAGGTATACACCTTTATGGAGACTTGATAAGTCTATGGGATCTGAACAAACATGTGCATAAATGACCTGTTTCCCTTGTAAATCGAGCATTTGGATATATGTATTTGGGTGGTTGTTATATTTGATAAATAACTTATCTTTTGCAGGATTAGGATAAAAATTATTGACTCTTGATTCTTTTGTTAAGTAAACGGAAGAAACATTATTATCATTTAAACAACGGACAGAATATCCACAACTCATCTCAGAATGGTCACTTCGCGAAAGGCTGTAACTATTCCTGCTTAAAGATATATCCCATGGGTTAATTTCAGATTGAGTAGAACTCCACATATGAACTACATTACCAATAGCAAAGTATTCTCCGCCAGGAAATCGCATCCCTCCCGGAATTGCTGTAAATCCAGAACTATTGTCAGCTCCCGTATTTGGATCATTCCAATGATTTAAACCTGATTCTTTAAGTTTTCCACCGGCAATACTATCTCCTCCTAAGTATGTTTCTAAGATCATCCATTCGTCATTAGTTGGTACATGCCAACCAGTTGGACAAAGCTTCCCCGTTTGTACTACATACCAATTATACAATGCTCCATATGGATTTTTATACTGAATTGAGTCATTGTACCAGGTAAATGCAGGTGTTCTCAGAAATCCAGTATTATCTTCCGGGATTGCAATACCATCATTATATTTCGTTGTTTTCAGATTTTCTTTCATCCAGATTTGCGTTCCAATGGTTATCGTGTTATATACATTACCATCAACATCGGTGACTGTTTGAGCTTCATTCCTGACAGTTAAAGTAAGTAAGGTAAGTAATATTAAATAGTTTTTCATTTTATATCATTTTTGCTTTCGAGATGTGTCTTTATTGACCAACGTTCCCATAGTATGGCGTCGTCCCGATGTACTTCCGAATGCACTATGACCGCGTTTTACTGTAACCAGTTGTTTTATTCGTATAAAAATACTCTAACATTATTAAAATCAGTCCTTCTTAAATTAAGATAATCTATTATCTCAGGTTTAACACTATCATATTTTTCAATTTTGTCAATGGCAATAAAAGTTGAATCATATTTTTCAAATGGACATGTTCCATGTGAATGGTCAAATACTTTTTCCCCAGTATTAGTTGTTTGAATCCTATAGTCTGTTTGTTCTCCAATGTATACATTTTCATATTTCATAACTGTACCTGAAAATGTGAATGCAATACAAATTGAGTCGGAGTTATTAAAACGGTATATACTATTACTGGATATATTCAAAGTCATATTTTCACAGTAATCAGGTTTATAGAAAAGGGTATCATAAATATAATATGTTCTAAACTCTTTTATAACAGAATCGCAATCAATTTTCTCACTTTTGCAGCTTTGACAGTTACGAAAGTTTAAGATCGTTTCAAACTTTGACAAATAATTTTCTGGATTGGTTATCGAACTTAATAAATCTGGATTCTTTTTCAATATGTAGTAATTTGTTTCTCTATTCGGTATTAAATCAAATTTGCTAAATCTAATGAGTATTTCAGGTTTCAAACTACAATAATATTCATCGAATTCTTTATCTGGAGTATACTTGAAAATAATGGTTCCAACAATATCAACTTGCTCAGCTTTTTTCTTATTCTGCGCATTACAGAAAAAAAATAACATTAGTAATATTGAAGTGATAAAACATCTCATTTTACAATTGGCTAAGGTTCCAGCATTAAGGCATCGTCCCGATGTATTTCCGAATACACTATGACCGCTTGTTGGCACCTGTTTTTATCATTTGCTATTCTATTTTTTCATTAATTATTTTCTCAAATTGAATAAGAGAATTCCGCAGGCTCGTATTCGTTACTTCTGTTTCTATACCTTCCAAAATGATATATACATATGCCCATGTTCCGGTTAATAATGGTTGTTCATAGTCTCCTGTTAGCTCAAACTGATTATTTAATGCATTTTTTAAATAATTAAAAGTAGAATCATTACTTATATTTCTAACAATAATTGTCTCAATAGACGTATCACGAAAATTATACTTAGTTATTATTCCTTTTATATTATCCGTGTTATTAGTCAAGTATAATTTAAAATCAATTTGACCTCCACCCTGACGTTCAAATCGCATATAATTATTGGAATCAACCGTGTCAGGAATTACTCCTGTTGGATAAGGATTAGAATTCACAGGATATTTTTCACATGCGGAGCACAGCACTAGCAATATAAAAACTATAAATACAATTGAAAATGATCTCATATGTCAAAGTTTTAATTTTTTAATATTAGAAAATTATTTCAATAAGTTGGTTCTGTATACATTAAACTTGGGCCCAACGGATTTATAAATGAAATGTTTGGCATTTCAAAGCGACTTCCTATCAAACCGTTGCGATATTCATTAAGCGTACCACCCTTTAAATCAGCAATTTCCGACAAATGTCTTATATAATGTGTTATGTACAGGACGTTATTCGTATGTCTCATTTATTCATCTTTAAGTGTCATTACAGGATTTTGAATCGCTGCTCTATAAACCTGAATATTAATGCTAAGTATGGTTACCAATATTAATAAAACACTTGTGATAAAAAATATCCCAACACCAATATTAATTCTATATGCAAAACTTTGTAGCCAATTGTCTATAACATAATATGCAACAGGGAAAGCAATGAACAATGATAATATTAACATTAAGAAATATTTTTGATTCAACATTTTTACAACATTAGAAACTGTTGCTCCATTGACCTTGCGAATTCCTACTTCTTTAGTTCGTTGTTGAATATTTTCAATCGATATGCTAACTAAACCAAGAGTAATAATAACCATTGCAATAACAGAAAGTATGATTAGTATTCGTCTTGCATAGGTTTCTTTGCTATAAAGGCTATTATAAGAATTTTCAAAAAAGGAATATTTTAAATAATTGTCTGAGGTAAACTTTTTCCATTGTTTTTCAAGGAATGCAACCGTTGAAACAGAATTATTATTTCCAGTCTTAATTGATAAATAATTAGGAATCCAATGGGCGTATACTGTAGGCATCGTTACAAAAGCCATAGGTTTTATTTCCTTTTGTTTTGAATCGAAATGGAAGTTTTTCACTACGCCTATTATTTTAAAAGTTTTTCCTCCAAATTCAATGCTGTTATTTAAAACATTATTATATCGCAGAATTTTAGCTGCCGATTCATTTATTACAATCTTATTATCATTTGAATAATCGTTAGAGAAAAATCTTCCTTGTAAAATTTCCAGTTGAAATACATCTTTAAAACTAAAGTCGCAAGGACAAAATGCCATAACAAAACTTTCTTTTGATCCTTTAATGATTTTCTTACAAGCTATTTCCGGAAACTGTTCGCCTGGAATTGTATAAGAATAAGTTACCTGTTCAATTTCTGGATTATTAAGCAACGAATTTTTAAACGATTCTAACGAATTACCCAATTTGTCAATACCTTTAACATTTATTATATTTTCTTTTGTCATTCCTAATTCATCATTCTCCATGTAACGTAGTTGTCGGTTTATTATTAAAGTGCTGAATATAACAATTACAGATATCACCAATTGAATTACCATTAAAGCATTAAAGCTATTTTTCTTTGATATATTATGGTTGCGATTTATTAAAGATGATAAACTCTGTTTAATTGTTGATGGAATAGACACCATTGCCACTGTAAATGCGATCATCAAGGAAACCGTTAATAAAATAATATAATTGCTGAAATTGTCAGTAAATCTAAAATTTTCAATTTTTAGTATTAATGGAACCAATGTCTCAAGCAAAATAAAACTTATAAAAATAGAAATCACTGTAATTATTATTATTTCAGACAAGAACTTGTAAAAGAGACTGTCGTTTCTGGCACCACTAACCTTTCTTACATATATTTCTTTATGTGATTTGTGTATTCTAATTTTTGTAAGCGTTATGAAAATAGAACTTGTAATTATTAATATCAGGACTAAAACCGAGACGAATAATTTGATATAAATTACATCACCATTTTGTTCGAGTTCATCATTAAAGTTCGAATGTAAATGTATGTCTGTCAATTTTTGTAAGTCATGCCTGAAATAATTTTCCGAATTGGTTAAAGAAGCATTATTAAAATCCTTAATAATTGGGGCGATATAGTTTAATGTATATTCATTAATTTTTTTCTGAAGATTTTCAATATCAATATTTTTTTGCAATAGTAAATAGGTATAAAAATCCGTAGATAACCATTGCTCATTATCAGTCCACCTAAGTGTATTCATGGAAAACAGTATATCGAAGTGAAAATGTGATTCATTTGGGAAATTATTTACAACACTTTTTATAGTGAAAGTATGCTTGTTACCATCAATAAAGAAATCTAATTTATTTCCTGCTACATTATTGCTTCCAAAAAGTCTATTAGCGGCTTTCTCTGTAAGAATAACTTCATTTGGATTACTTAAAATTTCTTTGTTGTACCCATTGATAAAGCTTACATCAAATATCGAAAAAAAGCTAGTGTCAACACCGTATGCTTTAAGATAAAGCGCATTTTTATCCTCAGTGGTTACTTCCACACTACCAATCTTGAGAATCCTTGTTGCAGCTTTTACTTCAGGGAAATTATTTTCTAAGGATTTAGCTAAAGGTGCGCCGGTACGTGCGCTTTTTATTATCAAATCACCTGCTTTTCCATTAATTACAACCCTATATATGTCCTGTTGATTTTTATGAAATTTGTCAAAACTTTTTTCGATGAAAATCCAATTAGAAAGTGTTAATATCACTGTAAGTCCAAGAGTTATTGAAATTATACTTGTTATAGAATACAATGAATGTCTTTTTAAGTTCAGAGATATACTTTTAAGATTTATTTTCGACATAATATATTGTTTTTCTTATCATAAAGCTCTTCAGAAATCATGCCCAAAGTATATTATATTTAATATCAGCACATTAAAAATCATCATATAATCTCATTGTCTAATTTATTTACGGTTGAAGTAAATTTTTTCACACAGTCTCATGATTGTTCTAAAGCTTGCAGGATGTTTTTTTGCCTGTTTGTTAAAGCACATGGTTTAAAAATTTATAAGCACATGCTTTACACTAAATTAGTGCTTAGCCTTATTGTGTTTTCGTGCATACTATGAATTTTGGTCTGATTTATATTTTCTATTGCAAATCGTTTATTCATTATAGCATAGACTTGATTTATAAGTTTTGATTTATAAGCTTTTTACAAATATGTGCTTTCCATAGTCTTATAGAGAAACTAATTGAAACAATAAATCCAATTATTAAACCAATCCATGCAAGTACCTTGAATAATTCATCAATATTGTTAAATGCTGATAAGCTATTTAATGCAAAAATTGTAATTAACACAAAAAATGATAAAATAATACTTTTCTTAATAACAGTACGACTATTTATCTCTACAAGCTTAATGATCTTGGACCTAACCAAAGGATCCAAAATATCAAGGTTTTTAAATAAAGTTTCTCTATTTGAATTTAGAATTATTTTCTCATATATATAATACATGTAATCCTTATCATCAATAAATTCTTTGATATCACAATTTACAAATGGATTCGTATTGTTTTTTAGTAATTTAATTATTTCATCTAAAGGCACTCGGGTTCCTGTCCTTTTTACTTCATTAATAAAATCCTCTAATGAACTTATATTACAAGTTTCATTTTTTACTTCTAATATTGATTCATTAAAAGATAAGTCTATAATACTTTTTTTATAAATCGAAAATGAATTATTAATTTTATGAAATTCAATATCGGATGTTTTATAAAGTTTAACAGTAATTGTTTTGTTTTTTATTTTTTCAAGCAGATGAAGGATGTGTCCGTTTGTTATCAAGGCCTTTGTGTCTGTAAAGGGAGCTAATGTATGACATATAATTATTTGATTTGTGATTAAAATTATGATTCCAAGCTGACCTTCATAATAAGATTTTCTTTTTGAAAGTATTGAGCCTCCAAAAATCATTTCTCCAATCGCACCTCCTATTGCAACACCTGCAATCATACCCATAGCTTTTGAAAGAGTATCATCCTTTCTTTCAGTTAAATTCCAATTAATAAATGCTTTACAAATTGGTTCCTCATCTTGACAAATTAAACGTACTAAGGTGTCAATGTTTGATACAATGTTATTTATATTTGAAATCTCATCTGTGTTTTCAGTACTTGCTAATTCTGTTTGAGATTTCAGATTTGTATTCAATCTTCTTTCCTCTAGGATATCTTGTATTATTTCTGAAATTTGAGGAACATATTTATTAGAGTTTATTGCTTCTGTTAATTTCTCAGTTGAATAACCTGAATAATCTGAGTAAATCTTTTGTTGTCTAGAATTGTAATTTTTTATCATATGATTTTTGTTTGTATGGTTTGACCAGCATGAAGCACAACGGTCACTTGTAAGTTATTGTTGCGGATTTCGAAGAGCGTTCCTGTCCGAAGGACACGGAACTGCGATGCGAGAATCCGCAGTTGGCGTAACACCAAACCCCGCCCTGCAATATGTACTGTGTTATAGCCATGTGCTTTAATTTTTGCTTTTTTTATCACAAGTGAATTTTCAAGGTTTATTGAAATATACAGTCTGAAAATTATTTGTCGCGAAAAACCAATCACTTACACCATATTCAGACCAACCTTCATTTGTATTTTGATTTGTTTTGATATCAACACCTAATTGCATCAATGCGTTACCAGTAATTCTAATTTCCGCCTCTATCCAGAGTTTGTTTGTATTAGTTGGAACCTTTGACCACGCACCTGTACACCACCCATGCCATACACGATTTGTGATATCAGAAGGAAAGAATAATAATTTTCCATTACTTAATTGTGCGGGCATTTGCCATTGAAAAGATTCATTTAATGAGCATTCAAAGTAAGGATACCTTATATAAAGTTTACCACCCCATTCTGTATCATAAAAGTCAGAGGCAAGTAAAACGTCCTGTCCATTATTTAATCTTGCAAAAAGCTTAAGACTTTCAATCTCGACTTTACTCACTCCTCCTTTTTTTGTGTCATGTACTACAGAGAACCAGGCATTTGTATATTTATTGATTAAAGAAGACGGAGTTAAATGAACCGCTTCTTTTGTATGCCAAATTTCAGGAGGAATATTCTCGTTAATTGTCAGAGGATTTCCAGTACCTGGAACAATTTCTCCTTCTTGATTTACTTTAAAAATGAAGTTACTGCCACCTTGGTTATTGTTAAATAAAAATGTTTTATCAAGCACAGAATCATTAACTTTTATTTCTTTAGCTCTTATTCCATTTTTAAAAGCAATCCATTCATTGTCATCAAGTCCACAGACTGGTTGATTATTAGTCTCTATATTGAAAATATACTCTTTCTCCTGTGTTATCTGGAAGTCGTAAATATATTTTCCTGAAACTGATGTCATGCTCTGTCCATTAATATCAGAAGCTCCCCCCCATATATAGATTTTTGCAAACTCAGGCGGAAGAGGGTCGTAATTTGACTCAAAAGATATTGTAACTTTATTAATCGTATTTTGATTATTTTCAAGTTTTTCACACGAAAACATTCCAAAAGAAGCTATAAGTGCAAAAACATAAATAGTCAATCGTGAAACTTTAATGGTTCTTTTCTTTTCTATGAATATTGTTTTCATATACCTGAAATTTTGATTGTTTGTCGTCTTTAGCATTGGCTATAACGGCGGTGGTATAAGGTCGTGGCGGTCAGAAGAAACTCTGAGTGTCCGACCAAAACTGAGGTTTGAAGAGATTCGACTTGTCGAATCAAGCCGACCCCAGCCATGTAATTCTAATCTTCTTACGTGCTATAGTACTTCATTTTTTTTCTTTTTAGCTAATTTAGATTATACATAGGATGCTTATAATAAATTATCTTCCTTAATAAATGATTTTATGGAAAATTTAATCATTCCCTTAAATTCAAATTCGGATGCATGCCTTTTTAAATCTTCAATTTTTTTTCTTTTTTTCACCTTATCTGATATCATATTAATACTTTCAATCACTCTTAATAATTCCAAAAAAACTTTTTTTCTAGCGTCTACTAATTCTTCTCTTTCTTCAATATCATTAAGGTAAAAAGTATCTATTGTTGTTAACGCATTGTCAGACTCACCAGATAATTCCCATAGCGAATAAGATATATGATTTTCAATATTTGTATCCTCATCACAAGGGTCTAATATTGGATGCTCCAAATTCCATTTAACACCTTTTTTGATATTGCATTTATGGCAACTATAATGCAAATTTTTCCATTCGAAGCACAGTTCGGGGAATTGATTTTTGGGTTTGTAATGTTCAATGTGTGCATAATCTGTTTTTCCTATTTTTTGTTCACAATAATAGCAGTAGCCCCCTCCATTCATTTTTTTTAATACTTCCGAAACTTCATTTTGTTTATAATGCCTTTTAAATGAATCATCGACTTTATCAAATCCTCCTTTTGTTTGTATTTCAAAAAGAAGTTCTTCTGTCCATTTCTGTTTATTGTCTTTTAGAATATTGGGTTCTTCCAATCTTTTAATATTGTGCATATCTACTTTATTTTTAAGAATCGCCTTTTAAGGCTTTAAGGTTGAGTAAAGTAATAACTGGATCACTTGGCGGTAAATTATCAACATCTGTTATTAGCTCATTCATTTTTTTCTCCTCATTTTTAGTTATCGTATTTTTATATTTTTTAATAAATAATTTTTCAATCTCAGAAATCTTTTTTGCAACCTCGCTATCCCTAGTATTTTCAACACCCATTACATCATGCAATATATTTTCAACAGACCAACCCTTAATATTGTCAATATTTTTTAGGGAGATGCCATCTTCTTTTATCTCAAGTAAAACTACTTCACCCTCCTCACAAGATGAAATTGCAAGGGGAGAATGAGTAGATAGAAGAAACTGAGTATTTGGAAATATTTTTCTTAGGATGTTAATAAGTTTGGTTTGCCATTTAGGGTGAATATAAGTATCAATCTCATCAATAATTAAAATTGCATGACTATTTGTAGATTGATCAGGTGTTTGAACAGGATAGGACTCAATAAGTCTTTGCATAAAATATCCCAACCAACCCATTACAACCTTAAATCCCTGACTTACAAAATCAAGAGGAATTCCATTTGGGGCACCATTTGTTATAACCCAAACAACAGGTGATTCACCACTTTCAACCGTTTTAAACTTTATATCATAGTCAGAAAAGCTAGAAATTACCTCGAAAGCTTTTTTTATTATTTGCCATTCTTTAACCTTTAAATCCTTTTCATACTCTTTTTTTACTGCATCAAAAAATAATTGTGCAATCCAATTACCATAAGAACTAAGTCTATTACTTTCAGTATCATTTATTAATGGAAGAATATCATCTATATGAGGCTGATTTAGTTTTTTAATGAGGCTATTACTTTTATTAATAAAACCGCCTCTAATCTGAGGAAATCCAAGAATTAGAGATTTAAGATTTTGACCTGTGGTAGAGATCTCAAAATCTCCTCGTTTCATTATGGAGAATGAACCATCTTCATTATTATTTATAATACTTATCTCATTAATATAAGAATCACCATCTATTGTATAGTCAAGCTTAATCCTTCCATTGTAATATTTGATATTACTATTATCATCCAATTCTTTAATTCTTAATAATTTGTAGATTTCGTTCTTGTTTATGCTATCAAAATCATTCCCAATTGTTGCAAGAGCTATTGCTTTTAAAATTGTACTTTTCCCAGTTCCATTTTCGCCTACAATACAACAAACATTTTTGCTTATTGGAATACTAATATTTGAAAAATGTCCAATATTGGTTAATTCAATATTCGTCAATTTTATATTTGGTGCCCTTTGGTTTACTGCATTAAAAATAATATTTATCAATTCTCCATATTCTTTAAAATATCTTATTTGAAAATTTTTCTTTAATTCATTATGCTGAGCATCTACAAGAGCTCCCTTTGAAAGATTTACAAATGATCTTCCTCCTATAATATCCTCTTCCATAAGGATAAAAAAATTGAGATCTAGCTTTTTACATTTATCTATGACTTTACCAACTAACTGAGGATCATCATGAATATCAAAACAAATTATAATAAAAACAATTGTTGCATCTTTACTAATGTCTTCCAATTCTTCGATGAAAACAATGTCTATTCCTTTTTCTTCTGTGAATTTTTCAAGAATTGAGTTGTATTTATCAATAATAATTTTTTTACTCTGATTTTTAAAAACATAAGCTTTTGTCGTTTTTAATTTTGCAAATTCTTCTTGTTTTAGAAAAAAATCAATTGTGTTTAGTGGAGTTAATGGATTGTAATTTGGAGGAAGTTTGAAATTGTTCCCACTTATATGCAATTCTTGAAGATTAGGCAGTTCTTTTAATTCCTTTGTAAATTTATTGAGATTTGTATTGTTTAAATTTAAGCTTACTAAGTTTGTTAAATTCTTAATATCAGAAGGTAAATATCCAATATTATTATCGGATAAATCAATTGAGGTTATCGAATTTAACTTACAAAGTTCAATTGGAAATTCTGTCAATTTATTGTTAGATAAGTTGATCGATCTTAGGTTTTTTAATTCTTGAATATTATTTGGAAATTTATCAATACTATTTCCCTCCATACTTATCTTTTGTATTGACGTTGATAAGCCAATATTATTAATTTCATTTATTAAGTTGAAATTGAAATCTACTTCAATTAAATTTTCTAAATCTCCAATGACTTTGGGGAATGACACAAATTTATTTCCGGAAAGATTTAAATATTCAAGATTTTTAAGCTTAATAAAATAATTAGGGAGACTTGCAATATGATTATTTTTAAGAGATATCCTTCTTTTTAAATAATATTCTTTTACTAATATTTTTGGGAAAGTTCTTAGTCCTTTATTATTTTCATTTATAATATTATACTTTGCCATTATCTTATTCTTTAGTTGTATAATTATCTAACAAAAGGCACATATAATGCATTAAATTTGAACACCTTACATTCCTATCTCCAACTATGATATATATACTAATACTTATTCCACTGATGCTCACAAACAAGACAATAGAGCCGATTTCTATTCAGCTTTATTTTCCACTTTTATGGTGTACGTATATGTTGTAACGTAAATCATATTATTATCAGGCTAATCCAAACAGGAACGGGTTCATTTCATTTTTATCAGGTTAAAAGTAAGCATTTTAAATGAAGAATTAATAATGAAGAATGAAAAATGAGGAATTGCTTCTTTGGGTTTCGAATGAAATTGGATGTTCTCGATGACGTAGCCGGGAGACTTTGTCCTCGTAAGTCGTAAGCCGTAATTCGTGATACGGGAGTTGTGGCGGTTCACAACACATTATTTTCTCGCAGATGTACGCAGATTAAATCGCGGAGTTTCGCAGATGTTCTTTGGAAGTCATCAATAAGGGGAGGAACACCGCATACTAAGAGTTAATATGCCTTACAAGACATGCTCCATTATTCATTTTAAATTTTTCATTATTCATTTGTATGTCGTTATACGGGAGTTGTGGCGGTTCACAACACATCATTTTCTCGCAGATATACGCCGATTTTCGCAGATGCTCTTTGGAAGTCATTAATAAGGGGAGGAACACCGCCTACTAAGAGTCAAAATGCCCTACAAGGCATGCTCCATTATTCATTTGTATGTCAGTAGTCGTAACTTGTAACTCGTAACTCGTAACTTGTAACTCGTAACTTGCAACCCGCACCCCGTCACATTTAACGTCTCACGATCAACGACTTACGATTCACATAGCTATTTTCTCGCAGATATATGCCGATTAAATCGCGGAGTTTCGCAGATGTTCTTTGGAAGTCATTAATAAGGAGAGGAACACCGCCTACTAAGAGTCAATATGTCTTAAAAGACATACTCCATTATTCATTTTAAATTTTTCATTATTCATTTGTAAGTCAGAAGTAGTAACTCGTAACTTGTAACTCGTAACTCGTTACGTCTTACGATTCACATAGCTATTTTCTCGCAGATATACGCCGATTAATTCGCGGATTTTCGCAGATGTTCTTTGGAAGTCGTTAATATGGGGAGGAACACCGCATACTAAGAGTCAATATGCCTTACAAGACATACTCCATTATTCATTTTAAATTTTTCATTATTCATTTTTAAGTCAGGAGTCGTAACTTGTAACTCGTAACCTGTAACTCGTAACCTGTAACCTGTAACACGTCACGTTTCACGATTGATATACTTCTTCGCTGAAGCTTTGGAGTATGATAAAAAAAGGGAATCCACGCCTGAACTCCCAATTCGTTTAATTGCAATTGTAATGCCAATCCCTTTAATACAGTACAAATGTAACGTGCTGATTTTAAGATGACATTACAGCATTGTGTCATTATCAACACAATTTACCTAAATTATTCTTCAATTTGTATGTCAATATTTTTTTCCTTCAGCAAGGCTTTAGACTTAGAACAGATATTGGATGTACAAACCAGGATGACTTTCTGTCCCGGCTCTTTTTCCTGAATTGTATCAGCCATAGCCACAATTTTTTCCGCATCCTTTCTAATGATCCGGCTTTTAATCTTCTTCACAATGGCAATAGTACGCTCATCAACCTGTTGTAAATCTGTTCTGCTGTTTAAACCAAACGGTGTGGGGTCGAGTTTTTTCATTTCAATGCGCTTTATGCTTGGCTTCCTCCCAGATTTTATCCATCTCCTCCAGGTTCATGTCTTTCAGTGATTTTCCTTTCTTCAGCGTCTGATCCTCCAGGTAATTAAAGCGCTGAATGAATTTGATGTTGGTTCGTTCCAAAGCCGCTTCAGGATCAATTCCGTACAACCTGGCCGCATTGATCATACTAAAAAACAGGTCGCCGAATTCTTTTTCTGTATCGGTAACATTACCGGCCTTAATCTCAAATTCCAGTTCAGCCAGTTCCTCACGCACCTTATCCCAAACCTGTTCTTTCTGATCCCAGTCAAAACCAACACCGCGTGCCTTATCCTGTATCCGGTGTGCCTTAATCATCGCAGGCAGCGCCGTGGGAACACCTTCCAGTACGCGCCGGTTACCATCCTTTTCCTTGAGTTTCAGCTTTTCCCAGTTCCGCTCCACCTCTGATGCATCTGCCACTTCTGTGTCGGCGAAAATGTGCGGATGTCGGTAAATCAGTTTTTCACAGATGCCGTTAAGGACATCAGTGATATCAAAAGCCTGTTTCTCCTCTCCTATTTTTGCATAAAACACAATATGCAGTAAAATATCCCCCAACTCCTTTTTTATCTCTTTAAGGTCTCCTTTCAGAATAGCATCCGAAAGTTCGTATGTCTCTTCAATGGTTAAATGACGGAGGCTTTCCAGGGTCTGCTTACTGTCCCACGGACATTTCTCACGCAATTCGTCCATGATGTCCAGCAATTCACCAAATGCATCCATCCGTTCCTGCTTTGTGCTCATATTATAGTATAAGTTTTAATCCGTCATAAGCCGGCTGAACATTTGCCGGCAGTTGTTTCAATACCTCACTGTGTTTTATCATGCCATGACTGATATGTGTCAGATAAGCCTTTCCGGGTTTTAACTGTTCCACCACTTCCAGGGCCTGTTCAAGGTTGTAATGCGAAATATGCTCTTCATGCCGTAAAGCATCAATCACCAGTACATCCAGATGCTGCAGTTTTGAAATTTCACTTTCAGGGATAGAACTCAGGTCTGTGAGATAGGCAAAATTCCGGATCCGGAACCCCAGAACCGGAAGTTTATAATGCATACAGCGAACCGGCATAAACGGTTCATCCTGAAGCACCAAAGAAGTTTTATCATCAATCAGATGGATATCGAATTTTGGTATGCCCGGATAGCGAAAGTTCTTAAAGGCATAACTGAACTCTGTTTTAACCACCTTGCTCACCCGTTCCTCGCAATATACCTTTACGGCATCACCTGATATCCGGTTAAAAGCACGCACATCATCCATTCCGGCAATGTGGTCCTTATGTTCGTGTGTCAGGATCAATGCATCCATATGATCTATCCCGCAGGTGAGCATCTGCTGCCTGAAATCCGGTCCTGCATCAATAACCACATTCGTTTCTCCGTATTGAACCAGAATAGAAGAACGCAGCCGCTTATCTCTTGGATCATCCGAAACACAGACATCACACCGGCATCCAATCACCGGTATTCCCTGCGATGTGCCCGTTCCCAGAAATGTTATTTTCAGTTGATTTGACATAAAAAACAAAAGTAATAAAAGTAAATCCGATGTGTTTATTTAACCGGAATTATTCACAAAGAGTTGTAAATTATTCTATTTTTGTTTGAAAAAAATGGATATTCTACTTAGCAGCCTGGGAGTTATCCTTATCCTGATTGGATTAGCCGGATGCATTTTACCTGGCATTCCGGGACCTCCGATAAGTTTTGTTGGCCTTCTCGTACTCCACTTTACCAAATATGTACAGATCAACGGAAACACACTGATAACCTGGGGGATCATAGCCGTAATAGTTACTGTACTGGATAATTTTGTTCCTATCTGGGGCACCAAAAAGTTTGGGGGATCCAAATGGGGAGTCTGGGGAAGCATAATCGGACTGCTTATCGGAATGTTTGTTTTCCCTCCATTCGGGATCATTATCGGGCCATTTGCCGGAGCCGTAATTGGTGAAATGATGGCCGGACAGGAAAGCCATAAAGCCTTAAAAGCAGGATTTGGCGCTTTTGTAGGTTTCTTATTCGGAACCGGCGTAAAGCTGGTGGCTTCAGGCTGGATGACGTGGATATTTTTTCGCGAAATGTTCCAGGGAATAAATTAGCGCAGGTATTTAAATGCGCTCCGGGTTTTAATTCTTCCTCATTTTTATTATTTTGCGCATGAGCACGTTTGGAGATGATGCGGTTGAAAGGTTACATATTGCTCATAGTTTTACCGTTATTAAGTTTAGTTGCTTTCGGACAAAAAGACGATGTACAGCTTATCAGGTACATTGACAGTACTTTGTATGTGCATAAAATCGACATCCTGAAAACGGAGTTTCAGGATGTATCAGGCATTCCGGATCGCTATGCCACAGCATTTTACACCGCCCTGTCCTACTATCCCGAACTACGAAATTCACATATCCGGGTCAAAACAGGCAACATAAAAACAACACTTTCCATGCGTCCCACCATTTGGTCGGTGATATTCAAACCGAAACATAACCGGGATTATATTCTGCGGATCAACAAAGACAATAATTTTGGAAACATTATACTCAGAGATGTTAACTACCAGGCAGCTGTTGGTCTGTTTGGCCATGAGCTGGCACACATACTGGACTACAGGAGCGTTGGTGCAGGTGGCATATTAAAACGGGCTGTCTGGTATTTAAGCGAAGAGAAGCGAACCTTCTATGAGCACCAGATTGATATGCTGACGATTGATAAGGGTTTGGGCTGGCAGCTGTACGAATGGTCCCGTTTTGTACAACAATCACCTAAAGCAACACCACAATATAAAAGATTAAAAGCAAGACGCTATCTGAAACCGCCTCAGATTCTGTCGACAATGAACCAGGATTAAAACACCTTATAATCAGGCTTTGGGATTTAGTATTATTTATTTCTGTTCAGCATTTTAATGTATGTTTCTGAAATTAAATTATGAAGAACATTCATATTAACATCTAACAATCTTTTTACATACAAGCAGGCTTTTCCGGTTTTATATTTACCAAGTTCTTTTATGCCTGTGAGCTTATTCACACCGTAAATAAGATAAATTGTAAGGCTCTGTTTTCTTGGAGAAAATCCGGTGATGAACCAGTCTCCTTCCCTTCCCGAATCATATTTATAATGGTAAGAACCAAATCCAACAATACTTTCGCCCCACATGGCAGGCTCTTCTCCCGTTATTTCTTGCATCATGTGCATCAATACCAATGCATCCGCCTTCTTTTCCTGATCATCGATGGTATTAATAAAGTCAATTACATCATTTTCTGTCCGTTTTGTTTTTAGTTCAGCCATATCTTCCTTTTTCAGGAAAAAACAAGAAACGGCAATCATTTGTTGAAAGCTCCGGGTTAAACAGGATCGGCAGCAATAAAACGGGTAATATTACGCGACAACTCTATGCGATTCAAAAACGATTCCATAACACGATCGTATAATGATTTTTTCAACACAAGATCTTCAATCCCGTAATCTATATTCGGGTTATCATTAATCTCAATCAGGAAGACTTCTCCGTTAACCTCTTTTAAGTCAACGCCATATAATCCGTCCCCCATTAAGGATGCACCTTTCAGAGCCACTTTTAAGACTTTTTCCGGCACCTCTGAAACGGGTAATGTTTCGGACATACCTTCCATATCATCCTTTTTTCCTTTCCAGTTATATATTTGCCAGTGTCCCTTGGCCATATAATATTTACAGGCATATAAAGGCTGTCCATCCAAAATACCAATACGCCAGTCAAAATCAGATGGCAAAAACTGCTGTGCGATGATTAATTCTGATTTTTTAAACAGGATCCTGAGTGATTCCTGCAGCTCTTCTTTGTTATGAACCTTACTTACTCCCTTTGAAAATGACCCGTCCGGTTGTTTTAACACCAGCGGATATACCAGCGCATCGGCATCCGTTGGTTTAAACTGGCTTTTTGCCAAAACCCTGGAAGCCGGAATGGGAATCCGGTTCAGTACCATGCGTTCGTACAAATATATTTTGTTGGAACACCGCAGAATTGACCACGGATCATCAATTACAACCAAACCTTCGGCATAAGCCGTTCGGGAGAAACGGTAGGTATAATCGTTTACATTGGTAGTCTCGCGGATAAACAGCGCATCGAATTCACTCAAACGGTTGATATCATCTTTTGTGATGTACTCCATATAAAAACCGGCCCTGTCTGCCGCAGCCTTAAATTTTTCCAGGGCCTTTTTATTAGAAGGCGGATTTTTTTCCTCCGGATTGACCAACACAGCAAGATCATATTTATAATTTTTCAGTCGCGGAATATGAAAACGCTTTTTGGAAAAGAAATTTTCCATAAACTGCTCCAGCAATTCTTTGTGCTCAACCGGAAGTTTATTCACGTTTAGCGGTTGTACCTTGTAAATCATCCAGTTGTCTTCCTTCACAAAATGGACCTGAAGCAAAGGCGTTTCGAACAGCATGTAGAGCTTACCGGCCAGTTGTTTCAGTCTCCGGTCTTCCGTTTGACCAAAATATATATTCAAACTGACTTTCTTCTCTGCGATGCCGTTAAATGCTTTTTGGATCAATTCATCAACCTCGGTTGAAATACTTTTAATGACCGAAGCATTTTTAAAATCACCAATGGTAGTCACACTCGGAACCACACGATGGTCGCGTGCCGATGCCAGCAATGAAACATAATAGCCCGTACTTTGATATTTATAGGAACTGCACAGGTTAAAAATCCTTGCATTCCGAAGTTCCTGATATTTTTTGGTATTGATATATTTTTTAGCAGGAACCACCTGAATATTATCCGGTACAAACTTAAACTGCCCGGGATTATCAACTACAATAATATTCTCCTTAGAACTCTTCTCTGATTGTACCGGTAGCTGGTAAATCATTTTCACAGCATCGTAACCTGCAGCATAATAATCGCTGAGAACACCTGTGACCTTAAAACCAAATTGTTCGTACCACGAAATCAGCGACTTATTTGATGCCATGGCTTCCAGCGAAACTTTTTCGAACTTCATCAGTTCTGCCCTTTCAAAACAATAGGCCATAAGCTTTTTCCCAAGCTTCAACGATCTGAACTGCGGAAGAATGGCTATGGAATAGAGCCTGAGCGTCCGTTTGTGGTAATGCACCACCATAGCGCCGGCATAGGTTTCTTCTTTCCCGTTCTGAACCGAAATCAGAAATACATCCTGAAACTGGCTTGTAAGGCTCAGCCGCAACATCCTGCGCGAACTGCGTTGGATTTCAATAAAACACGTTTTCTCCAGATCTTCAAGAAATTGTAATTCCTCCAGTGACGCACAGCTAATTTTAACTTCCATTGTTAGTAATCTCTTAAATTCGTTTCAATATATTCATTCTGCCAGATTTTAAACAACACGGGGTCATCGGGAATTTGATTCGGCTCCTCCGTTGTTAGTTTTACGATATCCGGCTGTTGATGTTCCATAAATTTCACAGCTTGCGTTACCGGTGACCGATACACATGATATGTTTTACCGGCAAGTTTTAATGTCGTATGATCCGAAGCAGACATATCGCTTTTATCTTTAACAAAATAGCTACTGTACTGAACAGCGCCAGCGCTAATCATACGGATATTTCCTTTTTCAGTGAGCATATCACCGGTAACACCCATTGCAGTATTTACACGCGTTCTGAAACCGGCTTTCTGAAACCGGTTTTTAAAATAAAACGAGCAGTAATTGATCCCAATATCAATCTGATTATCTCTGGCATAATCAATAATTTCGAGTGCCGCCAGCTCCGATTCCAGTACAACAGGCTTTTCTGCCGGAATGTAAGTGTAATTCCGTTTAAGCAATTTAGTAGCATTGTGATCCGTCAACCGCAACTGATGCAGATTCAGATGTTTGACACCGACCTTCACCAAATCAGGTAAAAGTTCTATTATGAGATTCTTTTCTTCCGGAACTGAAGGAATCTCAATGGTTACCGTTGGTATAATTCCGCTAGCTTTCTTCACATTTTCAAGTGAATAGCGGGTTGCACCTATATCGAACCGTATTTCGTTCAATCCTGCCTCAGCCAGCAACCGGAACTTTTCTTCGCTGGCAAGAATTCCGTTTGTATAAAGCCAGATATAAATATCCGGATCACACATGGAACGTACCGCTTTAAGATATTCCAGTGTCCGTTCAAAATACAACAAAGGTTCGCCTCCGCTGAAACTTACGCCTTTAAAACCGAAATAATTGACGTATTCCGCATAGGCTTCCGGCGTTTCAAATGTTAATCCCTGCGATGTTGGTAGTTCATCGGTCTGCTGAGGTGCCGGACAATAAAAACAGCCGGCATTACATTTTCCGGTTATGAACAGACAGCTCCACATACCTTTACCACACAACGAGCAACCATTGGAAATGCCCTTATGAAATATTTTGGTTCCCTTGAACAAACGGCCCGGATTTTTGCTCAGAAGCTCATCCCGCTTAAACTGGAACACATCCGCTTCATACGGATTTAACCAACGGATATCCTGGTATTTTGAAAAGGCATCTTTTTGTTCAGATACCAGATCATTCAAATAATGAATGAATGCTTTCATTCAGAATAAAAATAAAATTGAACGTTTTTGATTATTGCACCCGGAAAGCTATTGGTCGGGAATCAAAATTCAGAGAATACACAGAGACAAATAAGGCATATATCTCTGTTTATAAATCCATTAACAAGGTGGTATGTCGTTATATTCCTATCCATTTTATGCGTGTAAAAGTATAAAAAGAATTGAATGATTATCATGCGAAGACGTTTTTTCACAAACATATTTTAGATACAAATAACATGCTGATTTAATGAGTATTAAGAAATAAAAATTTACAATTGAATTTGTATCAAATCCCGGTTCCTTATGCATTGCTGTTCAACCTGTAATTATGCCTGTTTAGGAGCCTTTCCACAATCACCGACGAAATTCGGCATTTCATTTTGGCGATAAACGGCTGCCAAATGGTCGGTAAATGGCGACATCATCTCCGGAAATGATAAAAGCAGCCATATACCGATTTAAAGCCCGGATTCACAGATAAACTGTTCATAGATTTTGTAAACCGCCATACTTTTGGATCAGAATTAAAAACAAAAACATTTAAACAATAAAAAATAGCATCATGAAAACAATCAACAAATTTTTCGGATTAGCAGTGTTAGCAATTTCAATGTTCTCATTTACAGCCAGTGCTTCTGCCCTTGTTGGCGAAACAAACTCGGACCTCGGTAAATACTGGTTAAAAGAAGCCGTTAACGTTATTGAAGTATCAGGTGAAGCTTTAGAAACTTATGTGATTCATTACGATCACCTGGCTTACCCGGTTTATGTTGGCGTATTGGAAAGTAAAAAAGGAAACACCTATATTGTAAGAACTGATGGGTTTGAAATTGCTTATGTAAACAAAAAAGGTAAGTTTGGTGTAGAATACATGCCTAAAAAACTGGCCACACTGGATGAAGAAGTTGTAATGTCAAAAATTGACCGCGAACATTTTCTGAATCAACGTGTCATTACACCGAATAACCCAAATGACGACAAAGCACTGAAACTGATTGCAGCTTATCTGCCCCAGGTCATGAAATAAGTCTCATAGATATTTTGATTAATAATTATTTACGTAGAAGTTGAGGGGTGTCCGTTTTGGGCACCTCTTTTTTTATAAGACACAGGTATCAGGTATCAGGAATGATTGTTGTCCGGCTAAAAATCAATATTACTTAAAGATTCTTCGCTTCATTTTACTACGCTCAGAATGACAATCCTCCAGCCCAACTGCCAACAAATACCTGTCATTCCGGGTGAAGCGAGGAATCTCTGAAGCTTAAACCGGACAACAGTAATTAAGAGTTAAGTACCAAGACTCTCAACATAAGGTTTAAGACAATTTTTAAATCTTACCTTAATACATAAATTTTCTTTTTAGTATCTTCGGATAATCTGCCCCCTGTCTTTTCCTTCCACACTTCTTGCATAAGCCTGAACAACAACATTCATAGGCACAGGAATATGGCCGGGAAACGCATCTTTTAAGCGTTCGTATGCATCTTCAACCAACCCAACAGAAACTGCATTGACACGAATCTCATTCTCCATTTCAAGATCGACAGCTTTTACAAAACTTTGAATACCTCCGTTTGCCATAGCAGCTGCCGTTGTATTTACAACAGGATCATCCCCTAAAATTCCGGTAGTCAGTGTTATCGATCCTTTAGGATTCAGATAATATTTTCCTATCCTTACCAGGTTAATCTGCCCCATCAACTTACTTTTGATGCCAACATAATAATCTTCTTCGGTAAGATCGGCAAAAGCTCCCCACTTGGTAGCACCGGCAATATTCACAATGGCATCGAGCTTCCCTGTTTCATCCAGTGCTTTTTTAATAGAATCGTTACTGGTAATATCAATATGAATATTTCCTCCGGATCTTCCGGCTATTATAACATCATACTTTTGCTTAAAATACTCCGAGACTTTGCGACCTATTGTCCCTTCTCCTCCGATTATCAGAATTCTCATAATTCAACTTTTATATGTATCAACGTTTACAGGTGATAACAAGAAAACTTAAAGGCTTGTTGTATGAACCGGAAGAAATTTCCGCCTTTACGTTTTCAGTCATCTGAAAAAGTTACAAAAAAACCTGAATTTTCGGTAAATGGGGAGGTGAATACACCGGTTTCGGCCCAAAACGTTAATTTTCTTCACACACCGACCAGTGGCTGATACTCACAGATTTTCGCTTCATAAACGACATATCCCGCCATACCTTTGAATCAGAAAAATTATTAATCACCATAAAAATTGAAGTCATGAAAACGACAGGTAAACTTTTCGGATTATTAGTGTTAGTGTTCACAATGTTTGCATTTACCACAAATGCAGAGACGATTGTAAACGATTCAAACTCGGAACTCGGCAAGTACTATTTGAAAAAAGCCGCGCATGCTATGGAAGTTAATGATCAGGAAGTCCCAACTTATGTAATCCACTACGACAATCTTTCCAAACCCGTTTATATAGGTGTATATTCTGTACCAAACTGCAAAATTTTTCTGGTAAGAACCGATGATTTTGAGGTGGCATACGCTTGTAGAGACGGAATCTTTGGAATCAATTATATGCCGGAAAGCCTGGCCACTCTCCCCGCTGAGAAATCAAAAGCAAGCATTGACAGAGTTAATTATTTAAGACAAAGAGTGATAACTCAGAAAAAATGCACAGAAAAGACTCAGCTGAATTTAATCGCACAATACCTTCCTGATATTATGCAATAAGGAGAGTTACACTAACAAGCTAAAGAAGGAAAAGGGGATCAGTTTTGATCCCCTTTTTGTTCCAATATTCCGGCGATTACTGTAATTCAAAAAAGTTACACCGCATTACGGCTTATCGGTAAATGGTTTGGTAATGAGGCTGAATACAGAAAAAACCGATAAAAACTGTATACACCGACAAACTACTGTAAATCACAGATTATAGCTTCCACTCGGACAAAATCCGCCTTAATTTTGAACCAGAATTTTGAGCGATAACCAAAAAAAATAAGTGTCATGAAAACAAAGGTTAAATTATTAGGATTGATGGTGATAAGTATCACTTTGTTCTCGTTCTCTACAAAGTTCCCAACCATTGTGAAAGATTCCCATACCGATCTGGGCAGATACTGGTTGAAAAGAGCAGTAAATCTTATTGAGGTAGAAGGTGAAAGTCTTCCAACTTATGTGGTTCATTACGATAATTTAGACAAGCCTGTTTATATCGGCGTTTTGGAAGAAAAAAGGTGCAAAACCTACATTGTAAGAACAGATGGATTTGAAGTTGCATATACCTGCAAAAAGGGTATATTGGGAATAAAATACCTTCCAAAACGATTGGCAACATACACACAACAATACAGTATAGAACATGTAAACAGGGAAAACTATCTGAAGCAAAAAGTAATTACCAGCAAGCCATGTTCGGAAAAAGAACAACTTTGTCTGATTGCCACATTTTTACCCGAAGTCATGAGTTAAACGAAAAACATAGTAGTAAAATAGGGGATCTTACAGTCCCCTTTTTTATGTACCTGCGCAGATTACGATTATTAGCAAACGAATTCAGAATTCAATCAACATAGCACCGTACGAATAACCACCGCCAAAGACCGTAATACCAACCAGATCGCCTTTTTTGAATTCCTGCCAGTTTTCCGAAAGACAAATTCCCGTGCTGGCACATCCCGTATTACCCAGTCTGTCAATATTTCTGAATATTCGGTTGTAATCAAATTTCATACGTTGCGACAGGTTTTGAATAATTCTGTCGTTGGCCTGATGCGGAATAATATAATCCAGATCATTTTTGTCCAGATTTCTGTTATCCAGAACCTTCATCAAGCCTGTTTCCATATATTCACAGGCATGAATAAACACGTCCCTGCCATTGGGCATCTCCAATCCTTCTCCGGCAGGCCTTAAATATACTGCATCCGGACCCTGACCAACATCCCCCAAACCTTCGGTAAAAATATTCAGTATTTCGGGTGAACCGGGAACTTCGTTGCTGTTTAACAAAATTGCTGTTGCCCCATCTCCCCATAAATGTCCGCTTTTCTCATCCGTTTGATTGCTGTATAACCAATTGTGTTCTGATGCAATCACCAAAGCCTTTGATGCTTTCCCCATGGCAAAATAGCCTTCTACAATCTCAACCGCATTAATAAGCGAAGAACAGGCCGAAGAAATGAAGACAGCTTTAGCTCCTTTCAGCGCAAACTCTTTCTGAACAACATGTGCAATGGTAGCAACAGTATCATAGGGACTGTAAGAAGCTCCAACAATAAGATCAACACCATCCAGATATTTTTCAAGACTACGAACAGCATCTACAGCCATTGTATTTGAATTCTCATGCTCTGCCGCCCTCGACCGGGTCTTAATACCGGTTCTTTGAAATATCCATTCGTCATCCAAACCATTCACATCTTTAAAATAAGAGTTAGGAACGCGTTCCTCAGGGATATAATGTGAAATCTTCTCAATAAACATAACTTTTTCCTACTTGTGTATTCCTTTTAATAAAGTCTTATAATATAAATCCAACGTTTCCCAACTCCATTCACCAAAAGCATCTTTAATAAAAGGTACTTCCATAGCCTTTAACGATCGCTGCAACACAAACGCAAGCCTGTCAGGATTTTTGAGTTCAAAATCTTCATTTTCAATACCTTCCTTGAGGATATTTCCGATTAACTCAGTTTCTTTAATATCCAGGTTTTTTCTCAGGTTTTCAATACGGTCAATATTGTTCAGAAAATCTTTCCGTAGCGATTCATTATTCATCGATAAATGTTCCACAGCTTTCATGCGGGCGATAAAGATTTCGTTTAATTTAATATCCGGTGCATGCTGGGTCCTGGTAACCGCTTTCAGCTTTACAAGAATAGAGTTGATTTCAACATTTACGACTTCAGAATATAACTCTTCTTTTGATCCAAAATAGCTGTAGATGGTACGTCTGCCAATTTTTGAAGCTTTGGCAATATCTTCCATCGTTGTCTTGTAAACACTTAGATTTGCAAATACAATGCGGGCAACAGATACAATTTTATCGCGTGTAGTCTTTAGTGATTTCATTACACAATTGCACAAAAAGTGTGTCAATGTGCAAATATATACCTAAGAATAGTTATACCCAAACAAAACAATAATTTTAACGGGAGATATTACTCGGCAATAAATGAAGTCAGGTAATCAATAATATCGGAAGCTACCTGTTGTTTGGTTTTAAGGTCGTACAAAGTTCGCCTGCCCATTCTGTCAAAAATGGTAATTTTATTGGTATCGTGCATAAAACCTGCATTGGCGTCATTCAAACTGTTCAGCACAATTAAATCCAGATTTTTACGCTGTAACTTTCCAAGGGCATTTGTTTCCTCATCGTTGGTTTCAAGGGCAAAACCAACCATAAACTGATTATTCCGCTTAACCTCACCCAGAGAACGGGCAATATCTTTGGTGGGCTTAAGTTTTAATACCAGGTCTTCCTTTCCTCTTTTTACTTTGCTGTTCTGAACCTTTTCCGGCGTAAAATCTGCAACAGCCGCGCTCAAAATCGCTACATCTGCATCCTTAAAGGCATTCATGGCAGCTTCATACATTTCCTGAGCCGAAGTAACATTTATGCGTTTAATTTCCGGAGATGGTGTTTCAAGCTGAACCGGACCGGATATAAGCGTAACTTCCGCGCCACGGAATGCACATTCCCTGGCAATGGCATATCCCATTTTGCCGGAAGAATAATTTCCAATAAAGCGTACCGGATCAATTTTTTCGAAGGTTGGTCCTGCAGTAATCAGAACCTTTTTATTCAGGCTTTTTTTTTTGAAAAGTGATCTATCACATGCTTCACGATCACTTCCGGTTCCTGCATCCGCCCCTTTCCTTCAAGGCCACTTGCAAGTTCCCCGCTGTCAGGGTCGAGAATCTCGACACCTCTGTTCTGAAGGATTCTGATATTTTCCTGCGTGGATGCATGCGCAAACATATCCAGATCCATGGCAGGTGCCACCATTACGGGACATTTTACCGACATGTATGCTGTTAATAACAGATTGTCGCAAATACCATGCGCCATTTTACCAAGTGTATTGGCAGATGCCGGCGCTACAATCATCAAATCGGCCCATAATCCCATATCAACATGAGAATGCCAGGTACCATCGGCATTGGCAAAAAATTCGCTTTGAACCGGTTTCCCGGATAAAGCCGAAAGGGTAACGGGAGTAATAAACTCCTTGCTGGCAGGTGTCATTAAAACCTGTACTTCTGCCCCTTCTTTGATAAGGCCACGAAGAAGATAAGCCGCTTTATAAGCGGCTATACTTCCTGTGACTCCTAATAATATTTTTTTGCCCGGTAATCTCATCGCAGGGCGAATTAAGCTTCGTTGCTTTCTTTTGCCGGATTACGATAATAGACATTGTCTTCAATATATTCCTCTGTAGCAATCAGAGCAGGTTTTGGAAGACGTTCATAGAATTTTGAAATTTCAATTTGCTCACGGTTTTCAAATACCTCTTCCAGGTTATCCGTGTAGGAAGCAAACTCCTGTAACTTTCTGTTTAACTCCTCTTTCATTTCAGCACTGATCTGATTCGCACGTTTTGCAATAATCATCACAGTTTCATAAATGTTACCGGTATCGCTACTCAATTCCATTGTGTCTCTCGTAACGGTAGACAAAGGTGCTTTTGATTTTTTATAATCCATATTTGAACTGTTAATTAAAACGCTTTAATACTTTTTGTGAATCTTCAAACATTTTCTCAGCCTCTTTCAAATGGCTGCTTTCAGGAAAATCATTGGAGAACGAATAATACTCATCCACTGTACTGCGGTAACGTTCTTCCAGTTTTGATTCCACACTGTTTACGGCCTGCATATATTTTGCTTTCAAAATGAGAAAAGATAAATCTTCCCTGTATTTGGTATCAGGATATTCCTTTAATACATTTTCTGCAGTTATGACGGCCGATTTATAATTATTTCCCAGGTAGTTGCCCAGATCAAAATACAACTTAGCATTCAGGTAGTCCTTTTGAACAAGCTTTTCCCTCAACTCATCTATATAATTCAATGCTTTTCCGGCATTCTCGCTTTTAGGATACAAATTTACATATAATTCAAAAGCTTCAATTGCCTGCTTGGTAGGTGCCTGATCCAGACGGGGTTTCGGTGAATCAAGATACAGACAATAAGCCGCCATATAATATGCTTCCTGAACATACGGGCCATTAGGGAACGTTTTAGCCAATGTACCAAAATAATGACCGGCCATCAGGTTGTCCCCCTGGCCATAATAAGCATTTGCCATAAGATACAGGGCTTCTTCCGATTTATCCGATCCCCGGATTACAGGATACACCTCACTAAAAAGGGTTACAGCCTTGTTGTAATCTTCGGCCAGATAATACTCTTTCGCCTTGTTATATTTATAACCGGCATCTGTACTTTTTAATACTTTGTTGTATTCTCCGCACCCTGCAAATAACAGGGTCACAGCAATCAGTATGTATAATGTTCTGTTTCTCATTTTCAAAAGCCCTGCAAAATTATGTTATTCCCACTAATAAAAAAAGTATAACCCGCTATTTTAATGAATTTTTGCTCTACGGATCAACATAATTATTCTTTAACCAATACGTACGAAACATTAAAATGTTATCATGCTTTTTATATTTTTTCATTTTTTTTGTCTGAACCGGACAACTGCACCCATTCAATATTCAGAAGCAAATACGACGATAAAATCAAGGCTACATGGTTATTTAGACTGACTATGAAAAATATATATGTCATTTGGACAGATATTAAAAAACACTACATTTGCATTGCAATTTTAAAACCATAAGAACGTGGATTTATTTGATAAGATACTAGCTGATCAGGGCGATTTAGGTAAATACCGTCAACAGGCCCATGGATATTTTATGTTCCCAAAACTGGAAGGTGAAATCAATCCCCGTATGAAATTCAGGGGCAAAGAAGTTCTCACCTGGAGTTTAAATAACTACCTTGGTTTAGCCAATCATCCCGAGGTAAGAAAAACAGATGCTGAAGCAGCTGCTAAATGGGGACTTGGCTATCCGATGGGTGCACGAATGATGAGTGGACATACCAGTCTGCACGAAAAACTGGAAGCTCAGTTGGCTGATTTTGTAGGTAAAGAAGACAGTTATCTGCTTAACTTTGGCTATCAGGGAATGGTATCCATTATTGATTCAGTGGTGAACCGGAATGACGTAATTGTTTATGACTCTGAATCACATGCCTGTATTCTTGATGGGATGCGCTTACACATGGGAAAACGTTTTGTTTTTCAGCACAACGATATTGAAAATCTGGAACGTCAGCTCACCCGGGCAGTGAAACTTGCAGAAACTCAAAAAGGTGGTGTTCTGGTTATTACTGAAGGTGTTTTTGGAATGGCAGGCGATCTGGGTAGACTGGATGATATTACCGCTTTAAAAGATAGATTCAAATTCAGGTTGCTGGTTGATGATGCGCATGGATTCGGAACCATGGGTAAAACAGGTGCAGGAACGGGAGAACACTTTGGTGTTCAGGATAAAATCGATCTGTACTTCTCAACCTTTGCCAAATCTATGGCTTCCATAGGTGCGTTTATTGCAGGCGATGAAGTAATCATCAACTATCTGCGGTATAATATGCGTTCACAGATTTTTGCCAAATCTTTACCAATGCCACTTGTTGAAGGCGCACTAAAACGTTTGGAAATTCTAAAGAATAATCCTGAACTGAAATCTAATCTATGGGAAGTAGTTAACAAACTACAAAGTGGATTAAAGGCAGAAGGATTTAACCTTGGCCACACACAATCACCCGTAACACCGGTATATCTTTCAGGTAGTGTTCCTGAAGCAACCAACCTGGTTATGGATTTACGTGAAAACTATAATGTATTTTGTTCTATCGTAGTGTATCCGGTAATTCCAAAAGGACAGTTAATGCTACGTATTATTCCAACTGCAAGTCATACTATAGAAGATGTGGAATATACCATTAAAGCTTTCTCCGAAGTAAGGGCTAATCTTGAAGCCGGAAAATACGATGTGGAAAGCATTCCTGAATGGCAATAAAAACACCATATATCACAATTTAAAAGCCGGTTAAAACCGGCTTTTTTTATCTCCCATCGCCATTTTACTTCTAAAAATAATACACTTTCAATAAATCAAACAATATATTAATTATCAATAATTTATAATTACGAATAACATTGCAATATATTTATTTTTAAATTATTCGCATATGATATTTACAACGTATCTTAGGGCTGAACACCTGTGCTTTTTATCTTACCGGTTTGTTGCTGATTTATGGTCACAAATCGTTTAAAGATCCCAACAAAAGTTAATAAAACAGCATAAAACATAAACCTATCGTAAAAAACTAAAAATTCAGCTGGTTCTATATACATCATGGTACGGACCAGTATAATATTTATATATTTATTTTACAATATTTTATATAATTATAATTTTGATATTTCACAGAAATATAACTGTCAAAATATACTTATTCCTATTATTAAATACTATTACTTTCTTAAACGCAGATTTTGACCTATATTTGCTTATCAAAATTGAGTAAAATGGATAATAAAGACGTATTAAAATCTGTAATTAAGAAAGCCCAGCTATGGCTTGACGGAAATTATGACGAGCAAACAAAAGCAGAGATCAAACGTATGATGGATGCAGAAGATAAGTCAGAACTTATTGATGCATTTTATAAGGACCTTGAATTTGGCACCGGTGGATTACGCGGTATTATGGGAGCCGGATCTAACCGAATGAATATTTACACGGTAGGTGCAGCCACACAAGGTCTGTCAAACTACCTGATCAAGCAGTTTCCTGATGTAAATCCGATAAAAGTGGTTATTGGGCACGACTGTAGAAATAACAGCCGCCTGTTTGCCGAGACTTCCGCCAATATATTTTCTGCCAATGGCATTAAAGTATATCTGTTTGAAGACCTGCGCCCTACGCCGGAAATGTCTTTCACAATTCGCGAGTTAGGCTGTCAGAGCGGAATTATCTTAACAGCGTCGCACAATCCTAAGGAATATAACGGTTACAAGGCATATTGGGACGATGGGGCCCAGATGATTGCGCCTCACGATAAAAATGTAATTGACGAAGTGAATGCCATTACCGACGTCAAAGACATTAAATTTGAGGGCAAACCGGAGCTGATAGAGATTATCGGAGAAGAAATTGACAATATGTATCTCGACAGGGTTGCCACACTGGTCCTTGACCCGGAAGCCATTGAACGTCAAAAAGATTTAAAAATCGTCTATACTCCTATTCACGGAACCGGAGTAAAAATTATTCCGGCGGCTTTAAGAAGATTTGGTTTTACCAATATCATCAATGTTCCTGAACAGGATGTGGTCAGCGGAGATTTCCCAACGGTAAAATCACCAAACCCGGAAGAACCTGCAGCACTGGAAATGGCTGTGAATAAAGCGGCTGAAAAAGATGCCGACCTGGTTATGGCATCAGACCCGGATTCGGACCGTATTGGGATTGCTATTAAAAACGATAAAGGTGAGTTTATTCTGGTCAACGGTAACCAGACAGCGTTACTTCTCACCTACTACATTATTACACAATGGAAGGCAAAAGGTAAGCTTAAAGGAAATGAGTTTTTTGTTAAAACCATCGTTACATCAGAAACACTAAAAGAAGTCGCAGTTAAAAACGGAGTTGAATATTTTGATTGTTATACCGGGTTTAAATGGATTGCTTCGTTGATCCGTGAATTCGAAGGTCAGAAACAATACATTTGCGGAGGTGAGGAAAGTTACGGCTTCCTTCCGGAAGATTTTGTTCGTGACAAAGATGCTGTATCATCATGTTCTATAATGGCAGAAGTTGCAGCATGGGCAAAAGATAACGGCAAATCCTTATATGAACTGCTTCAGGATATATATCTGACATATGGTTTCTCCAAAGAAAAACTGATATCGGTAGTGCGTAAAGGAAAAGCGGGAGCGGATGAAATAAAACAGATGATGGAAGATTTCAGACACAACACACCAAAAACATTAGGTGGATCACCTGTAAAAATACTGAAGGATTACAAGTCTCTCGAAGCCAAAGATTTTATTACCGGTGATATTACAAAACTGGATTTCCCTGAAGCATCTAACGTATTGCAGTTCCTGACTGATGATGGATCAAAAATTTCAGTTCGCCCTTCAGGGACTGAACCAAAAATCAAGTTTTATTTTGAAGTGAAAGGGGAATTAAAATCCAGGGCCGATTTTGATGCTGCCAATGCTAAAGCAGACGAAAAAATTGCCCAGATTATAAAAGAGCTCAAACTAAACTGATTAGCTAATTCTTTCATATAAAAAAGCCCGGCAATGCCGGGCTTTTTGCATGTAGAAATGTTCAAACCAGTACCCATTTCAATTTTTATGGTCGATTAAACTTTAATTTTTCGTCCATAAAAATCGTATAACACTTTTTCATATTCTTCATTCACAGCCATCGAAGGATCAAATTCAGGAGCTGCTTCGATATCATCCCTGGTCATCTTTATGGTTGCCTTTCTTCCAACATAACTTATTTCAGAAATCACTTCAATAGGCAGCATAACCTTTTTACTCCAGGGCAATAAATCCTTCGTATCAATCACAACGTAAAAAACATGCCAGTTTTCATCTTCAATAATCAAATCTTCAATATGCCCAAACCTGTCGTCTGTGGACTCAATCGTATATCCTCTGACCTCATTAAAACTTCTTAGACTTGTATCAATGTCGTTTTCATCCACCACTTTTTCAGGATAACGTGACGGAACCGGTCTGTTAGGATCAAGCATAGAAGCAATGCCCGAATATCCTGCATATTGCTGAGCCCAGTAAGGTTGCATGGCATAGTGGTTAAACAACATTTGTTCATATCTTCTCGAAACAGGACTATCAAAATCAATCCCCGGAGATTTTTCGATAACCTCCATGTTAAGATTAACCGGAAAATGCTCACTCATCCATTCGGGTTCACCAAGATTCACTCTTGGAATCAGTACTTTTCGGTTTTTAAAGATATTCCCCAGCTTTACCTCCAGGTAACGAATAGTCCATCGTTCCTCATCGAATAAAAAGTCTTTAACACTTCCTTTATCTCCGTCTTTGGCTTTGACTGAAAAGCCTACTAATCTGTTTAAACTTCTTTTCATGGCTTTTTTAATGTAAACGGTGCAAATAATATTCCATAGAAACATCGTCACACATACACTTCTTAATACGCTAATTATCAGAATATTGAAAGGATATTTTTATTTCAGACTGTATTGAAGATGTAAGTTTTTGTAGAAGAAATATGAAAACTGTGTAAAATCTCCACACGAATTACGAAAATCCGGGACTATTCGAATTTTTAAATGCGTCTTGAGAATATTTCCTAAATGAATTAAAAAAATTGTGACCGACAAAGCTTTAATCAGCAACTTTTCTGTATCGGTAATGTCCGATTATTTTGTATTTAAACAAGCAATCAGCCAACTCCTGCCCCTGGCCAATGTTATGCACAACCATCAGGTTCGATTTGTCATTATTTAACCGATTTACAACAATTCCAATATGTGTAACATTGCCACCCAGATTCCAGCACACGATATCTCCGGCTTTATAATCTGATCCAATATCTGTAAGCGGTAATTCCTCACCGAAGCGGCTAAAAAATACCATTAGATTAGGTACTCTGCGGTGATCAATATTTTTATCGGTGCGTGAAAGTCCCCAGATTTTAGGATATAACCCGAAATTATCTTTCATATCTTCATGAACCTCTTTCTGAAGATCAGTGCCTACTTTCCGGTACGCGCGAATAATAACATCTGTACAAACACCTCTGTCAGAAGGGACATCTCCGTTTGGATAAGGTATGGAAAAGTATGATGGATCATACAACACATCATCTTTTGTAAGTTGTAAAGTGGAATCAGCCAGAGAAGTGTAAAATGCTGAATCCTGCGCTGATATAAGCAAACAGAATCCTGTAAACACTGATATTATAAAGAACTTCCTCATTATTCGTTCATCATCCCTGATCCAATCTTTTTCCAGTCTTTGGTTTTAATGATAGCGAGTTTTTCGTTTTTAAGGTCAAAAACGGATACATACTTCCGGCTAAGCACATAATGTAAATCCCACTCCACCTGATCTTTATAGAGTAACAATGTACATATGTCCGTCGGATCAATTGCCTCAGAAATAAAATGCTTGTGCAAGGTTGCATTTTGGGTGGTATCCATCCCGGCTTTTGTGCTTAGTTTCACCAATGACTTGTGTATGCGTTCCACACCACGGTATTTATTATTTTTATCAAAACGCAACTGGTAGTCATTTCCAAGAATTATTACATCACCCACTTTTGAGCCGGACATAACATATACACAACGTTCATGGTTATTTATTACCGGGAGCAATGTAAACGACACTCCGTCGTAATAGGTGAAATAACCATCCTTATTAACTTTAATCTTTTCAATGGCCTTTTCACGCATGGTTATCAGGTCATCTTCCAATTCAGTAGGAACCAGTTGTCTTGTTTCCGGAATCCCTGCTATTTTATCCGGTTGTGATGCTGCAAAATGGTAGCGGGCTAAAATCTGAGTAGAATCAAAATGATAATAAATAATGGTATTAATCTCATTTCCATTGATGTATGACAGATAACCATTTGCTTTCTCTGCCTTGGCAGGAAATTGTTGCAAGAAGTGTGTTGTTGCCACTACAGATGCTTCCTGAAGAGTATAAAGCATCTTTCCTTCCTTAAGAATTTTATCTGCATCCGGTTTTTTGGCAGCCACTGCTACAGAAAAGAATAATATTACCAGTAAAGCGCTGTATTTCATTTTATAAATTTTGGTTCAACAAGATACAATATCCTAATCAGGATACATGAAAAAATAAGACACATATTTTTTAAAAAGTAATTCACTAACTGATGAACGATAAAAACAATTTTCTGTTACATAAATACGTAATAATTGAGCAGTGCAATCGTATTATTTCGTTTGGATGGAATCAATCCTTTTTTTACTTTTGCACGCGGTTTCGGGGTGACTGACAAACCCCAACATTCATTTCGGGGAAGCCCGTAAATAAAAAAAACAGATAAAATGCAGGAGTTTAAGCCTATCAAACTTGTACTGGAAGACGGAACCGTATTCAAAGGAAAATCATTTGGTTATCATCAATCTGTCGCCGGAGAAGTTGTTTTTAACACCGCCATGACCGGTTACCCCGAGAGTTTAACAGATCCATCTTACAAAGGCCAGTTACTGGTTGCCACCTATCCACTCATAGGAAATTATGGTGTTCCCGGTGATGAAAAAGAAAATGGAATTCCCCAATTCTATGAATCGGATCAGATTCATGTGAGTGCTTTTATTATTTCAGAATATTCCACTGAACACAGTCACTGGAATGCGGATAAAAGTCTGGGAGACTGGCTGAAGGAACATAAAGTTCCGGGTATGTTTGGTATTGACACCAGGGCACTGACCAAGATTATACGTGAAAAAGGTGTAATGTTGGGGAAAATCATAGCCGATGATGCAGATGTTGATTTTTACGATCCTAACCAGGATAATCTGGTGGATATGGTGAGCTGCAAAGAAAAAATAGTTTACGGAAATGGTCAGCATAAAGTAGTTTTGGTTGATACCGGAGCTAAATATAACATCTTCCGCTGTCTGCTCAGAAGGGATACCACATTAATCAGAGTACCGTGGGATTATGATTTCACGCAGGAAGATTATGATGGCATCATGCTTTCGAACGGTCCTGGTGATCCTGAAGTATGTGAAGCTACGGTACAAAATATTCGTAAAGCGTTGGATGATGACAAACCAATCTTCGGTATTTGCTTAGGCAATCAGTTGATGGGACTGGCTGCAGGCGGAGGAACGCACAAACTTAAATATGGTCACCGCAGCCATAATCAGCCGGTAAGGGAACTCGGAACAAACCGCTGCTACATCACATCACAAAACCACGGATTTGTGCTGGATACAGAATCGCTTAAAAAAGACTGGGAACCTTCTTTTGTAAACGTAAACGACGATACAAACGAAGGCATCAAACACAAAAGCAAACCATTCTTTTCCACTCAGTTCCACCCCGAAGCATCAAGTGGTCCTACAGATACAGAATTTTTATTCGATGTATTTATTGACAAGATCGTAGATTACAAAAACAATAAAAAGTAATCTTCTTACAATACCATCATTCGCTAAGAGAATGATCTGAAAGGGGTTTTTTCATAAAACTCCTTTTTTAGTCTGGTTACAAACCAAAAATATTAACAACACTCCGGAATGGGAAGAAAAAAGAATCATCCTTTGCTTGAGAACATCGAAATTACAGATGTTGGAACCGAAGGAAAAGCCCTGGCAAGGGTTGACAACATGGTAGTATTTACCAAAAACGTTGTTCCCGGCGACGTGGTTGACATACAGGTCAACAAAAAACGTAAAAAATACATGGAAGGTTTTGTCACGGCCATCCACAAAAAGTCAGCGGTCAGAGCTGAACCCAGATGTGAGCATTTTGGTGTTTGTGGCGGTTGTAAATGGCAGAACCTGCCTTACGAAGAACAACTTCGGTATAAAACCAGACATGTTAAAGATTCCCTTATCCGGATAGGGCATCTGGATATTCCTGAAGTAAAGCCAATCCTGGGTTCAGAAGATATCTACTATTACCGGAACAAAATGGAGTATACGTTTTGTAATAACCGTTGGGTAACTGCCGAAGAACTTCAGGAAGGCCATGAAATCGAAGACTGGCGGGCTGCAGGTTTTTATGTTCCGGGGCGATTTGACAAAGTTCTTGACCTTCACACCTGCCATTTGCAGGCTGAACCAAGCAATGCAATCCGGAATGGGCTAAAGGAATTTGCCGTAAAAAAAGGATATTCATTTTTTGATCTGAAAGAACAAACCGGTTTTTTAAGAACATTATGGGTCCGGACATCCTCAACCGGAGAGATCATGATAATAGTGGTATTCAATGAGAACCGGAAAAATGAAATTGCGGAAGTCATGGAATACCTGAAAAACACTTTCCCTGAAATTACTTCGCTAACGTACTGCATTAACAGCAAAGGAAATCCTGTAATCAGTGATCTGGATATTAAAACATATTCAGGGAAGGATCATATTATGGAAACCATGGAAAACCTTCAATTTAAGATCAGTCCAAAATCCTTTTATCAGACCAACAGCAAGCAAGCATACACGTTATACAGCGTTACACGTGAATTTGCAGAACTTACCGGAAACGAAACAGTTTACGATCTCTATACCGGAACAGGAACCATCGCCAATTTTGTGGCAGCTAACGCCAAAAAGGTCATTGGAGTTGAATATGTAGAAGATGCCATTATCGATGCACGACAAAATTCAGAACTGAACGGAATAACTAACACCTCCTTTTTCGCAGGCGATATGAAAGACATTCTGAATGATGAATTCATAGCCAGTCACGGCCAGCCTGATGTAATTATTACGGACCCTCCCCGTGCCGGCATGCATCCCGATGTGGTTCAGACCATTATGAATTCAAAGCCGAAACGTATTGTGTATGTAAGTTGCAATCCAACCACGCAGGCGCGTGATCTGGAAATGATGTCAGATATGTATAACGTAATAAAAGTACAGCCGGTCGACATGTTCCCTCACACAGCCCATGTAGAGAATGTGGTTCAGCTTGAACTAATTAACCCTTAAAGGGTTTTAACATGTGATAAACACACTGCAATGAAAATAACAGATTTAAACCCCACAGTTATCTGGCACTATTTCAATGAAATCTGCCAAATTCCAAGGCCTTCAAAAAAGGAAGAAAAAATTATTGCTTATCTCGTTGAGTTTGGTAAATCACATGGTTTAAACACGCGGACGGATAAGGCCGGAAATGTACTTATCAGCAAGTCTGCCACAGCTGGTTACGAAAACCGGAAAACTGTTATTTTACAGTCGCATGTAGATATGGTATGCGAAAAAAACAGCGATACTGTTCACGATTTCGATAAAGATCCTATTCAGCCATTTATTGATGGTGATTGGGTCAAAGCAAAAGGAACAACACTTGGTGCAGATGATGGCATTGGTGTTGCGGCTCAGCTTGCAATTTTAGCAGCTGATGATTTAGTACACGGACCAATTGAATGCTTGTTCACAACTGACGAGGAAACAGGTTTATCAGGCGCATTTGCCCTGGAAAAAGATTTTATGACCGGAGAGATTCTGCTGAACCTTGACAGTGAAGACGAAGGAGAATTATACATGGGATGTGCCGGTGGAATTGATACGCTGGCACTGATGGAATTTCTGAAAGAAGAAGTTCCTCAAAACATGCAACCGTATACAGTGACAGTTAAAGGTTTAAAAGGCGGGCATTCAGGCGATGACATCAATAAGGAATTGGGAAATGCGAATAAAATTCTGAACCGATTTCTCTGGGAATGCAATAAAGAATTTGGTATTAAACTATCCTCTTTTAACGGTGGGAACCTGCGCAATGCGATTGCCAGGGAAGCGCAGGCAGTTATTCTGATTCATAAAGATAAAACTGAACTGATGCAGAAGAAATTACCGGTTTACATTAGCGAAATTAAATCGGTATTTGAAGCAACAGAACCGGATTTTAAAATGGAAATCCTTGAAACCGGCAAGCCTGAGTATATTCTTGACAGGGATGCACAGAACAAACTTATGAATGTCATTTATGCATGTCCTCATGGCGTGTTGGGCATGAGCAAGACGATTCCCGGATTAGTTGAGACTTCCACCAATCTTGCTTCTGTGAAGATGAAGGACGATACCCACATTGAAATTGTTACCAGTCAGAGAAGCTCAGTTGAGGCAGCCAGAAAAGGAGCATCACAAATGCTTAGAAGTGTATTTAGCCTTGCCGGAGCAACCGTAAAACATTCCGATGGTTATCCGGGTTGGAAACCTAATCTTAATTCGCCGATTTTAAATATTTCCGAAGAAACATATATTAACACATTCAACACCAAACCGGACGTTAAAGCAATTCACGCCGGGCTGGAATGCGGGCTGTTCCTTGAAAAATATCCCTATCTGGATATGGTATCATTCGGACCTACCATTAAAGGCGCTCACTCTCCGGATGAACGCATTCATATTGAAAGTGTTAATAAATTCTGGTTGTATCTTACTGAAATACTTAAAAAGATCCCAAAAACCTGATTTTTTTACTATTCTGTATTTTTTCACTCTAATAGTGAGGAATTTTTCTCTTATAAGATTGCATAAATAATTCATTTATTAGTGTTTAACCCAAAGTCAAACACTTTATTGTTTTTATAAGGATCAAGTTAAGATAATATCAAATTGTCGCTATATTATTTTAACTAATTCCAAATAGCCTGTTTCAAAATACTAATATTAAGATATTTACACACTTCATTAACTATTTTTTTACTTAATAATTTTGTTACAAACAAAACACTTCATAATTTTATCCTAGTTTTCCTATAGGATATATAGTTTATAATTATGGTTATGAGAACAAAACATTTTTTAATAGGATTAAGTCTGATGCTGCCACTTATAGTGTCAGCACAGCAAAAGGAGACATTTAAGCTTGATAAAAGTAATCTCCTTATTAAAGGTACATCATCGTTGCATGACTGGGAGATGGAAGCAAAAGATGTAACCTGTTTTACTGCGACAGAGTTTGAGAACAACGAATTAAAGGCTTTCGAATCCATCAATTTTGTTTGTAAAAGTAATTCACTTAAAAGTGACCATTCCATGATGGACGATAAAGCACATGATGCGCTTAAAGCCAAAAAACATCCGAACATCATGTTCAAACTTGATGCAAGTTCAATTAAAAACAACAGCAGTGACAAATTCGATGGAACGCTGAATGGAACACTTTCGCTTTCAGGTGTCTCCAAAAAAATCAATGTTCCTGTATCCGGAATTATGAACAGCAATAATCAGTTTGAAGCCAAAGGATCATTAAAACTCAAAATGTCTGATTACAATATCGATGCCCCCACTGCCATGTTTGGCACCATAACTACAGGCGATGTCATTACAATTGAATATGATTTTATTTTCACAAAAACCGAATCACAGGTTTTATCGGAGAACAATTAATAATTATAATTTTTTTAACGTTTCTAAAAAATTCAATTATGAGAAATTTAATAGCAGCAGTGCTTATTGTGCTGACCGGAGTTACCGGATTTGCACAGAATTTTGAAGCTCCTAAGCTGGATGCATCGAAATTCGAAAAAGTGAAGGCAAAAGTGGGAGGCGATTTTGCTATTCAGTATCAGGCTCTGAATCACTCAATTAACGGAAGTTCGGATTCTTTAATTGATTTAAAACACAACATCAATCTTCCGACTGCCAACTTTAATATTACGACCGATTTAGGCCCTGGTGTTCAATTATATATGAACACATTTCTTTCTTCGCGTCATCATAATGATGCATGGGTGGAAGGAGGTTATCTGACAATCGACAATCTTCCCTTTTTACCTGCAGCTGATCCGGTGATGAAATACCTGACTATTAAGGCTGGTGTTTTCAATCCAAACTATGGTGATGCACATTTCTATAGAAGCACTAATGCTCATGTGGTTGATAACCCGTTTGTAGGGAACTGGATCATGGATTCGTATACCACTAACCCGGGAATGGAAATTATGTATCGTAACAATGGCGTCCTGGCTATGGTAGGAACCAACAACGGAAGAATGAACTACGGTCGTGGAAATGATCTGGGTAAAGACCTGGTTTTCCTATGGAAACTTGCTTATGACAAACAGTTCACAGATGATTTCAGAGGACGTGTTTCATTATCCGGATACCATGTGCCGGAAGGGCATAGTGGTTCTACATTATGGGGTGGTGACCGTTCAGGCGCCAGATATTATAACGTAATGCAGTGGACGGGATTAAATGACAATTTCCGCTCCGGACGATGGGATCCAGGCAGTGAGCAGACACAAATGAACAGTTATCAGGCCAATATTTTTGCAAAATTTAAAGGACTGGAAGTATTTGGAATATTTGAAGATATGAAGGGTGTAAGGTATACTCTAAATCAACATTTTACTCAGACAGCAGTTCAGGCAATATATCGTCTCGGCGACTTCTATTTAGGAACACGTTGGAACAATGTATCAGACAATAACGGTTCAACGGTAACCAGGCTGAACCTGGGAGGAGGATGGAATATGTTAGACAACGTACTCGTTAAAGTAGATTATGTGAATCAAAAATACAGTGGTCCGGCAAAACATGTAGTTGGCCAGGATAAAAATAACAGTTACATAGCCCAATCACTTGACGGTGGTAAATTTAATGGCGTAGTTGTTGAAGCAGCTATTTCATTCTAATTTTAATAGTTCTTTTACAAGAAAAAAACCGCACCATCGTGCGGTTTTTTTTCCTCTATATGTTAATTAGAAAATTCCATATTATCATTTTAACAGTATTGTTCAGCTGTTTTTGTACCGCACAAAGCAAATCGGGGTACGATACTGGGAGTATTGATATATCAGGAACCTCAAACATCAATACCTTTTCATTTCATAATACAATAAAAAGCCATGATGTTAACTCGTTTATTTATGAAGCAGATTCTACGCAACACCCTGAACTGATTCATAAATTATCAATTGAAGTTGCTGACTTTGAGAATGATAATGTGACCTTAAGAAAAAATTTTCTAAATCTGCTCAAATACCCTGAGTTTCCGTATATCTATATCACGGTAAGTCAGAACAAGTTGAATCAGGTAGAACCTGACACGGAAAAATTATCCGTAAAATTAAGCTTAACAGGCATAACCAGGAATTACAAGATTAATTGCTATGTCGTTCCACTTCCCGATGGTACATATACAATCTCAGGGAAACACTGCATACATTTAAAAGATTTTGGGCTGGAACCACCATCAAAATTTTTTGGATTAATCAAAGTAAATAACGATGTTTACGTTAATTTTGTGATCAGGACAAACACACCTCAAAACTACTATAATGAAATTCAGCACTAAAACGCGTTACGGATTAAGAGCAATGATGGAGATCGCTAATTCAGATCAGAAGACAGGGATCTTTCAGAAAGATATTGCAGCTAATCAGAATATTTCTTTGAAATATCTTGATCACATTATCCATGCCCTTAAAGTTGCAGGATTAATTACCAATGTTCGCGGGAAAAAAAGCGGTTATATCCTAACCAAATCACCTTCCAAAATAACTGTCTTCGATATTCACAGTGCCTTTGAACCTGGTATTTGTGTCATCGACTGCCTGTCGCGTAATATTAAATGCGAACGCGAAAACATTTGTGCTGCCAAAGGATTCTGGGGCAAACTTAACAACCAGATTGTAACATATTTCAAAACAGTAACCTTAAAAGAGCTGATTAACGAACAGATTAATCTGGATGATGGTACCCCTATTCCCTGTTGTTAAATTCGTTTGTTGCTTTATCCAGAAATTCAATAAAATTGTCCACATCCAAATCGTACGCTTTGGGTTGCTCTAAAAGATTCTCATTGTTATCTAACAGTACATAGTAAGGTTGTGAATTGACTTTATACCTGCTAATCTGAAAATCTGCGTACTTCTTACCCAGCGTTTTTTTCACTTTACCATCAAATGTTGATGTTATCCAATCAGTTTCAGGAAGTTTCGTTTTGTCATCCACATACAATGCCACGATCACAAAATCCTCCTTGAGCCTTTTCAGCACCTTGGGATCCGACCATACCCTGTCTTCCATTTCACGACAGTTCACACAACCGTGACCGGTAAAATCGATAAATAAGGGTTTATTTTTTTCACGTGCGCAAGCCAGGGCCTGGTCATAATCGAAATAACCTTCGAGACCGTGGGGCAAATGCAAAAACTCAGCATATTTAGGTTTTTCACAAATGGTCTGTGAATCGTCCGTTTCGGCAACAGAGATCTTTTCCTGCATAATCCGGGTCAAATCAAAATCGTGTGTTGAACGAGGCGGAAGATATCCTGCCAGTGCTTTTAAAGGTGCTCCGAACATTCCTGGTATAAGATAAACCACAAAGCTAAAGGTAACAATTGCCAAAGCCAAACGTGATACTGTAACATGCTTAACGTCACTGTCATGTGAAAACTTAAGTTTACCCAGAAAATAAAAACCGAGCAATGCGAAGGTTACAATCCAAATCGCCAGATAGATTTCCCTGTCAAGAATACCCCAATGATAGGTTTGATCCGCCACACTCAGAAATTTCAAACCAAGTGCAACCTCGACAAATCCCAATACAACCTTAACCGTATTTAGCCATCCACCCGATTTTGGCATCTTTTTCAGATATCCAGGGAAGAGTGCAAAAAAGGTGAACGGGAGTGCAAAAGCCAGTGAAAAACCTAACATTCCAACAATTGGAGTCAGCACAGCACCACCTGCACTGGCAACCAAAATAGCCCCCACAATAGGCCCGGTACAACTAAACGATACCAACACCAGTGTAAAAGCCATAAAAAAGATCCCGATCAGACCACCCTTCTCTTCATTTGCAGTTGATTTGTTGACGATCCACGAAGGCATTGTAATTTCGAATGCGCCAAAAAAAGATGCCGCGAAAACCATAAAAATAATGAAGAACAGAATATTAGGCAGCCAATGGGTACTTAAAAAATTGGCAAAATTCGCACCAAAGGCAAGAGCAACAACAGTTCCAACAATGGTATAAATCGCAATAATGGATATGCCATATACCAATGCATTAAACTTGCCGCGTGCCTTATTTTCGCTTCCCTTTAGAAAAAAACTCATGGTCATTGGGATCATCGGGAATACACATGGTGTAAAGATAGCAGCCAGTCCCCCTAAAAATGCCAGGAAGAAAAACCCCCATAAACCGGTTTGATCCGTTGCACCGGACTGAGACAGATCTGTTGCCTGAACCTGAGTTGTTTCTGTATTTTTTGTTTCAGGCACAACCTGAGCCTGGGCCTCTCCCACCTCATATTCAAAATCATAGTCATCAGGTGGTATACAGCGTTCATCATCACATGTCATGAATTCAACATAACCTTTAACCAGTATATGGTCAGGATCAGTTACCTTAAAGGTCTGAATAAAATCTACTTTCCCTTCAAAGTATTGCAGATTCATATTAAAAGACACATCAAATTTTTCAATTGGCTTTTTTGATGTATGAATCTCACCTACCGGTTCCAGTCCGTAAATAGTATCATAATTAAATGAGGTAGCAATCGGGCCGTTATCAGGAATCTTTGTAGAATATAAGTGCCAGCCTTCGTCTATGTTGGCTGAAAATATAAGATCAATCCTGGAATTCGCCTTTATATCTGTTGAACTGAGTCGGGATTCCCATTTTACAGGTTTTACAATCTGTGAAAAAACAGAAATAGGGAGTACAATAAATAAAAGTGCAGCTGCAAGTGTTTTTCTCATGATTAATAACTATTTTTAAACTGAAATTTTAGTTTTTAATAAATTGTAAAAAATATACATAAATAACCATTTTTTTTCGATATGGTTTTTTTTTAAATGTTTTTTAATAAATACGCAGACATTTAGATGCCTGAAAAGCTTATAAAAATAATACTACTGAGTTGTTTCCTCTGGATTTTTAATCTAACACATGCTGCAGAGATGAAACACGTACTGGTATTGCATTCATACTTCCCAAATCAGGGATGGACCAGACTTGCCAACGAAGGAATAATGTCCACGCTCCATAAAGAAAAGGATCTGGCGATTACAGTAGATATTCGGTATCTTGATATGAGAAATGATACCAGTAAAGTCCGTTTGACTGATATTAAGAATGATTTGCACGATGAGTATCCGGATTCAGGAGATGTGGATTTACTGATTATTGTGGATGACCTTGCGTTCCAGTTTGTGAATGAAAAAGGCAACGAATTATTTCCTGATGTTCCCATTGTATTTTGCAGTGCTAAAAACTACAAATCTGTGGATTACGGGAACAGGCCTGTTACCGGAGTAAATGAATCCATAGGTTTTGTTAAAAATATACGTCTGGCAAAGCAATTGTTGCCCAAAACAACTACAGCTTTATTACTAAACTCTGAAAACCTTCCAACCGGCAAAGGGCACCTGGCTGAATTTGAAGAATTTCCCAAAGAGGTGGATGGTGTTGAAATAAGGCTTTGGAAGGATCACACTAAAAACTCGTTACTGGATGCTTTAAATGACCTTCCTGAAAATTCTGTTTTGTTTTATGGAATTACCAGTTTCACAGATGACCGGGAACTTGACCTGATTGTTAATTTACACGATTTCAGCTTCTTTACTGATAACACCGATGCTGCTATTTTTTCGCACAACTACGACCTTATCAATAGTGGAATAATGGGAGGATACACCATAAAAGCGGAAGATATTGGAGAAGAGACTGCAAAAATGGCTATCGAATATTTAAAGGGAAAACCTATTGATAAACTTCCGGTTAAACTTGTTACTTCAGATCACCTTACGCTGAACTACAATGCGTTGAAGAAGTACAACATACCGATGAAGAACTTCAACAACAAATCCATCCTGGTAAATTACAGTCCCAGTTTCTGGGATCAACATAAAAACATTGTAATATCCATTATTATAATTTTTATTATTCAGCTAATCTTTATCGTTATTCTGTTAGAGCAGCGCCGTGCACTTCAAAAGTCCCATATTGAACTTAAATTAGCTCAAAAATCAGCAGAGGAAAGTAATCAGATGAAGAAAGTTTTCCTAGCAAACATGAACCATGAAATCCGAACCCCTTTAAATGCGATAATCGGTTTTTCAAATCTGCTGTATGAGGAAAACCTTACTGAAAAGGATAAAACAAAATATTTGAATCTGATCAATGAAAACTCAGAAAACCTGCTGAATATTGTAGGGGATTTACTTGACCTTTCAAAAATTGAATCCGGAGCTCTTGAGTTGTTTCCCAGAAAGGTAAATGTAAATCAACTTATTAAAGAAATTTACGACACATCTAACATGCTTAAATTTGAGCAGGAAAAGACGAGCTTGAAGTTTATACAGGTAGAACCGGATACAGATGATAAAATTTCAATTTATACGGATCCTTACAGGTTAAAACAAATCCTGTATAATCTGGTTATAAATGCTATAAAAAACACTGAAGAAGGAGAAATAAAACTGGGATATGAATTAAATGGTAAAGATGTGAAGTTTTTTGTGGAAAATCCCGGGCTACATTTAAATGCAAAAGAAAAAGAACGGATTTTTGAACCGTTTTATCATCCCTTAAAAGCATATAATATTTTTAATAACAGCCTGGGAACCACCCTTTCATTGATGTACCGTTTAGCAAAATTATTAAATGGCTCGCTCACAGTTGATGACATCCCTGGTGACGGTACAGTTTTTATTCTTTCTTTGCCTTTAACGCAAAATGATTCTAATTAATTAAATTAATGCAAAATAACAGTCACCTGTCTAATATTGCATCATTAGTCTCGGATTGTATTGCCGTGGGAATTACAACAATTGTTGTATCACCCGGTTCCCGAAATGCACCATTAACCATACTGTTTTCATCTGTCAAGTCAATAGATCTGCATATTGTTGTGGATGAACGATCTGCAGGCTTCTATGCACTGGGGATGGCACAGCAACTGAACAAGCCTGTAGCTGTAATCTGTACTTCAGGGACTGCATCTTTGAATTATGCTCCGGCTATTGCCGAGGCCTACTACCTGCAGGTCCCATTACTGGTTCTTACAGCAGACAGACCTTTGAAGTGGTTACACCAATCGGAAGGGCAACAGATTAACCAAACCGGAATTTACGACAACTTCAGCGCTGCTTCCTTTACATATGATACAGAAAAAGATCAGCAGAAACTAAAAATTATCAGCAGAAAGGCATTTGAAGCATTAATTACATCTTCACGTCCGGTTCATATAAATATCCCATTAGACGAACCCTTGTATAATCTGGATGAGATATACCCGGTTCACAGCCATGTTTCCAACTGGACAATACCGGAAAAACACTATGAATTTGAACTGAGAGAAGAAGAAACATTATTCATTCAGAAAAATATATTAGTTGCGGTAGGCTGCAAACAAGCAAATAAGGAGTTCAACCAGATAATCAATGCATTAAGTCAACACTCCAATGTTGCCGTTCTATGTGAAACCATGGCAAATCTGGATGGAAGTAAACTGATCAGAAATCCGGACTTGTTGATTCCTTCACTGAATGAACAGGAAAAAGCCGATTTACAACCGGAGCTTCTGATTACCATAGGAACGCACTTTATATCAAAACACCTGAAGCTGTTTCTGCGAAAATACAAACCACTGGAACACTGGCATATTAATCAGTTTGATTATTATCCGGATACATTTGAGGCCTTAAGTAAAAAACTGAAGCTTCCGCCTGAATTTGTACTTGAAAAAGTTAACACAGGAATAGAAACAACCGATTCTGATTATGCAAACCGCTGGCAAAAACAAAATAAAAAGATAAGTACCGGTATTTCTGATTACATCATTCTTCAACCCTGGAGCGAATTTCGTGCTTTTAAATGCATTTACGATGCTATTCCATCCGGTTCTGTATTACACCTGGGCAACAGCATGGCCGTACGCTATGCTCAGTATATCGAAGCACGCTCTGATATTGAATACTTTTCAAACCGCGGTACCAGCGGTATAGACGGATCCCTTTCAACCGCTGTGGGTGCAGCCGTCGCTTCTGATAAGCAACACTCCATTATTCTCGGCGACCTGAGTTTTATGTATGATTCAAATGCGCTATGGAAAGAAAAACTTCCTGGCAATCTAAAAATTATTGTACTCAACAACGGCGGTGGCGGAATCTTCCGGTTTATTAACGGACCATCAAAATATGATGGGTTTGAACGTACATTTATTGCAAGACATAGCAGTAACTTTGAACATATGGCAGCTCAGTTTAGCGTACCATATCATCCGGTTCGAACCGAAACTGAACTAAAGAAAGTATTAAATGGTTTTTACAATACAACAGGTATCGAGTTGATTGAAATACAGACAAACGAAGAGGAGAACACTAAAATTCTAAAATCTTATATACATAAAATTATTGATTGATTATGGGATACGACTGGAAAACGATCAAAGAATACAAAGACATTAAGTTTGAATTTTTTGAGGGTATTGCCAAAATAACCATTAACAGACCGGAGGTAAGAAACGCATTCAGACCTCAGACTGTGATGGAAATGAGTGATGCGATGGTTATCTGTCGCGAAAATCAGGAAATCGGTGTTGTGGTATTTACAGGCGAAGGAGATAAAGCTTTCTGCAGTGGTGGTGATCAGAATGTTAAAGGGAAAGCCGGTTATATTGGTGAAGACGGTGTTCCGCGTCTGAATGTACTGGATCTGCAAAAACAAATCCGTTCGTTGCCAAAACCTGTTATTGCCATGGTAAACGGTTATGCCATTGGTGGTGGTCATGTGCTGCACGTAATCTGCGATATGTCCATTGCTTCTGAAAATGCCATTTTCGGACAAACAGGACCAAAAGTCGGAAGCTTTGACGGAGGTTTTGGATCATCTTACCTGGCAAGAATTGTTGGACAAAAAAAGGCACGCGAAATATGGTTCCTTTGCCGTCAGTATTCTGCACAGGAAGCACTGGAAATGGGACTGGTAAATAAGGTAGTTCCCTTGGATAAACTGGAAGACGAAGTAGTAGATTGGGCCAGAACCATAATGATGCGTAGTCCGATGGCCATAAGGATGATAAAGGCAGGATTAAATGCTGAGCTTGACGGACAGGCAGGTATTCAGGAACTGGCAGGTAATGCTACTCTGCTGTTTTATATGACCGATGAAGCTCAGGAGGGCAAAAATGCATTTCTAGAAAAACGGAATCCGGACTTTAAAAAATTTCCAAAATTCCCTTAAATAAATTTCTGCTTAATGGAAAACATAGAAAACGGGTATCTGAAGATTCAGATACCCGTTTTTCAACTCTCTTATTAAACCCTCTATTAAACTAAATCTCTTTATAACTAATCCTCATGATACCCCGTAATAATGCTTCTGTAATTTCTGAATGGATGTTTACCAACTGAGGCCACATACAAATGAATAAACAGAAAAAGAGAAATCAGAAACCCAAGAGATGCATGGAAAATAGCTGTTAACCTTATTCCACTGGTTTTTAGAAATCTCTCTATAATTACTTCAGGAAACAATAGCGCCAATCCTGTCAGAATAACAAGTGGAACCAAAAGATACATTGCAGTTACATATGCAACTTTCTGTAAGGGATTAAATTTTTCAGTTTTACTGACAGGGAAAGGTTTTGGTTCTCCCTTAAAGTATCCGCTCAGATAGTATTGAGATTGCTTAATTAAACGATCCATTAACCCTTTAAAATGCAATTTATACGCTTTTCTGTTGCCAGTAACCGAATTTATGATGATAAACGCTAAATAATTTACCAATGTTATCACACCAAAAAGGTTATGGAAAGGCACAGCATACTTAAAATTAATGATTGGATAATTAACATTGGAATACTGCATACTGATTCCGGTAGCAATAAGCATAATAATACTCAGAGCATTTATGCCGTGCCACACACGCAACCACTTGGGATACAGATATAATTTATGATCACTCATGCTATTTCTTTCTAATTATTCTGGCAATTATATGAATAAGAATTCCTGTGATGAGCAAAGCAAAAATTGCCACACTGGCGTAATTCAGAAAAGGAACCCTGTTTGCGCCAATCACATAAGCTTCATTTTTAATTGATGACCCCAACCCTTCTTCTGTCCGGGATTCAATAGTCATATACTTGTACAATTTAGCCTGAAGCAGATTATTTGAGCTATGACACTCCACACAGTTCTTAATTGCTTTTTCCTTGGGAAGAATATTGTGGGATACCATCAATGTATCTTCTTTGGCTGTGTGGCACTCCAGACATCGTACATTTTTAAAATGTAACGACTGATTGGGCAGCCAGTCATGGGCATCTATAATCTTAGGTCGCTCACTCTCCGTATATATATGAAATACACTCGCATCGCTGTGACACTGAAGACACATATTATTATCAACAGCTACAATCTCCTCAATCGGATAATTCTGAGAGGTTGCGACCAATCTATTCGTATGCGGATCGTGGCACATTTCACATTTGAAGGCATCTCCCAGTTTCTCAGCATGAACACTTTTATTTGCTTCTTCAGCAATCTCATCAAAATGCAGATGTGCGTATGCCGGGTCCCCTCCATGGCAATCCATACAGCCATACTTGAATTCCAGCTTCAGTTCAGCACCATGAGGATAGGTTGCATAATCCGGTGAGTGACAGTCATCGCAGGAAAAAGTACCATGAACTCCATGCAGAAACATAGTTGAATCAATCCTTATATAAGGATTCATCCTTTTCTTTTCTGTCAATCCTGTATAATCATTGTAAAAGGAGTAATATTCCTTACTATGACAGTTTAAACAGGTTTGTGATGTTTCTGCGAGTTCCTTTTCCTCTGCGTGTATACTGAACACAGACAGAATCAGACACACCACTCCCGGGAGAATAGCATAACGCAACCTTCCTGAATATTTCATGAAATGATAAATCTTTTAGCTATTATTCTTTTAATGTACGCAGGTACATAACTACTGCCCAACGATCCTCTTCCTCCGGAATCTTAGATTCAAAATTCGGCATCTCATCTCTTCCTATAATTGACTGATAATAAATGGTGCCATCTGACTCTTTTTGAAATGCCTCAGATGCAAAGTCACCAGGAAAAGCTTCAAGATTACGTGCCTTAGGACCATCACCTTTACCAGCATTTCCATGACATGCACGGCAATGCTTCATATAATTCATTTTACCATACTTAACAATATCTGCATCATCAGCATAAGGATTCTTCATGGTTTGATACTTTTCAGGAATATCCCACGCTTTCTTCTCTTTTTTATCATCCTGTGGTTTTGATATAAAGGAAGATAAAACTACGACTGCAAAAAGAGCCGCTACACCTGCAAGTAATAATTTATTTAGTTTCATAATTACAATAATTTATGTTTATAATTAAAAGCTCCAAAGTCTTGTAATGGTAAATCCTATTCTAAATGAACTTACATCAAATTCATTATAATTATTAACCATTATATCCTGCGGAAGAACGCCACCGAACTGTCCTGCATAAATCTGAAATGCATGCGTACTGGTAGCGATCTCGACACCAACTGCTATGTTTGGACTTGTATTATTTCCGTTTTTATTTCTCAGAACCAAAAGTCCCAAAGGCTGATCATAGTTAAAAATGAACGATGACTGCGGTGAGAATTTAGCTCTACCGTTGAAATGAACACCGACCTTGTCAAAATCTGACTTCGTTCTGTCAACCATGTTATAGTGTGAAAAACTTCCACCGGCCTGGATGCTTAACCAGTCGTTAAACTTTCTGCTGACGATTAATTGTGAAAAATATGAGAATCGTCCCATGAAAGAATAATCTTTTCCGAAATAATCATCCGCTTGTCCGTTTATTGCGGCAACTCCGTAAAGGGTTAAAGCTACAGGAAACGTATTCTTACGGGTCTGTTCAAATATGGTCCACTTTGCGTTAAAGTCATGTGTCATATTTGATTTAGACAAACCATATCCAACTTCAACATTATTTAATATAACATAATTAAATCCAAGACGAACATTTGCACCCGGTGCGTACAAACCATAAAGATCTGATATACCATTTGCCATGGTACCGAACTTATGCTGAATAACGTACTCAAGCGTATTTTTGTAAGGAATATAAGTTGTTTGATTATCTATCAGATAACCGCTTTGAAAAGGTGGACGAACAGGTTTATCCTGTTCCTTTTCTTCGTCCTGAGCAAAAAATGATAACGCGCAGAAACAGAAAATCAGTGTGAAAATAATTTTATGTGGTTTCATCATCTATCTGTTTTTAGTTATTTTTTGCACCTTGTTCAATCCATGCCAGCACAAGCTTAGCCTGAGCACTTGTATACTTCGCACCATGACTACCGTCGGGTGAAGGTTTTGTATACAGTTCGCTTTCTGCCGGATTTGATGTATTAACGAGCCCCAGGTCCATAATACTTTCATAAGCATTTCCTGCCGAAAGATCAGGTTTTTTCATTGACGGATGACAATTGGTGCAACTCTGTGTCGTAAAAATAGGTTCAATGTCTGCTGAAAAACTAACGCTTTCAGGGACACTTCCCGAACCATCGTCTTCAATTATATCTGTATATTCGCACGCCACAAAACCTAACATGATAATGAAGCTGAATATGATACTTATTTTTTTCATCCTTTGAATATTCTGAATTAAACGTTCTTAAATTATAGTATCAAATAAAGGCTGCAGGTTAGCAGCCTTTATTTATTTTTATCAAGCTATATTCTATACGTTATTTGATAGCAGCCAGTGTATTTTTCAGCACGGCAATAATGTATTCAGGATTGTGAACACCCATACTGCGGTCTTCTTCTATACCTATATAATTGTAGTAAGCTGCAGCAAGTGTACTTGAATAAGTTCCAGCAATTACATGACCTTCTGCATCCAGAACGTTATTTTCTGCTAAAACAGTAGCTATCTCTTCAAGTAATCCTTCAACTTCGGTCTGAACACCACCGATATCAAATGTAGTAGCATCGGTATGACATGCAGTACAGTTAGTAACATTAGCACTGAACGTATGACCACCATGCATTTCACTACCCTCACCGGTTGATTCACCCATGTGACACATTACACAGGCTCCGGCAGAAGCGTGAGTAGAAGATCCCGGTTCAGGATAACTCTCAGAACCTGAAAATTCAACAGCACCTATACCATCAAGATATGTAGCCTGTGGTCCGTGGTGAGGTCCCCAGTGAGTACTTGAAATTCTGAAAGTCTCTTCAGCAAGAGAAGGACCTGCTGTTCTTGGTTGATGACAATTGGCACACAAATTACTTGAAGCTTCAAAATCTACTGTCTCACCATTAATAATAAATGTTACAGGATCTTTGGTTCTTAAGGCATAATCAGGGCCATCTGTTTCAAAATCAAGTGATTCATGAAAATCGTGACATGTTTCACAAGAAATATGTGTCGGAATTGGAATATCAGCAGCTGTTGTATCCATTCCGGTATGAAGTGTTTCAATGAAACCTTCGTTTGAATGACATCTTGCACACGATTTTCTTCCTCCTGCATATCCCACATAAGCTCCGGCTGCATGCCCGGAAAGATTATATTCCACAGATTTTAATGTCATGTTTGCATCGTTATGACATTGCTTACAGGTTGAGTTTGCATCAACGCCATCCATACCCGCAGGACCTTCACAGCTTATAATCAATGCTGTAGCCATTAGTATTAAAAGTCCTTTTGCACAAATTAATGTTCTTTTCATTACAGTAGATTTTAATAGTTCTTTTACACTATAAAAGTAGATAATAGATTAATTCAATAAATTTTTCTTCATTAATCCTTTTCATTTGTAATGTTGATTGTTTTCCTTAATTTGCAAGATGAACATCATTTTAAACATTGATATATATCAATGAATGTTTAGATGTATATATATATAATTATTTATATTTTGCCGGGTCAAAAAATTTACTGCAATGCGCGAGGGAAATAACAGGACGTGTCAATTATGTACACATGGATGGGAGAACTTTAAAAATCTTACGACGGAAGAACTGGAGATTGTAAATGAGCACAGATTTGAAGCAACCTATCTCGCTGGTGAAATCATCATGAAGCAGGGAAGTCCTTGTTCCAATATGATATTTTTAGCAAATGGTATTGGTAAGGCTTATATTGAGGGTATTGATGGCAAGCGTATCGTTATAGGATTTCACAGACCAGGAAACATGTTGGTTGGCCCGGGACTTTATGGCAATAACCGTCACAATTATTCTCTTTCGGCACTAACCGATCTAAGAGCTTGCTTCATTGATTCAGCCATTATAAAGGAAATGGTTTTAAAGAATGGTAAATTTGCCGAAGGCTTGATTAAAGACATTTCATTAAAATCTCATAACACTTTCCAGCAGCTCCTTAATTTAACCCAAAAAAAGATGCATGGAAGACTATCTGACGGAATACTATATCTCTCAAACGAATTATTTAAATCCGACAAGTTTAAATGTATGTTGACAAGACAGGAATTGGGAGAACTTACGAATATGACCAAAGAAAGTGTTGTCAGAATTTTAAATGAGTTTGACAAAGAGGGAATATTAAAGGTTCATGGTGACGAAATTCAAATCATAGATAAAGAAAAATTGGAGCATATTTCAATCTCCGGGTAAACCGGTAGAAAGCCTTCCTGTTTCAGTTTCAAATTAAATTTACTATACATTATATAATAGGTTCTGTTTTTCAGAACAAGTTTTTAGATTATTAAAGATGAAAAAATTTTACAATCTGCTTTTTTCTCCCGTTTTAATGGGAATACTTTTGGTAATACTGGGATTCGCTTTAGCCGTTGCAACATTTATTGAAAATGACTTCGGCGCTGAAGTTGCACGAATGAAAGTTTATAACTCGCACTGGCTGGAGATTCTTTTCCTTTTCCTTGCTATTAATATGACAGGCAGAATTTTCAGGTTAAAGCTCTACAAACCTAAAAAGTTCACCATATTCCTGTTTCACATCGCGTTTATCGGTATGATTGCTGGTGCAGCAATTACCCGTTATTTTGGGTACGAAGGAACCATGCATATCAGAGAGGGACAGGCTTCTTCAAGCATTGTCACAGCGGATAAAATTCTTAAAATAAAAACAGATGCCAATGATCCTGTTATTATGAATACAACAGGAAATATTGCGAATAAGGGGAAATTTGATGAAACCGTTATGCTGGACGGCAAACCGATGAACATCATCCTGATAAACAGGTATAATAATGCATATGAAAAAGCTGTTGATGCAGACAATGGTCATCAAATTGTTGGTTTTGTATTAACCGGTCCCGGATTCAGAGGATTCCAGTATCTTAAACAGGGAAATACCATTGAACTTGGAAACATGTCTTTGTCATTCGATGGGCAACCAGGAACAGATATTAGCTTCAGCTATGAAAATGACACGTTATATTTACATTCAGACGTACATATTTTTATAACTGAGATGGGCAAGCATTCAGAGGTTAATATATCCGATAAAAAAGTACCGTTTGAACCTAAAAAACTTTACAAAATTGGACAATACAATCTGGTTTATCAGGATTTTAAGAAAAAAGCTGAACTGATACCCGTACAATCTGAAGTTAAAAACCATATGCTTGGAATGCAGGCTATGGAGTTTCGACTTCAATACGGAGAAGCTATTAAAAACCTCTATTTATGGGAAAAGGACTGGAATAATTCATATGTTCAGACTGAAATAAGCGGACATAACGTAGCCCTTTTTTACGGGAACCATACCGTGGATTTACCATTCAGTATTTATTTAAAAGATTTTGTTATTGACCGGTATCCCGGATCAATGAGTCCTTCCTCTTTTTCAAGCTTTGTCACCTTAAGAGATAAAGGCAGTGAACCGATAGAATTTCACATTTACATGAACAATATTTTAAAGCACAATGGATTCAGGTTTTATCAATCATCTTATGACAGTGATGAGCACGGAACCATACTATCTGTAAACAGTGATAGATGGGGCACAACAGTAACTTATTTTAGCTACGCAGTACTCTTTTTTGGAATGATCTTGTCCCTCTTAAACAAAAACTCGTTTTTCAGAAAAACCAAATTGAATGAAAAGCTTGTAACTATATTGGCTTTCATCGTGATCTCAGTTTCTGCGAGTGCCCAAATGGCAAATGGCAATATGCCTGACAGCCACCGTCCTATCAATAAAAAGCATGCAGAAAAATTCGGTGAGCTATTAATTCAAAACACACAGGGACGAACAGAACCGGTATATACGTTTGCATCGGAACTAATGCGAAAAATATCCCGAAAGGAGACCATCATGGGTATGAATCCGGTTCAGTTGTTTATGGAAATGAATATGCAGCCATCGCACTGGTCTAAAGCACCGATTATTCGCATTAGTAATGGAGAGTTACAAAATCTGCTGGGCTTAAATGGCAAATACGCTTCTTATTCAAGCTTTATGGACCCTCAGACAGGATATGTTTTGCGTCAAAGGGTACAGATGGCCTTTGAAAAGTCTCCGGGCGAAAGAACAAAACTGGATAAGGCCATCATAAAAACGGATGAAAAAGTAAATATCTGTTATGCTATTTTTAGTGGTGAATACCTTAAAATGTTTCCTGTCCCCAATTCAAAGGACAGTATTTCATGGTTTATTGCGGATGAAGCTGCAAAAAGAGCGACAACCAGCGAAGATTCCATATTTTTAGCCAGCATTTTAAAAACTTATTATGGTGAGGTTCTTAATGCAAAAAGCACGGGAGATTATTCCCTGGCAAACGAGTTGGTGGAAGGAATCAATACATTTCAGCGCAAACATGCAGGATACAATCTGCCATCAGATTTTAAAATTAATGTGGAGATCCTGTATTACAAACTCAATCCGTTTAAATTTTTATTTCCATTTTATGCCACTTTAGGGGTGATTTATCTGTTCATGCTGATTGCTTTTATCGTAAACGGGAAAAGCGTTCCGGGTATTCTGCGGAAAGGATATTTTTACCTCTTACTGTTGGCCTTTGCTGTTCATGTTCTTGCAATAGCCGCCAGGTGGTATATCTCGGGTCATGCACCGATGAGCAACGGATACGAATCGATGATATTTATCTCGGGAATCACACTGCTTGCAGGGTTTATATTTCACAAATTATCTCCGTTTGCACTGCCGGCAACAACAGTGTTAGGAGGATTAACGTTAATGGTGGCCAATCTGTCATTTATGGATCCGGTCATCACAAATCTTGTTCCGGTGTTACAATCTTACTGGTTGACGATTCATGTCTCTGTTATCACAGCCAGCTATGGATTTTTAGGATTAGGTGCCATATTAGGACTTATAAATATGATATTAATGGCCTTAAGAACATCACGTAATCAGAAGCGAATCATTACTAATCTGGAGTCTTTAACTATTTTAAACCATAAGACTTTAATTGTTGGCCTGTATTTATTAACCATAGGTACATTTTTAGGTGCTGTTTGGGCCAACGAATCATGGGGCCGTTACTGGGGATGGGATCCAAAAGAAACCTGGGCATTTATATCTATCCTGGTTTATACCATTGTGACACACTCAAGGCTTATTCCAGGCTTAAAGGGAATTTTTACATTTAACGCATTATCCGTGTATGGATTTGCATCTATACTGATGACATATTTTGGGGTGAATTATTATTTATCAGGATTACACTCTTATGCAGCCGGTGACCCGGTACCGGTTCCTTTATTTGTATATTATACAACTGCAGCCATATTTTTACTTACGATTGTTGCAGCATTTCAGTACGATAAAATGAAACAGATTAAAAGATAGATCAGGAACAGGCTTGTAATTTTACAATCCAAGTTTTGAATTACAGCTTCTGCAAAAGCGAATGGATTTTTGATCAATATCTTCCACATAGGTACTGGACTGCATAACGCAATCAGGCGTAAAACAATGAATTAATCCAAATTCATGACCAAGTTCATGAACAACCTCTTTTTGAAAACGGGTCAGCATTAATTCATTATCCGGCTTTAATCCGTAACGTTCGTTGTATAGCCTGTAGTTTGAAGAAATTCCGGTACTCCCGTTTAGATAGGCTTGTCCGAAAATATAGGTTAAAATTGGGATAAAAAGGTCAACCTGAAATAAACCCATAATTTTATTTTCACCCGGGTTGCGTAAAGAATCCACCTTTTTAAGCAACAGGTCACCATTATACTGCCGGCGTGAAGGGTTGTAATATTCTATCAGTTCTACATTTCCATTTCTAATTGTCACCTCACGGTGGAATACCATCTTTACAGTATTTGCCACCTTATCAATATATTTCATGTCGAAATTACCACATGTAATAAGCGTGATATTTTGTGTGGAATTAACCAAGTCCTGTTTTTATTTTTTGACCTGCTTCAGATTGTATTTTTTTATTTTATTGTATAAGGTGACCCGGTCAATTTTTAGTGCTTTGGCGGTTTGAGAAATATTCCAGTTGTATCTGTCCAGAATTTGTATGATGTGTTTTTTTTCGTTTTCATCCAAGCTCTCCGCCGTGCTCACCTCCACCTCGCTGCCTACCGGAAGATCTTTTAAACGGATCTCTTTCCCATTGCCTATTACAATAGCTCTTTCAATCATGTTTTCAAGCTCCCGTACATTTCCTGGAAATTCAAAACTTTCAAGACGCTTTAATGCAGCAGGTTCAATTTTAATTGCATCACGACTCATAGAAGAACAATATTTCGTGATAAAATAATTTACCAGCAGCGGTATATCATCCGTCCGCTCCCGCAATGGAGGCACATGAATGTTGACCACATTCAGTCTGTAATAAAGATCTTCTCTGAATGTCCCCATCTCTACCATCTTTTTCAGATCTTTATTCGTTGCACATATTACCCTGAAATCGGATTCAATCTCCTTCGTTCCTCCTACTCTGACAAATCGTTTGGATTCAAGCACCCTTAATAATTCAATCTGCATTTTGAGTGGAATGGTTGCAATCTCATCAAGAAATATGGTACCGTTATCAGCCATTTCAAAACGCCCTTTTCTGTTATACATGGCACCTGTAAAAGCACCTTTCTCATGTCCGAACAACTCGCTTTCCAGTAATGATTCCGACAAGGCACCGCAATGCACACTTACCAAGGGGAAGTATTTACGGGGAGAATTAAAATGAATGGCCCTAGCAATCAATTCTTTTCCCGTCCCGCTTTCTCCTGTTATAATTACCGATGAATTGGATTGCGCAACACTTTCCACCTCCCGGAGGACTTTCTTCATCGGTTCACTATTACCTATCAGATCCTCCACATTTTCAAGTGAAATAACTCTTTCCTTTAAAGACTCGTTTTCTTCTGACAGCTTTATTTGTTTGGAAACATTATTTATTAAATGGGATAATTCATCCGGATCAAAGGGTTTAGTCACATAATCATATGCCCCATCCTTAAGCGCCTGAACAGCTGTATTTACAGTGGCGAATGCCGTCATCATTATTACAATTGACTTGTCGTTCAGTGTCTTTATGCGTTTCAACATTTCCATACCATCCATTCCTGGCATTTTAATATCAGCCAGAACAATATCATAAGGATGGGATTCAAGAATTGAAAGTGCCGTTTTAGCATCCTGTGCGCAGGCAACCTCATAACCATCCTCAATAAACCAGTTATATAATGAATCACGGACAGATTCTTCGTCGTCTACAATCAAAATAGATATTTGCTGTTCCATAAAATTTTATTATTGGTTTATTAATGAGAACTTTATGCTTACTGTAGTACCTTTACCCACAGCAGAAGTAATGCTGATTTCCCCGTTATGATTTTGTATTATCCCGTGCACAATAGCAAGACCCAGCCCTATTCCGCTCGTTTGATGTTTTGTGGAGAAAAAAGGTTCGAAAACATGTTTCAGGTTCTCTTCGGAAATTCCTGCTCCATTATCCGTAATATCCAATACAATACTTTTATCATCTTCATTACGGGTTACCATAACAATCTCACCATTTTCAGTTATCGCTTCTGTAGCATTTACCAGAATAGCAATAAACGCCTGTTTAAGTTGAGCCGCATTACACGAAATCAGATCCTGTGTCGCATCATACTTGGTAATAAGTCTGATGTTAGCAATCTTAACAGAGTGAAGCACAATTTTAGTGGTCTCCTTTAAAATATTATGCAGATTTTTGATTTCAAAATTATCCTGATCTTTTCTTGAGAAATCCAATAGTCCTTTCACAATATCCCCACAACGTATTATTTCATTCTCAACAAACTGTAAGTGCTTTAAAATACTCTGACGCTTTTCAGTGGAAATATCCTCCTTTCTGAGCTGTCGTGACACAAGTTTGGTATAAACCAACATACCCGAAAGCGGATTATTTAATTCATGCGCAACAGAAGCAGATAATTTACCCAAAGAGGCAATCCGTTCAATATGTATCATCTCATTTTGAGCCGCACTTAATTCTTCGGATTTCTTTTGAACCTTATATTCCAGCTGTTTCGACCAGTTTTCAAGTTCTGTATTTGCAGCCTGTAATTTGTCAAGCATATCATTAAAGGCCACAGAAACCATGTGAATATCGCCAAGTTGATTTGGTTTTAATGCCAGGCGAATTGAATTGTCCCCGTTAGCAACCGCAACACTTGCCCTGGTAAGATCATTTAAAGGCTTTCTGATTTTCTTACCTGTAAAAAATACAAGAAAGGTAGCGAGCAAAAATGTGGTTACCAATGCCATTGCAAAAAAATCCGTCGATGATTTGGCAACGGCTGTATCCAGGTCATCCAATGGTGCTTTAATGATAAGTGAACCAAGTACTTTTTCGTCCGGACCATGTGCATGACATGCAGCAGTATAGCAAGACGGCTGATTCAGTATAGGTGAGCGAATCATTAAATGCCTGTGGTTATTATCATTATCCGTCATTGTACAACCACTTTTCATATCAATAATCCGGTACGCTTTCTCTGTAGCCGGAAACATCTCCGATAAATTACTGTGGCATTTTATGCAATCCGGATCACTATGCTTATGATCGTCAGAAGAAAACGAAGTATAGATTAAATTATTTTCACTGTCGTACATATCAACCTCATCGATTCCTGACATTGTATTGATGAGATCGAGCGTATTTTGAAGTCCGGTCTTATCATTTTCGAGCATGGAAGTATAAAGTGCCCCTTCAACAATTGACCCAACATTATTCCCGTTCTGTCGAATCACTGTTCGCAAATAATCTCCGTAAACAGCTCTGAATATTACGCTGAATGAAAGAAATAAAATCAGCGATAACAGTACAATAATTAAAATAACCCGGCCATATATTGATGACCGGATTTTTATGTAGCTTTCAAGGAGAGGTACAACAAATTTTGTTTTTATTCTGTGGAGCATAGCATCTAATCTCTTGCTTTAATAAGGCGCAAACAAGTTACAAAACATCATTTGAATAAAAAACTGATTAGAACGAATCATTCCGTTTTGTTTAAAAATTCATTTTGAAATTCCTGCCAGACCTGTTCGGGCATATCCGACAGTGAATATTCCCTTAACTCGCCTCCATCCTGCATAACAGCTCCTAGTTCATTTTCATATTGTTCGTGCATATTAAAAACAAGAAATTCTTTAAACCGCACCAATTCTGCCTTAAGCCAGTCAAATGCTTCCACACCCAGTCGTATGTTTCTCGTTTCCTCTATCCAGTTGTTCGGCTCAATTTCCAGTAACCAACCTGAACCATACGGATCATTTACAGGAATGTTTTCAGGTTGATTGACCAGTGAATTATTATTCCGTACCAATCCGGATATTGGAGAATGGATTTCAAGGTATTTCTTATCAGAATATATTTTTGCAATCAAATCTCCTTTTTTAACGCTATCACCACTTTTTAAAAGATATTCTACCTGGATATTACCTACAATCTTTAACAACATTATATCCATCCCTACTTTAGCAATTCCGGTTCGCTCAAGAAATGTCCACGTATGATTCCTGTTTACAAAAATACCTCCCGGAACATGCATCATAGCAGCTTTAAGTATGCCCTTTGCTGTTTCCACCTGTTCCTTTAGCCTTGGTTTTCTTTTTATTAAAAGCCAAAATGGAATTAAAAGCGCAAAAAAGATAATTGTAATAATATATTCAAATCCCTTGGTTTCAAATATATTGTGATATGTGAATTCATTCATTATACTATAATTTTACAGGTTAAATTAAATCCGGAGATTTTCTCAAAACAGGCATTCTTCGTACAATCCATCTGAATACCCATATTTCGATGAATATGATAGTTAACGTCACGACTACTTCCTGCCATGAAGGAACATAATGCGGTGTTTCGTACCATTTAAATGCAATTAATGAAACATTTAAACGATTCAAAAGAATACCAACAAGCGTCATTAATGAAGCAATCTTTACCAAGGTAATATTCTGTTTTTTAAAACTTATAAAGAACAGGATCATCGGAGTAAAAACAAAACCTAACATTTCCAGTAGATACCAATAACCATAACCTGTATTCAGATATGTCCAGTTTTTCTCGTGTACAAAAACAATAACTGACATAAACAGATAAGCAAACAGAGCTACGGTACAGATTTTAGCAAGACCTATTAGTATCTTGTGGTATGATTCATGGAACTTTTTATCCAGTTGGTTTGAAAACACCTTATGGCTTATTGATCCTTCAAAAACAATAAGGGAAAAACCGGCAAAAATACTTGAAACCACGAACATCAGTGGCAGGTAAGGATTATACCAGAGCGGATGAATCTTTTCCTTTGCCATTAAAAACAGTGCACCTATACCACTCTGATGCAATATCGAAAGTGTGATCCCAAACACTACAGCACCAAGAGTCAATCCTGTTAGTATCCGGTGTGCTTTTTTTGCGTTCAACCATTCTGCAATGGCAGGAGAGAATTCCAGCAATAATGCCAGCATATACAACAAAAAATGCCAACCTACCAAAAACAGCACTGAACTTACGCCGTAATTATTGCCAATTATAACATTCACAATATGTAAAGGTCGCCCAAGGTCCAGTAAAAGAGCGCAGGAATAAAAAAAGTAAGCAAGAAAGCCATTCAGTACCGTCACTCTCATTATGGGTTTATACAATTTCAGGTTAAGTATATGTACCATGAAAACAAGCACATAAGCTCCTCCTGCGAATGCCACACCTGTCACAACATCGAAAGCTATCCAAAGTCCCCAGGGGAACTCCTGCGACAAATTTGTTACCGAGCCTAACCCTTCTGAGAATCTTACAAAAATGATGTATAATCCAATCAGAATTACTGGTACACTAATAAGGTTAAACGGGGTAAAAATCTTACCTTTTGGCTTCAGCTCACTGATTAAAAACCGAAATCTGCTTTGTGATTTATTAATGGTTGTTGTTGCGTCTGTAGTTGTCATATTTAGCATTGATTATTCCTCCTTATTTTGGTTTCTGAATTTTACAGCTTCATGTATCCCTAATAGTAATCCCGGTAATAATATATCAACCGGGGCAATGGATGATATAAAACCTTTGGTCAGGGCAGGATAAGAACTATGCTGCAGATTTGTTTTTAGTCCAAGCTCTTCAAAAGGAACGGGTGAAATGTAGAGCCATCCTGTTCCTCCTGCTTCATGTTCACCGTAAATCTGATCAATATAAACATCAGGGCTTTCTGCAATTCGCTTATGTGCTTCAGCCATCAGTTCCCGACGTGTTCCGAATTTCAGTGCATCGTAAGGACAGTTGTAAACACAATTAGGGACCTCACCCTGCTCTATTAACTCATAGCACATCGTACACTTCTGAATGACAGGATTCGTGCTATTGTATTCAAATTTTGGCATATCAAACGGACATGAAACCATACAGTATCTGCAGCCCATACATTTATCACCGCGCCAGATCACCGGACCTTTTTCTGTTTTATGCATTGCCTCGGTTAAACATGCTGTACAACAAGCCGGATCATTACAGTTCATACATTGTGTTCGAACAAATAGTTTTCCTTTTGAGGTTTGTTTCGCGTTGACAACAGTGCGTTGTATTTCACTGGTTTTACGGGTGACACCGAGTTCAGCACCATCTTCAGGATATGGTAATCCATTTGCATCCGCACAGTCAATTTCACAGCCGCAACATCCTTTGCACCGTGTTATATCGTATAATATCCCATGCAATTCGTTTGTTTCTTTGGGATTCGTATTTGCAACAAGCTTTTCTCCTGTTGTAACGGCAACGCCTGTCACACCCAATACCTTTAAAAAATTTCTCCGATTTAAATTCATGACGATTTTTATTAGATAAATAGTTAGCTGAGTTTGTATTATCTGTCCAAAAACTGACATTGAAACTCTTCCCAAACATCAGGTCCCATTTTACTTAATGTATTTTCCAACAGTTCTCCTCCATCCTGAAAAACCAATTCACTTTCTTTCATTTGGGGATCACGTCTGACAACAGCATTTGTAATAAAATCCTTAAACCGGGAAAATTCCTGTGTTATCCATTCTTTATATTTAAAAGCACTGTTCAGATAAATCCTTTCAATATTCCAGTCATCTGGTGTTATCTCATAAACCCAACCATCGTCATACGGCACATCATTTAGTTTCGACACATCATAAATCAGATCGCTGTTGAAAGCCTGAACTGTACCAGATACCGGAGAACTTACCTTAATCTGCTTTCCATCCTGAATTAAGGTAAGCATATGTTCACCTTTGGTTATTTTTTCGCCCTCGCTTTTCATGATTACTCTGCTCACGGGACCTGAAACCTGTGCCAGAAAATCATCGAGACCAATCCTGACACTGCCATTTTTTTCCAGAAAAGCCCAGGTATGTGTTTTATCAAAATATACGCCCTGTGGAATCGTAAGACTTTTTAACTCCAAAGACTTGGGAGTTTGGGTTATAAGGCCATTCCTGACTTTTCTCCTTCTTGAAATAAGTACCACTAATTCAATTCCTGCAATCGTTAATAAAATCAGAACAACGGGTATTAAAATATATCCCGGAATAAAAGGATCCGGTTTAACAGATATTGGAAAAGTAACAGGTTCATTGAGCTTAGATAATTTTGATGGAATCTCTGCATATACCAATTCCTGGTATCCATTTCCTGCAATTAAAGGTTGCCCTTTCGTAATGACCCATTTAATAAAAGTTGAGTTTTCATCTCCAATCGTTTGTTTTAAAGATACGAGGTATATACTGCTGTATAATGCTTTTGGATACTTGCCGATCCAAACACCGCGCTGAAATGAGCCTAAATCAGTATAAATATTTTCAGTATCATCAATAAAACCATTTGCGTTTTTATCGATTGGCAACACCTGAACGCTACTTTCAGCAGGTGCTTCCAAAACATGAATATCAGACAAAAGACATAATGCAATAGCATTCTTATTGTTTTTGAGTTCGCGCTGAATATTGTCTGTTCCTGAAACAAACTGGACAGCCCATGATGCTTTATCCGTGTTCAGTATACCATGAAGACATGTCACAACCTCTTCACTATTTTCTACAAAAATCCGGATTGGAGCATCAAAAGATTCGCCGAGCAAATTTTGCCAATTCCTGTTCTGAGGATCAAGCAGTAGCCGGGTTAACTCATCAACTGAAATGCCCTGTTTTAAAACTTCTTCATAGAACGGATTGCCTTTATTAATTAAAGGAACAAGAACAGACCGGCCAACGACCATCTTCCAGCTTTCTTTTAAACTATAATTGGCAAGATCATTATCGTTTACCAGAATTAAAGCAGCATCATTCTCAATGTCGCTCTTTTTTTCCAATGGAGCTGTAGTACTTTTCATGGAACTACTTCCGGCATTGAACGACTCAGAAAGATTTGTTGCTAGCTTCATGAGATCGGGGCTGTATAAAACGGAAACCGTCTGAGCCTTTTCCTCTGAATAGTTCTGCCCGGATGACACATTACCGAACAACAAACTACCAGTTAACAGTCCAATTGATATAAGCGTTTTTGTTTTCATTATTGAAAGGTTTTAATGATTCATTTCTACATTATTTATTAAAATCACTACCTATTAACCAACAATAATGCCATACATTTTAATCAATTAATTATCAACCGCTTACGACATGTTCGCATAATTATTAATCACTTAAGAGTGTTGTATTTTTAAACACCAATAATCACAAACTGAATTAATGCACTGTAATTCAATACACTATCTTGTGTGTTTAAATTATAAACATATGTTTATTTTTTCAACAATCAAAAATTAAAATTCTGATATACTGACTTTTATAAACAATAATATTTTACTTCCTAATGAAGTAACATACAATCTGAAGCTGATAGGTTATTAAAAAATAGTGAATAAAATTAAGGATAGGATCAGGAGAAATTTGAAGATGGTTGTAAAAGAGCATAAAAAAAACCGGTTGGATAACCGGTCTTTTTATTTTGTACGAAAGAGTTAAAGCTACCAGGCTTCCACTATTCCCATAAAATCATCTACTTTCAGCGATGCACCACCAATAAGGCCACCGTCCACATCAGGGTTAGCAAACAACTCCGGTGCATTAGAAGCCTTACAGCTACCACCATATAAAATGGATGTTTCATCGGCTACTTCAGCTCCAAACTGCTCAGCAATAGCATCACGAATTGCTTTATGCATTTCCTGTGCCTGATCAGATGATGCTGTTTTTCCGGTTCCGATTGCCCAGATTGGCTCATAAGCCAGAATCAGTTTTTTAAAATCTTCTACAGAAAGATTGAAGATTGTTTCCTTCAGTTGGTTTATAACATATTCATTCTGTGTTCCTGCCTCGCGAATATCCAACGCTTCACCACAACAATAGATAGGGGTCAGGCCGTTTTCCAATGCTAAAGCAACTTTGTCATTCAAAATAGCACTGGTTTCTCCATAATACTCACGGCGCTCGCTGTGACCTAAAATAACATAACCTGCACCAGTTGATTTTACCATTTCAGCAGATACTTCACCTGTATATGCACCACTGGCTTTATCAGCACAGTTTTGTGAACCTACACCAAGAACAGATGTATCAACGGCATCAACCACAGAAGCCAGGTGAATGAATGGTGTACAGATGACCACATCGCAATTAACCTTTTTACCTTTCAAAACTTCATTCAGTGCTTTTGCTGTTTCGACTCCTTCAGCAAGAGACTTGTTCATTTTCCAGTTTCCTGCAACTACTTTTTTTCTCATGATTATTTTATAATTAATATTTCCTATCCAGATTTATATACACCAAAATAATGATTAAAAAAATGAGCCCCAAAGTTAACACATTATATCTATTATCCACCATTCTTTGATGGCTTAGGGTGTATTCCATAACATTAAAAAACTCCGGATTAATATTCGTTCTTTTCAGGTTAAACTTACCTACAATAGTTCCTTCCTTCAGCACAAATATGCCGGGATTTGCCCTAATCATGGACTTTAGCAAGATATCATCTGCCTGGTAAATAGGAATGTCTGATTCTAAAAGATACCTGAGCTGCTGATTTTCATTCATGGTAGCTGAACTGATTATAAAAACAGAATAAGATTTCTCCTTTCCAAACCGGTACATCTGCCTCATTTTTTCAAGATCTTTATCGCTCACAGATTTATAATCCCTGCAAATGATCATAAACTGATAATCGTTATTCAGTATGATATCTGCTCCTATATCTTCTCCCTCGCTGTTAAGCACATTAAAACTTTTTATTGGGGGCTCATAACCTTTGCTCACTAATTCATTTTCAGCATCAACAAATTGCCATGTGCTGTCCTGCCACGGATAATTGTCTTCCGAAAATCCAACGACCTTACCATCCTTGCGATAATATAACGTTGTTTTATAAACATCTTCAGGCGCACCCTCAGGTTTAATCATACTGTTATATATATTAACTCCAAGCTTATAAGGACGAAAATCTATTAACGGCATATAAATAATGCTGTAGGCAGAAATAGAAAGAGAAAAGACGATAAAAAACCCCCATAAAACACGTTGTGTACGCAATTTGAAAAACCGGTTTGGAAATTTTTCATTGTTAAGTACTAAAAAAACTGACAATACAAGCAGAATAAGATTCTTATAGAAAGTAGTCCAGTTATCCAGCTTTATTGCATCCCCAAAACAACCACAATCTGTCACAGGATTTGTAATGGCTGAAATCAAAGTCAAACCGGTAAAGTAAACAATAAAACCACCTAATACCCAGGTTGTAAACTTTTTTAAAATATTTAAAAGCAATGCAACTCCTATTGCAAATTCAAGAGCAGGAATAATAAACGCCAGTGCATTTGCCAGGGGATTTAAAAATTCAACATTAAATGCCTCAAAGTAATCTACAAATTTATAGGCTGATCCAAGAGGGTCCACCGCTTTTACAAAACCTGAAAAAACAAATACCAGGCCAACTATTATCCGAAATACTAATTCTAACGTCCTTTTAAATACCATATTTTCAGTTTTCTCCAAATTCCAACTTCACCAGAGCAAATACAGAGTAATTGAGCATATCCAGGTAATTCGCATCAATTCCTTCTGAAATAAGCGTTGCACCGGCGTTATCTTCAATTTGTTTGGTCCGGTAGAGTTTCTGCAATATCAGATCAGTATACGAACTAATGCGCATTGTACGCCAGGCTTCGTCATAATCATGATTTTTTTTCATCATCAGATCTTTTGCAACGGCTGCTTTTTCATCATAATACTTCAGGGCAGCGGCTTCATCTAAATCCGCATTTTCAGCATAACCATTTTCAAGTTGAACCAGTCCCATAATGGCGTAATTCACAATCGCAATAAACTCTTCCTTAATACCCTCTCCTACCTTACTGTAACCTTTGGTCTCCAGCGTTCTGATGCGATTGGCTTTAATAAAAATCTGATCTGTAATGGAAACAGGCCTTAAAATGCGCCAGGCCGTACCATAGTCGCGTGTTTTCTTTTGAAAAATATCTCTGCATAAAGCTATTACATGATCAAACTGTTCTTCGGTCCTGTTCATTACTGAATTTTTATGAAGCTGTAAAAATACAAAAAAACAGCTCATTTTAAAATGTTAATAATAGTTAATTTATAGTACTATGTTTTGCAAGGTACTATTTTTATTCAATATCTTTGTAATGCAATTTAAAGCGTTATGAAAGGAGAAAATGCAAAAGCACAAATGAGGAAAGGCGTTCTTGAGTATTGCATTATGCTCATCCTTGCTAATAAACCTTCCTACACATCAGACATTATTGATGCCTTAAAGGAATCGAAGCTGATAGTGGTTGAAGGAACGTTATACCCTCTTCTCTCACGATTAAAAAACACAGGATTCCTGACATATTCGTGGAAAGAGTCGACCCAGGGTCCGCCCCGTAAATATTATGAGATCACGTCCAAAGGAGGTAAGTTACTGGCTGAATTGGAAACAGGATGGAATGAGCTCTCAGATGCTGTTGAAAACCTTAAGAAAAATCATATAAAAAACTAACAATGAAGAAAACATTAACAATCAATATTGGTGGTGTTGTATTTCATATCAACGATGACGCCTACGAGCTTTTGAAAGGCTATCTGGATAAACTGCATGCTTATTTTGACAAGCAAAGCGATGGCAGTGAGATTATGTCTGATGTTGAAACCAGAATAGCGGAACTACTGAACGAAAAAATAGTAGAGAACAACCAGGTTATAACAACAGCTATGGTTCACTCTGTAATTGATGTTCTGGGTCAACCGGAAGAATTTACAGATATGGACGATGATCCCATTGATGATGATTCCAAGGGACATAATAATACACATTCAAATACAGGGTTACCATATAGAAAACCCCACAGAAAGTTTTACAGAGATCCTTCAAATAAAGTTTTTGGTGGAGTCTGTTCAGGACTATCTGTCTATTTCAATATTGATGTTGTAGCCATGAGAATTATTTTTGTAGTATTGCTCATAGCCACATCATTTAGCTTTGGTTTCATCTATCTTGTACTTTGGCTGGCCGTACCGGAAGCCCTTACAGTAACACAACGTCTTGAAATGCAGGGCGAACCGGTTAACGTAAATAATATTGGCAAAGAATTTAACGACATTAAAAATAATGCCAAAAATCAGTTTAATAAGTTCCAGGAAAACATGAGTAAATCTTCCAATAAACCTCCTAAACCACCAAGGCCACCAAGACCACCTCGTCCTCCAAGAAACTACAGATACGGTAGCGCATTTGGCGATTTTATTGTAGGTTTACTGAAAGTGTTCGGTATTTTTATTGGTTCTATTTTGCTGGTTGCACTTGCCATAGCCTTATTTGCTTTGATTGGTGTTGCATTCGGAACCGGATTTCCTGAGACCGTGGCTGATATCTGGAACCTGAACCTCAGCACTTTCCCAACTGAACTGGCCAGAACTAGTGCGACTGCTGCAACAGGACTAATTATTTTAGTGGGTGTTCCGATCTTCCTGTTGGCTTATTTTATAAGCAAGCTGGCTTTCAAACACCAGGGAAAAACCGGTTGGGTGCTTGTACTCTCCTTCCTTTTATGGTTTACGGGTTTTATTCTTGTAGGTTCATCTGTTCTTAAATTCATTGATGAAAACGGTCTTCCGGAGGAATGGCGCGAAGAACTCCGGGATTCACACATTGACATTAATACGCATCACGGTAGTCGGGTGGATAATGAAAACTATCCATTGAACATTGATACAGATACATTATATATCGATTTTTCTTATAACGATACCATTATCTCTTTAAAACATGATGATTCCTACGCCAAAAACAGTATTCTGTATAAAAAACCGGATGTTGCCGTATTACCTTCCAAAGATGGACAGATGCTCTTGTCCATTTCGAAATACCAGTATAAAAACAACAGTGAAAATATAAGATTAAACTGGTCTTTAGTGGATGACACATTGCATCTGCCAATTGCATTCACGCAAAAAGCCAAATGGAATGATCAGGCTGAAGTGAAAATTAAAGTGAAAATTCCGGAAAACACAGTAGTTTATCTCATTAAAGGAAACGGATTCAGTAATTTCAGAACTGTATCTTTTGATGGAGGATATTACCAGTTACAGGATATGCACAGCCAATACTGGGAGATGACCGATAAAGGATTAAAAAAATTATAACTATGAATACAATGGAAATTAAATGCCCCTATTGCGAATATGAAGGCGCACCAATCGTAGAAGAAAAACTTAAAGTGGAAGCATGGATTGTTTTTGTCATACTATTCTTTGTCTGCACTCCCCTTTGCTGGATACCTTTTGTATCATCCGGATTTAAAGAGCAGGTGGTCAGATGCCCGAACTGTGGTTTTTTTATGGGTTCCCGCTAGTAAATGAAAAGTTATAAAACGACTAAAATACTCAACAGGAGCATCGGCATCGCCATGATGCTGAGTGCCCTGTTTTATCTTTATTACCCTTTTCTTCCGCAGCATTCAAAAGAAGTATTGTACCTTGATGGTTGTTTATTTAAATCTGTAACGCATCTGCCCTGCCCCGGCTGTGGTTACGATCGGGCCATGAACCAGCTTGCCAAAAACAACTGGAGTGAAGCATTCCATTATAATGCCCTGTTTCCATTTTTGATTTTGCTCTCACTGTTCATTCTTGTTGCAGGCATAAAAATTACAATTAGCGGTAAATTGTTTTCCATAACCAAAACAACACTTTACATTATTATTGGATTGGTCATAGCCTCCTGGATCATGAAATTTATTATGGGGCCCCTTTATTATTAGCGTCATCAAAATGTTAAAGTTACCCAAAATTGAACTCTGCATAATGTATTGCGTTTAATACATATATAAAATATTATATATTTGATCTCAAATTATTCTGAAATGGATTTAAAACGCAAAACTACCATAATAACTGCTGCACTCATAGTATTAGGTGCCATAGCAGGATTTGTGTACTGGAAAACCGTTGGGTGTACGTCCGGAACCTGTCCTATCACATCTAAATGGCACTGGACCACACTTTATGGCGCATTTTTCGGATACGTGGTTGGAGATACAATTAAAGGTTACCTGAAACGCAAAGAGAAAAAAGCCGAAGAGTAGTACCCGTGCCGAGTTACACGTAACAGGTTGAAAAACTTCTCATTTTATCTTGATTCTTGCGTATTATATCTTGTGCCTATAATTAAAACTCTACCATGATTCCCACAGTAGGAAGAATAATTCCACTAGTATTAGGAATCCTGTCAAGTACATACTTTGTTCCGTTATCAACAAGCTTAAAAGATCCATCGGCATTCCGTTCACGAATAATATAATCCTGGCCTTCCGACTTGAAATTGTACACATTCTGAATATCCACATAAAACATCAGGCTCCACTTATCGTAAAAATATTTTTTATCCACCCTGATATCCAATTGATGAAAAGGACTAAACCGCAACTCATTTAAACGGGAATAATCAAAATAAGGCTGCCCGTTGGCATCCCATGCTTCTTTTATGGCACTTTTCTCAAGCTCGTAAGGTGTATAAGGTAAACCTCCTACAAAGCGCCATTTAAAACCTGCAGACCAGTTTTTCTTAAATGTTTTGGTCCCGGTCATGGTTAACAAATGCCGGCTGTCCCACGATGAAGGAATTTCTTCTCCCGCAGCATCTGTAAACAGACTTCTAACGAAGGTATAGGATGCAATCAGATTGAAAGTCTTTTTATTGATCCGGCTTAACACCTCAAATCCTGCAGCACGTCCTTTACCTGTCGATTCAACAGGAACTGCTCCTGCTACTGAACTATAGTCTGCGCCTACATTTGCCAGACTTACCCCAGTAAATTTATCAATGGGATACTGAAAATACCCTTTATAGAATCCTTCGAGTGAGAAAAGGTACTCTAACCCTATTTTCTGCTCGATACCGGCAACATAATGGTCCACACCAATATACTTTACTTCTGTGTTGGTGAGTTCACTATTATTATTCCGATATCCTAAAGTGGTATAGGCAGGTAATTCATAAAAACGACCGGCTGAAACACTGAACCTTGTTTTATCTGTAAGTGCAAACGAAACCGATGCGCGAGGAGAAAACTGATTTAACGGATTCTGCATCGATTTACTGAACGTGTTGCCGTCAGCTCTTAATCCCAAAGAAACGGAGGTCCGGATGGAGGTAATTTGTTTGGTGAACTGGCTATAAAATCCATATTTAAAAAGATCAATATTCGACATGTAATTAATTTCCTGTAACGCACCTTCATTAAAAAACTGCTGCATAGTTCTGTTGTAATAGCGTGCATATTCTCCACTAAGGCCATAACTGATTTTAAAATTATCCAATAAATATTCTACCTCATAGCGACCTTTATTTTCGGCTTCGAACGAATGATAATCAAATGTTTTAGGTCTGGTCTCATCATTCTCAGGAAATTTATAGAACTCATTGTTCAGCATGTTACGGCTCAGAACAAAAGTCCTGTAGCCGTTATTCATAAAATGTTTCAAGACAAAACCCAATGTATAACTCCACTGATTATTAACCGGTATTTGTGTCAGAATATATTCCTGGGACGGATCGGGATCTTTTATTCCTGTATTAAGCGTTAAATTATCCAGTGATCCGATGCTGACTACTGTCAGCTCATTTTTAGTATTCAGTTTGGATTTCAGTTTGAGCTGATAATCATTAAATGTTGGCAAAAAGGGTAAGCCGATCGCACTGAATAAAAACTGTAAGTATGAGCGCCGTGCTGAAAATATATACGTTGTATTTTCACCTATAGGACCATCAATTGTCGCACTTACTTCACTTGCTCCCAGTGTACCTCTGAACTTCATCTTCTCGGGATTGCCGTCAATCTGGGTGAACTCAAAAACACCACTTAACGCATTGTACCGGTCAGCCGGGAATGCACTGGAATAATAATTTACCGTTCCAATAAAGTCTGCATTGATGATTCCTACCGGACCACCTGATGCTCCCTGCGTTGCAAAATGGTTCAAAACAGGAATTTCGACATCATCAAGATAAAACCGGTTCTCACTGGGTCCTCCTCCACGTACAATCACATCATTTCTGAAAGCCGGTGTTGAACCGATACCGGGAAACGACTGGATCACACGGGAAATATCCCTGTTACTTCCCGGATTACTTTCAATTTCCTTTACGCCTATTTTCTGCATTGACAAAGGAACCTCATCTCGTTTCTGAAATGGATCAACTCGTACGACCACCTCATTCAGACTTGTTGACGAAGCATTCAGTCCAATTTCAATGTATGCTGTTTTGGCATTGCTTACTGAAATATCACGGCTTACCTTGGTCTGGTATCCAACAAACGAAACCTGAAGTTTTATAAATCCGGGTTCAACACCGGTAATGGTAAAATTTCCATCCAGATCGGAGGTACTCCCGATTGTCGTCCCCATTATAACCACATTGGCAAAAGGGACCGGTTCATTACTGGCCTCATCAAAAATTCTACCTTTAATTACTCCGCTCTGAGCCAGCAATAAATGAGAAAATATGATAAATAAAAAAAGTATTTCAAGTCTAAGTTTCTTCATCTGTAAGGTTATTTTATTTTAACTTCAATTCTGTCGAAAATTTCAAGTGCAGTTGTCATGGTTGATAGATCTGTGTAAAGCCTCCCATCTTCGCCGGCATACTGACCATGTCCGATAGGATTCATAATATAAAATGGCATCGGATCATTAATATCAACCGTTACAGCATAAATAGCGCTGGGCTGAGCACTGCTTTTATAATCTCTGTTATCAGGATATTTATTGTTCGTCCAGTACCTGTTCCAGTCCCAGGTCTGATTCACCTCAAGTAAAATTCTGTATTTTCCATCCTTCGGCAACTGTGACTCAATAGAAAAATCCCCTTTTGGAGTTGCACCAGTAAATCCGTCCACATAAGGATGTTCTTTTTCGGGTATCAGAAATTTACCGTCTATGAATCCCTTTTTAAAACTCCAATATGGTAATGATGCCGGACGATACGACTGGCCGGATTTGTTACTCCAGGTAGAATCCGTTAATGCTGCATGCCCGTATATACCACTTGCATAAGATTTTGTTATAAATATAGTTTTCAGGAAATTTCCTTCAACATCCTCAAGCCAGATTACAAATGTAGGATGATTATGGCCTTTTCCGCTGGTAACATCTATTTCAAATGGTGTACCATCCACATAGGTATCTATGTTAAATTGTTGTTGCTCAGATGATGACGTTTTTGAAGATGTCCCGCATCCCTGTATGAGAGCCAGCAAAAATATCAGGGTTAACAGATTGTAATACTTCATAACTGTTGTTTTTATTTTTATTTTTATTTTTATTTTTATTCATAACAATATTACAAATATTTTGTTTAACTATTTCAATTATTTATTAAACATTTTTATTTTATGATTATAATATTTGTATTACTGTTGTCCGGGTAGAGCTTCAATGATTCCTCGCTTCACTTGGAATGACAGGCATTGGATGGCTTTTGAGCGTAATAAAATGAAGCGAAGAATCTATATGCATATTGATTTTTTACCCGGACAACAATGTATTTACATTATAAATGAGACCCTATAACCAACATATTATGTTTTTAGTAATCCGTTTAATACACTATTTTTGTTTTTTACGTTAACTACAAAAATGAACCGCGATGAAAAAGTTTGTTCAGTTTATATTATCTGCTACATTTCTTATGTTGATTTCATGTCATTCATACGGGCAATACGACATTGAAATCAAAACCAATGGCTGGAAAGACACGACTATGATCCTGGGCTATTATTATCAGGGAGCGGATATGTTGGTTGCCGACACCTTTAACATCGATAAACACGGAAAAGCAATAATAAAAAGCGATACACTTCTGCCAAATGGTATTTACACAGCATATTTCCCTAACAAAACTTTTTTCGATATTCTGTTAGGTCAGGATCAAACACTTACAATTTCGGTTGATACAGCAGACTTCATCAACAGTCAGGTGATAAAGGGAAGCAGCGAATCTGAAGCATTTGCGGCCTACCATAAATTCATGCAGGGAATGCAGAAAAAAAGAAGTGATCTTATTGCACATTACCGACCGTTGATCCAAAACAAAGATTCATTGGCTTTCGCGAGACAGAAACTACAGGAAATGAATGATAAAGTGAGTGAAAAATGGGATACCGATTATAAAAAATACCAGGGCACATTTTACGGAACTGTCATAAAATCATTTATCCCGGTAAAGTATGAACCGGAACAAACTCCGGAGTACAACGCATTGAGCGACTCCGTAAAAGCGCTTAAACGATATTATTTTGAGGCAAATCACTATTTTGATAACACCGACCTTACAGAGCCTGGTCTTTGGCGTACATCTTTTTATAAGGAAAGAATTACACATTACCTTGATAAAGTTCTTATTCCGCAACCTGACTCCATTACCCCTTACGCTCTGAGGTTGATACAAGAGTCTAAACCAGATAAAACCTGCTTCAGGTTTATGGCAACAACCGTACTAAATTTTGCGGTCAAAAGTGATATTATGGGAATGGAAAGCCTGAGTGTTGCTGTATCAAAAAAGTATTATTTGAACGGCTATGCTTACTGGGCTGATTCAACCTTACTGAGCAAACTGGCAGAACTGGTTGCTAAAGAAGAACATACATTACTGGGAAAAACTGCTCCCGATCTGGTTATGGAAGATTGGCAGGAAGGCTACAAGTCCTTACATCAGGTGGATGCCCCCTACACCATTCTCATTTTCTTTGAACCAAACTGTTCGCACTGCAAAGTTATTGTGCCTGAAGTCTACGAAAAAATATGGAAGAAATACGAAGACAAAGGTTTAGCCGTTTACTGTGTGTATACGCAAACCAATCGTGAGGAATGGGAAAAGTTCATTAACGATAAAGAATTGTATGGATGGACTCATGTATGGGATCCGTATAATCAGACAAACTTCAGGTATTATTACGATGTTTCCGTAACACCAAGAATATTTCTTTTGGACAAAGACAAGAAAATTATCGGTAAAAAGCTTGGCGTTGAAACACTCGACTTAATGCTTGACAGGTTATATAGAAACGGAAAAATATAACACGAAATGAAATTTTATTGGGTGATTGCTTTTTTGATATTTACAATATTTACAGTTAACGCACAGGATAAAAAGAAGGACTACAAAAAGCTAAAACTGGGCCTTATTGCCTCGCCACAGGTTTCGTGGTTAACATCAGATTTTTCGAAAGTGGAAAACGAAGGCTCTGTTTTGGGCATGTCATACGGCTTGATGGCCGATTTCTTTTTTGACCGCAACTATGCCATTTCGGTTTCTGTTATCAGAAGCCATACCGGAGGAAAACTTAAATATTCTACAGGAACTGAACCACAAATGAATATTGATCATAGTTATGTAACCATTCAGGACGGAGAAGTTTTAAGGTATAAACTTACATACATTGAAATACCCATCGGACTGAAGCTTAAAACTAAACTTTTCCGCCGGTTGGGTTACTACGGGCAGTTAGGCCTGACCCCAATGATTAATACAAACGCTAAAACGGGCGATGATCTGGCGCTGATTGACGAGATTCAGATTGGGGACCTCGGATTCCATTTTGGAGGTGGCATAGAATACTCCCTTGGTGGTGACACCTACCTGCATGCAGCCGTTTTTTACACGAATGGACTTATTGATATCACAACAAATGACGATATTAGTGATAAAACTAATTTAAACTCTGTAAATTTACGGCTCGGAATCAACTTTTAAAATCTTGCGTCTTGATTCTTGTGTCTTATGTCTAAGGAAAGAATATGAAAATAGCTTTAGCTCAACTCAATTATATCGTCAGTCACTTTGAATACAACCATAACAAGATGGCCGATGCCATTGAAAAGGCAAAAAACGGAGGTGCTGACCTGATCGTTTTCTCGGAACTCAGTATTTGCGGCTATCCGCCGCATGACCTGCTGGAAAAACGTGAGTTTTTCGATACCTGCATGTTGTGGGTCAACAAACTGGCTGAATTGAGTAAGGATATTGCTATAATTGTAGGATCACCAAGCCTGAATGAAAACCCGCGCGGGAAACGGCTGCATAATTCAGCTTTTTTTCTGAATAATGGTAAAATTGAGAAAGTATTCAATAAAACATTGCTCCCAACCTACGATGTATTTGACGAATACCGTTATTTTGAACCCAACAGCAATTTCGATATTCTTGAATTTAAGGGGAAAAAATTCGCCGTTACCATTTGCGAAGACATCTGGGAAAAACAACCGGTACTGAATCCATTTGCACAGAGCAGACTTTATTCTGTGGTTCCGATGGAACAAATCATCAAACTGGAACCGGATATGCTGATCAACATTGCTGCGTCACCATTTTCATATGTTCAGGACGGTACCCGTAAACGCGTATTAAAACTCAATGCTGAAAAATATAATATTCCGGCTATTTATGTGAACCAGGTAGGCGCCAATACGGAACTGGTTTTCGACGGAAACAGCATGGCCATTGATGGAAAAGGAAACCTGGCACTTCAATGCAAACGTTTTCAAGAGGACATCCGGATTATCGATACTGATCATATGGACGTTGTGCCACTGGTTATTCCTGAAAAAACAGATCATATTCCGGTTATTCATGACGCCTTAATTCTTGGGATCAGGGATTATTTCGATAAAATGGGCTTCAAAAAAGCCACACTGGGCTTGTCAGGAGGAATTGATTCTGCTGTAACATTAGTGCTGGCAGAACAGGCTCTAGGCGCCGAGAACCTCAGAGTATTGTTGATGCCGTCACAATTCTCTACGGATCATTCCATAAAAGATGCTGTTGATTTGGCTGAAAATCTGGGTATTGAGTACGACATTTTATCCATTAAAGATATTTACAAACAGTTTGAAGATACACTGTCCCCTGTTTTCAAGGATCTGCCGTTTAACGTGGCTGAGGAAAACATTCAGGCTCGTGTGCGCGGAACACTTGTGATGGCCATTTCCAATAAATTCGGACATATCCTGCTCAACACGTCCAATAAAAGTGAGGCAGCTGTTGGTTATGGAACACTGTATGGAGATATGAACGGCGGTCTTTCTATTCTGGGCGATGTTTATAAAACCGATGTGTTTAAACTCGCATGGTATATTAATAAAAGTTCAGAGATCATTCCACATAACACGATTGTTAAACCACCTTCGGCAGAGTTACGTCCCGATCAGAAAGATTCTGATTCTCTTCCTGAATACGATATTCTGGACGGCATTTTATTTAACTATATCGAACTGAACCGGTCACCACAGGAAATTGAATCACTGGGCTATGACCGTGCCACCATCGATAAAACTATTCGATTGGTGAACGTAAATGAATATAAACGCTTTCAGACACCACCTATCCTGCGGATCTCATCCAAAGCATTTGGATTTGGCCGCCGCATGCCATTAGTAGCCAAATACTGATTGATGAATAGTGAACAATGAATAATTCTTCATTTATTGTTCATTTTTCATTATTCATGACCTATTTACTCAAAAATTGTAACAAACATTTCATATTAGCTTAAAGTATTTTGACTTAAATTGTGTTGCAAAGCGTATGACATGAGAATAATGGTACTCCTCACTTTGATCTCCCTTGCTATCAGCACCTTTTCGCAGGTTGAATACATTGCACACAGAGGTGCCTCGTACAATGCTCCCGAAAATACGATGGCCTCTGTAGATCTTGCATGGGAGATTGGCGCGGATGCAGTTGAGGTAGATGTTTATATGTCGCTAGACAACCGGATTATGGTCTGCCATGATGATACAACACTTCGAACATCCGGTCTTAAGCTTGTTATTTCCAAATCGAAAGCCAAGCTGCTTCGCAAACTGGATATGGGAAGCTGGAAAGATCATCAATATGCCGGAGAAAAAATGCCGTATCTGACAGAAGTAATCAACTCCGTCCCTCCACATAAGACCCTGGTAATTGAAATAAAATGCGGAAAAGAAATTCTGCCATACCTGAAAGAGATTATGGATACCACACCCAAAGCGAGCCAGATTGTATTTATAAGCTTTGGCTGGGAAACTATTCTGGAGACGAAAAAGACTTTTCCAAACAATAAATGTTATTGGCTAAGTGACGAAAATGAAGGATTATCAGAAAAAATTAAAGAGGCATCGCAAAACAAACTGGACGGGATCAACCTGTATTATGGGATCATCAACCAATCTGTAATGAATCTGGCCAAACGCTATAAACTGGATGTGCTTTGCTGGACCGTGGATGATCCCGCCGAGGCTAAAAAACTTATTAAGCTTGGCGTATCAGGCATAACCACCAACCGGCCGGCATGGCTCAAAAGACAGGTAAATAATTAATTACGAATTAGGAATTCAATCTGCGTTTATAAATGTTTTCTATAGCTGAATGCGATAACAATTATTTTTTCTCGCGGATTATCGCAAAGGCCTCACGCAGATTTTCGCTGAAATCCCAAATGCATTAAATATTATTTTCATTAGCGTAACCGGCATATTCATCTGCGTATTTCTTCGTGGATCATTTTAATAGTCCATTAGTACGTACAAATTGTATTTGTAACTTAGCATCTGGTTACTGAGTAGAAACGCAGTTTCGTATCGAAGTAACGAATTAAAATTCACGAATCAAGCCCCCGAATACCATTCGCTATTTTAAAAATTATTCGACACTTTTAAACCTAAATTCAGATATCTTTGTTCTTTATTTCATGAATCAACAAAAAAGAACATATAATGCTCTACTGGCCATAGCACTGTTTATGGCGCCGTTCTTTATTCAACTGGTTCATGCCGATATTCACCACCATGCACCAACCCACGAAACAGGGTTTATTAATCATGGCTCTGAATGTCTTATCAACACCTACGAATTTCAACCACATTTTTTATTTGATTATGATCCGGTTATTCCGGTCAACAAAATATTTTTGGGAGAAATCAGTTCAGGCTATTCTTCCATTTATGTATCGTATACTTCCCAAAACATCAGATTACGCGCCCCTCCGGTTGTTTCACTTATATAAACGTGAAATAAAAACTTACTAATCTGATAAAAATATTACATGAAATATTTAACAACTACCTGCTTTGTGTGGGTATTATTTATTGTGTCCGTAGTTGGTCAAAATACAGTTAGCGGAACCATTTACAATTCAAATGATCAATCAACGATTCCGGGCGTGAACATCTTTATTCCTGAACTTTCAAAAGGAGTAATCAGTAACGACGATGGCACATTCACCCTTAAAAACCTGCCGGACGGAGTTTTTAAAGTGCAGTTTTCCTTTGTTGGGTTCAAAACCGTCATAAAGGATATGAACACAAATACAAAAAACCTGTACACCATTGAAATGACACCATCCGTTTTACAATCCGAAGAAGTAGTAGTGTCCAGCGGAAGCTATTCCTCTCAACATGAAAATGCCATAAAAATTGAGAACTATCATTTGCATAACGAACTGCAGCCGGCAAGCACTAATGTTTTTGCAGCTCTTGCCGAAGTTCCCGGAATTAGTGTGATCACAAAATCGCCAGGTATAAGTTCACCGGTAATCCGAGGCTTATCCACCAATAATATATTAGTTCTTAACAACGGGGTAAAACTTGAAAACTATCAGTTTTCGCAGGATCATCCTTACCTGATTGGTGACAACGGCTATCGTGACGTGGAGATCATTAAAGGCCCTGCCTCTTTGCTTTATGGTTCTGATGCGCTTGGTGGTGTACTCAATTTTATCAAATCCGATCCGGCACCAGCGGGTCAGACTGAAGGTTCGGTTCAGGCCGGATGGCAGAGCAATACCAATGGTTACCAGGCCGATATGGAAGTAAAAAGCAGCGGGCAATTGTTAAACTGGGGCATTAATGGCGGATATAAAAACCATGCAGATTACCTTGACGGTAATAACAATGCCGTTCTGAACAGCAGGTTTTCGGCTCAGAATATCGGGGCTTTTGCCGGAACCGGATATAAAAACAGCCGCATAAAACTGTTTTACGACTATACATCCCTGAAGGCCGGAATACCATCGGAAGAGGCTCAGACCCTGATCAGTAAACGGGGTCGCAAAAATGAAGTCTGGTATCAGAATCTGGATCACCACATGGCCACACTACGGTACAATTATTACAAAAACAGCTGGAAATTCAATAACGATCTGAGTTATCAACTGAACCAACGTGAACTGTTCGGCTCAACCGGAGACCTGGTTCATATGAATTTATCAACCCTTTCGTTGAACACTAAGCTGCGTAAAAAAACCGGTGATGCAAGTGAAGTCATCACAGGTGTTCAGGGACGTTACCAGGTAAACCGCAATTTTGAAGCACCGGTTCGGGTTCTTCCCGATTACACGCTTGCAGATCTTGCAGCTTTAAGCCTTTATCAATTGAATTTAAACCGGACACTGTTTTTTCAGGTGGGTGCACGCTATGATTTCAGGTATGTGGATGCGCCGGAACAAATCAAAGCAGCACATTCCCATGAAGAAACAACAGTTGATACACTTCATGAAATGATGGAGGCCTTCAAAAAAACGTACAACAATGTTAGTGCATCGGCAGGAATGACATGGCAGGTTATACCGGATGGATTGATACGATTCAACCTGGCATCGGCCTACAGAACTCCACATGTGTCAGAATTGCTTCAGGATGGTGAACACGGTACACGGTATGAGATTGGTGACCGCAGCCTGAAATCGCAGCGAAATTATGAGGCTGATCTTAGTTTTCACTATCACTCCGGAATTGTGGTGACAGAAATTGCGGGCTATTACAACCAAATTCAGAATTATATTTTCCTTTCACCCACGGGTGAATTTACGGACGAAAATTTTCCGGTCTACCGTTACAGCCAGTCCAATGCTCTGCTCACCGGAATGGAAGGGAGTATTGATGTACATCCCACACACTACCTGATGCTGAGCGGCACCTACGCTTATATCTACGCGGTAAAAGAAAATGGTGATTATCTGCCTTTTATACCACAAAACAAACTTACTCCATCCATTACATTCCATAAGGATGAAAGCTGTAAACTTGCGGACAAGCTGTCGCTGAAAATATCACTTCCCCTTGTGTTTGCTCAAAATCATCCGGCTCAATTTGAGACCAAAACGGCAGGATATACACTTTTGAATGTGATTGCAGGGTTGGACTACAACAATCTGAGCATAGATATTAGCGGATCTAATCTGCTAAACACCTTGTATGTGGATCATTTATCCACATTAAAGCCACTCGGATATTACAATCCGGGGCGAAATATTTCAGTAAAAATCACTTACAGGTTTTAATATCCTGATTAAACGACACAAATTCAATTCAGGAAACACACTAACGGCTGGTCAGCATTTTTTACTGACCGGCTTTTTTATGTTCCAAATTTAGTCTGAAGCTTAGGTAATTCCATATTTATTGTAAAAAACCTGAACCAAACTGGTCTGTGGCAGTTACACCTATACAGGTATTAATTCTTCAGCAGATTCCATGTCTGCTCAAACAAAAAAATAATCATGAAAAACCAAACCCGGGAAGCTGCAAGCTGGTATAAAGACGCCGTAATTTATCAATGCCATGTGCGTTCATTCATGGATAGTAATGGCGATGGCATAGGAGACTTTAACGGCTTGATCCAACGACTGGACTACCTTAAAAGCCTTGGCATCAATGCCATATGGTTATTACCATTTTATAAATCCCCACTAAAGGACGGCGGCTATGACATTTCGGATTTTACCAGTATTCATGAGGATTATGGGACAATGGCTGACTTTAAACGGTTTATTCGTGAGGCACATAAGCGTAACATCCGGGTCATAACAGAACTGGTACTGAACCATACGTCAAGTTCTCATAAATGGTTTGAACGGTCACGAAGGGCAAAGCCCGGAAGTATCTACCGCGATTTTTATGTTTGGAACGACACCAACGATAAATATCCAGAAGCACGTATCATTTTCCAGGATTTTGAATTGTCCAACTGGTCATGGGACCCTGTGGCAAAAGCCTATTACTGGCACCGGTTTTATTCTCATCAACCAGATCTTAACTTCGATAATCCCAGTGTTCACAAGGCTATTCTTAAAGTGCTGGATTTCTGGTTTGGGATTGGTGTGGATGGTCTCAGACTTGATGCTGTTCCTTACTTATACGAACGGGAGAACACCAATTGCGAAAATCTGCCTGAGACACATGATTTTCTGAAAAAGCTGCGCAAATACATCGATGATAACTTTGATGATAAAATGTTACTGGCAGAAGCTAATCAATGGCCGGAAGACTCCTCTGCGTATTTCGGTAAAGGTGACGAGTGCCACATGGCCTTTCATTTTCCGCTAATGCCACGATTATATATGTCCATGAAAATGGAAGACCGCTTTCCTCTCATCGATATTCTGGAACAAACGCCTGCTATACCAGACAATTGTCAGTGGGCCATTTTTTTAAGGAACCACGATGAGCTGACCCTGGAAATGGTGACAGACGAAGAACGCGATTACATGTATAAATCCTTTGCTAAAAACCCCAAACAACGCATCAATCTTGGGATCAGGCGCAGGCTGGCACCCTTGCTTGAAAATGATCGTAAAAGCATTGAGCTTATGAATGTGCTGTTGTTCTCAATGCCGGGGACACCAATAATTTATTACGGTGATGAAATTGGAATGGGTGATAATTATTACCTCGGCGATCGTGACGGAGTGCGGACCCCCATGCAATGGTCAGCAGATAAAAACGCAGGATTTTCAACGGCGGAGCCCCAGCAGTTATTTTTGCCTGTTGTATTTAACTACGATTACCATTACGAGTCCATTAACGTTGAAAACTTTGAAAAAAACAATTCTTCCCTGCTATGGTGGATGCGACGTGTCATTAATGTCAGGAAACAATTTAAAGCCTTCAGCCGCGGCGACATAGAATTTGTCGATACCAGTAATCCACGTATTCTGGCTTTTACAAGAACGTACAAGGATGAAATTATCCTTGTAATCATCAACCTTTCTCGTTATTCTCAAAATGCTCAGCTGGATTTGCGAAAATATGCCGGATACATTCCCACTGAAGTTTTCAGCCGCAACGAATTTTCACTGATTGAGGATGAACCATACGTTTTCCCGTTACAGTATAAAAATTACTTCTGGTTTGAACTGAAAAAACAGAAAGCTGAAAACGAAATTAAACCAGTGGAACTGGATTACAAGCTTGAAGTAACCATTAGAAAATGGAACCGGATGTCGGAAGCATTAAAATCAGATTTACAGGGTCTGATACTTGAATACATGCAAAAAAACAGATGGTTCAGGGGACGTTCCAATAAAATCAGAAACATCAGTATTATTGATACCGTGCCATTCCGCGACCATACTATATTCTCCTACCTGCTGATTATTGAAGCTACTTATATTGAAAAAAATGCGGAATATTATGTTATACCTATATCCGTGGCACTGGGTGAAGAAGCTGCTGATATCCGATACTACCATCCGGAAGCCATCATCAGTACAATTGATCTGGATGGTAAGGAAGGTTTAATGTATGATGGTTCCTATAAAAAGGAATTTATGGACGATCTCCTTCGGCTCATGATGCAAAAAGGAAAGCTTAAAACAACGAAAGGAGAACTGCATAGTTTTGCAGCAACCAAAACGATTAAACAAACCACCGATACAGAACCAAGAGTAATTAGTGCCGAGCAGACTAACACCCTGGTTCAGTATGGCAATAAATTGTTCCTGAAATTATACCGCAGTCCGCAGGAAGGTGTAAATCCGGAGGAAGATATTGTTAAAGTGCTGAGCAACAACCGAAATTTCAAAAATTCTCCTGCCTATGCCGGATCCATTGAATACAAACGCCCCTGGCACGATAATATGCTTATCGGTATATTAACAGACTATATTCCGCACGAAGAAACTGCATGGCAATATACCGAATCGGCCATTGGTAAGTTTTTCGATCATATCATCGCTCAAAAAGATCAGTTGTTACCCAACTATTCCGAAGACGATCCTTCAACATTTATACCGGATAATGCCGAAACCATAACAGCCGTTTTTGATCCTCTGTTTATGGAAATGACCGGGCTGTTGGGACAGCGAACAGCAGAAATGCACCTCGCGCTGTCGGCAGTTAAAAATAATAATCGTTTTACCGAAGAGAAATTTTCGTTGCTTTATCAAAAATCATTATACCAGTCTTTCAGAACAAGTGTAAAACGAAGTTTCAGTCAGATAAAATCCTCCCGGAAAGATCTCGATCAATCACAGAAGATCCTGCTTGATGAAATTATGGATAATGAAAATGCCTTACTCTCTGCCGTAAAAACAGCTCTGGAAGCAGGTAAAATGAATGCATCTAAGTTAAAGATCCACGGAAATTATCATTTGGGTCAGGTACTATTTACCGGAAAGGACTTTATGATTACCGACTTTGAAGGAGAAAAGGACAGATCCTTGTCTGCACGAAACCTAAAACACTGTCCACTAAAGGATATGGCGTACATGTTACGCTCGTTCCATTATGCCATTTATATGGCACATAAAGCATATAGTTCGCGTATGCCGGAACACGCTGCCTTACTTGAACCGTGGCTGGACATTTGGCATAATACTGTTAAAGATAAGTTTTTAACACATTATTTAAAGACAGCCGGAGCCGCTTCATTTATACCGGATGACCCGCATCAGACGGATATTTTACTCACACTATTTACGATTGAAAAAGCGGTGGACGAAGCAGTTTATGAGCTGAACAACCGGCCTGAATGGCTTCACATGCCTTTGAATGGTTTACGAAAAGTGATCCGTACAATCATTGAATAAACCTGAAAGATCAGGTATTTAAAAAAAGTATTAGATTTGCTATAGGAAACAATCTGACTTGCATGGATTCCATAACCTATCGCGAAGTTGAACTGTCTGATGCTGTTCAGCTTATAGATTTTATGAAACAGGTCTTAAGCGAGACTCCTTTTTTACGGTTTGAACCGGAAGAACTCACTATGAATATAAAACAGGAAGAAGATTTTGTTTCTAATTTTATCCTGAACCGGTCGCTAAAAATGATCCTTGCCCTGCACGGGAAAGAAATAATCGGTATTGGATCTATTGAGGGTAGTCATCTGAAAAAATTCCGGCACAACGGAGAATATGGCATTGTCGTAAAAAAGGCCTGGTGGAATAAAGGTATCGCCCGCGATATTACCACGCTACTTCTGGAATGGGCCAGTGAAAATCCGGTGCTCAAAAAGATCAACCTTCATGTAAACGCAGAAAATACCATTGCCATAGAATTTTATAAAAAAGTTGGCTTTAAGGAAGAAGGCCGTATTCTGCGGGATTTTTATTACAACAAATCATATCATGATACTTTGTTTATGGGTATGAATGTGGACTAAAAATCTGCATATGATAAAAATTTTTAATCTTTTAAGTATTTCAAGGGCATTACATGCGTTGAAATAAATATTTTTTTATATTTGCACTCGCAAAAATTCACTGTCTCGTGGTGTAATGGTAGCACAACAGTTTCTGGCACTGTTTGTGAGGGTTCGAGTCCTTCCGAGACAACTTTAATATTTCACAAACCCCTGTATTTCAATATAATGCAGGGGTTTATTTTTTTATTCCACACAGTATTTATAAACATTTTGTTTTTTCTAAATAGATCGACCAGAGATACTATTTCATTAATCTGTCTAAACGTGGGGCCTTGATCCGTTTTTAATTTTTCTTATTTAATTCTTTTTTTAAAGATGAGATTAACTCACCCCGTTTGAAGGGTTTTGTTATATATCCATCACATCCGGCATCAAATGCTTTTTTCTTATCCACATCCATCGCAAATGCTGTTTGTGCAATTATTAATGCGTTCTTATTTATACTCTTTATTCTCCTGATTGCTTCCACCCCATCATACTCCCCAGGCATTTTAATATCCATGAGTACCGCCGATATATCAGGATTCTCATGATATAACCTTACCGCTTCCTCTCCGTTTTTAGCGTGAATTATCCTGAAATCATCAGACAATATATTCTTTAGATAGATGAAGTTAACTTCATCATCCTCTGCAACCAGAACTGTTGGTTTTTTATCAAATTCGATATTTTCTATCTTTTTATCGTTTTTTTTATGTGTTTCTTTTTCTTCAGTAAAGGGAATTGAAACAGTGAATATACTTCCTTTTTTAACATCAGATTTCACCTCAATTGTACCATTCAAGGATTCAACATAAGATTTTACAATTGCCAATCCAATCCCTGAACCTTCATAGCCGCTCGTTAATTCTGTATCAGCCTGAACAAAACGGGTAAAAATAACTCTCTGTTTATCTTCAGGGATACCAACTCCTGTATCCGATACAAAAAAGCAGATATTACTACCTTGTATATAATTTCCAAACTCAATTTTACCCTCAGTAGTAAACTTTATGGCATTTTTAAGAAGGTTCATTAATATCCCATCCAGCTTATGCTTATCGGTTTTAATTAACTCAGTGACCTGGTTTTTTAATTCAAAATCCAATCCCTTTTCTTTTATTTCAGGAGAAAAGAAATCGTAGTGATATTGCATTATCTCTGATGGATTTATCGATTCAATATGTAACTCGACATCACCAATTTCAATTTTTGAAATTTCCACAATATCGTTAATCGTATTCATCAAACGCTCACCACTTTTATTAATTATTTGAATGAAGCTTGACTTTTCCTCTTCGCTTAAATCCGGATCTTCCAACAAGCTTGTAAAGCCAAGTATACCGTTCATCGGGGTTCTTATTTCATGTGACACATTCATCAAAAATGCTGTTTTTAAGCGGTCGCTTTCTTCAGCCCTTTCTTTTGCTTTTATCAATTCTATTTCGGCATTCTTTTTTTCAGTGATATCCTGATTAACACCAAAAGTTTTAACGGTTTTACCATTTTCATCTTTAATTACAAAATACCTGACAGCTATATAGCCAATGCCTCCATCTAAATAATTAATTTTATGTTCCAAATAATTCGTAAAATTGGGGTCATTAGTTGTAATCGCTTTTCCGGATTCCACTGCAACAATATCAGCATCTTCCGGATGCACAAATTCTTTTGCATATTTCATAAGCGGAATTTGATATCCCCCCATTTCCTCTGCCGATGTATGGTATATTTTTAAGAGATTATCTGAAAATGTAAACGTTTGACTTTCAACATCCAACTCCCAACTACCAAGTTTTGCAAGATCCTGGGCAACTAAAAGTTTCTTTTCGCTTTCTTCGGCTTTTTCTCTGGCTTTAATCAGTTGGTTTTCATATATTTTTTGACGGGTTGTATCCTGAACGATGCCGTATAAATGGGAGGGTTTACCAGTTTTATCAAATATTATTTCCCCGGAAACCGAAATATATTTTGTTGAGCCCAATGTTGTAATTACGCGGCATTCAAACTCATTAAATATTTTTATATTAAAAATATCATCAAGATTTCTTTGAATTATTATTCTATCATCAGGATGAACCAGGTTTATAAAATCATCAAGAACAGGCACTTTACTGTTGTCATCTATTTCGTAAATTCGATACAACTCTTCACTCCATTTTAATTCCAGACTTTTCAAATCCATTTCCCAACTGCCAACTTTTGCGATGCGCTGAGATTCCAGTAAAAGCTTTTGTTGAATTAATAATTCCTGTTCCTGTTCATTTCGTTCTGTTATATCTCTTAAAGCTGAAACTCTTATTTTTTCACCATTATAGTCGAACATCTTTCCTCTCACTTCACCAATAAATGTCGATTTGTCTTTTCGCAATGCAACTATATCATATGCCGTTTCACTTCCTGCTTTAATGTTTCCTTTAACGGTTTCTTTAGACTCCTCTGCGGTTAATTCAGCTGCTGACATGCCAATTAATTCTTCAAGTGTATAATCAAACATTAGGCATGCTGTTTCATTAGCATCGGTGATAATATCTTTTTTTAAAAAGAATATTCCTTCGGTTGATGAACTTTTAAATGCACTGAGTCTTTTTTCGTTTTCTTCGGCTCTATCCTTTGCCTTAATTAATTCCTGTTCCTGCTTTTTGCGTTCGGTTATATCCTGTATAATACCATAAGTACGAACAACATTTCCCTCTTTATTTAAAACCACATCACCCATAATAAGCACATGCCGCTCTTTACCATCTTTCCTGATAATCCGGTATTCATGGTCAATAAATTTCTTTTTTTCTTCAATCTGTTTACGAATTCTTACAACATGCTTCTGATCATCAGGGTGAACAATATCTCTTAAAAACGCAATGTTATTTATTTCATTAGCATCGTAAGAATAGCCAAATATATTGTAGGTTTCTTCCTCGAAAACCAGTTTATTTTCTTCTAAATTAAATTCCCATGAACCAATCTTGCCGGCACGCTGCGCCCTTTTTAAGAGTTTACGGCTTCTAAGAAGTTCCTGTTCCTGTTTTTTGCGTTCGGTTATATCCTGAGTAATTCCATAAGTACGAACAACATTTCCCTCATTGTCTAAATCTACATCACCCATAACATGTATGTACCGTTCTTCACCATTTTTAAGAATAATCCTGTATTCGTGATCAGTAAATCGCTTCTCCTTTTCTATCTTTTTGCGAATCATGGAAACATATTCCCGGTCATCGGGATGAATAATATCCTGTAAGAAAGCTGAATTATTTAGTTCATGATCTTCGTAATGATATCCAAATATATTATAGGTTTCTTCTTCCCAGACTAAACTTTTATCTTCTACATTAAACTCCCATGAACCTATTTTACCGGCACGCTGCGATCTCTTTAAAAGTTTACGATTTTTGATTAATTCATTCTCCTGCTTTTTGCGTACGGTAATATCCAGAATGAATCCATGCCAAAGAACAGAACCATCATCCATTTTAATTGGGGTAGATTTTCCTTCAGCCCATATCATTTCTCCGGTTGGTAAAATAACCCGGAACGATTCATTCCATACTGTCATATTTTTGGCAGATTCATGGATTGATTCACTGACTCGATCCATATCATCAGGGTGAATAACATCAAATACATTTTGTGCATTTTTGTATGCTTCTTCTGGGCTGACACCAAAAACACCTTCACTTACATAGGGGAAATAGGAAGTATTATCGTTTCGTAAATGATATTGGTAGATAAAACCGGGCAGATGTTGTGCAATTTGTTTAAAACGGTTTAATAACTCCAGTATCTTCTGTTCTGATTTTTTTCGTTTAGTAATATCGTTAAACAGCAGTGAAAACTGTCCTTTTTGAGGTGAGGATACCCGTATATCGAAGTAACGGTTTAACGATTCATTGAACCGTTCGTAGGAAAATGGCTCTCCGGTAAGTGCAACTTCGTAGTATTTCCGGGCAATATCTTCTGGCAAACTAAACGGTCCCCCCATCATCTTTCGGCCAATAAGATCCTTCCTTTTCAACCCGGTTTGATTATCAAATTGTGCATTTGCTTCCAGCATACGATGGTCAACAGGTTGCCCTTTTTCATTATAAACTAATTCAAGTAGGACATAGCCACTCGGCATATTCTCAAAAATATCGCGAAATTTTTTCTCGCTTTCCTGTATCTTCCTTTCGGCATTTAACCTTTCGGTAATGTCTCTTACAACCCCTTCGGTCCCTGCAATATTGCCCTTGTTATCGTAAATAAAATGGACATTCATTGAAGCCCAGAAAGTAGTTCCATCCTTTCTTAATGCTTTTCCGGTGAAATCTTTTACCTTTCCTGTTTCCTGTAATTTATTGAGTAATTCTTCTCTTTCACTAATATTTGTATAGAGAATTGTGGAAGGTTTTCCAAGTAATTCCTTTTCCGAATCGTATCTATACATTTGCAAAGCCATTGGATTAAAATATGAAAAGTTTCCATCCAAATCCACCTGAAAATAAGCATCCTGCATATTTTCAAATATACTTTGCAGCCTTTTTTCACTCTCAATAATCTTGTCGTGGTTCTTTTTCTGTTCGCTTATATCACTTATGGCAACAAGAACGACCTCTTTCGATTTCAAAAAGATCGTTACAATATTTATCAATCCTGTTTTGCTTTCTCCATTTCTATTTTTAACCGTTAGCTCAAAATCTTTAATGTTTTTATCCTTTTTAATCTTTGGGATCAAAACAGAATTTATAAGCTCTTTTGAGATAAAATTTATATCCTGCAAATAGCGATTTTCAAGTTCATCTCTTGAAAATCCTGTTAAACTCAGGAATGCTTCGTTAACATCCAGTAATTTAAAATTATCCGATTTATCAACAAGGCATTTGGCTACCGGACTTTTTTGAAAGGAAATTATAAATTTACCCTCAGAATCTTCCAGCTCGTTTATTAAAAAATTTGTTTCAACTATTCTGCTCAAATTGTTAGCAAAAACCCTTAACAGGTTTCGTTCTTCCTTTAAAAAAGGGCCTTCATCTGCAGTTGGTTTCTCTACCAGATAATAGACTTCAATAACAGCGTTAGCTACTTTTTTATTCTGAATGATTTCTGCTTGCTTCCATTTTGAAATCTTAAAATTTGAAGTTTTATATTCCTGTTCTCCAAAAATAATTCTGGCACATGTTATTTTAGGAAATTGCCAACCTGGCGGGATTAATTCAACAACTTTCTGAAAAAATATATCCAATGAAAGTTCTGGCTCTTGCAATAAAGTGCTAATCTTGTAAACAGCCTGAAGCTCCTTAGTTCTTTCCATTAACTCTGCATTTATCTTTTCATTATCAGTTTGAAGAAGCAACAAATCCTTTATTAGTTCTTCTTTTGATTTCTGACTAAGGCTATTGGCTAAATTCATAATAATGGTTTATATTAAAGATATTAAAATCCCTCGGCATTAACAAATATTAACAATGGCACTTCGTTTGAATCATTTAGTGTCCCTGTTTTACACCATTCATGCTTCCTAATCCTGTCAAAGAGAAAGTTGTTGATATCATAAATTATTAAGCATCACAAGTTCGCATTTTCTGCGTGAGATAATTGCTGCACAACATTTTAGTATAAAATTATTGCACCAACGTCCATCCATATATCTCAATAAATATTTCCAATTAATTCAATCAATTCGAATAAGAAGGTTGTCATACTTACATACTAAAATATCATCTTAACAATATACTATTTTGTATCTGAATTTTACTATAAAGCTGATAATAAAAATTCATTGCATGATAAAATTTACAGAAACTCTAAATAATTCCTTACAAACAATCTGACATTACTTAAATTTGAAATATATAATTATAAACTTTCGGAAATGGCATCCAGTCAAAACTTTGTGGATTTTGTGGTAGAGCAGATTGAAAATGCAGGAGAAATAACAGCCCGGAAAATGTTCGGTGAATACGCTGTTTATGCCGATGGGAAACTATTCGGCCTTATCTGTGATAATAAGTTATTCATTAAACCCACCGTATCAGGCCGTGAATTTATTGGAAATGTAGTGGAAGCGCCACCCTACCCCGGTGCCAAAAACAGTTTTCTGATTGAAGACAAAATTGAGGACCGGGAATGGCTGAGCAAACTAGTCAGGATTTCTCTTAAGGAACTGCCAATGCCTAAACCGAAGAAGAAAAAGAAGTGAGACCTTGTGATTTATGAAAATGGGGCACAGATTTATTCTTTTTTCCAGTTTACTGTATTCAGGTTAATATATCGTTTAATTCGTTCAAACGATTGGTGTGTCCTGATGATATGTTCATAATACCTGGATTGCCAGGCAAATTCAGAGTTAATCTTTCGGGCTCTAATTGTAACTGCCCGTTTATACTGATTAATAATAACACCTAATGTGCCCGGCTTCCATTTTTCCATGGCAGCAGCAATTTGTTCAGGATAGTTAGAACCAGTGGAAAAGCCCGAATCGGACGTTTCCACTGGTTCTTGCTTGTTCAGCTTGTCTTTTTATCAATTATAATTATCCCATGCATATGATCGGGCATTATTATAAATACATCCAGTTTCACAAATGAAAAATGTTCAGGTATTTCAATCCATAATTTGCAGGCTATTTTCCCGTTTCAGACAATATCATTCTCCCATGATCAATATCACCGAAAAAATACTCCCTGTGTTTCGTACAAATAGTTATAAAATATTTGCCATCCCAGCCATAGTCCTACTTTTGCAAACGAAGTGAGGATGTTCTGTATTTGTTAAGAAATTTATCTGACATTGGTTTTGTTTAAGGCACATACATAATTAGGGTAATTCCAGATAAATATCAAAAAAACCTTGCAAATGTCATGAAAGGACTTTTGCAAGGTTTGTAAGTTAGCTTTAATCAAGTGGAAAGGCCCTATTCGGGCGTTTCCACTTGATATAAATTTTTATTCTTTTATCAGCTTCTGCTTTCCTATAATCTTATGATCAGCCAATATATCTACTGAATAACAACCGGATGACAATTCTGATAAGCTTATATTGAAATCTGATCCACCATCAAACTGTTGCTGTTTCACGATCTTTCCGGTCAGGTTCACAACTCTTACAGTCACTAAACCATAGATCTTATCCATTTTCACTGTTAACATATCTTTTGCAGGATTAGGATAGACAGATACAGCGGATGATGTAACATCGTCTATTGCTTCAGGATAATCTACACTGAGTACACCGTTACTGAAATCCCAGGCAAGGCCTTCACCCGGAGTTGCAGGAACAATGGCATCAAAGCTTCCTGAATGGCTGGTACCATTAAACAGCGTAAACTGATCGCCAGCTGATAATTCGCCGGTTATCGTCAGATTAAGTGTGCCGTTATACGTTACAGTACCATAAGAATATACCTTATCACAGGTGTTATTATCTGCATTAATATCAAAACTAGCGGCACTACCCTCGTTCATTACCAAACGGGCAACACGTAAAGTAGCAATGCTGTTATCACCTGGTTCTATGGCAGCTCCATCGTATATGGTTACTGTACCTTTAAGCCATCCCTTACCTGCAAGAACACCACCTCTTACATAAGTTGAAGCTGTTGCTGAATGTGTACCGTTTACTATGAGTTTACCGTCATGAATTGTGGTTGTACCCGTATATACATTGCTTGCATTCAGTCTCCATATTCCGGTTCCTTCCTTTTCAATATACGTCACACCGTAATGACCGTTAGCAGAACAATCGTTATTGATAATCCCGTTAAATGTTTCATCAGTACTGGAACCACCAATTATCCAGGTCATTTTAGTACCATCCGTCTGTTTGCTGGCTGCTCCAAGATAAGTTCCGGTTGATCCGGAAAGTCCTCCCAAACGCATGGTTCCGGTAGTTGCCCAGTTAATAATTTTTGTATTACCCGAAAGATTTACACGCGCATAAGGTAGTCCAACTGTATTATTCAGCATCAACTGGCTTCCTCCACTGTTGGTAGGATTTGCACCATACGCATTCAACACGCCTGTAAATTCTGACCAGTCTCCCTGAATATACTCACGCAAATACGGAATCGTATATTTTAATGTTCCTGAACCTGAAACCTTCGATTTGATGTAACAGTTACGGTAAGGAGCAAAACCGCCACTTGTTCCTTCCGGCACTATTAACTCAAAGTTATACTCTTCGTAGTTGGATGATTGTCCGTTTGTTAATGCCAGTGTTCCGCCATTCAGGTAAATCTTATTGGTTATTCCGAGTACACCGGAAACATCTGTTTTTTGCTTTAAATCAACATTTACGGTTCCCCCTTTAATGTATGTATCACCCTCGTAGTTGTTCCCTATCTCGTTATACAGTTTGAGTGTTCCGTCACCTGATTTCACAAATCCACCGGCACCATTTAATGTTCCGTTCATGGTGACAATAGCACTGGCAGAATTTATACCAAGTTCTGCTGTCTCATCCAGGGTTATGTTTCTGTCAGTAGAAGCACTGCCACCTACATAATGAACAGCTCCTCCTTTCATAACCCAGTTAAAGGCATAATTCTGTGAAGCGCCCAGTCCACTGGCCACACCACCGTTTGCCAGTTTATTAATAATAAGTGTCCCATCCCAAACAACTGTTGCTCCGGTGTAGGTATTCAAGGTTGAGATGGAAAACGTTCCGCTTCCGGTTTTATTTACTGATCCGGATCCGGATATATTGCCTGATCCTGTAAAGGTATAGTCGTTATCCGAACTAACGAACACAACCGCAGGAGAAACAGTTTCAGCAATTGTGATATTTTTATTCCCCGATACAGTATCGCCGAAGATAACCTTCTTGTCGTCTGCAAAAGCAACATCGCCGGTACCATCATACCAGTTTATGGTTGAAGCATTCCAGGAATTATCTACCAGCCCTCTCCAGATCAAATCCGGGGAATAGGTTTCCGGATCAACTACCGGTACTTCCACGGGTCTTGATTTTGCTGTCAGTTCATTTGAATAGTCTGAAACTGTATTATCATTATAGCCAAAAATGCGGAACACGCCACTCTCTTCAGGCTCAAGACCTTCAAGCGTAAAAGTAGAAGAACCGGCAGCTGCGGTATCAATGTTGACAAATACACCATCAATCTTACGTTGCAAAATATACCCGTCTTCTTTCTCAGTGTAATCCAGCCATTCAAATGTAATAGAATTCTGTGTGGCCGATTTTACAGCGAAGTTCAGTGGAGTACGAATGTATTCCTGTGATGATGAGGCATCAATCCCGTTAATATAGTTCTCAATATTGGTATAACCATTTGCGGCAATTGTCATGGCATCATTTACGGTTTTATTGGTCCCGTTGGCATCTTCCCATGCATCCGGCATGCCATCTTTATCGGTATCGGTACGGGCTGTCCCCGGCCACAAATACCAGGATGAGGGTGCACCGATCGGCAAGGTACTTTCACTACTGATCAACTCCCCTTTTATACCAAATGATTTAACCTCATCAATCACATAGTAATCAGCTAAATCTCTATAAGGTAGTGATGCACCAACCACTGGCAAAAGCGTGTCAACCAATGTAGTTGCAGCAACGGTAGGCAGTACCGGATAATCGAACGGTTCAGCCTGAAAATCGGGCCCTCCGCTGTATTCACTGAAAGGAATTTCGTAACCGTTAAGAACACCATCAAGGTTATTATCGTGCCAGTTATCATCAGCATAAATATGAAAATCTGAATTTCCGTCACTAATTGGTGTTCCGCCCATATCAGGACCTTTTATAAAGTAGTTGCCATTCACATTCACATAAGAACTTCCTTCTGAATCCCCTCCCATGATATATGCACCGTTTTTCCAGTTGTACACCACATTGTTTACATACTGACTTACCCCTTTTACCTTGTTGTTACGGGTACTGTTATCCACATACAGGTTTCTGTAAAGCGTCACACCACCACCGGTCTGAATCAAACCACCGGCAGAATGAAGCAGTAAGCCCTGCGAAATAATGGAGTTCATAATGGTAATATTGGTAGGCTCTGTTCCTTTACCGTCCCAGTTAATGGAAAAGGTCTCATCACGTCCCCAGGACACAGAGATATGATCAAAAATCATATCCTTCCCGTTGGCTATCCCCATAGCATCCTTTCCGCTTGATCCGACAACTCCCATTCTAAACCTGACATATCGGCAAATCGTATTATTTGCAGCACTGAACGTTACCCGGTCTCCATATACAGTTACACCTTCGCCCGGTGCTGTTTGACCTGCAATATAGAGGTTTGGAGAAATTGCCAAAGTTGAATTGATCCGAATAACGCCTGCAACATCAAACACAATGATCCTGTTCGACTGACTCACCGCATCACGAAATGATCCTGTTCCTGTATCATTCAGGTTGTTTACATGATATACTGAACCTGTGCGTCCTCCTGTAGCGTATTTACCAAACCCTTCGGCACCCGGAAATGCCGGCAACTGTGCTTTAACTGAAAAACCGGCTAAAATAAAAAGAATTAAAGTACTTAACTTAAAAAATCGTAATGATAATTTCATGATAATATTGTTAGAAATGTTGTGTATTCTGTAAAAAAAGAAATGTAGATCATCCAAATAGTTGCATCACCCAATGCAGCGCTAAATTACGGCAAAATAGCATCTCATAAAATACACAGATTGACTACAGTGTTACACAAAATGACACTGAATATCTCTGCTGACCAAAAACTTGAAAACTCAAAAATTTAGTCATAACTTTAAGAGTTAACTTTTAGAGGACCAGTTCTGGTATTTTTATTTCAGAAATAAAAACATGAAGACTCACATACCTTAATATAACAGAAATGAGAACCTCAGTTATACTGATCATATTGATTTTATCTATCAACAGATTAAATGCTCAGCCCGGTAAGCTACTTGTTGCTGATAAAATAGATAAAAAACAGAATACTGTGTATCTGGCACACGATTTCTTTTTGACCATTTCAATGAATTACGAACGACTTTTTCTTCCGGAGAATAAATCAAGCTTTGCCATAAGAGGCGGACTTGGAAGGGATTACGGCAACAAATGCTTTGCCGCCATTGCAGAAGGGATTTTTCTTTATGGCCGATCCAAACATTTTTTTGAAGCAGGAATAGGTTATCATCAGCCGTTTTTATATACCGAAGAAGGTCCGGATCCTCCGGTTTTATCCATTATGGCCGGATATCGCTATCAAAGCAAAAAAGGATTTATGTTTAAAATTTATCCCGAGTTTTTGCCGGCAATCTTTCCTGATCCTGATAGTTGGGGTAGCCTGCCATTTATCGGATTTGCATTCGGGTATTCTTTTAAATAAAATTACTGTTGTCCGGTTAAAGCCTCAGAGATTCCTCGTTATACTCGGAATGACAGGCATTTGCTGGCTGTCATTCCGAGCATAGTAAAATGAAGCGAAGAATCTTTAAGTAATATTGATTTTTAGCCGGATAACAATGAAATAAAATATAACTATTGATTGGCAGACCATATATAAATTTACATTCAGGTTTCGGATCAACATAAATAATTTAGGATTTTGAAACTTTAAACACTGAACTTTTATTAAAATAGCAGGTTTTAAAATGTACAGGATTTTAATCTGATATAACTTACGTAAACTTATTTTTTCCACATACAATCACACACAACATAAACACATTTACGATGAAAACACGTGTATCATTCTTTTTACTGGCTATTATTGCAGGATTAACTGTTTATGGTCAGGATCATCCGTTATGGTTGCGCTATCCTGCTATTTCACCTGATGGGAAATCCATTCTGTTTAATTACCAGGGCGACATTTACAAAGTTCCCACATCAGGCGGGCAGGCAGTCCCCTTAACGCTTAGCGACAGTTATGAATTCTCTGCTGTCTGGAGCCATGATGGAAAAGAAGTAGCTTTTGCTTCGGACCGTTACGGCGATTTTGACATTTTTGTGATGCCGTCTTCGGGCGGTGACGCCAAACGCCTGACCTTTCATTCCAACAACGAAACACCCAGTGATTTCAGCATTGACAATGCCGGCATCATCTTTTCTGCTGTCAGACAGGATCTGGCTACCAATGTTCAGTTCCCCAGTGGTGTAATGGCAGAATTGTACTCTGTTCCTGTAAAAGGAGGCCGGGTAGATCAAATCCTTACCTCACCGGCACACGATGCAAAATACAGTCTTGATGGGAAAAAACTCATTTTTCACGACCGTAAAGGTTATGAAAACGAGTGGCGAAAGCATCATACATCAGCTGTAACGCGCGATATTTGGGTATACAACACCGATTCAAATACCTATAAGCAGTTATCAACTTTTAAAGGAGAAAACCGCAATCCGGTTTTTGATAATAACGGAGATGATTACTTTTTTCTCAGTGAGAAAAGCGGCTCATTTAATGTACACAAAAGTTCCATCAGCAATCCGGGATCAGATATACAATTGACACATTTTAAAAACCATCCGGTTCGGTTCCTGAGTAAAAGTGATGATGGAAAAATCTGTTTCAGTTACCATGGAGAGTTATATACCATGCATCCTGACAGTGAACCTGAAAAAGTAAATGTTTCTGTTGCTTATGACGGCAGACAGACAATTCCGGAAAATGTGAAGGTAAACAACAGCTTTACAGAATCCACCGTCTCTCCCAACGGTAAAGAATTTGCATATGTTTTCAGGGGCGAAGTATTTGTAAGCAGCATTGAACACGGAACCACCAAACGGATCACCAATACACCTTATCAGGAACGAAGCGTGAGTTTCAGTCCCGATGGGAAATCACTGTTGTATGCTGCAGAAGTTGATAGCAGCTGGAATGTGTATAAAACATCTATTGTACGCGAAGACGAACCTTATTTCTTTATGAGCACTATTTTGAAAGAAGAACCTGTTATTGCCACAAAAGAAGAAGAATTTCAACCGGCCTTTTCACCGGATGGTAAGGAAGTAGCCTATCTTCAAAACAGAACTACGTTAATGGTGGTTAACCTGGAATCAAAAAAAACACGGGTTATCCTGCCTGCTAAATACAACTATTCCTACTCTGACGGTGATATGTGGTATCAATGGTCGCCGGACAGTAAATGGTTCCTTGTAAATTACGGTCCCAAAGACCGGATGTTCTGGCCTGAAGTTGGTTTGATAGAAGCTTCCGGCGAAGGCACACTGCGTAACCTGACAAAAAGTGGTTATGAAGACGTGATTCCAAAGTGGGCTATGGATGGTAAGATGATGATCTGGTTATCAACCAGGGAAGGCAATAAGGGAGAAAATGGCTTCACAAACGAAGGCGATGTCTATGGCATGTTCTTTACACAAAAAGCATGGGATCGTTTTAACCTGTCCGAAGAGGATTACGAACTACTGAAGGAGAAGGAAGAAAAAGCAAAAAAAGATGAGGAAGATGACAAGAAAAAGGACAAAAAAGACAAGGATAAAGATGAGGTTGAGGACTTAAAATTTGATTGGGATAACATGATCGACCGAAAGAAAAAACTAACCGTAAATACCTCCTCTGCAGCTGACTTTCTGATATCGAAAGACGGTGATAAACTGTATTATCTCACCAAATTCGAAGGTAAATATAACCTCTGGGAGACAGAACTGAGAACGAAAAAGACGAAGGAATTTGCAAAAATCGGTGGTAGCCGTGTGAGTATGGATCTGTCTAAAGACGGCGATTTCATTCTTGTGCTTTCAGATGGCAAACCCATAAAAGTAGACACAAAAGACGGTAAAACGAAGAATATCAGCACAAACGGCGAAATGGTTCTGAGAAAAGACCTGGAGCGTAAATACATTTTTGATCATGCCTGGCGGCAGGTCAAAGAAAAATTCTATGTGCCGGACATGCAGGGTGTGGACTGGGTATTCTACAAAAATGCATACGAAGGATTTCTGCCATATATCAATAATAACTACGACTTTGCAGAGATGCTGAGTGAGATGCTGGGAGAACTGAATGCATCGCATACCGGAAGTGGGTTCAGGCATCAGTATCCAGAGGGAGACAAGACCGCTTCACTTGGTTTATTATATGATTATGCATGGAAAGGGAAGGGTGTTAAAGTGGCTGAAGTACTTGAAGAAGGTCCGCTCAATAAAGCAGATTCAAAACTAAAAGCAGGCAACATTATTGAAAAAATTGATGGTATTGAGATTACTCCTGATATAGATTTTTATATGCTACTGAACCGGAAAGAGGGACAAAACGTGTTGCTTTCTGTCTTTGATCCGGACAATAAAAAACACTGGGAAGAAGTTGTAAAACCTGTTTCACTTGGTACTGAGAATCAATTACTTTATAAGCGTTGGGTAGATACCCGTCGTGACGAAACAGTTAAACTTTCCGGCGGAAAACTCGGCTATATTCACGTTAGAGGCATGAATGACGCCAGTATGCGTACCGTGGTGGATGAATCGTTAGGTAGATTTTTACAGGCGGATGCCCTGATAGTGGATACCAGGTTTAACGGCGGTGGAAACCTCCACGATGTACTATCAGATTTCCTTACCGGGAAAAAATATATGGAGATCATTCCACATGGCCAGAACATCGGTTATCAGCCCTGGAACCGTTGGGTAAAACCGTCTATCGTACTGATGAGCGAGAGTAATTATTCAGATGCACATTTATTCCCGGTAGCGTATAAGATTAAACACGGTGGACAAACACTTGGCATGCCTGTTCCGGGAACAGGAACATTTGTATGGTGGGAAACCCAGATTGACCCAACCCTGTATTTTGGTATTCCTATGGGAGGCTGGAGACCGGTTGGCGACACAAAATTCCTTGAGAATAATCAACTGGAACCGGATATTAAAGTGAAGAATGAACCCGGCAAAATGGCTGAAGGTCATGACCAGCAGCTTGAAGAAGCCGTGAAGGTAATGTTGAAAAAATAAGAATAAATGCGAACAGCCAACCATCAAAGTTGGCTGTTCATTTATACTTTATCATCTATAATCAAACGTTCCTTCGCTGTTCATATTTAAAATAAAAAAATCCGACATTCCCTCGCTATGGTTATCAACAGCTTCATTGGTATAAGAGTATGTTGAACCAACCACCACCACACCTTTGTCTGTAAGCTGAATCTCACTCGATATATCCATATTGACACCGCCATATGTTTTTTTCCACAGAACAGTTCCTGACTGATCCATCTTCATTACAAGCAAATCCAGATCACTCTGAGAACTGGCACCACCATCGGGATCAATTGTTCCACTGATAAAAAAATTGCCATCTTCAGCCTGCACTATGGACGAAGCACCATCAATCCCATTCTCTCCGTACAAATCATGAGAAATAACTGAACCTGTTTCCGACAACTTAACAATCAGCAAATCCGAGCTGCTGTTTTTAATATTATACTTGTTACCTACAGCTATGTAATATCCTTCTTTGGACTGGATAACCTGGCCCATACCATCATCCTGGGGTGACCCTATTGTTCTTTCCCACAAAAGCTTACCTCTTGAGTCAGTTTTAAACATCCAGGCATCCTGCATACCGTAGTCTACAGCTACATCACCATTAGATGAATAGGTATTGGCCCCTACAATAAAGCCTCCATCTAAAGTTTCCTGAACGGAAGTACCAATATCCGACAGCTTTCCGCCATAACTGTTCTGCCATTCAATAACTCCCTCTGCATTAAGTTTTAACAGCCACACATCTTCAGCCCCTTTGTTTCCAGTAACATCGCCATCAAAAGATCTTGAATAACCCGCTATAATATAACCGCCATCCTTAGTATTTGTGATATAATTAGCGCCATCATCATAGGTGCCGCCAAATGGCTGTTGCCATACCATATTACCATATGAATCAAGTTTGACAACCCATGCATCAGACGAGCCTTTATTAAAAGTTATATCACCATCCACTGATAACGTTTCACCAACTACCAGGCAACCGCCATCAGATGTAAGACAAACACTGTTAAAGGCATCATCATTACTTCCTCCCATATTATGCTGCCAGATCACCTGCGATGTTTTGCTAAGTTTTACAATCCAGCCGTCTTTTTTGCCCTTATTATCATATAAATTACCATCGTTTGAAGTTGAAACACCGGCGATCAGAAAGTCACCGGTACGGGTCTGTTTTACGGAAAATCCCGCATCAAAATTAATTCCACCAAGACAGGTATAAAATAATTCTTCATTTATTACTTTAAATTCTTTTTGTTCAGAGTAATGTATGCCACTACTGTTTTCCAAAAATGCCCGTATAAAATATGTCTTACGGTGTTCAAGCCGCTCAATTCTGTAACTTTTATCATAATAGATCCGGGTTTTCACATCTTTTCCCTCAACTTCCGGAAACTTTTTTTCCGAGAAAACGAACCCTTGCTGAATCACCTCCTGATTACACTCGGGAGCAGTTATAGTTAAATGCACTCTTACACTATTTGCAGTAATTTCAGTTATACTGTCAACAGACACAACTGGTAATTCATCACATGAATCTGATTTTTCCGTGCAGGATGATACAATTATTCCGGCAAGAAATAAACAGGCTAAGTTTTTTTTCATAAGAATAAACTAAAATAAATCAACAGGCAAAAATAAAAATTTTGAACTGATATCGCTCTACAATTCCTGAATTATGAAAAGCTTTAACATTTACCGCTTTAAAACCAGGTGCGAATAACGAAAACCGGTGGCACGGTTAACAATAAGATTCAGGATGCTCAACACACCATCTCACATGTCTCTAAAACAAATAATTAAAACCATTTCCCGATAAATATCTTACAGGATCTGATACCCGTAGGTTTTAAAAAATGTGCTAATAATATACTCTGATTACTTCCCTCCGGATCTAAATATAGCCGTTTACACTATCTACCATTTTAAAACCAACAATGATACTGCCTGCCCCGGAAGATCGACAGGAATTGAAACTTCTCCGTCCTTTATTCTTATTGATTTTACTTTATCCAGTTGTTGAAGTTTTCCGGCCTCTTCCAGCATGGCATATTGTTCATCCGTCAGATTCTGTGGTGATCCCATTTCCTGCCACAATTCATATGCATTGCTGTGCGTCTTATCCACTCTGTAATGTGTAAGAATTACATTTTTAGCCGGCAAATTTTCCAGGTTGATCTTAACACGTTCCGGGGACGTGATCACATTTAAATCATGATAATTCCAGACCAACACTGTTGTAACGGAATCATTTATAGTTGCCATTGCGTTTATATCGCGTTCTTTCCCCCGTACACTGGAATCTCTAACAGTTTGATAATTGTACGCCAGGTCACCACTTACCTCTACTCTATCTCCCTGCATCATACCAAACATTCGGAAAATATTCAGTACCGGCTTATCTATGCCGTTAGTGGCAAGATCACGATAACTGTTAAAATAAGGCTGATTCTCAAATTCAAAGGCCCAGGTAACTATGCCCCGAAGATTCACATCAAAATGATCCATCAAATCATAAATACGACTGAAAGATGCAGCTGTATAGCTGCTGTACATAGTACCGTTGCGATACGCATTAGCCGGATAATCCTGCATGGAACATGCCGCACATCCTTCAGGATCACATTCGCCAATTATGACAGGTGTGTTTTTATATTCCGGGTAAGAAGCTACCACTTCAAAACCTTTGGATACGTCCCGTAGTTGTGTACCCATATTCATCTGGATCACACTGTCCTGAAGTCTCGGACCACCCTTTGCATGAAAAGCGATAAAATCAACGGGCGAGCCTGTGTCACCTGTTTTATAGTTTTTACCTTTTGAGGTGTGATCCAGAAAGGTTCTCAGGAATTTCTCTGCCTTGTCCCACGAAGGTCCGGTAGAATGAGGTCCGCCCATAATAGCGGTTGGAAGAGCCCGTTTAACAGCCTCGGAGGTATAATCATACAGTTTCAGATACTCCTCAGTTGTACCTTGCCAATAGCCAATATTGGGTTCGTTCCATAATTCCCAGTACCATGTTTCAACTTCCTCTTTTCCATACCGGTCAACACAATGTCTGACCCAGTTATAAACAAGTTCGGCCCATTTCTCATAATTCTTTGGAGGATAAGCCCATCCTGTATATATTTCGTTGTACGGTGCCCCCGGACGCCATTTGTGCTGATAAGGTTCAGGTTTAACAGAAAGTGCTTTAGGCATAAACCCTATTTCCACGAGTGGTTTCATCCCCCGCTCTGTGTAGGTATCAAATATACTATCTATAATGGACCAGTCATAAACAGGATTACCATTTTCATCTTCGGTATAAGCATTGGTAGAGCCCCATTTCAGAGCCGGAGTTCCATCACCTGTAGACAATAGATTATGTGCTCTTACATAAACCGGAACGGGACTGAGTTCCGATAATTCCGACAGTAACTTTCTGCCGTCTTTCATATACGTATAATTTGGCTCATCGTACCCGAACATAGCCCATGCATTGCTTACCGGTCCACGAACATGATCAGTATTAACAGTAATCGTTACATCAGCAGATGTACCATCAGGATGATTTTTACAAGCGCCGACTACAATAACTAACAGGGCTGCGTACAAATAAAAAGGAAGTTTCATAATACCGGATTTTGATTATTAATAAATCACAAGTTCATAAAAATTATGCAACTGCAAAAGTTTTCATGAAACAAGATTGCAAAATAATATACAACTTAAACCTGGTATTTACTTAATTTCCAAAGGTTTTATAATTATCCATGCTCAGAACAATTATATCAGCTGAGCCGCTTCTGTGATTAAAAGCACCATGTTCATCTCCCGAATATGTAGTTCCGGTTACGATATATCCCCGATCTGAAAGAACTATACCTGATGCGGTATCAAAATTTGTACCTCCATAATTATTGCTACGGCGCAAGTCTCCCGATTCACCCACTTCAATCAGCCATATATCACGGTTACCGTACAAATCTCTCACATCCTGATCTTTGTTTGCAGCATTACCGCAAACCATATAATTACCATCATTATTCTGGACCACCCTTGTTGCTACATCTTCACCACTACTACCAAAACGACTACTCCATTCAACACTGCCGGTAGATGCGAATTTTACTACAAAAAAATCCGAATTACCGCTCTGTTCCTTCTCATTGTAATCTCTGTATGAAACTCCCACAGCAATATAGCCTCCATCATCTGCGGAAATCACATCATAAAACATATCATTAAAACCTTCCCCCACTGTATTGCGCCACATAATTTCACCCCCTTCATCTATCTTAATAATCCATCCATCTTTTTCCTGTGGAGTGGTTGTAATGTCACCATTGTCTGACTCGGTAGTTCCGGCAATAATAAAGTACTTATCAGATGTAAGCTTAACAGTATAGGCTTCATCATTTTTACTGCCTCCTATCATTCTTTGCCAAACCATTTCTCCGTTGCTGCTTAAACGAATAATCCAGCAATCGTTTAGACCATGATTCCGGCTTATATCTCCATCTGAAGATGCAGAGTAACCTGCAACAATACAGCCGTCGTCATCAGTAGCAGCAACTGAAGTGGCAATATCATCAGCAGAACCACCAAATAGTTTTTGCCAAATCATCTGTCCGTTAACATCTATTTTAACGATCCGGTAATCGCTTCCGCCCTTATTGGTTTGCGTAAGGTCATCAGTTGAATTTGAGGAACCCGAAATAAAATATCCTCCATCTGAAGATTGACAAACGTCAGTGGCTATATCGTCCCCGTTTCCTCCATACGTCTCACTCCAGACAACCATACCATCCTGGTCAATCTTTACAAACCAAAAATCCTTTTTCCCAAAGTTATGAGCGATATCACCATCATCCGATGACGTAACACCGGCTATCACATATCCGCCGTCGTGTGCAACACAGATCTGATTAGCGTCGTCTTCACCGGAACCTCCAAGACAGGTAAAATACAATCCTTTTTTAAATGCTTTGAATGATTTTTCTTCTGAGTAATAAACACCGGCTGAGGTTTCACAATACATACGTACAAAATACTTCCTGTACTTATCGACATAAACAGATGCTGAATCAGCATTTGTTTCAATCTCCTTTACACCGTAACCATTTAATTCAATATCCTTTTCTTCTGAAATTAAAAACCCCTTTCTTATCAGTCCTGAATTTGTTTCTGGCCAGACCAGGTTCCCGTAAAATATTACTTTTTCTGCCGTCACTGTGACAATGCTATCCAGACTTAAAGCAGGGGGATTACCAAAAACTGATTCCTTCTTGCTGCATGATAAATGAGAAAATATCAGAATAGTAAAGAAAAAACTCAGGATATATGAAATGGATTTTAGCATAAGGTTATTCGTTATACCAGCTTAAAATTATACAATTTTATATTACCATCAAAAAACAAAAAAAGGAGCCCCTTCGGACTCCTTTTCCATATCTGAATCAGAATTCTTCTATTCCTTAATAATCACATCATGCGCACCACCTTCTACAATACTGGTAGATGATACCAACGTAATTTTTGCACTTTTCTTAAGTCCACTGATGGATGTTGCGCCACAACTGCACATCGTAGATCGAATTTTACCCAATGTCATCTCCAGGTTATCACGCAACTTACCAGCATACGGCACAAAGCTGTCCACACCTTCTTCAAATTTCAGATTTTCACTGCCACCCATATCATAGCGCTGCCAGTTACGTGCACGGTTTGAACCTTCGCCCCAGTATTCCTTCACATAATTTCCGTTTACCATCATTTTACGGGTAGGGCTTTCATCGAAACGGGCAAAATAGCGGCCCATCATCAGGAAGTCGGCTCCCATTGCCAGTGCCAGAACCATATGGTAATCCTGCACCAGACCACCATCTGAACAGATTGGCACATACACCCCGGTTTTCTCAAAATACTCATCACGTGCCTTAGCCACATCAATAATAGAAGTTGCCTGCCCACGACCAATTCCTTTCTGTTCACGGGTAATACAAATAGATCCGCCACCAATACCAACCTTTACAAAATCAGCTCCGGCCTCGGCTAAAAACAGGAATCCATCACGATCCACCACATTTCCGGCACCAACTTTAACATCTTCGCCGTACATTTCTTTAATATACTGAATGGTTTCTTTCTGATAATCAGAAAACCCATCCGATGAATCCAGACACATGATATCCACACCTGCTTCTATCAATGCCGGAACACGTTCTTTAAAATCACGGGTATTGATACCTGCACCAACCAAAAGTTTTTTATTCGTATCACTTAATTCCAGCGGATATTCCTTATGGCTGTCATAATCTTTTCTGAACACAAAATACTGCAGGTTCTGATCCTTGTCAATAATCGGAAGGCTGTTTAGCTTGTGTTCCCAAATAATATCGTTGGCTTCGGTTAAAGAAATTCCAAGTTGACCGGTTACCAGTTTTGAAAACGGCGTCATAAATTCCGCCACTTTCTTGTCCATCGGATCACGGCTTAAGCGGTAATCACGTTCAGTTACCACACCTAATAATTTACCGTTTGGCGTTCCATCGTGTGTGATACCTAAGGTAGAGTGTCCGGTTCTTTGCTTTAACTCAATTACATCTTTCAGTGTATTCTCAGGCGTAAGGTTAGAATCACTCACCACATATCCGGCCTTGTATTTCTTCACGCGTCGAACCATATCAGCCTGATCCTTAATGGGCTGTGACTGGAAAATGAATGATAATCCACCGTTCCGTGCCAGGGCAATGGCCATGTTATGATCACTCACAGACTGCATGATTGCAGATACTACAGGAACATTGAGTTCCAGTTCCGGGTTCTCTCCTTTCTTAAACTTTGTCAACGGAGCTTTTAATGATACCTGATCCGGAACACAAGCTTTTGTTGTTCTGCCCGGAATCAGTAAGTATTCACTGAATGTTCTCGATATTTCTTCTAGGAAAATTGCCATTTTGTACCACCTTTTGAATAAAAATTGCGCAAAGTTAATATAACCTGTATAATTCACCAAGTATTATGAATTATTGGGAAACGAAGTTATGACATTTAGCAACGAAAGTAAAGTCCAATACATCCGGTAAAGCATTAATTTATAAACAAAAGATTAAAAAACAGACCCAAATTCCGGTTCATCCGAAACTTAAGCATCAATGTGGCTATTTATATTCTTACTAAATTAACGCGAAACCTCAATTTTTCAAACAGTTTGCTGCCCATTTAAAAAGGATGGTTTCAAAATTTTGCTATTTTAGCCACAATATATCTAACTCGAAACATCATGCAGGAAAATTATTTTAAAACATATCCCAACGAAGAGGGGTATTTCGGAGAGTATGGTGGTGCATTTGTTCCGCCTGAAATAGCAGAAGAAATGAAGAAGATCAATGACGCCTACTTCTCCATCAGCAAATCTCACAAATTTATATCCGAACTAAGAAGCATCAGAAAACATTACCAGGGAAGGCCAACGCCGGTTTACTACTGCAACCGTTTGTCTGAAAAATACGGAGGCCGCATATACCTGAAGCGGGAAGATCTTAACCATTCAGGTGCCCATAAACTCAACCATTGTATGGGTGAAGCGCTTCTTGCAAAATACATGGGTAAAAAGAAACTGATTGCTGAAACGGGAGCCGGACAACATGGTGTAGCACTGGCAACAGCTGCTGCTTATTTTGGTCTGGAATGCGAAATCCACATGGGCGAAGTTGACATCGCCAAGGAACACCCTAATGTAGTAAGAATGGAAATTCTGGGCGCTACAGTTGTTCCGGTTACACATGGCTTAAAAACCCTTAAGGAAGCGGTGGATTCAGCATTTGTTAAATATCTGGAAGATCCCATTAACTCAATCTATTGTATCGGTTCCGTTGTAGGACCTCACCCATTCCCGATGATGGTACGTGATTTTCAGCGCGTGGTAGGAATTGAAGCCAAAGATCAGTTCATGGATATGACCGGTGAACTGCCTGATCATGTTGTTGCCTGTGTAGGTGGCGGAAGCAACGCCATGGGATTATTCTCTGCATTTCTTGATGATGATGACGTAACAATATGGGGCGTTGAACCATCCGGAAGATCATTGGATCCGGGCGAACATGCCGCAACCATGACACTTGGAAAGCCCGGTGTTATTCATGGCTTTAAATGTCTGATGCTGCAGGATGAAAAAGGAGAACCTGCACCTGTATATTCCTGCGCCAGTGGTCTGGACTATCCCGGGGTTGGACCGGAACACAGCATGTTGAAAGAGCTCAAAAAGGTGAACTACGATGTGATCAATGATGCTGAATGTATTGATGCATTTTATGAGCTGAGTCGTCTGGAAGGTATCATTCCGGCTCTCGAAAGTTCGCATGCAGTGGCTTATGCCATTAAACTGGCTCAGAAATATCCGCAAAAATCTATTCTGGTTAACCTCAGTGGCCGTGGTGATAAAGATCTCGACTATGTGGTTGACACATATGGTTTACCGGAAAACAGAAAAAAATAAATTGTTCTCAGTCGCGGTCCGTCTTAAAGTCGGACTGTGACTTTTATTCAAACACATACTTACCTGATTCTACATCCACATTCGGAGGTATTTTTTTGTCCTCAAAATAGTCATAGCCGGTTTTAAGGTTCAGCCAGAAATTATACCATTTTGAATTTTTGTGCTTATTCAGTTCTTTTTCGGTCATCCTGAACGGGAAAATATGAACACGAATAAACGGCTGACCGTTTTTAAACGCAGAATGCAGCATCGTATAAATCTCTTCAATACGCTCATCGGTCATGGCATAGCATCCGATGGATGCACAGGAACCATGCACCATTAAAGACCCGCCGGTGGAGTGATGTGCGCGGTCGTACGCGTTAGGATACCCAAGGTTAAATGCCAAATGGTAACTGCTCCAGGGATTCAGGGAAGCCGGTACTACAAAATAAAAACCTTCAGGCGCATAACCATCCCCCTGTTTAGTTTTGGGTCCCGGACCTTTCCAGCCATATGTGCATATTTTGTAAGTTTTAAATAATTCAAACAGTGAATCTGTTTTTACCCAGACCTCCAGTTCTTTGCTGGCTTTGAATATGCGGATAAAAAGCTCTGAACCAAAAACCTGACTCTTGGCTTCCATCTCCTTTGTGAGTTTTGGTGTCCACTCCTTCACCACCTTTTTAGACAGATTACTTTCAGGAAGATCTGTAGCTTTAACACTACCATTTAATAGTAAGATAAAAAGTACAAATATGCAGCCATTCTTAAACATATTCAGATAACATTAAGACTGCTATAATATTTTAAAACCTCATCAGACCTGCATCTCAGAAACCTGTCGTTTATAAGTATGTTTTATTATACCTAAAACGGACCTGAAAATTTAGGTTGATACTGAATAGGTGGTGTATAATGATAAAACATCGTTGGATTCATGTAAAAGTTATTGTTCTGGCGATATCCCGTAAAACCATTTAAATTAAATTCAAGGGATAAGATAACTTCTTGTGTAACCTTTTCCCCATCTACTTTTCCCGGATCACATAATTCATCCATTTTATAAATGGATAAAAGATTTTCAAGCTGACTACTTATTAACGGTCCAATACCTTTAATAATATTATATTCAGACACTTTGCCGTTCGGTTCAACCAGACACCTTACTAAAACGGTTCCATGCATATTATTTTTAATACACGATTCCGGATAATCAAAATTCTGTGTAATATTTTTTAATAATGGTGTTAGTCTTAAAGATGATATATTTTCACTGGTGATTTGATAAATTCTTTCACTGCCAGAATTTTCATAATATACAACAAAAGGCCTGTAATTTTTATATTCATAAATGAGATTCCTCCCTGATATGGCATCATATATATATTCTGTACCATTTCCTTCAGAATTTAGTAAGCTTTTCCCTGTTTCATCATTTACGGTATAATACATTATACCAGTTTTACTTTTAGATTGTATGATTCGTGGCTTAACACTTTGTTTGGAAAAGGCTAAATCCCCAAAAATTTTTTCTTTATCTGCAATTATTCCTTTATATTTTATTTTTCTCTCTTTTAAAGAAAGAAATTCCAAATTCATGTACATCCCTATTCTATGAATTACTCCATTTGCATAAAATTCTGTTTCCTTTGCCGGTTTGTTATCAATAAAAGTTACGGTTTTACGCAGATTACCGTTGGGATAATAGAAATTAAAATCTCCACTTTTAATATTAGGATAAAATGATGTATAATTTCCGTTATAAAGTTTTACTCCGTTTTTCATATAGTAGCTTAAATGAAACTCCGTTCCATTTACTGAATCAACTTTCGCGTAATAATAATATGGTTTATTTTCTTCAACCTCATCCCAAAAAGCATTAAAGAATACTTTAGAACCGGTATTATATGTTGTCCAGTATTTATACATTTTTATTATTGATCCCATATCCCAGTCGCGCGGTTTTTTCTCCTTCAGCATCTTACATAATGCAGGATAAGAATCAAATAATTCATCTATAAAAGGATAAAATTTCTTCTTCTTTTCCGGAAATGACAGAATTTCAGAATTTTGTTTTTTCTGTACCAGATAATAATAATCGTCAGATACATACATGTAAAAACGCATTTCTCCTATTTTATCAATAACTTGGGCAAACGATTTACCATGAAGTTCATTTATACCACGTGTATTATTAATTTTAAAATTACCGATAACAGTAAATGAATCTGTTCCGATCACATAACCTTTACATTCTTCAGGAGAAATTCTATATGCTTTTTCTTTCTCCTTAAATTTAATAACTCCCTGATTTCCGGTATATTTTATTGATCCGTTCAATTTTTCATTTTTTAAATTATAAACACAGCCAGGGGTATAATTTTCTCCAAAAGAATATGTCACGGTTAAAGCTTCTTCTGTTTCTATGGTAAAATCATAATATCCATTTAAAATACGACCATCAGATAACATATAATTCCCTATCTCGTAGTTGGGGATAAAATTCTGCGCATTCAAATTATATATCAAAAGGAAACAGCATAGTGAAACGATTTTTTTCATGGTACAAAGGTTAATATATTTCAATATATATGTAATTTTCGATTGACTAAAATAATAAAATTTACACATATACCCTACGGTCCACTTATTTGAAGGTACTATTTGTTATGTTTCTAAAAAACAATGTATAAGGCGAAAATCCAATTAGTAAGTGCTGCAATTAAGAATCAAAAACCGGACCAGCCAGTTTTTAACAACCTTAAAAATGCGGATATACAGGTTTGATCCAAATATCAGGCCTGTATCTTTCACCTCTTTCGTGAAAATCAGCAACAACGATAATTCTAATTCATAAACAAAAACAGAATTGCAACCATAAATCTTAACCAAAACATGCCCATGTAAAGTAAAAGCCGTTACATTATGCTTAATCATCGTCAGACTTCTAGTCGGTCCGCGACTTTCAACAGGCAATAAAATTTAGTAACTTTACGGCTTAAATAAAAACACAACATGAAACAAATTTTCCTTATCATATCTACTATTCTATTGTTCAGCTGCAACCCTAAACCAAAAGAAATTACATATCTGGTAGCATCACACAACAAGCCATTAACTATTTATGTTGATCCTAAGGCAGACTCTCTGATTCTATGGGCAGTAAATGATTTTGCGACGGATGTGCATAACATTACCGGTTCTGAGGTCAGTGTTGAAGCAACAACCGATATGCCGACCGGGAAAGGAATTGTCGTCGGACAGATTTCGGATGATCTGATTAAAACTTTCAAACAAAATCATATCAGCGGCGTTGAAGGACGCTGGGAAACATTTCATGTTGATGTACAAAAAAATAACCTGGTAATTGCAGGAAGTGATATCAGGGGAGCAGTCTACGGACTATTTGACGTAGCAGAAAAACTGGGTATCTCACCCTGGAAATGGTGGGCAGATGTGAATTTGACCAAACAGGATTCGCTGCACCTTTTGTTGCCTGAACAAGGTTATACCGAAGGTCCTTCCGTTAAATACAGAGGCATCTTTTTGAATGATGAGGATTGGGGACTACAACCGTGGGCTGCCAAAACATTTGAACCGGAAACCGGTGATATCGGTCCTAAAACCTATGAAAAGATTTTCCAGCTGTTGCTCCGGCTCAAAGCCAATACCCTATGGCCAGCCATGCACTCCTGTACAAAAGCCTTTTATAAAATTCCAGGGAACAACGAGATGGCAAAAAAGTACCATATTGTGGTTGGCACCTCGCATTGCGAACCTATGCTGCGCAACAATGTGGATGAATGGGATCATAAGCTTTACGGTGATTATAACTTCTTCACCAATCAGGGAGCTGTTTGTGATTACTGGCAGGATCGTGTTAACGATGTAAGTGGTGCCGAGAATATTTTCACGCTGGGTATGCGGGGTATTCATGATGGGAAAATGCAGGGTGGCAGTTCGGATTCAGCCCAGGTTAAAATGCTGGAACAGATAATAGAAACACAGCGTCAAATGCTTAAGGATTCAAAGCAAAAAGATATTGAAGATATTCCACAAACCGTGGTACTGTATAAAGAAGTTCTGGATCTGTACAATAAAGGGATGAAAATACCAGATGATGTCACCATTATGTGGTGCGACGACAACTATGGTTATATCAGACGGTTAAGCAATGATAAAGAAAATAAACGGTCTGGTTCTAGCGGTGTATATTACCACCTGAGCTATTGGGGACGCCCTCATGATTATTTGTGGCTCTCCACTACCCAGCCGGCACTCATCTGGCAGGAAATGAAAAAAGCATATGAAAATGGTGCTGACCGCATCTGGATTGCCAATGTGGGTGACCTGAAACCGGCAGAGTACAACATGGAACTGTTTCTCGATCTGGCATGGAATGTAAATGCATATGATAATACCAATCTCAGAAACCACATGTTGCATTGGGCGAACCGTGAATTTGACAACAAAGTAGCTGAGCCAGTTACAGATGTGATGAATGAGTATTACCGTCTGGCATTTCTCAGAAAACCTGAATATATGGGTTGGAGCCAAACGGAACCAAGCACTCCGGTTCATCCGTCAGAATTCAATCCGGAAGAACAAAAACGACGTTTAAAACTATATGATGACCTGGTCAAAAAACTGGAGGAAATAAAACCAAATATTCCTGACAACCGTAAAGATGCCTGGTTTCAACTGGTGGAATACCCTGTAAAAGGTGCGGCACTTATGAACCGGAAGTTTATGTATTACCAGCTGGCCATGGAAAGTGATGTTCCTGTTAAACGTCAGGCTTTGCTGGAACAAAGCCAGGTATCGTATGATGAAATAAAGACAATTACTACATTTTACAATAAAGTGATGAGTGGTGGCAAGTGGGACCTGATGATGAGTATGAGTCCACGGAACCTGAATGTTTATAAAATGCCGGACTGGCCTGAAAGTGAAGTTCAGGAAGCATTTAAAGATACAGACAAAACACCGCAACGCATCTTTATTCAGGCCAGCGATTATGTGAACTACGACAATGAAGAAAATTATCGCTGGGAAAACATTTCAGGCCTTGGATACAGCAACAGTGCTGTTACGCTGATGCCATTTAAAACGACCACCTTTGATGCAGACATGATGCCCTGGATTGAATACAGTTTTAATGCGCCTGTAAAAGGGGACTTTGAACTGGAGATCAGATGTCTGCCTACCCACTCGAACACGTACGATCAGAAAATCAGTGTGCGGGTAGATAATTTACCGGTACAGACTTTTGACCTGAATACATGGGGACGCAGCAAAGAATGGAAAATAAATACGCTTCGTAACAGTCAGATTATTAAAGTGCCATCACATGCCAAACATATTGGCCCGCATATCATTCGTATCTGGGTGAACCAAACCGGTATAATTCTCGATCAGCTGGCAATTGATTTTACACCGGATCAACCTTATTATGAGATACCATATAAGGAAAAATAGAATGCTTAACTCATTCTCATAATAGTGAAATAATTATTATATTTTTTGTATATCAGCATCTTACCACTAAAATATTATTTTCATATTGATTAATTACCTACGTTATCTATGCAAAACATTCAATTACAAGGTAAAATGCTTAAACACACCATTTTCAATATATTAAAACATCATATAACGATCTTACTTACTCACAAATTACTGATCAATAACCACGAATTATTATGTTAAATCTTTACTATATAAATGCTTAATTAACTTTATTGTCTATTTTTATGCTTTAATGACTATTGTATAAATTGACCTGAATATGTTTAAAATTTTTATACCTGTTATAATCAGTATTTTTACGATTAAAATGTATGCTGGTATTTATAATAATTACAGCATTGAAAATCTTGATAGTACTATTACTCTGGAGATAAATGATTTTACATCTCAGATGGATAGTTCCATGAAAACTATCTACATGTATAATAAAAAGGGAGAAGAAATTGAATGCTTGATTTATACATGGAATCCTATTGATTCAAATTGGCAAAACTATTATAAAACTGTTAGAGAATACAGGGAAGACGGGCAACTTCTTGATGTTCTGAATTACAATTGGGACACCTCTCGAGACACATGGGTAAATTACTCACATCTTGAGTTCTCATACGACTTAAATGGAAATCAAACAGAGTATAGATCATTACAATGGAGTAACATTAAGTATTATTGGATACTACAAGCTAAATATGAATACAAATATGATGCTAATAATTATATAATTGAACGTAGATACAATCAGCTAAATTATCAATCAAATAAGGTCGAGCTCTTAACCAAGAATGAGCTTACATATGATAAAAACGGCAATATAACAGATATTTATTATTCCTCTTGGAATTTATCGACAGAAACCTGGACATTTTACGCTCATGAAAATTATGTTTTAGATGATAATAACAATATCCTTAAGTCTTATAGTTTCAAATGGAATAAAGACTCTTCTGATTGGATAAATAATTATAAAAGATATTTTGAATTCGACCAAAATAATAATCAAATCAGTGAAATTGTTTATTCCTGGCGTAGTACACAGGGATGGGTCATAACCAGAAAAAAAGATGAATTCTATAATTCAGAAAACAAAAATATTCAAACAATAATGTCCACATATAACAGTAACAAAGATACTTACACAAACGACATAAAAATTGACCGAAATTTTGATGGTTCAGGAAATATGATTCAGGAAAAATACTACAACTGGAATGATGTTAATAACACATGGAGGGAATACCAAAAACAAGATAATACTTTCGACAACTCCATTTCAATTAATGATATTAATTTACCGTTCTATTTGCAATATTATAAGGATGACTATCATTCAAAAATTAATGAAATAAAACTTTATGAATTTGATGCTATAGTTAATGAAATAGTATGTGATTCACGTACTCTATATTTTTATTCCGACCATTTTTATCAAAACACTGACACAGCAAAGGTTGATACTGATCCGGAGGAGAATAAACAGGATGATGAATCATTAAATATTTTCCCAAATCCTGCAATGAAGGAAATCCAGATCGATCTTCCTAATGAAATTAATTCGGCACTATTCGAACTTTATAGCGCTACCGGGCATAAACTTATTCATATGATCATTCTTGATAAAGAAAAACTTAATCTGGAGGAATTAGATAATGGTATATATTTCTACATTGTAGAATCAAATAAGTTCAGACAAAAAGGAAAATTGCTTTTGAGATAACTGTTAAAGTTAGAAACAAACAATATACAGACACAAAAGTAAAGATTTTGCCTCACAGCATTATTAAAAGTTTACGGCCTATAATAGATGTAAAAATATCGTACCACCTACTTATAAATAATTCAACACAAACAACAAATCTCGCGGTATAAAAGAGAAGTAAGCACCAGTACAATGCCAATACACGCGCTAATGGATTAAAAAAAACGGCTTAAAAGTTAATACAGTACCATATTTTTCTTATTCATCGTCTTTTTCATTAGTCAGTCTGGCCATGAAAACCAGCCTGAGCATCTTGTAAATATCATTTGCATTATACGCATAATCCTCTTCTGTATAGACCCGGTGAACCAGTACCAGTTTTAATTCCGGATAAACGGCCAGCATGTGGATCCCAACTCCGGTATGATAAAAGGCAACCACATCCTTTTCATTTTCGGCTAACCGTAGTTTCCACAGCATACCATATCCAAGCTTGTATTCTTTGTTGTATACGGTGGTTGGTTTTGTACAGCTTTCAATCCACGATTCCGGTATGATTTGCTGATTATTCCACCGGCCTTTATTCAGATAAAGCTGACCATAAAGTGCCAGGTCACGGGCTGACATCCAGAAATGATAAGCCGGATACGTTGATTTACTCTTTTCATACTGATAGAAACCATCGGTCTGAGGCATTTCCACACCGGTTTCAGATTCACCGTCAATATCTACATATTCCCCTTTATAATCAACCATACTCAATGGTTTGGCTATCTCTTCATAGAATAAAGTATAGAGACTTTTACCAGTTTGTTGTTCCAGAATACTTCCAAGAGTATTGTAGTCCCAGTTATTGTAATAGTAATGCTCTCCGGGTTTAAACGAATGCCGTTCAGGCAGACTGTTGATCATTCCCTGTGACATGGCGGCTGCCGGATGATACACACCCGATCTTGATTTTAACAGATCAGCCACCCTGGCACTTAATTCCTTATCTGATAGCTCAGGATGCACATCCTGTATCCCCAGTTCTCTTAAGGTCATGGATGTATCCAGTTTTCCCTGATCCACAGCGATGCCAACAAGCGAATTCAGTAAAGCTTTACGCACCGAATGGATCAGATGTTTTTTTGAGGTACTGCCCCAGTCAAAAATCACATCACCATCTACCAGGATCAACATGGATGATGCACCACTTTGATCCAAAAACTGTTTTAGCGTATCCAGTCTCTCTGATGAAAAACCTTTTGATTCGGGTGATGAATAGGTAAGGTTTCCGGCTGGCTTGCTCTCGCAGTTAGATAACATTACCAAAAATCCAATTAAAAAAATTAGTGTTTTAAAACTAAACCTCATTTAATTATAATATCAGCATTAAAAATATGCACCCGTTTATTTAATGTTTACGTCGGTTTAAGTGAAGTTCTAAACTTATTCTCAAATCCATAACAACAAGAGAATCAGCAGTTAATTTTAAAATTAAAAGTTTATCAACATAATTTTCATTAGTTGTTATAATAATCGTGTCTCCACTTAACTCATATTTATTCCATATATCAGGATCCGGATAATATATTGAATCTTCAAATATGCCAAAATAAGCATTTTCTGTTTCTTCATCTCCTCCAAACGCTCCAAAAAGATTCTCTTTAGAAATATTTAAACGTGTTTCATTATTTTGATCAAAAGCTAAAAATATTATGGCTATACAGCCAATCAAAAATATAATTTTAACCTGCTTAACTAGTCTAGAATTGTGTTTCATATCTATCTTAATCAATTGATTTTCAATCTATAAACAGGAATCATCCTGCCGGAAATAGACGACTTTGAATTATATAAAAACTCTGCGCCCGCTTTATCATAAAATCTGCTGGCATAGGGATCAACAAAAATCAATAACTCCGAAATCCCTAATTTTTTGGAAATGGTTATGGCATGTTGCATTAATAAAGTTCCTATTCCCATATTGTGATATTCCGGTAATATAAACAAATGCTCCAACCAATGCCCTTTTGAAACAAAAACATCACCGGAATAAAAATCAGATTTATTTTCAGAGAGGGAATAAAAGCCAACGACGAACTCTCCTGCCAGTGCCTTATATACTATGCTTTGATTGATATAATCTTTGCTTACTGTCAACTCATCCTGCCATATCCTGTAATACGATTCCGGGTAATTCCAGTGTCTTTTCGCCAAAAATGCAATTTCTGTCAAAACGCTATAATCTGAGGGTTTTGCCTTTTCAATTTGTATAGCAGGTAATAATAGCATAAGTTTAAACTGATTAAAATTGCATATGGCTCACTTCTTCATGGCTTTAATAATTCGATCCTCATTTATTAAAACATCTTTCAATAATAATTGATATGGAAAATGTTTAGTTTTAATCTTCAGTATTCCAAACAGGAATGGGGTCGTTTCCCATCAACACTAAAGGTATATATTTCAGGGGATTAATACAACAATAATACGATATCTGTGTAAAACATTATGATTTGCAGGGTACATAATATGGTGTGACCCCGGATGGGGTCACATATTTGTAGCGCGTTACAAGCTACAAACATTGGACTCCTATCGGAGTCCCTCCGGATTTTGCCGAAGCATTGAAAATCTGCTATAGCCTAGACGCTACAGCGAACGAAGTGTCAAAACGTAGTCACCGGGTGAGTAAACACATTTTGTAACTATTCACCCGGTGACTTGTTACAAACTATTCAGCCATATTTCAAAATCCTTCTTTGGCATAAAATCCTGCATCTCCCAGAAATAAAACTGTTTCTTATTGGATATCCGTGAAGAATCCGGCAGGTATGAAAATGACTTAATGCCTATGTCCGCATCTGTAGATAAGGTATAAACGGCTTTTTTTAAAGGTTCACCCCAGGCCTGTGTTGACGTAAGGATATAGGTATTGATATCTGAAGTTTTTTGACGGTAAAAAATATTAACATCAACGGTATCTCCGGCAGGAATATTCAACATAAAACTGACTGCTTTTGTCTGTCTGGCAAACGGCATCAAATCTCCCGTATTCAGATTGATTATCCTGACAGAATCATTTTTATCCATATCAGAAGCAAAAGGAAAGGTAATAGGCTGAAGCTTATCCTGTGAACCGGAATTATTAAATGAATAGATGCCATTAACAGAAAAACAGGCTGCATTTATTTCAAAATCGATATGTTCTTCAAAGAAGAAAACATTGTTCTGAGCCTGAACATAAGGTGAAACTGCAATAAACAAAACAAAAAAGCAAAAAAAGACCCTTATCATCTTGAAATCAATATTTTAGACGTCCCGTAATTCTTCTTATTAATGTAAAGTCTGAGAATATACATCCCGTTTTCAACTTCAGAAGGAACTGTGATCAGACCTTTACTTTCTGATAAAGAAAACTGAGCGATTCGTTGCCCTTTTAGACTTACCAGCTCTAGATAGCTTTCTGATGATTTTATGGGTAAGAATACCTCATAGTTGAAAACAGAACCCCTAACCGGATTTGGTGCGATCCGGAGCAATTGTACCTGTTCTGTTTTAACCTCCTGTACAGACGTAATTTTTTGAATATGAATATCTGCAGTACCGACAGAATCGGGTTTTAAGTCAAGATTAATCGGGATTATATCCACTATATACCTGCTTCCAGCATAGACATAAAATAACTGAGATATTTGATTTTTTGCTGAGAATACCCGAACTGAATAAGAACCATCAGTTTTGGGATATAAATCTGTAATTCCTTTTGCAAAAATTCTCCGATTGAAATTTAGCAAAATTTCGTTGTTCTCATCAAATATATTACCCTTTAACGTTGCACACATGCCAGTGGAATCGTTTTCAGCGCCAAAGTTTGGAGAAAGATCAATACTATAATAATTTTCATAACTAGGCTCCCAATAATATGGTTCTAATTTGCTAAACACCGGGTAACATGCAATGGATTCTCCGGCCTTTGGTGCCCGCAATGTGGCGTTATTATAGCTACCATAAACAATTGGTTCTGTAACAACTTCCATTTGTCCGGCATAATCATGATAATAATATTCAATTTGTATGCTGTCACCCTCTCGTTCGATAGTTAATTCAGACATTAAACTATCCTTACTGACCAATAATATTCCATTATAATCTTTAAATGTATAATTCAGTAATTTGGCCTTGGTTGTTGAAGAGCTAATAAATATACTATCAATTGTATTACGCGGATCTTCAGGTACCACATGATTATAAACAAGTTCAAGTGTCCAATTTCCGTTGGACTCAAATCCAAGTTCTGATAACCAGATGGACGGAGGAGGTGTAGGAAGCGGATTTGCTCTGCTTATAACAAAGCTGAATAGTGCCAGAATTATAAGTAAATGCTTTTTCATAATGTTTTGTTTTGCGGTTCTTTATTCAACATATATTCCAAACAGGAATGAGGTCATTTCATTACACCCCTAAAGGTATATATTTCAAAGGATTAATACAACAATAATACGATATGTGTGTAACACATTATGATTTACAGGATATATAAAATGGTTTGACCCCGGCTGGGGTCACAGGTTTGTAGCACGATACAAGCTACAAATATTGGACTTCTATCGGAGTCCTACCGGTTTTTGCCAAAGCATTGAGAATCTGCTATAGCGTAGACGTTACGGCCAACTACCGCGTCATAACGCAGTCACCGGGTGACTAAAAACGCTTAATAATTATTCGCGAAAACATTGTTCTGTTAAGGCAATAAGTCACAAAAACCTTTTACGAAATTTGTAACTTTGAAAAAAATTTAATTATGGTCACAGATAAACTATCCAATGCCCCCTTGTATTACGCACTGGGAGAACGCATAAAAAAAGGACTTGAGTATATTCAGAAAACAGATTTCAGTCTGCTCCATGATGGTAAATATACCATTGATGGGGATATCATTTTTGCAGCTGTGAGTCATTACAGCACTAAACCTGTTGAAGAAGCAAAAACAGAGAACCACCGGAATTATATCGACATTCAGTATGTGGTAAAAGGCAATGAAAAAATAGGTTATGCACCGTATAAAGGTCAAAAACCATCTGTGGAATACAATCCTGAAAAAGATGTGAGCTTCTACGATTGTCCGGTATCACTCATCATGATAAATGAAGGCAGTTTCGCCATCTTTTTTCCGGACGATATTCATACACCTGGTGTTACCATTGATGAACCGGAGAATGTAATGAAAGTTGTGGTAAAAATCAGAGTGGATTAATCCCTTTCCACTAATATAAAAAAGGTTGCCTCTCAGCAACCTTTTTCTACGTGTTTATTCATGTGTCTCAGAAATTATCTGAGTTTAGTATATTATTCGAACAGAATGAAAACATGGAAAGGGGCTCCCGACAGGAAGTCCCTTTTCACCATATATAGTATAAAACTAGATTCTGAATCCACGTCCCTGACCTTGCATTAAAGGTTTTGAAAGCAGAACTTTTTCTTTTTCCTCAGGTGACAGTTGTTTCAATACCTCCACCCGCGCATTTACACGTGTTTTCATGACCTGAGCTTTCAGTTTCGCAATCTCATCAATGTTTTTGTTCACATCTTTCATGTTAACCTGATCCTCAGAAAGCAAAGTTCTTTGTTTCACTTGTAACTCGTTGATCTGATTTCTCAGATCACGTGTTTGTGCCGAAACTGCAAGCATGCTTTTCTGCAGAAGGTCTTTGGTTTCTTCTGATAATATTACCCGCGGACTTATTCCACTTCCCTGACGAACTCCGTTTCCACGTCCGGCGAAACCACGGTTTCCACCTTTCATGCCTCCTCTGATATTCTGTCCCTGAGCCATACCATTGCGCATGCCCATACCGTTTCCCTGAAATCCGTCACCGGTACAACTACCTCTCATTGCCATACCGCGGTTAAATCCCTGGCCGTTATCGCGACCTAACCCCTGACCGTTGCCAGGTCCGGGATGCTGTCCATTAGCACGACCGGCAAACTGTCCGTTGCCACGTCCCTGACCGTTGCCGTTGCCCATTCTTCCCTGCTGACTGTTCATTTTACCAGGTCCGAATCCCTGACCATTACGTTGACCTCTTGCTGTTGAACAATCCCCGGGAAGAATCTTTTTAACCTCAACCCTGAATGATGCATTGGATTTGGCAAGCTGAGCCTGAAGTTTGGCAATCTCATCAATGTTTTTGTCAATAGCCTTGGTGTCAGGATTTGCTGCTTCAACCATCGTCTTCTGTTTAGCCTTTTTAGCTTCCAGGTCCAATCGCAGCTTCTGTGCTTCAGTCCTGTGATCCTTCTGCAGAGATTCCAACTTTGCTTTTTGTTCATCGCTTAACGTCGGACAATTTGCAAAGTTAGCCGCACCAAAGTTTTGACCTCTGCCCTGTCCTGCCATTGGTCCGTTCTGAATACAACCGTTTGGTCCACGCATATTAAAATTTTGCGCCTGCACCATGAATGTTCCAGTAAGTAATAATCCAAGTGCTAATGGAATAATTTGTTTTGTTTTCATTCTGATATTCTTTTTAAACGTTTTCGGATTTTTGACATTCCAATTGAAGGAACTATTCCCTCTAAATTCACCAAACAAATAAATTTAACATTTAAAAGACAAGCAAAATCCCTCTGTAACGCCGTAATTATAATACATTTAAAATTCTATATATAATGATTCTAAAAAATATTTTTTTAACATTTTCAGCTGGAATATTAAATTTTTAAGTCTAAATTTGTCGCTCCGATTATAACTTAAAAATTAGATAAATTATGGCTTACGTAATTAATGAAGATTGCATTGCTTGTGGAAGTTGTGTTGATGAATGTCCGGTTGAAGCTATTTCAGAAGGTGATATTTATACTATAGATGCAGATACCTGTACCGATTGTGGTACATGTGCTGATGTTTGTCCGACTGAAGCTATTAAACCGGCATAGTGCAATCAAAAAAATTTATTAGCCGCTTCGAGGAATTGAAGCGGCTTTTTTTATATTTGTTCACAAAGAAAAAAATAAATAGGTAACGATTGCGTTTCAAGATTAAAATACAGCCCATGAGGTCTACACTGATTGTTTTATTTATTATTTATTGTCTGTCTGGTTGGGCTCAGAAAGGTGAAAACACATATGAATTTTTAAACCTCCCGGGGTCGGCGCATACCGGAGCACTTGGTGGAACCAACGTTTCACTTCAGGACGTGGATCCTTCGATGGCTTTGGGAAATCCGGCACTTTTACGCGATACAATGCATAACAATCTGGCCGTCAACTATGTCAATTACATTGCGGATATAAATTTTGGCTACGCCACCTATTCCAGAGATTATAACGCTTTTGGAACATTTGCTTTAGGGGTTCAGTACATCAACCAGGGAAATTTTGATGGTTATGATGAGCTGGGCAATTTTACAGGCAATTTTGTAGCACAGGAAACGGCACTCAGCCTCATATGGAGTTATCCCATTAACGCAAAATGGAATGGCGGTCTGGCTTTTAAACAGGTGTTCTCTGCTTTTGAACAGTATTCATCCTACGGCATCCTGTTTGATGCCGGTATTAGCTATCTGAATAACAATTTTTCAGCTGGTCTGGTATTAAAGAATTTCGGAACACAGGTAAAAACATATACTGAAGATAATTTTGAGCCTATGCCCTTTGAAATACAGATGGGGTTTACACAGAAGCTGAATCATGCACCACTCCGTTTTTCATTGACTGCTAATCATATCCAGATGCCGGATCTGACTTATGCTTCAGGGCTGGATAAATATGCAAATCCTTTGTTAACTGAAACAGATAACGGACCTACAGTCGGCGCAAAGATACTACGGCATGTTGTGTTTGGAGTTGAATTTGTCCCCTCCAAAAACCTTTATGTGGCAGCAGGTTATAACTTTCAACGCCGTTATGAACTTGGTATTGAAAATGCCATGTCAACCGTTGGTTTTTCCTGGGGATTTGGAGTAAAAATCAGTAAGTTTCGGATCAGCTATGGTTCGGCCCGTTATCACCTGGCAGGAACCAGCAACCATATTTCCATTGCCACGAATCTGAGTAGTTTCTAAAACGTTAACGGGGCATATTATCGTAATCCGGCCACTTACAATTACTGAATACGCTGACTTACTATCGTTCTTCAAAGCCTGATCCGGTCAACACTCCAAAAACAATTTCAATTGAAAATACTTTTTAAAATTGAACGTCAGCGTTAATCTGCGAAAGTATTCTGCGTGTATCTGCGAGAAATTAACTGACACCCATATGTAATTGCCGGAACAATCCTTTTTTCAATACCTTCGCAATAAAAAGCTAAAACCATGTTTTTTCTGATCCGACATATCATTGACTTCCTGAAAATAAAACCGTACAGGAACCTCACCATTGCCACGTTCACTGTTTTGCTGAACGGGACTTTTATCTATCACTTTGTGGAACACTGGAAATGGTTGGATTCACTTTACTTTTCTGTGATGACACTAACCACGGTCGGCTACGGAGACTTTGTACCACAAACGGCCTTTGGTAAGATCTTTACCATGGTTTATGTATTAACCGGTATCGGCATTATCTTTGGGTTTATCAATTCATTTTACCAACACAGGACCAATAAAATGAAGGAAGTTGCTGAGAAAAGATCGAAAAATAACTTAAAAAAATAAGGTTTGTCCGGATCATATACCCTGTATTTGTTAGTTTTACCCTGAAAAAATAAACGCATGGATTCCGCACTACAAATTCTTAAAAAACAGTTTACCATCAATCCCAAAGATGTCGATTTTCGTTGCACGTTAAAAGTAAGTTCTCTTATTAATTATTATATTGAAGCTGCCTGGAATCATGCCGAGGCTTTAAACCTGGGATTCAGTCATCTGACACCTTTAGGATTAGCGTGGGTATTAACACGTTTAAAATTCATTATACACTCTGTGCCAACCTGGCCTGGTGAATTAGTCCTGGAAACCTGGCCAAAAGGCATGGACAGAATACAATACATAAGAGATGCCGAAATAAAAGATGGAAATAATAAAGCTGTTGCATCCATCACAAGTACCTGGATGATCATTGATGCAAAATCCAAAAGACCGAAAGTTCACCTGAAAGATGAGGAGTTATTATATAAACTAAAAGACAAACATGCAGTGGAGGAAACACTTCCTGCTTTATCCTTTTCCGGTGAACCGGAATCGGTTACACCATACACTGTCAGATACTCCGATGTAGATATGAATCATCATTTAACCACTCTTCGCTATCTGGAATTTATGTTCGACACCTATTCGGAAGACTTTATCCTCAAAAACCAGCCAAAAGAAATAACCGTAAATTTTCTAAGAGAAGTAATGTTTGGATCCAGGCTTGAGATGAAACGCTTTATCTCAGATAACTACCATGGATTCGAATTACTGAATACGGATACAGGAACTGTAAGTTTCAGGGGCGAAATTGTTTACTGATCCTTCTCACTCAGTTCAAGCCACCGCATTTCTGTCTCATCCAGTTCATCCATGATGATTTGAATCCGGTTCGATTTATCCATCAACTCGTCATTGCTTAAATTTCCTGAACTCAGGGCCGATTCGATCTCTGTTTTTTCAGTTTCGAGCTGACCAATTTTTTGTTCAAGCGCCTCCATTTCCTTACGCTCCTTCCAGGTTAGTTTGTTGGTTGCTTTTTTGGGTTCAGGCTTTTTGTCCGGCTGTTTTTTCTTCTGTTCATCCAGTTGTTCCTGTCGCTGTTCTTCCTTTATTTTCTGACGAAATTCCGTATAATTACCGGGAAAATCCCTGACAACGGCATTTCCTTCAAAAACAAACAGATGATCCACCACGCTGTCCATAAAAAAGCGGTCGTGCGACACCACAATCAGTGAACCCTGAAACTCCTGCAGATAACTCTCCAGGATGCCCAGCGTCATGATATCGAGATCGTTAGTCGGTTCATCCAGAATCAGAAAATTCGGATTCTTCATCAGTACCGTCATCAAATACAACCGTCGTTTTTCACCACCACTCAGCTTTTCAACCAATACATGGTGCATGGAATTTGGAAACAAAAAATGGTTCAGATATTGCGCCGGAGTGACCTTATGCCCGTCACCCAGTTCAATGTGCTCTGATATATCTGTAATCACCTCAATCACCTTTTTACCAGCACTGAAATCCATACCATCCTGTCTGAAATAACCTATATTAATGGTTTCACCGGTATCAATAGTACCGGAATCCGCTTTCAATGCTCCCGTTAGAATATTCAGGAAAGTCGATTTCCCGGTTCCGTTCTCTCCAACGATTCCGAGCTTTTCGAACCGTGAAAATATATATGAGAAATCTTCCAGAATCGTAAGATTACCGAATGATTTACCGATATGCTTCAGTTCGATGATCTTCTTACCCATACGTGATGATTTCACCCGGATATCCACCTGATCCTCGTTGAACCGCTGCGAAGCTTTATCCTTCAGGTTATAGTAATTATCTATCCTGTATTTGGCTTTATGGCTACGGGCTTTTGGCATCCGGTTCATCCAGTCCTGCTCTGTACGCAACAGGTTCTGGGCTTTCTCCACTTCGGCTTTCATCACCTCAATGCGCTCTTCTCTTTTCTTAAGAAAATAACTGTAATTGCCCTGGTAGGTATAAATGGTCTGATCCTCCAGTTCAATGATCTGGTTGCAGACACGGTCCAGAAAATAGCGGTCGTGTGTCACCATAAACAGTGCTGCAGACATCCGTTGAAGGTATTCCTCCAGCCACTCAATCATATCCAGGTCCAGATGGTTGGTCGGTTCATCCAGGATCATCAGATCAGGTTCACTGATCAGAATTACAGCCAGTGCCAGTCGTTTTTTCTGGCCTCCGGAAAGCTGTCCCACTTTCTGCTCAAAACGTGGTATTTTCAGTTTGGTCAACACCTGTTTTATCCTGACTTCATAGTCCCAGGCTTTGGCCACATCCATGGCATCAATGGCTTTATGAATACGGTCAGGATCATTGCTTTCAACAGCCTCTTCGTAGTCCCTGACAATTGTTGCTGTTTTATTGCTGACATCAAACAACGTATCCACTACAGTCAGTTCCGGATCAAATTCTATATCCTGCTTCAGGTAACCGATGGTCACATCCGGTAATACATTTACAGTACCACTATCCGCAATATCAAGACCGGTAAGGATGTTCAGTAATGATGTTTTGCCGGTACCATTACGCGCTATCAGCGCCATTCGGCTATCATCTGCTAGAGTAAAATTAATGGCATCAAACATTAATATCTCGCCCCAGTACTTACTTAAATCCTTAACTTCTAACAGTGCTCCCATCTTAAAATTTTATGGTGCAAAGAAACAAAATAAATGTTAGGGACATCCGATTCGGGTGTCCCTAACATTTATTATTTCATTTAATTTAATTCAGTACCTAGGAAAACAAAAAACCCGGCTAAAATTAGCCGGGCTATAGACTTGAAAATTTTTCTCAATTAAGCAAACTTATAATTGCTCATCTGATCAATGCTGAAGTTTTCAATGAAATCAGCATGTTTGTGGTTTTCAGATTTCGCAAACTGCAGGAATACCTGGGCAGACCTTCTGAAACGGTCGTCGCGGTTGGTATCCAGAACAAGTAAATAGCTCATAATAATGTTACCAGCCATTTCAACCAGACGACGTGCCTGGAAATCGAGGTATTCATTATCTTTTAAAGCCTGTACCTTATTAACTGTCTTTTCGTATTCCTCCGTCATTCCGATCAGTGTACGGCGCATCGGATGCAACTCAGGTACCAGATCCTGCATTTCGTATTCCCGCATCTGTGCCAGCAGACCATGCGTTGTTACACCACGGATGGCAGCAACCACCTGCAGCTGTGTCGTTCCTTCATAAATAGAAGTGATACGGGCATCACGGTAAATTCGCTCCACCGGATAATCCTTCATAAAACCGGATCCACCATGAATCTGCACAGCATCATACGCATTCTGGTTACAGAATTCACTGGATAATCCTTTTGCCAGTGGTGTAAACATATCGGCCAGCTTCTGATATTTCTTCATTTCCGCACGCTCATCCTTTTCAAGTGAACGCTCTTCGGCAATGTGCATATACGTTTTGTAAATATCCACAAAGCGCGATGTTTCATACAACAGAGTTCTGGAGGCATCCAGTTTGGCTTTCATGATGGACAGCATTTCGTAAACTGCCGGGAAATCCAGGATCGCCTTATCAAACTGCTGACGTTCTTTAGCATAAGCCAGTGCTTCCTGATATGCGGCTTCTGATACACCTACCGACTGGGCAGCAATACCCAGACGGGCACCGTTCATCAGGGCCATCACATATTTAATCAAACCCAGGCGGCGTGATCCAACCAGTTCTGCTTTGGCATTTTTGAAGACCAATTCACAGGTTGGCGACCCTTTGATCCCCATTTTATTTTCGATGCGGCGCACAGAAACACCACCATCATTTTTATCATAAATAAACATGGACAATCCACGACCGTCTGTTGTTCCTTCCTCGGAACGGGCAAGCACCAGTGAAATATCGCCGTCACCATTTGTAATGAAGCGTTTTACGCCATTCAGAATCCACTCGTCTTTCTTCTCATTGTAAGTCGCTTTCAGCATCACAGCCTGAAGGTCAGAACCGGCATCCGGCTCTGTCAGGTCCATAGCCATGGTTTCTCCTGCACAAACACGCGGCAGATATCTTTCCTTCTGTTCCTCAGACGCAAACTCATTTATGGTTTCGGCACAGTCCTGCAATCCCCAGATATTCACAAAACCGGCATCAGCACGCGATACGATGTCTGCTGCCATAATGTAAGGTACAATCGGGAAATTCAGTCCGTTATACTGACGGGGCAATGTTATCCCCATCAGACCAGCCTTAACCAGGGCGTCAATATTTTCTGCAGTTCCTTTGGCATACTGCACACCATGATCAACGAGTTTGGGACCTTCGGCATCAACCGATTCTGCATTCTCTGCAATGATATCCGCACTGATCTCTCCTACAATTTTCAGCACCTCATCGTAGCTGTTCATGGCATCCTCGAAATCTATCGGGGCATAATCGAACTTATCTTTTTCAGTAAAATTTCTCTCTTTTAACGCCACAATTTTTTTCATCAGTGGATGGTCGAGATGAAACCTTAAATCGGGGTTATCTGTATAATAATTAGCCATTGTTTCAAAATTTAAGATTAAACCTTACTTGGTGTTTTGTTTGTAGTATTTGATCATTTTCGGGATGATGTTCTCCAGGTTCCCGTGAATGGCATAATCGGCAATGCGATTGATCGGTGCATTCGGATCATTATTAATTGAAATAATCATGGCACTTTCCTCCATTCCGGCAACATGCTGAATCTGACCCGAAATACCGCAGGCAATATACAGCTTGGGCCTTACGGTAACACCGGTCTGTCCGATCTGACGATCCTTTTCGCAGAAACCGGCATCAACAGCCGCTCTGGATGCACCGACCTCGGCACCAAGTACAGAAGCCAGTTCAAACAACAGATCGAAATTCTCCTTTGAACCGACCCCATAACCACCGGATACGATAATGGATGAATTCTTGATGTTCACTTTGGATTTCTCCATGTGGCGCTCAATGATTTTCACCACCAGATCTTCCTCTGAAAGCATTTTATCCACATCAATCTTCTGGGTCTTTCCTTTATAAATGTCAGAAACGATTTCTTTTTTCATCACCCCTTCGCGAACTGTAGCCATTTGCGGACGACAGTCAGGATTGATAATAGTTGCCACGATGTTTCCACCAAAGGCCGGACGGATCTGATACAACAGATTTTCATACGTTTTACCTGCCTTTTTATCCACATGAGGACCAATTTCAAGAGAGGTACAATCTGCTGTTAAACCACTGTGCAAGGCCGAAGAAACACGCGGTCCAAGGTCGCGTCCCACACTCGATGCTCCCATAAGGCCAATCTGTGGCTTTTCTTCCTTAAACAGTTCAATCAATATTTTAGAATGCGGTAAAGTGGTGTACGGACTTAAACGAGGATCGTCGCCCACGTGAAGTACATCCACACCATATTTAAATACATATTTACCTATATTTTCCAGCTTTGACCCCAATGCTACAGCTTCGAGTTTACAGTTCAGCTCATTGGCGAGCGTACGTCCCTTGGTCAGTAGTTCAAGGCTGACATCAGCCACATGACCATCTTCAATTTCCAGATATACAAAAACGTTATTCATAATCCTGTGTTTTTCTGATGAGGTTTAACCTATAGTATGATTCAGAATCAGTTCCTTCATCAGATCTTCGATATCTTCATCGTTCGAAGTAAGGATCTTAGATTCTTTAGCCTGAAATACAATGTTCTCAATTGCTTTCACCTTTGTTGGTGATCCGGATAAACCAAGTTGTTCCGATTCGGCTTTGATATCCGCAGCTGTCACTTCCTGAATATTCAGGTACGGTCTTTCGCTATACATCACCATATAATCTTCATTCTCGTCTACCCGCTCAGTAACTGTTTTGGCATGCTTATACTTCATCAGCAAACGTGCGTTCCTAGGGCGACATGCAGCAGCTGAACTATTCACTGTAACCACTATTGGTAACGGACCTTCAACTGTTTCAACACCACGCTCTAAACGGCGTTTAACAACAACCTTGCCCTTTTCGGCAGATAAAATTTCCTCTGAATAGGTTACCTGTGGAATGCCAAGCTTTTCAGCCACCTGCGGACCTACCTGTGCAGTATCACCATCAATAGCCTGACGTCCCGCAACAATCAGATCAAACGGCCCGATTTTCTCTATGGTTCTTGCCAGTGCATAAGAGGTGGCCAATGTATCTGAACCGGCAAAGGCACGGTCTGTCAACAGAAAACCATTGTCCGCACCACGGTATAAACCTTCACGGATGATTTCAGAAGCACGGCCCGGTCCCATCGTCAGGATGGAAACTGTGGCTCCGGCATACTTATCTTTTAATCTTAGCGCCTGTTCGAGTGCATTCAAATCTTCAGGATTGAAGATGGCTGGCAGAGCGGCCCTGTTTACGGTACCATCTGCTTTCATGGCATCTTTCCCAACATTTCTGGTATCGGGAACCTGTTTTGCCAATACGAGAATTTTTAAACCCATAATGTATCAGTTTTTTAAAAAACAACACACAAAAATAGTCGCCAACCCATGTTAAGCAAGCCATCCCGGGAATCCACCGAATATGTTCTTTAGCATAAAAAGCATACTACCTATATAATTATCTGAATATCTATCTCTTACACTACGAGTCCATTCATTCTTTGGGGTTTTGCAAGCGTAGTTTATATTAATTCTGTTTAAAGATAGGCAGCTGATATAAAGTGATCCGGTTACTTTTGGTTCTTCAGTTAATAAAATTATACGCTATGCGAAACAGTATGAAATTTGATTATTATTTTTATTTAATCTAAATTTGTTATGATTTACCTTTTCAGGGCTTGCATTCATAACTCTCCTCCATTGAATTATTAACCTGAAAAGCGTTTTGCACATGAAAACACCATTACTTTATTTCCTTCTGGCTATGCCTATGGCTCTGTCTGCTCAGGATTGCTTTACGGATTACAAATTTAAGCGTACTGTCAGCCTGACAACAGAAACGGACGTAACAACAATTTCGGCTCACACCGTAGCTATACCGTGGCAAACCAAAGAATTGTATGATGCCGGCAAGCTTATGGCTGATGGAACCGATATCCGGGTCACCGATGCGTCATGTAACGAACTGCCCTTTTTTGTACAGGGTATACCTGATTATGAAAATAACGTGTTGTATGTTAGGGTTCCTGACATAACGGAAGAGGGTTTAACCCTGACTGTGTATTATGGTAAAAGCAGCGAAACAACCAGCAAAATTGACGGGCCCTCAGTCTTTGATCTTTTTTTTGATGATTTTGAAGATGGAGAACTCGGCACGGACAGATGGACTACTGTCGGGCAGTATACCAAATGGACTGAGGCTGACGGTAAGATGACCTACAATGGCGCTTACGGCAACGGCAACATGTTTTTATACGTTACCACAAAAGCCTATTTTGAAGGAAAACTCACATTCGATTTCACAGCCTCTGCCAGCAACTCCAAGTTTTTTGGAATAGCTGATACAGCAGGCCTGAACCGGTTTGGATTCAGATATAAATCCGGAGCCAGATCATATGATACCCTTGATATTGTAGCTACCCTGAAGGATACCATAAATGGTGGCACTTCGGATGGCAAGACCTACCCTTTTGTTAAAACACCGAGGGATATACCTAATATTGTCAGTATTTCGGCTTATGTAAACGAGCAAAACAAAGCGCAGGTTACCCACTTTAAGAATTTTAATACCGGTGATGAAAACAGAGATACATTTCAGGTCAGCTTTTTAGACATGTATGTGATGCGCCCGTTCTTTTCATCCTTTGGTGTAGATATTGATATGGATTTTGTGGGCATCAGAACGTCACCAGGCGGTTATCCGCTAATTGCATGGAACGATGAAGAATATCTGGCAACATCCACAAAAAATATTTCAGAAGAGAATAAACCACTAATTTATCCGAATCCCGGAAAGGGAATACTGAACTTCACTGAAGGTATTGAAAGACCGACCAGAATTACAATATTTGATATTTCAGGAAAGCTGGTTTACAGTTCAGATTTCAGACCTGTTCTCCATGTTCAGCACCTGAATTCAGGACAATATATACTAAAAGCAGACTACCCGGATCGGCAGGTAAACTATTCAAAATTCAGCATTGAAAAATAACATCATATACTGATCCGGTTACTGTTATTTCACCGGATTAATTAAAAGCAAAAGAGCTGCTACCGGAAAACCGGCAACAGCTCTTTTTATCGTTTGAAAAATCGCTAAATTATGCGTTCAAAAACTGGTGAACCTTTGCAGCCATCTGGCGGGCATCATCTATTGCACGAACAACCAGACTGGCACCCATAGCGGCATCACCCGCTGCAAACACCTTATCATTAGAGATGGATTGTCTGTTTTCGTTCACTTTAATGTTACCTCTACCGTCAAGTTCAAGTCCAAGTTCGTTTACAAGTCCTTCGTGTACACAATGTACAAAACCCATGGAAAGCAAAACCAGGTCACAATCAACCACCTTGTTTGATCCCTGTATTTCAACCATTTCCATGCGTCCGTCTGAATTTTTACGCCATTCCACTGTAACAACTTCAGCCTGTTTTACCTTTCCGTTTTCTCCGATAAAACGTTTAGTAGCCAAAGCCCATTCACGCTCGCAACCTTCCTCGTGTGACGATGAAGTCTTCATCACGTTTGGCCAGTAAGGCCATGGATTACCAAAAGCACGTTTTGTAGGTGGTTTTGGCATAATCTCGATCTGGCGAACCCCTTTAGCTTTCTGACGGATTGAAGTTCCCACACAGTCGCTACCGGTATCACCACCACCTATTACCAGTACGTTTTTATTTTCTGCCAGAATGCGCTCTTTAGCCTCATATTTCTGACCTCTGTTTACTTTGTTCTGCTGTTTAAGAAAGTCCATTGCATAGTGGATTCCATCCAGATCACGTCCTTCCGCAGGCAGATCTCTGGGTTTCATCGCACCGATAGCCAACACTACTGAATCATATTCTTTCAGTAGTTGTTCGCCGGTTATATCCACACCCACGTTGGTATTGGTTTTAAATTCAACACCTTCATCTACCAGAACCTCAAGGCGACGGTCAATAACTTTCTTGCTCAGCTTAAAATCCGGAATACCATAACGGAGCAACCCTCCGATGGCGTCGTCTTTTTCAAAAACGGTCACCGAGTGTCCCCAGGCATTCAGTCGTTCAGCAGCAGACAAACCTGCCGGTCCGCTACCGATGACGGCCACTTTTTTGCCAGTCCTCACCTTAGGTGGCTTCGGTACTACATACCCAAGTGCAAATGCTTTCTCTGCAACCGAGCACTCATTCTCACGAATGGTCACCGATTCGTTATGAATATTCAATACACATGATTTCTCGCACAAAGCCGGACAAATACGTCCTGTAAATTCAGGAAATGCGTTCGACTCTGTTAATATTTCATATGCTTCTTTGTAATTTCCTCTGTAAAGTGCATCCTGCCATTCCGGGATTTTACTTGCTACAGTACAAGCCCAGTGGCAAAAAGGTACACCACAATCCATACATCTGGAAGCCTGGAGTTTGCGATCCTCATCGTTTAGCGTCTGTTCCACTTCACTGAAGTCCTCAATACGCTCCTCAATCGGCCGGTATCCTCCATCTTTTTTGGCAACTTCCATAAAACCTTTTGGATTTCCCATCTTAATATATTTTTATTCGGGTCAAACCCTTGTAATCAATTAAATTTTATAACACTTATTAATAATGAACCGAAGGTGTATCTTCTGTCTGTTTCAGCTTCTTATTCAGTTCTCTGATCTTCATCTCTTCCATTACTTTCTTGTATTCGAACGGAATAACCTTAACAAACTTCGGCAGATACTCGTACCAGTTCACCAGGATTTCTCTTGCCTTATCACTGTTGGTATGCAACAGGTGGTTATTGATCATTTCCTGTAGTTCTGTGATATCTGCCCTGTCTTCCAGCGGACCGATTTCAACCAGACCTTTATTACAATAGAAATCAAAATCACCTCTTTCATCCAGCACATAAGCAATACCACCACTCATACCGGCAGCAAAGTTACGTCCGGTTGAACCGAGCACCACCACACGTCCACCAGTCATGTACTCACAACAGTGGTCTCCGGCACCTTCCACAACGGCGCTTGCTCCCGAGTTACGTACGGCAAAACGCTCACCGGCAACACCACGAATATAAACTTCACCGGCAGTTGCACCATACAACGATGTATTACCGATAATGATGTTCTCTTCAGGCTTAAATTTAGAACCTGACGGTGGAACAACGGTAATACGCCCTCCGGAAAGGCCTTTGGCTATGTAATCGTTGGTATCACCTTCCAGTCGAAATGAGACACCTTTTACAAGGAAGGCACCGAATGACTGACCGGCTGATCCTGTAAATGTACAGTTAATGGTATTTGCCGGCAGGCCTTCTTCGCCAAAGCGTTTGCTGATTGCTCCCGATAACATGGCACCAACAGTACGGTCAGTATTCTTGATATCTTTTGCAATCCAGACTTTTTCCTTGCTTCTGATAGCAGGATTTGCCAGTTTAATCAATTCTCTGTCAAGCACATCATCAATTTTATGTACCTGATCGTGTGTGTTATGAATATCGAATGTTTTTCCTTCTTCAGGGAAATAAAGTAAGGGTTTCAAATCAATTCCTTTGGCTTTCCATCCGATATTTTCTTTATCAATTTCAATCAGATCAGTACGACCAATAATTTCATCCATTTTACGGAATCCCATTTCAGCAAGGTTCTCCCTGACTTCCTGGGCAATAAAATGGAAGAAGTTTACCACAAATTCAGACTTACCTATAAAACGTTTTCTCAGTACTTTATTTTGTGTGGCAATACCGGCAGGACAAGTATTCAGGTGACATTTACGCATCATGATACATCCCAGTGTGATAAGTGCAGATGTTGCAAAACCAAACTCTTCAGCACCAAGTAATGCCAGCTTAATGACATCCGTACCGTTTTTAAGCTGTCCGTCGCTCTGAATTTTAACACGACCACGAAGGTTGTTCATCACCAGCGTTTGTTGTGTTTCTGCCAGACCAACTTCAACCGGCATACCGGCATGTTTAATAGAGCTGATCGGAGAGGCACCGGTTCCGCCATCACCACCAGAGATGATGATAAGGTCGGCATGTGCTTTAGAAACACCGGCAGCAATTGTACCTACGCCATTTTCCGAAACCAGTTTCACTGAGATTTTGGCATCCGGGTTAGTACATTTCAGGTCATAGATCAGCTGAGCCAAATCCTCGATAGAATAAATATCGTGATGCGGCGGAGGTGAAATCAATGTAATACCCGGTGTTGAATTACGGGTCTTTGCAATAATCCGGTTCACCTTATGCCCGGGCAACTGACCACCTTCACCAGGTTTTGCCCCCTGAGCTATTTTAATCTGAATTTCATCGGCATTCACAAGATAGTTGTTGGTCACACCAAAACGACCAGATGCGACCTGCTTGATAGAAGAACGCTTCGGTGTATTGAAACGCAACGGATCTTCACCACCTTCACCAGTGTTACTTCTACCGCCCACTTTATTCATGGCTACAGCCAGGGCTTCGTGCGCTTCTTTGGAAATTGAACCGTATGACATCGCTCCGGTAATAAAGCGCTTCATAATTTCGCTTACCGGCTCAACTTCGGAAATATCAATTGGATTGCGTTTAACCTTGAACGATCCTCTTAAGAATGCATGCCGGTTTTGCTTGTCAATGAGACGTGAATACTCTTTAAATTTTCCGTAATCATTATGGCTGGTAGCCCACTGCAATAAACCAATAGTTTCCGGGTTCCATGCATGATGCTCTCCGTTACGACGGTAAGCATACGTACCATTCATCTGGAAATTATCAGGTGTCATAACATCATAAGCTTTATTATGACGCATAATGGATTCCTTTGCAATTTCTTCCAATCCAACACCACCAATACGACTCATGGTTGTTGTAAAGTACTTTTCAACAACATCCAGCGATACGCCAACAGCCTCATACATCTGTGCACCATGGTACGAACGCAAAGTAGAAATACCCATTTTAGACATGATCTTCAGAAGCCCTTTACTTATCCCCTTGATATAATTTTCACGGGCTTTCGGATAATCCATCTTAATTTTTCCGGTTTCGCACTGATCACAAATAACGGCAAATGCCACATACGGATTAATTACCGATGCACCATAAGCCAGCAACAATGCAAAATGATTCACTTCCCTGGCCTCACCGGTCTCAACAATCAAACCGGTCTGCATACGTTTTTTTGCACGTATCAGGTAGTGGTGAACCGCTGAAACTGCCAGCAGCGAAGGAATTGCTATATGATCCTGATCGATGGCACGATCAGAAAGTATAATATAATTTTTATTCTCGTCAACTGCTTTCTCAGCATCCTTACACAAATTCTCAAGTGCTTTCTCCAACCCTTTCTCCCCTTCTTTTGCGGGGAACATCATTTTCAGGGTAACATGGGAAAACTCTTCATGCTTCAGATCTTTAATTTTGCCAAGGTCGGTATTTGTAATAATAGGCTGATCAAATTTTATCAGCTTACAAATGTCCGGCGATTCTTCCAGAATATTCTGGTTCACTGAACCAATATAATTGGTTAGAGACATTACCAGTCCTTCACGAATTGAGTCAATTGGTGGGTTAGTAACCTGGGCAAATGTTTGTTTAAAATAGTTGAAAAACAATTGTGAATTGGGCGACAATACAGCCAGTGGCGTATCATTACCCATGGAACCTGTTGGTTCCTGACCGTTAATGGCCATAGGCTCAAGAATATCCTTAACATCTTCTTTTGAATAATCGAAAACCTTAAGGTATTCACTGTATTTGTCCCCGAGCTGAGAAGGTACCCGTTTAATAACCTGAATATCTTCAAGTTCCATACGGTTTTCTTTCAACCAGTTCTGATAAGGGTTACGTCTTGTCAATTCTGCCTTAATTTCCTCATCCGGTATAATGATACCAAACTGAGTGTCGACCAGCAAAATTTTACCCGGACGCAAACGCCCTTTATATACGATGTCTTCAGCAGGAAATGTCTGAACACCAACTTCCGATCCCATAACAATAAGGTCATTCTTGGTGATCACATAACGCGATGGTCTTAAACCGTTTCTGTCGAGCGTTCCACCAATATAACGTCCATCGGAAAATACGATAGAAGCCGGACCATCCCATGCTTCCATAATGGTGGAATGATATTCGTAGAATGCTTTCAGGCTATCCGGAATCGGGTTCTTTTCGTTGAAAGATTCCGGGATCAGCATGCTGAGTGCATGCGGTAAAGACCTTCCTGCCATGAACAGAAATTCCATAGCATTGTCAAGCGACGCGGAGTCACTTTTGTTCGGCTCAATGATAGGAAATACTTTCTTAAGGTCATCCCCCAGAAGGTCAGACTTAAGAAGCGCTTCACGAGCCTGCATCCATAAACGGTTACCACGAATGGTGTTAATCTCGCCATTGTGTGCAATAAACCTGAATGGTTGCGCCAGATCCCATGTTGGGAATGTATTGGTAGAAAAGCGTGAATGCACCAGTGCAATGGCACTGATAAACTTAGGATGATTAAGGTCAAGATAATACTGCCCCACCTGTTCAGGTGTTAACATCCCTTTGTAAACCAATACTTTTGTTGATAAACTGGGTAAATAAAACTTACCCTTTTCCTGAAACTTGGAATCACGAATCTTCCGCTCTGTGATTTTACGCACCACATAAATTTTGCGTTCAAGCACATCCTGCTCCAGGTTTCCTGTAACAAAAACCTGTTTAATCTTCGGTTCTGTGCGCATAGCAATCTCACCTATCGCGGTACTGTCTACCGGTACATCACGATAACCGATGATTTGAAGACCTTCTTCCTTTGCCGTTTCGTTAAATACTCCCATGCAACTATCCGCTTCATACGGATCGTTGGGCAAAAACATTAACCCGGTACCATATCTTCCGGGTGATGGAACTTTTATTCCCTGCGACACGATAAAATCGTGTGGTACCTGCACCAAGATACCTGCTCCGTCTCCTGATTTATTATCAGCACTTTCTGCACCCCTGTGAGTCATATTCACAAGAACCTCTAATCCCCTCTGGATTATTTCCTGGGATTTATGTCCTTTGATATGAGCCACAAAGCCGATGCCACAATTGTCATGCTCATTAGCGGGATGGTACATTCCCTGAGCTTTTGGTAATCCACTCTGCATACTCTAATTTTTTAGGAACTCAGTCAAAAAAATATTTTAAAGAACGTCACCTAACATGGTGTTTTTCAAAAAGATAAAATCTTGTCTCTTGTCAAAATATCAAAATTTAACGGTTTTTGGCCGTTTTTATTGACAGTTTGTCGCAAAAATAGGCTAAATGCTTATAAGTTCCAAATATTAAAGTTACAATACATGTTTTATAACAATATTATAGAACAGTTTTAACAATTTTACATGAAACGAAACAAGGAAAAGGAAAAATATTTTTTAAGTGTATTATTTACATTTAACTTTTTACTATCTTTGTTGCTTAATTGAAATCAGTAAACAACATTAAATATACTAAAATGGAAAATCTTAAAAGTCTGGAAGTTTGGTTCATCACAGGTAGTCAGCATTTATATGGTCCAAAGACCCTTCAACAGGTTGATGAGCATTCTGCACAGATTGCAAAAGCATTCAATGACAATTCAAAAATTCCCGTTAAAATTGTATTTAAACCGGTTTTAAAAACTCCGGATGAAATTTACACGTGTTGTCTTGAAGCCAATACTGATCCGAACTGTATAGGTTTAATAACCTGGATGCATACCTTCTCTCCTGCAAAAATGTGGATCAATGGATTAAGTGTACTGAACAAGCCATTTGTGCATTTACATACACAGTTCAACCGGGATATTCCATGGAATGAAATCGATATGGACTTTATGAACCTGAATCAATCGGCACACGGAGACCGCGAATTTGGTTTCATTTGTACAAGGTTACGTAAGGAACGTAAGGTAATTGTTGGACACTGGCAGGATGAAAAAGTTGTGGATCAGTTGGCTGTATGGACAAGAGCAGCAGTCGGTTATCACGAATCCAAGAATCTTAAAATTTGTCGCTTTGGTGATAACATGCGTTATGTTGCAGTAACTGAAGGTGACAAAGTTGAAGCCAATAAAGTATTTGGCTGGCAGGTGAATGCACATGGTGTCGGTGAGCTTGTTAAGAGCATGGATAATGTAAAAGATGATGAAATTGACGCTGTTGTTAAGGAATACAACGAAAAATATAATCTGGAAGACATGTCCAGTAAAAATGTTCGTTACCAGGCTAAAATAGAGCTAGGGATGAAGAAGTTTTTGGACAAATTTGGTTACAAGGCATTTACAACCAACTTTGAAGATCTTCACGGTCTGGAACAACTTCCCGGACTTGCATCACAACGCTTAATGGAACAGGGATATGGTTTTGGTGCTGAAGGTGACTGGAAACAATCAGCACTGGTGCGCATTATGAAAGTGATGGCAACTGGCCTTGAAGGTGGTTGTTCTTTCATGGAGGACTATACATACCATTTGGATCCTGCCCAACCGGCTATTTTAAGTTCTCACATGCTGGAAATTTGTCCTTCCATCGCTAAAGGGAAACCAAATATTGAGGTTCATCCTTTAGGCATTGGTGGCAAAGATGATCCTGCCCGTCTCGTATTTGACGTACCGGAAGGACCTGGTGTAAATGCGTCCGTTGTTGATATGGGCGGCAGAATGCGTTTGATCGTTAACCCAGTTAACTGTATCAAGTCTAACCCTCTTCCGAAATTACCGGTTGCAAGGGCATTCTGGATTCCGGAACCAAATCTGGAAATCGGAGCTGCAGCGTGGATATTTGCTGGTGGTGCACACCATACCAGCTTCAGTATGGCACTGAACAAAGAATATTTCCAGGACTTCGCTGAAATGGCTGGACTGGAACTTGTCGTAATAGATAATAATACAACCATTCCTGAATTCAAAAAAGAGTTACGCTGGAATGACATGTACTATCTTTTAGCGAATGGTGTAAAATAAAATACACATACAATATTTGTTTAAAACCCGGTTCTTACCGGGTTTTATTTTTTTGAATTACTCCTTCTTCAAAAGCCTGTACAAAACAGTCACCGCTTAATATTTCTGAACCGAAATACTCAACGATATAATAATATATTTATCAACATTAAATAATTGTTAATTATTTTTTTGCTAAATTCGTAGCCTGTTTATCGTTTATGAAAAAAGTTGAAAACAAAGGCAATAAAAGGTCCAGGGTTGAATTAAGAATTGTTATTACATTTCTTATTGTAGGTGTATTGTGGATTATTGGTAGTGATTTCCTTGTTAATTTATTAACTACCGATCCCAAGATACAGACTTACAAAGGATTAATGTTTGTTATATTGACTACTACTCTCATATACTTTCTTGTCAGGAAGGAATCCGTTAAACAGGATAAAATAAAAGCACAGATAAAATTAAAGGAACTTGAATACGAACACCTTATTGAAAATCAGGATGATTTGCTGGTAAAAGTAGATAAGCAAGGTCGCTTCCTGTATATAAACGAGAAATACTGCACATTTTTTGGAAAATCAAAAGAGGAACTTCTCAACCAGAGTTTTATGCCACTGGTACATGAAGATGACAGACATTCAACGACCTTAAAAATGGAAGAATTGTATAAACCACCCTACAAAACAGTTGTGCAGCAAAGGGTTTATACACCAGACGGATGGAAATGGCTGGAATGGAAAGATACTGCTATTGTTAATGACAAAGATGAAGTATATGAGATTATTGCCATTGGCCGGGATATAACAGATAAAAAGGAGGCTGAATCTCTGATAAACACGGCGCATGAAGAACTCGAAACTTTCTTCGCTCTTACTCCGGACCTTTCCTGTATTGTCAAGTCTGACGGAACCTTTCTAAAAGTAAATAAATCGTGGGAGAGAATACTTGGATATTCAATCGATGAACTTCTCAGTTTTTCATTTACCGAATTAGTTCACCCGGAAGACCTCAATGACACCATGTTTCAGATGGATCAGCAAAAGACCGGGAAATATGTAAAAGGATTTATTAATAGATACAGGTGTAAGAACGGAGCTTATAAAACATTAGAATGGATGGGTACTCCCGCCAATGAAGAAGGAATAATATACGCAGTTGCCAGAGATATTACTGAACGAATTAAGATGGATCGCGAACTGAAGGAAAGCGAGGAGAAGTACAGAAAGCTTTTTGAGCAATCCAATGATCCGGTACTTTTAATTGAAGGCGAAAAATTTATTGAATGTAATCAGGCAACGGTTAAATTACTGGAATATAAAAGCAAAAAAGATATAGTCGGCAAACATCCATGGGATCTGTCTCCTGAATTTCAACCTGATGGGCAACCTTCATATAAAAAAGCCGTCGATCTAATTGAAGAAGCTTTAAAAAGTGGATACAGCAGGTTTGAATGGGTTCATCAGAAGAAAGGCGGAAGGAATTTATGGATTGAAGTTTCACTAACCCCACTGAAAGAAAGAGGAGTTGACATTATTTATACCATTTGGAGAGATATAACCAAACGGAAACAATATGAAAAGGAATTACAAACCAGTCAGAGGAACTTTGAAATTATTGCAGAGAATACCTCTGATTTCATTTTGATTGTTGATCCTGACTTTTTAATTACCTATGTAAGCCCTTCTGTAAATCAGGTATTAGGATATTCACATGAAGAAATAACAAACAAAAACATCCTTCTGTTTGTACATAATGATGACGTGGCATATGTAAAAAACAGAATTATGGAAGAGAGGCAGAAAAACATATTCTCTTCCACTTTTATTAATAAAGCCCGGAAAAAAGACGGAACTGAAATCTGGATTGAATTATCTATTGAACGTATTATAAACAGCAACAATAAACAGGAGTATTCTGTATGTATTGGTCGGGATGTAACAGAAAGGATTAAACATGAAGAAGAATTGAAGCAGGCGCTTGCCAAGGCACGTGAAAGTGATAAACTGAAATCTTCATTTCTTGCCAATATGAGCCATGAAATACGGACTCCTCTGAATGGAATTATCGGATTTTCCGAAATTCTTGCAACAGATTCAGAAATGGATGAAGACACCCGTCAGTCGTACAGTAATATTATCAGAAAAAGCAGCAATCAGTTATTATCCATTTTGAATGACATACTTGATATTTCAAAAATTGAATCTCAGCAAATTGATTTAACGATTGAAGAAAACGAAGTTAATACGCTGCTAAACGATATTTATGATCAATTCAAACCCAATGTAGAAGCAAAAGGACTTGATTTTAAACTCATAATACCTAAAAAAGCGGGTAAATTGAAAGTGATGGGAGACAACCAGCGCATTCTTCAGATATTTGGAAATCTTCTTACTAATGCAATTAAATTCACATCTACAGGTTCAATAGAACTAGGTATTGAACAGTTGAATAATGACTGGGTATTTTTTGTTGCAGATACAGGAAAAGGCATTAAGGATGAATATAAAGAAACTGTTTGGGACCGATTCATACAGGGAGATAGGCTCAGTTCTGATCAACACGGTGGCACAGGGCTTGGATTATCTATATGTAAAAGTCTGACGGAATTGATGCATGGAAAAATATGGTTGACATCTGAATATGGAAAGGGAAGTACTTTTTATTTTACGCTTCCGAAAAAACGGGTATGAAAAGAACGATTATTGAAAACGAATTAATTTTTAATTTCACCAGAAGTTCAGGCGCCGGAGGGCAGCACGTCAATAAAGTCAGTACAAGGGTGGAATTAAGATTTAATGTATCCTCTTCTTCAGGCTTGTCTGACAGTGAGAAACATTTAATTTTTCACAAACTTAGAAATCGAATCAACAATGATGATGAATTTATTGTAACATCACAGGCCTCGCGCTCTCAATTTAAAAATAAGGAATCGGCAACAGAACGTTTTTTCAGCCTGATTGAGTCTGCTCTAAAACCGCAAAAAAAGAGAAAACCTACGCATCCTTCCCGCCAATCGGTCGCTAAGCGGCTTGAACGTAAGCATCAAAAATCAGAATTAAAGCAATTGCGCCGTAAACCCGATTTGTGAAGTTTTGCCAGTGCCCGATTAGTTGTTACCTTTGCGGCCTATAATGTATAATATGAGAAAATTTCTTTTCCTTCTTATAGCAGTTTTTTTGCTTTCATCGTGTGGAACACCAAAGCAAATTACGGAACTTAACACAGAAGCCTACAGGCTGGCTGCTGAAAGCAATACACAGGGTGCACTTCAAAGGACTGAGGATATAATTGCCTTCTATGAATCAAAACATAAAGTTGCAAGTGATTCAACGTATGCTTTTGCAGGTGAACTGGCTTTAAAATCAGGCAACAATGATAAAGCACTTACCTATCTCAACAAAGCAATTGAGAACGGTAACAGCAGGCCGGAAACCTATTATAATATCTCTCAGGCGTATAAAAGATCCAATAATCTGTCTTATGAAATCTCTTCTCTGGAAAAGTTTTTAGAAAAGTTTCCGGACAATGAACTAAAAAATTCGGCACAAAAAAAACTTATGACTGCATACATAGAAAGTGAAAACTGGACAAAAGCAGAAAACCTTTGGAAAAATATTGATGATAGCCAAAAATCTGATGCCGGTCTGCTTGAAGACTATGTCATCCTTCAGAACAATCTTGAAAACCCAGAAGAAGCTTATAATTATGCTGCCAAACTGTTTGCTGCAGATCAAAAAAACAGTACTGCGCTGTTTACACTCGGATCGCATTATTACAACAAGGCCGAAAACCTTTACAATACTGAAATGGCAGCTTACGAAAAGCACAAAACACGCCGCCAGTATGCCTATCTTGTTGATCAATTGAAGATTGCAACAAAAGATTATCAGACAGCAAAAAAATACTTTGAAAAGCTATATAAACTTAACCCTCAAAAAGAATATGCCGGATACCTGGCAAATATAAACGCACGGCTCAACAATAAAAAACAAGCCGATTATTACCGAAATTTAGCTAAGTAACATTTTTAGGGATGTGTAATTTACCCATATAAATGTTAAATTTACAAACTATAAACTACGTGTATTTACCTAGTTAATCAACATGAATTAACAATTTACTGCTATTAAATTCAATTTAAATAAACATTGCATTTATTAGATTAACAATCCATTAAACCTTTTCAGCAAAGTCAATAGCTATTATAATATTCGTATTTTTACATTAACGCTTGGAATGTAGATTTATTAAAGCTACTTGCAATTTTAATTAATAGTTAACCCACGATAGTAATGTCGGATCGAATCTTAATTAAGAAAGGCCTAACTATATTGCATAGCAGAATTCATTCGCCTTTGGCAACCTGGGAATGGAATGCTGCTTTGGGGGTTATTACATGCTCTTCCAGGTTCTTTGAAATCCTGAACATTCCACCTGAAAAACACTATCTTTCCGTAGAGGAACAATCCGCATTTTTTACCTATAATGAACTCAAAAAATTAGTCGATATATTAACGTTGGCCTTTACCGAAGGTGTACCCTTTGAAACAGAAATAAAGGTACGAAGAGGAAATGATGATTTCTTTTACTGCATGGTTTACGGTTATCCTCTACTGAATAAGAATAATGAAGTAATATCCGTTAACGGAACGCTGAAGGATATCACAAAAGTCAATGAGGATAAATCGATTTTAAAAGAAGTACTTCAGTATCAGAAGGAGATATTTGATTTCAGTACCGAATCAATTTTCATCCTTGAAACAGAGGATCACAAAATTGTTGAAATAAACAAAACATGTGAGGAACTCATCGGATATACTCAGGATGAGTTGTCGGGGAAGACCATTTTTGACCTGTGTGGTGAAAAAACTGTAAAAACTCTTGATAAGGTATCTTCATATTTCAAAAAAGCTATAATAGACGATGAGCCCCAGACCTTTGACTGTCTCATACAAACCAAATCCGGTGAAGAAATCTGGTTAGAAGTTTTGGCAAAATATGTTGAGATCAATAACATTGAAAGAATCATATTGTCTGCCAGGGATATTTCACAAAGAAAACAGACCGAACAGCAAAGCCAGATTAATGAACTGAGGCAGAAGTTCCTGATCAACATCTCGCTCTTTAAGGCTAAGGGCATGGAAGATCTGCTTGATTACGTACTGGGAGAGGTTTTAAAGAATACTAAAAGTATATTTGGATATCTGCATTACGTGGATGAAGACAGGAAAGGAATTCTGGTTCTTAAAAATCTGAAAGACAGATTTGAATCACTAAGCAACGAGGAAAAAGAAACTTTTGGTTTACTGGAAGATAAATCGATATGGAATGATCTGGTATTACTTCGCAGGCCCATTATTGATAACGATTTTAATATTCATCTGCATAAGAAAGATGTATTTACTGCTGACAGTAGCCATCCCCTGAAATTCATGAGTATTCCGATTTTTAAAAATAATCGTATTGTAGCAACTATAGCGGTTACAAATTCTAAAAAGGATTACCGGAATACTGATGTGGAACAGCTGATTTCTTTTATGGAGTCCATCTGGGAGATAATCGATTTGAAAGAATTCTCTGAGCGTAACAAAGGAGAAGAAAACATCTATATGTCGGCTATCGATCAGGCGCCGTACATCATAGAACAATATAATAAAGAGGGTTTACAGGTTGCTGCAAATAAGGCCTACGAAAAACTGTGGGGTTTTCCGGCATCAACAACCGTTAATTCCTTTAATATTCTGAAAAGCATTGAGATCAGAAATTCGGGTTTATATGAATATGTTCTGAAAGCGTATGACGGAGAATCTGTGATTGTACCGGAATATCTGTACGACGCATCATACAATACCAGAACGCCACTCTGGTTCAATACGCGAATATATCCTGTAACAGATGATAAGGGATTTGTTAAAGGAATTACAGTTGTACATGAAGATGTTACCGAACGTAAGCTTACAGAAATCAAAAATAATGGTGAACGGGAAAGTTTAAAAGAAAGATCACGGTTAATATCAGGAATTATCGATAATATTCCGGCCTGCATATTCTGGAAAGATTCCAAAGGGGTATATAAAGGTTGTAATAAACAATTTGCAAATCAGGCAGGCTTAAGTACAACGGAAGATATTGCTGGTAAAACAGATGACAACTTAAACTGGCCGAGACAATTGAGAAAATATCGCAGCAGAGATATTGAAGTTTTAAATTCTGGTGGTCCTATTCTTAACTCCGAGCTTAGCTACACGGCAGAAAACGGGAATACTGTGTGGTTGAATACCTCTTTATTTCCACTTCGTAAATCAGAAAACGGATTTGATGGTGTTTTGGGAATCTACGAAGATATCTCTTCATTAAAACAACTGGAGCTCTCGCTTGAAGAAAAAATTGAAAAAACACAACAACTACGTTTTTCTTTAGCAGAGCTAATCAACATTGAAGATCTTGAATCAATCTATAAATATGTTTCTGATACGCTTTACAGTCAGTTTCCTGAATCCGTACTTGCATTTACAAGCACAAATCAGAGCGAAACAAAACTCACTGTTAAATGTATTCGGGGTGTAGGTAAAGATGAAGAAGATGAGATCAGAACCATTACCAAATACAATATTTTTGGTAAAAACATAAACATCTACCCTACCAACTACGAAATTTACAAACGGAGTAAACTGGTTGGGTTTAAAGGCGGACTTGACTTGTATTTCGGGATACAGTTTCCATCCTCAGATGCCCGTAAAATAGAAAATATTCTTAGTATCAATAACATCTATACCATGGGAGTTAACCATGGTGATAAGCTATTAGGGGTTGTACATTTCTTTTCCAAAAAGACCTTAACCTCAGAAGAAAAAAGTGATATTGAATCCATTCTCCGTCAGGCAGCCTTTGTTATTGAACGACGAACCCTGGATTTCAAGGATACTACGAGTCTGGACAGTATTTATCATACAATTGAAAATGCCAGCGATGCTATGCTGGTATTAGAAACAAAAAATGGTATAGTTGCTGCTACCAATAAAAAATCAGAGGAACTGTTTAACAGGGTGACAGAAGATATGATCGGCTTTCATTATTCTTCCTTAATTCCTGCACCATTCCGTGATGATTTTAACAAAAAACTCAATGAAGCCATTAAGCAAAATAGTCCGTTAAACGGTGAATTTTGGGTTGATCATGTGCATGGAGATCATATTCCTGTTATCATTAGCAGTTCATTTATTTCAGCCTCAAATAAAAGTTACGCCCTGTTGGTACTGCATAATATAGATAAACGTAAAGAGGCTGAAACACTGATAGAACAACAGAATAAAGAGTTGCAACAACTCATTTCCACAAAAGACAAGCTATTTTCAATAATCAGTCACGACTTAAAAAATCCATTAACCGGAATCGTAGGCTTTGCTGAAGTTGTAAAAGAAGAATTACCGGAAGATGAAGATTCAGAATTGACTAAATTTATGGATATCATTATCCGTTCAGCCGATTCCATGGTTTACCTTATCAATAACCTGTTACACTGGTCACGAATTCAACAGGGTGTGATACAGCCAAAATTTGTTCGGGTAAATATTTATGATATCGTTGAACGGGAATTTGAATTATTATACACTGCTGCGAATAATAAAAAAATTGATCTCATAAACCAGGTAGATGTCAACACACAGGCCTATGCAGATGGGGAAATGATATCAACCGTAATCCGTAACCTTGTTTCCAATTCTATAAAATTCACGCAAAACGAAGGCACTATTTCTGTCAGAACTCTCACCAAAGGAAATACCATTGAAGTAACCATTAGTGACACAGGTATTGGTATGGACGAAGAGATCGCAAACAACCTGTTTAAAATAAACAACGAGACCCAGCGAAAAGGAACGTCAGGGGAAAAAGGTACGGGCCTTGGATTGGTAATTTGTAAGGATTTTGTGGAACAAAACAACGGAACAATCTGGGTAGACAGCACGATTAATGTAGGTTCAAGCTTCCATTTTACCTTGCCAAAATATAACGGCTGATCTTTCTTTCATAAATCTTTAGTACTTTTAGAACCAAACCCCTTTTGCAGGGTTAAATAATTACATGAAATTTTTGACTATGAAACATCGTCACTTTGCATGGGTAATTTACGGTGTGCTGTCTATTGCATTTTTTAGCAGCTGTAAAAAATATCCACCTATTGAACCAAAAAATCTCGATAGTAAATCCTTTATGGATTCTTCCTTAATTGTCCCGTCACAATATCTTATTTCAGCACTTGACACAACTCATGACATAACAAAACCGGTTATTATAGCGGCCCATGGCTATACAGCTACTCCCTTCGAATGGTTTGAATTCGCACAATACCTGTCAAAACAGGATAGCGCTGTTTATATCTCCCGCGTTCTGCTTGGAGGGCATGGCAGGGATTATGATGCATTTAATAAAACAACCTGGCAGGACTGGCAAAAGCCCATACTGAATGAATATGAAAAACTTTATCATGAAGGATTCAGGAATATCTCCCTTGCAGGATCATCAACAGGGTGTCCGCTTATTCTTGATCTGATAGCCAAAAATGCTTTCGACACACTGGTGGAACCTGAAAATGTATTTTTTATTGATCCCATAATTGAACCATCCAATAAGCTGTTAAATTATGTAGGCATACTTGGAAAATTTCTGCCGTATGTGGAAGTGGATGTTACAGATTATGAAGCCCGGTACTGGTATAAATACCGGGGAGAAAAAAGTCTTATTCAGCTGAATAAATTATTGAAAGTAAGCCGTAAGAATTTGAAAAAAGGAATTATTCTACCGTCAGATACACAGCATTTTATTGTATGGAAGGTTAAACAGGATGACTCTGCTGCCCCCGAAAGTGCCCGCTGGCTGTACGATGGTGTGCATTTTAGCGACGGATCTGCCATTGACACTGTCATGCTCAATTCCAATCTTCATGTGTTTACCCGTTTAACGGGAAGAGCTGCTTCTTCGGATCAGGACAAAAAGTTACAACAGGAAGCGTTTAATACTATTTATCACACAATTACAGACACTAAATGAAACACTTTATTTTACTATCGGGACTTGTACTGACCATATTGGCATGTCAACCAAAACCACGCCCCATTAAACTGAACAAATTTGAGGATATTCAACTCCAGAAAATATACACCTATCAGTACAACAGGCAACCAGACAGCCTGATAAGTTATCTGAAAAGTGAAAATCCGGTGTATCGTTCCGAAGCGGCATTATCCTTCTCATCCATACAGGATAGTGGTTACCTGTCATATATTTATCCATTATTAAATGATCCCGACACATCTGTTCGCATTAATGCGGCCTTTTCCATCGGTCAGTGTGGCGCCATATCGGCAGAACCCGAATTAATTGCATCCATTTCATCCGAAGTTGATTCAAAAGTTAAAGCCACCAAGCTTGAGGCATTGGGCAGGGTTGCGACTTCCAAAGGATTAGCATTCATTGCCAAATACCCGGAAGCAAATGACACCGTTAAAGGAGGAATAGCCTGGGGAATATACCGTGCAGGACTGAGAAATATTAACAGCGACGAAGCTCAGTCGATCATGCTGAATTATGCGAATGAAAAAGCACCTTTTGAAGCCAGACTGGCGTCAGGACATTATTTTTACAGAATACGAAAATATCCTGCTGATCTCAAAACAAAAGCTTTGCTCCTTTCCGTTTCTGACAGGAGTCCTGAGATAAGAATGATTTATACACGGGTTCTTTCCGGTTATCAGGATGCCGATGTTCAAACCAGGCTGTTAAATATTCTGAATGAGGATTCGGTTTACAATGTCCGCATCTCAGCCATTAATGCATTAAAACCGTTTTCAAATCCTCAGGTATACCAGGCCATTTGGAATTCACTTCAAAACGATAAACACATTAGTGTAAAGCTTGCTGCGGCTCAATACATTGCAGCATCTAACATTAAACCTGATGATAATCTGATCAATTATGTTCAGACTGAAGAAAATGAAATTATCCGTGCCACATTGCTGGGTGCCTTTATGCAAAACGACATTGCTGAAACTGTTACGTCCATTGCGACTGACTATTTAAAAGCGTCTGATGACAGATTTGAGAAACAGTTACTGATCAAATCACTTTTAATGCGGAAAGAGAACTTCAAAAAGGTATTTGATGACATGAAATCTATTGAGGATCGGGATTTTATTCTTTCTGTTGCCTATACGCTCAACGACATGCTCAATAATGGAAAAATTGCTGCGGGAGAATTTACATCCCTTCTGTCAGGATGGCTTACAACAAATAATCCGTATCTGGTAAGACAAGCCGCATGGTTCACAACAAAACCGGGATTTATTCACAGTGCGCTTTTAAGCGGACAATTGAAGGATGCATTTAGCAAATTTGAAAACTATAAAGACAAAACGATTCCTGATGCCATAAAAAAGGCAATTGAACAATCTCAAAATGGTGAAGTAACTGATGAAAACTGGGATCCCGAATATTACGAGCAACCCGAAACCTTTGAATCCTTTAACTGGAATAAAATTGTTACCATTCCATCGGATCTTAAAATAGATGTATATACCGAAAAGGGGAAATTTACCATGCAGCTGATGGTGGAAGATGCGCCGTTTTCTGTACGTCACTTTGTTGATCTGATTAAGGAAGATTTTTTTGAAGGAGCACCATTTTACAGGGTCATACCCAATTATGTAAAACAGGCTGGAGGAGCCAAAGAACCAGGTTTTGATGCATTGGCCAATGAGCGCATAAGATCAGAATTCAACCGCTACAAATTCAGAAGTAATGTCGTGGTAATGGCCTCTGCCGGTCGAGATACGGAATCCAGCCATTTTGCAATTATGATATCACCTGCTCCGTGGAACGATAACCGATATACTGTATTTGGAAAAATAACCGGCAATAAGAAAGTAGTTCAGCATTTAATGCCCGGCGATCTGATTTATGGGATGGAAATTTTGTGCAAATATAAGATCTGATATTACATCTCATCTAAAGAAAGTACAACTGTAGAGGACGCAAAATCATGAATCCCTCTTCTGTTTTTGTTAAATGTAATGGTAAAAAACGAGATCCAACCAAGAAGTACTTTCAACGTAAAACGCACACAGGCAGACCAAAAGCTAATTTTTTTGTCCGGGTCACTTATTTTTCGCACCCTTATATTGGTTAGCAATTGTCCAAAAGTAGATCCGGTGGTTATTAAAATAGGTTCATAAAAGAAAATTACAAGAAAAAAGGTGATTCCCCTTATGATACCCGGTACGTTTTCAATCACTTCGTACATATAAGATATTGAAAGTGAAATTACAACAATGGCACATGCATCAATTAAAGTAGATACATATCTTCTTTTAATGGTTGGCATGTGATAAACCGACGAATAATCAATATTTTTTGGCTTTTCTTCGTTGGGTTGAATTATTTGGAAATTAGTTTTCTCAAGTCCAAGGACATCCTTTTCAATGACAAAATCTACTCTCTGATCGTTCATAGCAACAGATAATAAATTAATATTTACTCCTGTAAATATTTAGGTTTAAGCCTTAAAGATAAGAGTTTTATTTTGAAAAGTTATTCAGCTGCGTCTGATTTTTTGATATTTTCCAGAATACTCTTTTTAACTTTAAATACAGAACCATGTCTGGTACCAGCAGGGAAGCTTAATTTATCAGATATTTCAGTCCAGTTTTTTAAATCATCAGATAACACGGCTCCCATGCTATGGCGGGTATATTTATCAAAGTAAACCACCCAGCCCATATCTGTTTTGGCTACTGTTGGTCCTTCCACCCAATTATCGGTAATTGGCTTAGAAGGCTCAGAATAACCACCGGTCAGATAATCGCTGGTTGCAACTCTGATATTTTTTTCCGCTTTTGGATATTTGGTTTCATTTTTAACAAACATCACGTATTTCCCGTCTATTTTCTGAATAGTAGCATCAATGGCATTAAAGCCTTTATCGTAAAGCAATTTTGTATCCGTAAATGTTTTAAAATCCTTAGTTGTTGTATAGTACATTCTGTGATTATACCCACTGTCTCCCGTTGAATCCGTTTCAGCAAATCGGCCCGGAAGTGTTGTAGCCCAGTAAATCATATACCGGCTGGAATCCCTGTCGTAAAACAACTCAGGAGCCCAGCAGTTTCGGGCACCCTTTTCATGTTCCATTACAGGTATAAACTGCTGTTCGGACCAGTGAATCAAATCAGGAGAACTGGCATAACCAATCCCCTTATCATTCCAGCTCACTGTCCACACCATGTGAAACAAACCATCGCCGCCCTTAATAATACAAGGATCCCGCATCAGTTTAGCATTTCCAACTTCTGGTGCTAAAAACGACTTATTGTCATTAAGAGCAGTCCAGGACAAACCATCATAACTATATGCCAGGTGCAAACCATCCTGACCATTATTTTGAAAAAAGGAGAACATATAGACTTCCTGTTCCGGTTTTGCACAGGAGAAAAACAGCAAAATAACAACGAGTGTAGAGAATAGTTTTTTCATTATAATTACAGTAAATCTTAATGGCAACTAAAATATAAAAAAGATAGCTGGAAGCCATCAGATAAGAACAATAAGTTCAGGATTTCTGATAATTTGTTATTTTGTGGTAATTAATACTGCCCCATTTGATCCTTTTTCTCCATAAAATCCCTTAGCGACTTCAGGATCATGGTAGGTCATCGTAGCTATTGTACTCGTGTCGAAATTTTCAAGGGAACTAAACTGTTTTCCGTCAATTACATATAAAATATCCTCCAGGTGTGCAAGTTTTTCCCGATTTGTCATATATCTGTCTTTAAATCTATAACTCAACACTATTGGGTTCATAATCCGCTTAACCTCGGTTTTTTCCTGTCTGTAATCCAGAAATTTTTCGAGTAACTCAGCCTGACCTAATCCGGAACGAATCTGGGAAATTGTCTCTTCTACCTTGTCCCTTTTACTTTCTTCATACGCAAGTACTTTGGGATCTGTAAACAATAAACTATCCGGAGTTTCGTCTCCCTGAAGTCTGCCTACAATCTTTTCCATTATTTTGTTGTAATAGTATATCCGGGCTGTATACATGGATGTATTTTCATCTATATTCTTCCGAATGAAACTAAAACATTCTATCCTGTAATTTGCATAGCGCTCAAATAAAGATGCCATGTAGTAATGTTCATCTGTTAAACCTTCTATCTGATTTATTTTAGTAGCAATCTCTGTACATTTTTCAAATTCAGGGATACTTATATCATCTATGTAACTGATATACTCATTCTGACTTGTAGTTCTGCCGAGCTCATAAAATTTAAGTGCCTTATTTTCGTGGAAAGTAAACTGCTGGTATAGTTTATCCATTTCTGCCAATTTATCAGGAGACCTAAAAACTACTACAGCAGAGGCAATAAATAACAATATAACCGGAGCCGAACCAACAATATATTCATGGAACACGGAATCCTTATGTTTTAAGGACGGATACAAGGCATATCCTATTAGCAAACCGCTGCATAATCCTCCAATATGAGCTGCATTATCGATGCCTTCTTCCATTCCACCCAGCAAATTATACGCCACAAAAACAATCACACTGGTTAATAATCCTGCTCGGAGTTTCTTCTCTACAAAACCCGTTGTCAGAACAGCAATGTACACACCAAACAGTCCGAATATAGCACCGGATGCACCGGCTGAAACCATACCACTTTCGTGCCAGAGTGCACTTGTAATTGCAGAAACTATAGCGGTAATCATAAATGAAATGAATAATCTGTAATGCCCGATTAAACGTTCCAGTTGCATTCCTACGAATATTAAGGCGTATAGATTGAAGAGCAAATGGATAATTCCAAAATGAATAAAATTGCTTGTGATTCATCTCCAGAACTGTCCGCCAAAGGATAACAATTTTGTATTGGCACCCCACTTAACCATGGATTGTATATCCGGATCCAAAACATGGACACCCGAAAAAATCATTACTAAAAATACGATTAAAAGGGCAGCCGCAAGAAATGTTGTAACCAGATGCTGTACCAGGAATTTTAAAATAGGTTTCTCCTTATTTACTTCGGGTTCAGAATTTAACAAAGTTTCCAGAGAATCATTACGCTTTGATTCTGGCAATACAATTTTACTCCTGTCTCCGGAAAAATTAATACAGTCCTCGTCAAAGTCTGCAAGGTCATCCGTCAGGCCACAAATAAGCCCTTTTTCTTTACTGAATTTACTGTTATCACAAACACGGCAAAAACAAACATGTTCTTTTCTGGTCATCACAGGCAATTATAACATTATATCTGTGGATGAAATTATAAGAAAAAACAGTTAAATCCAAATTCTCTGATTAATCTGAGGTGAGTCTATTTACAATTTCAGTTTATTTTTCCTCCTCTCTCCCATCTGCATAAATCGCAAACCTTCCTTTATCGCGTGGATGAACCATTTCGTAACTTTCCCATGGCCATCCGCCAAACTGTGTCTGCCGGTACTCGCTATAGGCCTCACGAATTTCCGCTTCATAATTCATAACAAACGGACCATACTGTGCCACAGGCTCATTAATTGGTTTACCTTGCAACAAAACCAAATAGGCTGTTTCTGAACCGTTCAGAACCTGAACGTTTTCATCTGCCTTAAGACTTACAGAATGATATGTTTTGACGTTTTTACCATCAATTTCCAGCGTTGAACCTTTGTAAAAAAACAGGTCCCTGTTTACGTTGGGAGATGTTTCCGGGATCTGCCATTCAGCCTCAGGATCCAACTTAATTAGCCATACAGCCACATTATTTTCAGGATCAGCAGCCCAGGAATCCGGTGATGGTTTTAAGGCATTTGTTTCGTTTATCTTCCCTGCTATTACATTAATCTCAATCTGTTTATCTTTTGAATCTTTCAAATTAACCTTGGGAATATCTTCTGCCCAGAACATGGTGTAATACGGATCACACAGTTTGCTTTTCCGGGGCAAATTAAGCCATATCTGGAATAATTCCAACGGATTGTCTTCATTCTTGTTCAACAACGGGAACATTTCAGCATGTTGCAATCCTGAACCGGCAGTCATCCACTGCACGTCGCCATTGCCATAACGGCAAGCTGCACTGGCAGAATCAGAATGATCGATAAAGCCTTTCAATACAATAGTAATCGTTTCAAATCCCCGGTGTGGATGGGCAGGGAATCCAGGGACCTTTTCGCCGTGATACATCCGCCAGCCGTCCTTAACAGTAAAGTCGTTCCCCATGTTCCTTCCGGCAAGAGAAGCATCCGGTCCCATATGCTCATTGCCATGGGGATAATGATCATTATGATGAACACAAAATAAAAACGGATCGCGTGTTTCCCAGTTAAATCCCAAAGGTTTTATACTTTTAATTACATTGCTCATAGTTCTGCTTTCTTTATCACTAATAACATAATAACCGGCATATATTGTTTAACCCGAAGGCATATAATAATCCTTAAAATGGCAAAATAGTGTTGAAGCCTACCTAAAACCAAGTGTTAATTAATCTGGTAATTAACTTAAAACCGTTACCTTTGGCACTAACGGAAATCAGTTAATTACGAACCTGACTACACGTTTGGTTCAAACAGGTTTAAGGATATTATTATGAGGTATATATTAGCTTTGTTGCTTTTTTCTGTGCAATGCACAATTCAGTTAGCACAAATTCCTTCAGGTTACTACAGCTCTGCTGAAGGAAAAACCGGCGAACAGTTAAAAACAGCGTTATACAACATTATCAAAGGTCATGTGGAATATCCGTATACAGCAAATACAACAGATACATGGGATATTTTAAAAGACGCTGACAGGGATCCGGAAAATTCTGACAATGTAATCCTTATTTACACCGCCAGGAGTGTTAACGGAGCTCAGGAATACAACAATGCACAGGGTTGGACCCGTGAACATGTATGGGCCAAATCGCGTGGTGATTTTGGGACAGAAACAGGAACAGGAACGGATGCCCATAATCTTAAACCCTGCGACGTCAGCGTGAATTCTCTGCGCAGCAACCGCAGTTTTGCAGCTTCTGTGAATCCGGTAAATGACGATGGTGTGTTTACCGGCTGTTATATTGGCGATGATTTTACGTTTGAACCAAGAGACGCCGTAAAAGGTGATGTGGCCAGGATTATATTTTATATGGCAACACGATACGAAGGCGAAAATGGTGAACCTGATCTGGAGCCAATTGATGAGGTAATGTCATCCAGTGATAAAAGTCCGTTTCATGGTGTACTTTCAGATCTTTTGAGCTGGAATGATGCTGATCCGGTAGATGCATTTGAGCAAAACAGGAACAATGTCATTTACAGCTATCAGCAAAACCGAAATCCGTTTATTGATCATCCTGAATGGGTAAATGCCATCTGGGGAACTGCAACAAACCTACAGAACAACAATCTGGTTCCGGAAGATGACAATATTGAAATCTTTGATCTTTCAGGAAGAAGCGTCTACAAAGGAAAACGGAACCCGGGTTTTCGCAGCCAGCTCAAACCGAATTCCGTTTATATTATAAAAGACAGTTCAGGAACACATAAAATCATTATTCAGAATAAATAATGAGGTCCTGAACCAATTCTATTTTTCAATTTCTGCCAGGTTCCATACAAAACAGGCACCGCCTTTCCTGTCGGGTCGTGCACCTCTTGCATCGGCTGAACACAAACTGTTTGCGAACGGATCCACAAACAAATACCGGTTTGTGTATAATGACATCAGCATCAGGTCACCTTTCAGCATATCGGTCCACTGAAACATGGATGCCTCACCTTGATCTTCCGGTTCAATGCGAACTTCTGCCATTCCTCCCAAACCTTTAACTGTAACAAAACCACCGGTTGCAACTGACTGAAGTGCAATTCTGCCCTGCCCCCGATCAAGCACCCTGAATTTTGCCAGGTCACCATTAGCAAAACGGCTGCCCTCTTCCACCGGACGCAGATGATTTCTCCAGTTCACTAATACAGAACCATCAGCCAGACTGTTTAAGGTAATCACCTCATCGTATGGAATTGGCCTGGTCAGACTCTGGCATCTGGGCTCTATAACCCTGAAGCTGTTGAAATCAGCATAACCGCCATCCTTCCCGCCTGTATTGTAGTTAAATAAGGCATACCTTACCCCCTGAAATGTTCTTAGCTGGTATGGCATCAGAATCTCACCTCCCAGGTCTGTAAAGTTCTCCCCGTCCAGACTGTAGCTCAGTTTGCCCATATCGGTATCAAAATTACAATACGCTCTGAACCATATCTTTTTAGCTTTTGTATCCACAGTCAGTGTTTTCTGCTCCTGCTGGTTATAAAACTGAATTTCACGAACCTTTCCTTTCTGAGCCACTCCAATCCAGGCATAAGGCAGGTTCAACAATGCCAGGCCTGTTATGTCTCCATCCTTCAGTCCTTTTAAATCAAGTTCAGTGACAGCAAATGATTCCGGTCCGATACCTCTCTGTGTCAGAGAATTTCTGGCATGCCAGAATGTTTCAGCCGGAAGGGAATGCAATCTCAGATATCCCTTGCGCTCTTTAAGCGACCATTTCTTATCTACCGGTACATGGTTCCATTGCCAGACATTTTTAAGTTTCGGTCCGCTGAAATCATCATCCCTATCAAACGGGGCATGCGGTTCGGATGTAAATCCGGTATTCGGTTTGATCCAGGTTCTTGGTGAACGGGTCAGGTTACCCGGAAGTCCAAAATATGGCCATCCATCCTGCCATGTTACAGGAGATAACCCAACTACTCTGCCAATGGAATTGTAGTCCAGCATAGACCAGCCCCACCATTCACCGGACTGGACCTGCACAATTCCTCCCTGATGCATTGGAATACATCCCACATAATTTTCAGGGAATTTCACAATGTCAAACGGAGGTCCCTGGCGTGTATTGAAAATACGCATACGCTGACCTTCACCAAAATTTTCTTCAGCACTCATCACGTTTACCTCATAGGGACCATAAGGTTTATCTGCCCTCAAACAAACCTGGTAACACAGGGGATCATAATTGGTGTTGGTAATGTAATATTTCCCGTTGATTTTATAAATATGGCTTCCTTCTCCGGCACCACTTCCTGCCTCAACTATTACATGTTCGGTTCCGGGCACCACATCCATTAAATCATCTGTCAGTTGAACCATTTTCACTTCGTTATATCCCCATACCGCATATATTTTTCCATCATCATCAAATAAAACGGTTACATCATGCAGGCGTGCATTCATGGTGCGTTGCTTCCACGGTCCCTTAGGATCAGCGGACGTAAAAATCTGCGTACCATGCCCATTGACATTCGAGAATATATAAAAGGTATCTTTATGGTATCTGAAACAAGGCGCCCAGATTCCCTGCCCATAAAAATCCCGTCCGTCTTCCAGACGCATTTCCGGCCCCATATCCAAACGTTCCACTGCATAGCTCAACAATTCCCAGTTTACGAGATCCTTTGAATGCAATACAGGCAATCCGGGCATGGTGTGCATGGTCGTCCCTGTCAGGTAATAGTCGTCTCCCACCCGGATCATGTCCGGATCCGAAAATTCTTCATAAAATAAGGGATTTGTAAAAGTACCATTTCCATTATCGGCTGTCCAAGTACAATCAGGAACAGGTTCAACCGGATCAGTAGCCGTACTTTTAACACTAAATAGGAACAGGATTATCACTAATATCCACGTAATATTAAGGATACCAAATTTATTTCCCGTAAAAAAATGAGGTTTCAAATGTTTCATATTTTTATCGTTAATGTTGCAGGGCTATAAAGATAAGACTTTTTAGTGTTACAATTACACTTTATTGTATTTTTAGACCGATCCAAAACAATATAAATATTAAATTTTTGAACAAACTCCTGCCGGATAAGTTAAAATAAAGTCCTCCCTGTTTTAAACGTTCATTTAACCAAACACCAAATATAAACACATAATAAACACGTTATGCAATACAACTTATTAGGAAACACGGGATTAAAAGTATCTGAATTATGTCTCGGCACCATGACATTTGGTGGTAAAGGCATGTGGACCGCTATCGGAACTCTTCCTCAGGATCAGGTAAATGTACTTATTAAACAAGCTGTAGATGCTGGTATTAACTTTATTGATACCGCAAATGTATACAGTGAAGGACTAAGTGAGCAAATGACTGGAAAAGCTATCCGGGAGTTGGGCCTCAATCGCGATGAACTGGTGATTGCCACCAAAGTCCGGGGTAAAATGGGTGACGGTCCAAATGACATTGGATTGAGCCGCAAACATATCCTGCAACAAGCCGATGAAAGCCTTGAGCGTTTACAGCTGGATTATATTGACTTGTATCAGATTCATGGTTTTGATAGCTTAACGCCACTGGAAGAAACACTGGAAGCACTTGATCTGCTTGTAAAAAGTGGGAAAGTGCGTTATATCGGCTGCAGTAACCTTGCAGCGTGGCAAATCATGAAAGCCCTTGGGATTTCGGCTAAAGAGCATTTGAATAAATTTGTTTCGTTACAGGCATATTATACCATCGCCGGACGTGACCTGGAACGGGAAATTGTGCCCTTGCTTTTGGATCAGAAACTGGGATTAATGGTATGGAGTCCTCTTGCAGGTGGGTTATTAAGTGGTAAATACAACCGATCTATGGAAAACAGTGAAGGCCGCAGGGCTACTTTCGATTTTCCACCGGTGAATAAAGAGAAGGCATTCGACATCATCGATGTGATGAAACCCATTGCTGAATCTAAAAACGTATCGGTTGCTCAGATTGCACTGGCCTGGCTCCTGCACCAGTCTGCAGTAACTTCCGTAATTGTAGGGGCTAACAAACCAGAACAGCTCTCTGACAATATTAGCGCTGTAAACGTGAAGTTGAGCGATGAAGAACTACAAAAGCTGGATGAAGTCAGTCAACTGAATCCTGAATATCCGGGATGGATGATTAATAGACAGGGGACGGATAGAAAATAGTAAAAGATCATAAGGAGTTAAAGCGTCATAGCTATATGGCGCTTTTTTTATATCTTTGAGGTAATCATCTAAATTACCTTATTATGAAACTAACTGTAAAACCAATTCAATTTATTATTCTGTGTGTGTTTATTTCATTTATTTTCTTCAGTTGTAAACCCAAACCTGAAAAAAATAAATTGAGGTACACCGCAAACTCACATTATAAGATCGATATCAGTCATTCTGATGGCATACGCTTTAAAAGGGAACTATTCAAATCAAATACCTTCGGAACCTATTCAATTACCTCTTTGAAAACGAATAACAGCCTGACCAGAGTACGCAATGGGAAGGATTCCACAGCACATTACAACGATTCTAAATTAACCGGATATACGCTATCAAAATATACCTGCAAACTGGATTCTATACATGAAACAGACATGAATAAAAGTTCCGGTTATCAATATTCGTTTGCTGCAAACGGACATTGTGAATACAGTATTTTGAAGATTACTGAAAAAATGGATACGGTTCCTTATCAGATCAACATTATTTATACCGATACGCTTTATTTAAATTGCCCGGAAAAACTTAAAAATGATCTGTTATCTGACGTTATTAATAAAGAATCTCCGAAAGCTCTTAAAAAGCATATTGCAGAAACAATTAAAAATCTTCCGTTTAAAAAACCTTAATATACCGTCCAGAATGATTAATATCACAGGGATGATACGGTATATTTAAATAATTGACTTTCCTGAATAAAAAATGCTTTTTGCTATTTTTTTATAAATGTTCGTGTCTGTGTAAAATGTTCTCCTGACGGGCAAATAAAATACAATCCGGAATCCAGATCACTCACATCAATTTCTGTAGTTAAGTTCAAATGATCAAATTTATCACTTTTCAACACCTTTCCTGTCATACCGGAAAGATAAAAGCGGTCAAAACCGGAAGTTATTTTATCCCAAAGCTCCAGCTTTCAGGATATAACACAATTTTATTATTGCTTGATTCCAAATCGCATTTTAATTAATGAAACCATTCATTTTTTGTAGCTTTGAAGGTGAAAACACAAAACTGAAATGTTATTTACAGTACTAATCAGAAAAAGCCTTATGAATCTTCTCAAAATGTGTGCATCCACATACTCTGCAGGCGCATTAATAGTTTTACTTTCTATTTTTTCCGGGCACCTTTATGCAGAAAATATTACGGGAGTTTACAATGTTCGTGACTTTGGGGCAACTGCGAACGGCAAAACCGTCGATTCAGATGCCATAAATCTGGCCATACATGCGGCGTATAAAGCCGGAGGTGGCACCATTGTTTTTCCTGCCGGAGATTACCTCAGCTATTCCTTACGGTTAAAAAGCAACATTTCAATTTATCTGAGCCAGGGTGCTACCATTATTGCAGCCGAGCCAACAGACAGTAGTGGTTATGATCCCCCTGAAGAAGGCCCGGGAAACAGGTATCAGGACTATGGACACAGCCATTGGCATAACAGTCTTATCTGGGGAGAAGATCTTGAAAATATTTCCATTACAGGTCCCGGAATGATCCATGGGAAAGGTTTGAAACGCTCACGTCCATACCGTTTTCCCCACGCAAACAAAGCCATTGCGTTGAAAAACTGCCGCAATGTAATTTTAAGGGATTTTACCGTTTTAATGGGTGGCCATTTTGGAATTCTGGCAACAGGTGTGGATAATATGACGATTGATAATCTAAAAATGGATACAAACCGTGATGGTATAGATGTGGACTGTTGCAGGAATGTACATATTTCAAACTGCAGCATTAACTCGCCATGGGATGATGCCATTTGTCTGAAAAGTTCCTATGCGCTTGGATATGCGAGAGCTACGGAAAATGTTACCATAACAAACTGTCAGGTATCGGGTTATGACCGCGGAACATTTCTGGACGGAACATATCAGAAAAAGGAAGCACATCTGGCTCCTGATCATGAAGGACCGACAGGACGCATTAAATTCGGCACTGAATCCAATGGAGGGTTTAAAAATATTACCATTTCTAACTGTGTATTTGATTATTGCCGGGGACTGGCTCTTGAAACAGTCGATGGCGGATTACTGGAAGATGTAACAATTTCAAATATTACCATGAGAAATACCATCAACTCCCCCATATTCTTACGTTTGGGAGCACGCATGCGGGGACCGGATAACACCCCTGTTGGAAAACTGCGAAGGATCAATATCAGCAATGTTGTGGTATATAATGCAGACTCCCGTTTTTCCTGTCTTATCACAGGCATTCCGGATCACCACATAGAAGATATTACACTCAGTAACATAAATATCTGGTACAAACCATTGGATGCTGAATCTGGCACCATTCCTGAGAATGTTCCCGAAATGGCTGATGGCTATCCGGAACCACAAAAATTCGGATTAATTCCATCCTATGGTTTCTTCATAAGGCATGTTAAAAATGTAAAAATGCATAATATAAATATATACCACACAGGCAACGAAAAACGTCCGGCCATCTTGCTTGACGATGTTCATGGTTTATATCTGACAAACTCTGAATTTCAACAACCTGAAAACGGTGAGAGTATGCATATTATGCATTCTGCCAATATTAAAATAAAAGGCTGTGAAAACATGCGGGACACAGAGTTAGAACAAATTGAAAATAAAATCATTAAATAACACAACAGGTTAATTATGAAAGTTAATACTATATTCAGAATTACATTGTACCTTATTTCCGTTTTTGTGTTTTCTACATTCAGTACCGAAGCACAGATTGGTACACGTTTCCCGTCAGAAAAAAAGATTATCACAGATCCGGTTACAGGGGTAAAACTCGCATTCCTGACCAGCACCCCCATGGGCGACTCCAAGATTTACCAGACACATAACCAGTGGACATCTGATGGCAAATGGCTAATATTCAGATCGAATCGTGTAAGAGGAGAAGCTATGGCTGTTAATGAAGAAACAGGCGACATTGTGCAGATTACGGAAGGAGGTTTCATCGGAATGCTGAATGTAGCACGTAAATCCATGAAGTTGTATTACATGCATCCTTCAGATAAAGAAAGGCGACGCAACCGCGCTATCCAGGTCATTGAAGTGGATCTGAAAAAACTTTTCAGTGACAGTGAAACGGGATCTTTAAAGGATGTAGATTCCTACCAGAGGATTTGCGGAACTATTCCTGCAGAATATGGTGCCGGCGGTGATATGACCCTGGATGGCGATGAAGAACAGGTTTGGTTCAGGGTAGGTAAAACCATGGCCGGCAAACACCTGCCAGACAGTGTTAAAATTGAACCGAATTTCGGACCCCGGCATATGGGTTCAGGTCCCGGTGGTATTGCAGGCATGAATTTAAGAACCGGTGAAATATCCTATGTGATTTCTGTACCATTCCAGGTTGGACATATACAATCGAATCCCTGGGTTCCGGGTCAGATTGTATTTTGCTGGGAAACCGGAGGGAAATCGCCACAACGTACATGGATTGTTAATGCAGACGGAACCGGACTCAGGCCCTTATATCCTGAATCACCCTACGAATGGGTGACGCATGAAGCTGTCATTACACCCGATGAGGTGGCTTTTGCAATTATGGGTCACCGCAAAATACCCGGAACGAATGACACTGCTAAACCCGGCACAGGGGTAAAAGGCAGTAATCCCGGACAGGAAACAGAATGGGGACCATGCGGAACACGTGAAAAACCGACGGGATTAGGTATTGTAAATATCAATACGCGCGAAATGACCATAGCCGGACAAATCCCCTACGGAAGCGGATTCTGGCACGTAAGTGGATCACCCGACAAACGGTTTGTTGTGGGAGATAATTTCAACCGTGATATCTACCTTATCAACAGGGATACTCACCAGATGCGATTGTTGTCAACGGGTCATAAACCAACAGCATCTGATCACCCTCACCCCACCTTCAGCCCGGATGGCACCAGGGTAGAAATTCAGTCTGCAATGTTGTCTGAGGATAACAAATCCATGAATATTTGTGTTATCTATATACCGGAAGCCTGGTTAGAGGAGAAATAAGGATAATATGTCAGAAAAATTAACATTCAGAAGTAAAAGAGACGTCTCATTTGGTATTTTACTTGTTGTATTCAGTTTAGTTATTACAGGTGTGGGATTTGTATTGCCCTACCTTAAAAGTGAAGAGGAAGAACTGTCGCAACTTGTCATTTCTTCTGTAATTGCATTCAGTTTTGTCATTCTCATGATCTGGATATGGTTCAACACAAAATATAAAATTAAAAACGAGAAATTACATATTTCCACCGGACCATTTTACTGGAACGTACTTATTACTGAGATTAATACAATCCGTTTGAATCAACAAACTTTTGGAGGTGTATACAAACTTTCACTTTCATGGAGATGCATGCAGGTTACCTATAAATCCACGCGTACAATTTACATTTCTCCACTTAATGAACCCGAATTTTTAGCTCAATTGTTAAAAATTAATCCTAATATTGCAATCATAAACCACTGATAAAATACAATAATTAATACATAACCTTTAACATTAAAAACGATGAAACCGATTTACGTCCTCATTTTAACAACATTACTTATTGCTGCTTGTAAACCGCAAAAACTTGAACTGTCCCTGAATCTTGAGAAAGACAAAGACTACAAACAGATTAGTGTTACTAAGGTTGACATGACCCAAAATTTTATGGGTCAAAGTCTTGATATGGTCATGACAATGAAAAGCAGCATGAATTACAAGGTTAATGATATTAAAGATACCATCTATGATATCAGTGCACAGTACGACAACATCTCCATGAAAATGGAATCAAACATGTTTAATATGACTGCTGATTCCGAATCAGGAGACGATGCAAATCCTTTGACCAGTCTTATGACCGGAATGACCAATAAGCCTTTTACACTTCAGCTCACCAAACACGGTGAAATTGAGGGAGTTTCGGGGATGGACAAACTTTTTGAGACGGAAAACCCAATGGCACAGGCACAGGTGGAACAGGTAAAAGCTCAGCTTAAGAATACATTTGGAGAGGAATCTATGAAAGGAAATCTGGAAATGAGTACAGATATCTTCCCGGACCATCCAGTAAAGGTTGGTGATTCATGGATAAAACATACAACACAAAGTTCAACCTTTAAAGTTGACTTCACAACAACCTACACACTGGTTGAAAAAACAGATGACTATTATCTGATTAAAGGAAATTCGACTATTTCAACTCCTGATTCCACTGGTTATACAGAAATGAATGGAATGTCAATGCAAACCAATATGAAAGGTACCATGTCATCATCAATTAAAATTGATAAAAATACAGGTTGGCCCATAGAGTCAAAACTTGATCAGGATTTAACCGGTTTGAGTAAGGTTAAAGGTAATTCCATGATGCCTGATGGTATGGAGATTTCCATGAAAATCAAATCAAGCACCATCGTAACTGATAAATAAATTTATTTCAGAATTAGTTAATGCATAAAACCAGCAAAAGATTCTATCTGTTTCTGCTGATCTTTGCTGCCATCAACCTGGTTCAGGCATTCATTACGCCTGTAACGTCTGATGAAGCGTATTATCTCGCATTTGCACAGCAACCTGCCTGGGGATACTTTGACCATCCTCCAATGGTTGCCTGGATAATTTATATCGGATCACTTATATTTAAAGGTATTGCAGGGCTGAGGATTATGACAGTACTCCTCTCCTCTTTTACCGTTTTATGTATATGGAAACTGATGCCGGAAGAAACAATAAACCGGAAGAACGCAGAGTGGCTGTTTTTTCTGTTGATCCTAGCCTTCCCGGTTTTCAACATGTATGGTTTTATTACCACGCCGGATGTTCCTCTGTTGTTTTTCGGCACATTGTATGTATTGGTTTTCAGAAAATTATTAATCAGGCCCGGAGTAAACAATACGATTTTACTCGGCATAATTGCAGCTGCCCTTATCTATTCAAAATATCACGGAGGTATTATCATTCTGCTAAGTGTAATACTGAATCTTAAAATCTTAAAAAAGCCGCACATTTATTTTGCCGGCCTTATTGCATTAACAGCATTGATTCCTCATCTGATCTGGCAGATGAATCATGATTTTATAACGTTCAACTATCACTTGTTTGAACGCACCAAAGGGACGTTTGAAATAAAACATGTACTGGAATATGTAATTGGTACAATCGGCGTACTGAATCCGTTCATCATCCTGTTTCTCATATATTTGTCCGTTAAAAATTCAGGTCTACTCCATTCTTCCGACCCCTTCTGGAAAAGATTGTTTACAGGGTTCATTCTTTTCTTCTTTTTGTATTCTTTCAGAAGTAAAACAGAAGCTCACTGGGTTGCATTCGCAGCTATACCCTTGCTTGTTATGACATATGCAATCATTTTGAAGAACGAAAAGTACGTCAGACAAATCAAGGTGATTTCCATTATTTCTGCATCACTTATTGTACTGGCCAGAATTAGTATCGCTCTGCCTTTACCATTGAAAACAGATTTTCATGAAGAAAAGCGGGATTACTTTGAAGCCATTGCAGACCTTGCAAATGGCAGAAATGTTGTATTCGTAAACTCTTATCAAAGAGCTGCAAAATATGCATTTTACACGGGCAATAAATCAATGTCGCTAAACAATGTGTTTTACCGCAAAAATCAGTATGACCTGTGGAACTGTGAAGAGGATTTTAATAATAAAGACATCCTGTTAATTGGTAACTGGCCATCCACTTTTTTCGATACTCTGACCACAAATCATAATGAACTCATTCTTTTTAAGCAGATTGACAAATTCCCTCTCATCAGTAAAATGAATGCATCCCTTCAACCCGAAACGTTAATGCTGGATACCCGGAAAGCTAATCAGGTTGATTTTGAACTGCATAATCCATATGAGACGATTATAACGCTCAACAGATCCGATTTTCCAGTAAATTTTTTCGTGATGTTTGAAAACGCTGAGAAAAAATATTTTGTCCCTCTCACCATTAGCAATAAACCGGATGAGTTATTACCGGATCACACCCTGAATTTAAAGGCAGAAATTGACGCACAGACTCTACCTAAAGGAGCCTATTCATTTTGTTTTGTGTTCAAAACCGGATATCTTTATCATCAGCAGATCAGCAAAAGATATGAGGCTGAAATCCATTGACTGTTCTGTTTCCCCAGCAAACAATAAAACGTTATAAACATACAATTATAACTATTAAATAGTATAGCCGACAATGCCTTTATTACTCGAAGAGGAGAACCGGATTAAAGCATTAGACGAGGAAGAGTAAATATTTTATTATTTTTATTTTCAAAATCAGCACTTTAAACATCGTTATGAATATAAAACTGATTGTAGCAGGCATTTTATTATTGATGTTGTTTTTCGTTCTGGGAGTTTTAAGCTACCGGTCCCAGCTATTTCCGGTAAAACAATTCCGGAATTTTTATCATGCAATTAAGGCCAGTACAGTCAAACAGATTAAAATGGATATGACCCGGTTTAATAACGACGCATACACTGTAATTTTTGCATTTGGACAGTCAAATTCGGCTAACTATGGTCAGACACTCTACCAGTGCAAAGAAGAGGTATATAACTGGTACGACGGCAAAATTTACGAAGCAGGAGACCCGTTGAAAGGTGCAGGTGGTTTCGGAGGTTCACCATGGACGAGACAGGGGGATTTAATGATTCAGAATAATCTGGATCAAAAGGTATTAATCGTACCTATCGGTCGCGGAGGAACTACGGTTTCGGGATGGGCCGAAGGCGGAAAACAACATAAACTGATTTTAAATGCTATCCGTCAGCCAAATAGTCAGGGAATTAAAATCGATTACGTATTATGGCACCAGGGGGAAACTGATAATCAATACAATACCTCAAAAGAAACCTACATAGAGAAGTTTAAAACCATTCGATCAGCCTTCAGATCCAATCATGTGGATGCACCAATCTTTGTGGCTGTCGCCTCTTATATACCGGTTGAAGACATTCTGCTGAGAAAAAATAACGGATGTGATCCGAATATTCAAAATGCTCAAAAACAGTTGGCGGAATTGTTCCCTGATGTATTTCAGGGCGCCAACACGGATTCTATGGATAAAACTTACTATCGCAACGATGGCCTCCACTTTTCAGATGCAGGGCTTTGGAAACATGCCGAATTATGGTTGGAGGTACTGAAAAGTTATTCAAAATAATGTCCATGACGATTCACTTAAAACTTTCCATATTATTTACTTGATATGTTTTCGTTTCAAAAGGAGGTGTCCCGATAAATCAGGGAGGAGGATTTCGTTCAGCCCTACAGGCTGAATCGCCGCACAGATCTGCAACCCGGCACTACGTACCGGGTTTTATGCTGCCAGTCCTTCAGACTGGATTTCGACCTTAAGTCTTTTACTCCGCGGTGCATTGCACAGGACTTTTGCAGCCAGTCCGTTGGACATAAACTTAACAACATTGCAAGTTGCTACAAAGGCTGAAAGCCTTTCTGATTCAAGCTTGGCATGCAATGCCAGGCTGATGAGCACAGCGAATATCCACCCTGAAGGTGTGAGTGAAATTAACATCAATATTTCCAACTGTTTCAATCGCCTATGTTTGAACACGTCTCACATTTAACCGTCTTATTTACAATAAGAAAAACCTATATAAAACATCATCATTAAACAAAATTGTCTTAATTTTATATACCTCAAAAATTGTACTCAGTTTAAACTCTCTAATATAACTTCAAATGAAAAAGTCACAGAACCGTAAGCCATTAAGAGTTATCATCATTCTATTGTTCTGCTTTTCCTTTATTGGTCTTCAGTCACAGGTTACAGTACAACATACACCTGCTATATTTATCGGACTTGGAGGCGGACTAAATGAAATGGGTATTGCGGGTATTGCTATGGAACTTCCAGTTGGCGGTAAGAATTCATTCGGTGCCTCTGCCGGAATTGGCAGCTGGGGCTATAAATTGCGTGGTAGTCTGAACTTTTATACAAAAGAAGCCAGCTATAAATCATGCTTTAGTCTTGGCGTCAGCTATGCGACAGGAATGGACAATTTCTCAAGCGAACTACCGGTCGAACCGGATGATGAAATGGTAGAACTGGAAATGGATCTACTTCCGGTTTTAAGTATCGATTTGGTTTACTCCTATAATATAAGAGTAGGAAAATCATCCAAAGTCGTATTATCCTTAGGTTATTCCATCAACACAAAATCGAATGCTTATACCCTGCATGACAGCTATTATCAGTTAAGTGACACAGGCAAACAGGCTATGAATTTAGCTCAACCCGGAGGCCTGCTCCTTGGTCTGAAGTTCATGTTCGGCGTTGGATAAAATCGTTTAGTGCTTTACATATAATATCTCCTCTTTTTTTAAGGAAGTGTCCCTTCCGATAGCTATCGGAATTATCGGGGCTGAGGATTTCGTTCAGCCCTACAGGCTGAACCACCACACAGATCTGCAACCCGGCACTACATTTAACAGATTCATCGGATGACTCGGAGTCATCCGATGAATTTACTCTGGATTTCGACCTTAAGTCTTTTACTCCGCGGTGCATTGCACCGGACTTTTGCTGCCAGTCCGTTGGCATGGAAACTAATCAACCTTGCTGGTTAAAATAAAGGCTGAAAGCCTTGCTGATTCCAGCCTGGCATGCAATGCCAGGCTGATGAGCTCAGCGAATATCCACGCTGAAGGTGTGGCTGTTATCGAATATCAACAAACATTTTGCACATATCCGTTGTTTACAAATAAATCTCTATTAATTACTCTTTACTTTCCGGTGTTCGCACAAAACAGAACAGAATTATGGCATACGATGAATATTTAGCAGATCGCATTCGAATAACATTCAAACATAAAAACGTATCCTTCGAAGAAAAGAAAATGATGGGTGGACTGTGCTTTATGGTCAACGACAAAATGTGCACGGGCATCATCAGGAACAATCTGATGGCACGTATTGACCCGGAAATTTACCAAGAGGCACTTAAGAAGAAGGGATGCAGGGAAATGGATTTTACAAAACGTCCCATGATCGGCTATGTGTATGTTGAACCCGAAAGTCTCGACACGGAAAAAGATCTGGAATACTGGATACAGCTTTGCCTTGATTTTAATCCAAAAGCGAAAGCAAGCAAAAAACGCAATAAAATTTAATACATTTTTCCTGTAAGGTTAATGCCACAATTTCGTCTGAATCCTTAAAAATTTCAAATGAAATCTGTTATAATCACACTTCTGTTTACATTATCGTTCTCATTTTTGCATGCGCAGGAAACGAGACGTGCTGAGGATGCAAAGGGTTTAAATACCGGTACAAAAGCGCCATTGTTTTCCGCTATTGATGCGGATAGTTCTGAATTTAATCTTTCGGCAGCGCTGAAAGACGGTCCCGTAGTATTAATATTTTACCGTGGTTTTTGGTGTCCTGTATGCAATAAACACCTCGCCACTATTCAGGATAGTCTGTCACTTGTTACTAAAAAAGGGGCAACTGTGATTGCCGTCTCACCAGAGAAACCTGAGTACCTGAATAAAATGAAAGAAAAAACCGGGGCGCAATTCCGTTTATTATATGATGAAGGATACAAAATAGCCGATGCCTACGATGTTACTTTTACACCTCCGCCGGCAACACTTTTTACATATAATACCGTTTTGAACGCAAAGTTAAAGGAAACCCATTCCGATGACTCACAACGACTGCCGATACCGGCGACATATATTATCAACACAAAAAGTACTATTATCTGGCGGCAGTTTGATCCGGATTATCACAACCGGTCAACAGTTAAAGACATCCTGAAAAATCTGCCAGTCAAATAAACCGACATAAACATTAAAAGCAATGAAAGCTATATGGAACAATAAAATAATTGCAGAAAGCGATGACATTGTCACTATCGAAGGGAACAGTTACTTCCCTGTTGATTCAGCAGATCCCGATATTTTGAAAATAAGTGATACTCATACTGTTTGTCACTGGAAAGGGACAGCATCATATTACAATATTGACGTTGACGGGAAAACCAATAAGGATGCTGCCTGGTATTATCCTGACCCCAAAGAACAGGCAAAAGGAATTAAAGGAAGGGTTGCATTCTGGAAAGGGGTAAAAATTACAGATTAGTGATAATTATAAACCATAAAATATGAATCAGGAATACAACGTAATTACAACATCTCAACTTATCCGAAAACTTAACGGCAACACAGTAAAACTTATCGATATCCGGCCGGTTGATGCCTATAATGGATGGAAGCCCGGAAATGAGTCCAGGGAGGGCCATATTAAAGGGGCGAAAAGTCTTCCGCATAAATGGACAAAATATATGGACTGGATAGAAATGGTAAGGCATAAAAACATTCTCCCCACCGATGAGATTATTATCTACGGATACGGAAAAGAAGGAATTAAAACGGTAGCAGATAGTTTTTTAAAATTCGGATATAAAAACATCAGCCTTTACCTTAATTTTATGGATGAGTGGGCCACCGACGATTCATTACCTATGGATCATCTTAAACGTTACCAAAATCTTGTCTCCGCACAATGGGTGAACCGGTTAATTTCAGGAGAAAAACCTGAGCATTACACGAACACCAGGTACAAGGTTATCCATGCACATTACAGAAACAGAGATGCCTATCTTACGGGACATATCCCGGGAGCCATCGATATGGATACCCTTGCAGTGGAAGCGCCTGAAACATGGAACCGACGATCTCCTGAAGAATTAAAAGCAACGTTTGAGCAACACGGCATCACGTCTGATACAACCGTAGTTGTCTATGGAAAATTTATGTATCCTGACAATAATGATCCTTTCCCCGGCAGTGCAGCAGGCGATATCGGAGCCATACGAATCGCGTTTATCATGCTTTATGCGGGCGTTAAGGATGTGCGCATTCTGAACGGTGGATTTCAGGCATGGACAGATGAAGGTTTTGAAGTATCTTATACGGATGAACCTAAAATACCGGTCCCTGATTTCGGATCCGCAATACCGGTACATCCCGAACTGGCCGTAGATACTCCGGAGGCAAAGGAGATACTTGCCGCAACTAATGCAGAACTGGTGTGTGTACGAAGCTGGCCTGAATACATCGGCGAAGTCAGCGGGTATAATTATATTGAACCCAAAGGCCGCATTCCCGGTGCCGTGTTTGCCGATTGCGGAAGCGATGCCTACCATATGGAAAACTACAGGAATTTTGATCATACCACCCGTGAGTTTCATGAGACGGCAGATATATGGATAAATCGTGGGATTACACCTGATAAACATCTGGCCTTTTACTGTGGAACCGGATGGCGGGGCAGCGAAGCATGGTTTAATGCATGGTTGATGGGCTGGCCAAACGTATCGGTTTACGACGGCGGATGGTTTGAATGGAGCGCCGATCCATCCAACCCGTTCGAAACAGGAATCCCTGAAGAATATCTCATAACAAATAAATCGTAAACTATTTCAACATGAATAATTCTGATATTGCCATACAGGTAAATCCGCATCTGACCATAAGTAATTATCTGTCCACCGAGAATGAAAGTGATGTGTTGCATGAGATTCTGGACGGGCTAAAAGCAGAACAAAAATATATTTCGAGCCGCTTTTTTTATGATGAAAAAGGATCCGCACTTTTTGAAGAAATCACATCCTTACCGGAATATTATCCTACAAAAACCGAGACAGCCATTTTAAAAGCTAACGCTACCAATATTCCGGGTCATTATACCAATATTGACATTATAGAACTTGGCAGCGGTGACTGCACAAAAATATCGGTTCTGCTTGACGCAGTTCAAAAAAACAGGATGAAACATATTAATTACATTCCTGTAGATGTGAGCGAGGCCGCAGTGTTAAAGTCAGCGGATATCCTTTCGCTCAAATATCCGGGACTAACGATTCATGGGTTACTCGCCGATTTTTTAAAACATCTTGATCAGTTACCCGGGGAGCAAAAACGACTGATATGCTTTTTCGGCAGCACGCTTGGCAACCTTGACAGAAAGCAGGCAACGAATTTTTTGATGAACCTGAAACGTATCATGAATCCCGGAGACCAGCTGATACTCGGCCTTGATATGGTGAAAGATTCAAGCATATTACATAAAGCGTATAACGACTCGCAGGAAATTACGGCCCGGTTTAACAAAAATATCCTGAATGTAATCAACGAAATCATTCAGACGGACTTTGACACACATAATTTTGAACATTACGCTTTTTATAATGAACAGGAAGCCCGAATAGAAATGCACCTTAAAGCAGCAAAAGACATGCGTATTTCAAGTCCGTTGTTCGTAGAAAAAATAGATATTAAAGCCGGCGAAACAATCCACACAGAGAACTCTCATAAATTCACATTAGCTGATATCCGTAAGTTTGAAACATTGACAGGGTTAAAAATTCAAAACATTTACACCGATAAAGAACAATGGTTTTCGCTGGTAAGTTTTATAAATATATAAACGCATAAATCCTGATTGATGGAATTAACAATAAGTATTATATATGGTTCTGTACGAACGGAAAGACGAGGCATTAAAGTGGCAAAATACCTTGAGCAAAAATTAACAGACCGGAATTTAAATGTCCGTTTTATTGATCCTAAAATGTACAACTTGCCCTTACTGGATAAAATGTTTAAAGAGTATGAACCGGGAACAGCTCCCGAAGTAATGGAGGAATTATCGGGTATATTTAAAAGTTCGGATGCGTTTTTAATTGTTTCCGGAGAATATAACCACAGCATTCCACCTGCGCTAAAAAATTTACTGGATCATTTTCAACGCGAATATTATTTTAAACCGTCGGCCATAGCAACATATTCGGCCGGTTCATTCGGAGGTGTAAGAGCAGGTGTTCACCTGAGAGCAATCCTCGGAGAACTGGGGATGCCTGCTATTTCTTCTATGCTCCCGTTTCCGGTTGTCGGTAGTTTATTCGATGAAAACCTTGAACCGAACAATAATAGAATTGAATCTTCTACAGCAAAGTTCATTGATGAATTAATATGGTATGCCGAAGCCTTTAAACGACAACGGGAAATATCGGTGCCGTATTAATAAGCCAACCATATATAATACGTCCTCTTTTTTCAAAAGGAGGTGTCCGTCAGTTGACGGACAGAGGATTTCTTCCAGCCCAACAGGCTGATCCTCCATGCATGCCTGCAACCCGGCACTCCGTACTGTTTTGGTGCTCCCGGTCCTTCAGACCGGATTTCAAACTAACACTTTTACTCCGGTGCGTTGTACCTGACTTTTGCTGCCAGTCCGTTGGACTGAAACTTAACAACTTTGCAAGTTAAACCAAAGGCTGAAAGCCTTGGCGATTCCAGCCAGACATGCAATGTCAGGCTGATGAGCACAGCGAATAAGAACACTGAAGGTGTGGTTGAATATATCCTGGCCTGGATAAATTGCATTTCCATAAAAATTTCCGAAGAATAATTATTTTTTTTGACATACATAAAAAAGTTCAATCCCGTATTTTACGGAATGATTATTGAATTATATTTGTTTTATGGTTACTCCACTTTCCACAGAGCATACTATTCCTGATGGATTAAAAGATGTAATTATACAAATAACATCCACTCAGTTTACAACAAACGGGGAAACGCTGGAAGATAAATTTATACCCAATTGTTGTACAGGATGGGTTATACATTTTAAAAAAACTTTCACCTTATCGGGTGCCAATCTCAGTCCGTTTATCCTGCCAACCACATTTTTTATCGGCAATATTAACCATTTCCTGTTCCTGCGTTCCCTGGGCGATTCCGATAGCATTGTTATCATATGTAAACCTTATGGATTGTACCGGATTTTCGGGATCAACATGGGATATATTTCCCAAAACTACTGTGTTGATGCCATGCCCTTTATTACCCGTGATTTTTACGACCTGATAAAAAATTGTAGTACAACAACACAACGCATAAACCTTTTAACCGGATATATTGAACAGAAGTTGCAAACATCACATAAACCGCCCCACATAGTTGATAGTATTTGCGACGAGTTAACCGCTCATAACGGCAACATAAAAATACAGGAACTAGCTGCCAGATATAACCTGAATGAACGCTATCTGCGTCGCCTGTTTAAGGAGCGCATAGGGTTATCTGCAAAACAACTGGCAAGAATTGCCCGCATAAGTTATATGATCAGAAATCTGCCGGTAAAAACAAAACCGGAATGGCTCTCACTCGTCAATGAATGCGGATATTCGGATCAGGCTCATCTTATCAACGATTTTAAAGCAGTTACGGGAGAAACACCCAACACATTATTTAACAGGGACCGCCGGTATATGAACTTCATAACCTTTCTCAAACAGGATGAAATAACATTTCCATGAAATAATATGCCCTCAATTTATGTCCGTTTTTTACAATTTTTTGGTTCAGCCATCTTCTAATTTTGCTTATAACAATGCTTAGCCTGACTATTGCAAATAAGTAAAGCCAGCTTGTAAACAAACCATTATTATTCACTAAAACAATTTTAAAATGAACCGAAAAATTCTGATGTTGACAGCGTTCGGGCTTATTGCCCTTATTACCTCGTGTGTTAAAGTAAAAGAAAACATAACCGAAAATATTGTAACAGACGTTAACTCTCCCACCACTTTATCGGTAGACAAAGAGTGGACCATTGAAGGATATGTTTCTGTTAATTCGGATCTGGTTATTGAACCAGGAACCGTTATAAAGTTCAAAGAAGACGCCTCTCTGAATATTGGAAACGGACAATATGGTTCACTTAAAGCCATTGGTACCGCCGACAAACCTATCATCTTTACTTCAGCATCTTCCAATCCCGAAGCCGGTGACTGGGACGGGATTTATTTTTACGATAAAAATTCAGCATCGGCAAGCGAACTGACTTACTGTACCGTTGAATATGGAGGTAAAGAATCTGCATACGATGATGAAACTGCTGCTATTGAACTGTATTATACAAAAGTAAAAATGTCTCATTGTACAATCCGTCATATTAAGAATTGTGGGATCTACCTGAACAACGAATCTGAATTTAATGCGTTCACCAACAACCGAATCGAAGATTGTGAAAAACATCTTATGATTCTTTCAGCAACAGCTGCAGGCAATATCGGATCGGGCAACACCTTTACACCAAACGGGAACTATGGCATCCTGATCCTTATTTCTGATGTCACAACCAACGTAACCTGGCAGCCTCAAACAGCACCTTATTTTGTAAATGACTGGATAAGCATAAACGGAAATAATGCCGTAATGACAATAAACGCCGGAACTACTATTAAACTAAAAGCTAACGGGGCCTTTGTGGTAGGAAACGAAGACAGCGGAATTCTAAAAGCTACAGGCACAACATCCAATCCTGTTACATTTACGTCTGCCGCGTCATATCCATCCAAAGGAGACTGGCAGCTGATTCTTTTTGGTTCATACACCAAAACAGGTTCTAAACTGGATAATTGCATTATAGAATACGGGGCCGGTGCTAACAGCGATGACGAAGATGCTGCAATAGAAATTCATTCGTCAAATGTAAGTGTAACAAATTGCGCAATAAGAGAAAACGAAGGGTATGGTATTTATATTTGGTATGATATTACTCCCGTTATTTCGAATAACACATTTGAAAACAATAACAACAGCGATATTTACAGAAACGAGTAACCTATGTCTTATTAACCATATGAAGGTTCGTTTTAATTAACCCGACAACCGTAGCGTAACTGCTACGGTTTTTTACTTTTCCTTTCTCCAGTCGTTTGATTTTAACGATGCTAATATTTACGGGCAACTTTTAACAGATTCATCGGATGACTCGGAGTCATCCGATGAATTTACTCTGAATTTCGCCCTTAACATTTTTAATCCGGTGCGTTGCAACGGACTTTTGCTACCAGTCCGTTGGACTGAAACTTAACAACTTTGCAAGTTAAACCAAAGACTGAAAGCCTTCGCGATTCCAGCCTGACATGCAATGTCTGGCTGATGAGCACAGCGAATATCCACACTGAAAGTGTGATTGAATATGTCCTTGCCTGAATAAATTGCATTTCCATAAAATATTCCCCAATTTTATGACACGAAACAAACTAAGATGGAACCAAAACAAGTCATTGAAAAATTCGTGGAGTATTTTAACAACGCGGATGCAGATGCCCTGGCCGAACTATATGCAGATAATGCCGTTAACCATCAGGTAGCAAACGAACCCATAAAAGGCAAAGAAAATATCCGGCAGATGTTTAAGAATGAATTTGCGGCTGCTGATATGGTGTGCATTGTAGAGCAGATATTACAGGATGGAGAATGGGGCATCCTGGAATGGAAAGATCCGCTGGGTTTGCGTGGTTGCGGTGTCTTCCACGTTGTAAATGGCAAAATAGAGTTTCAGCGCGGCTACTGGGACAAACTCTCATTCCTGCGACAGCATAATATGCCAATTCCCAACGAATAAAATAAATGCACTCATGGGCTTACAACTAAGGGTTCGTTGTTTGTAACGACGCATTTCATACCCAAATCTTCGGGAAACGGGTAATACACGTTAAGGCATAAAATTTTGATTATCTTTAGTAACAATAAAAACTAAATAAAAATGAGTACAGATAAGAAATCTTTTTTTGGTGTCATGAAATCCTTTAAAGGAGGATTTTGGATTGCAAGTACGATGGAACTCCTTGAGCGTTGGGCCTGGTATGGATTATTTGCAGTTTTGGCACTCTATTTAACCGGATCAACAGACGAAGGTGGACTGGGACTTTCACATATAGAGAAAGGACAAATTATGGGAATTGTAACTGCAATTCTGTACTTATTGCCATTGTTTACCGGGGTCATTGCAGATAAAATTGGCTATAAGAAATCATTAATAATAGCCTATGTATTATTGATTTCCGGATACTATGTAATGGGCGAAGTGCAATCATATGCCATGGTATTTATTGTGTTTTTATGGGTAGCTGTTGGTGCAGCTATGTTTAAACCTGTTGCTTCTGGTATTGTTGCCAAAAATACCGATGAGTCTAATTCTGTCTTAGGTTTCGGGATTTTTTATATGATGGTAAATATTGGTGGTTTTATTGGACCAGCTCTCTCATCAACTCTGCGTACTCAGTTTGGTTGGAAATTAATATTTCTTCAGGCAGCTACCGTTATTACATTAAACCTGGTAATCGTTTTACTACTTTATAAAGAAAAGGACAGGGAGAAAAATACAGAAACAATTTCAGAAGCCATTAAAAGTTCCCTGCTTAAAATCTGGGAAGCAGTTAAAGACAGCCGTCTTTCAGTATTGCTTATTATAATGGTGGGGTTCTGGACAATGTTTAATCAACTGTTCTATACCCTACCAACTTTTATTGAAGATTGGGTCAATACCAAAGCACTACATGACTCAATTGCACAGATTTCACCATGGATTGCCAACGCCATGAGTGGCGGCGGTGATTCCGTTAAACCGGAGATGTTAGTTAATCTTGATGCAGGCTCTATCATATTGTTCCAGTTAATCGTGTCGTATTTTGTGTTAAAAATGCGTCATGTAAGTGCCATGATAACCGGATTTTTTATTGCCGCAATAGGTATTGGGATTACGTTCTATACAGGGAATGGCTTTTATACAATACTGGGAATAATGATTTTTGCCATTGGTGAAATGATGACAAATCCAACGTTCTCTTCATTTATTGCATTGATATCTCCAAAAGGGAAAGAAGCCTTATACCAGGGGACTTATTTCCTGCCGGTTTTCCTGGGTAATTTCTTAACAACATTTGTTTCAGGGAATCTCTACGAGGCATGGTCTGATAAATTAAGTTTGTTGCAATTAGAAGTGGCCAACAGAGGAATTGCAATGCCGGAAATAACTCAAACTTTTACAAAAAACGATTACTTCGCTACGGCTGCTGAAAAGCTCGGAATGACCCAAACTGAAATGACACAATTCATTTGGGATAACTATAATCCTAATAGAATTTGGTATGTAATTGTAGGGATAGGTGTTATTACTATTTTAGCTTTAATAATTTACGATAGAATGGTAATCAGGCCAAAAGAGGCGAAATTAAAATAATATTCGTTTTGCGAATTAACTAAGACCAACATTATCATTACTGTCTATTTTCTCGCTATAGTTTGATTTTAACGATGCCAATAATTCCAGGCAACCACTTGTAAATATGTCCTCCTTATTCTTATGATATGGACAAAGGATTAGTATAGTTTTGTATAAAAAGTCTATCATTTTTAATAACGGCAAACATTCTTAAGACCAATTTAGCACGAATGGCATTGAGAACTGTCATTTTGTTCTTGCCTTTAGCTACTTTTCGAGCATAGTATTGTCCCAGATCTCCTTTTGTTTTAATGGCAGATAATGCAGCCATATGTAATAGGGCCTTAATACTCTTATCTGCTCTTTTAGAGACCTTTCGTTTGGATCGGATACTACTTCCAGATGTGTATGAAAATGGAGCTACGCCTGCATGACAACAAAACTTCCGGGGATCTTTAAAGTCTCTAAACGCATTTGTTTCCAATATCATTTTTATTGATGTTCTTTCACCAATTCCGTCGATTGAACATAATAGCTGGTGTTGTCTGGATAATGTCTCATCGCCATCAATTAT